>PDSY01000008.1 GCA_002747105.1 Flavobacteriales bacterium | reverse complement strand
AATCACACTTATCACCTACACCATCACCATCGACATCGGTAAACAAAGTACTACCAGCATTACAAGGGTCGCATTCATCTGCTTGTTGAGCAGCATCTTGTGAAGTTCCTACACCTTGTCCCGCTGCTCCTGCTACTGTTGGCACTCCGTTGGCATCTACCGTATTTCCTAAGTTTTTATTCTCTGCTGTAGAACCTGTTCCTACGGTTACCGTTCCTCCTGCATTGACAACGTGATTATACGTGAAGTTTCCTCCTCCTTCTATCGCATCTAAACATCCATCGTTATCAGAGTCTAAGTCTAAATGATCTGGGATGCCGTCACCATCGGTGTCACAATCTTTAGGTTGATCAAAATAAATATCATCTATTGCTAAATCGTTCCCTGTCAACTGTGTATTATTATTGACATTATTTCTTAAAACCAATGTTAATTCCGTTTCTGCTGACACAATACTTCCTGACAACTCTACCCAACCAGCGGTTTCTAATATATCACCTGTATCCGCTGTAAAAACGACATTACCAGATGAATCTTCAACGCTATAAGTTATGTTAGGTTTTGCTGGTTCTGGCATATCAGGACTAATTACATTACGAACATAAAACTTAAAGTTTACAGGGCGATTTGGTATAAATCCAGATATTGTTCTCCTATAAAATTCCCCTGAACCATATTCCGCATTCACAATTAACATTCTTCCATTTGTGTTTCCAGTATGATCTGTAAATGTATTCCATGAATCCCAATCATTCTGAACAGCTCCTGGTCTGGGACTAGTAGCTATTGTATATTCTCCATCATAGATTGTATCTTCATTAAATGTATAATGAGAAGAATTAATATACGGTGTTTCAATTTCTTCAGTACCTGTACCAAAGTCATCATAAAAACCAAATACACAATGATTCTCATGAGCATCTAATATACCATCATTATCATCATCTAAGTCATCAATGTCTGGTACACCATCTCCATCTGAATCAGTAAGTGGAGGCATAACTATTATCGTTACTGTCTCCGTCTTACATAAAGCTGGAGGACAATCTAAACATAGACCAATTACACATACACGATAATCAAGAGTATAAGTCCCTGCTACCACTGTTCCTGCTATGTTCACTTCTCCTGTTGCAGAATCTAAAGTAATACCTGCTGGCCAAGTTCCCGATTTGGAAACATATACCTCTCCTGGATTCGTCCCTATTGCTGGTGTATTACCATCTAAAGTGTCATTTGCTAAGATATTTGGAACTGTAAATGGTGTTCCTTCAACTCCTGAACCTGAATCTGGGTTTAAACTTAAGTTATAACATCCTGTAGGAGAGTTTATGGTTATAGTATAATCCGTAAAACAGTCTGGATAGTCTACATAACGAAGTCTAAGCGTATGTACACCCGGGGCTAAATTGGAATAAGTAACGGGGTTATTTAATGCACTAAACGACCCTGACGCACCATTAATAGAAGTTTCTATAGCATAACCTGTTGTTCCATAAGCAGAAAACGAAATTGACCCAGTATTATTTTCACAAGTAGGATGTGTAATACTAATACCTCCTTGTCCTATATCTACACTTGGAGCTTGCTCCAATGTAAAAGGATCCGCCAAAATAAAAATTTTACCATCTCCACCATCATCTGCAGTACTACCATAAGCTCCTGAATTTTGAGTCAATCTAATTCCATAAATCTCTGTTCCTGGAGGCACAAGTGCTGTTAAGGGATATACCGCATAAAACACTTCTTGATCGTAACTACCAGTATTAAACCCTGTACCTATATAGTTGGTATTTGGGTGACCTTTTGGAATAATATCTCGGGTTGTTCCTATTATATTACCATTTTGATCTAACGCACTCACTTTATAGGGATTATTTCCCCATCTTTCTGTTGCCACTACATACCTATTCCCTGCGGATTTAATAGGAGTAGAATAAGTAAAATTCACATAATCTCCATTTACAACATTATCATCCCACCCCATATAATGATCTAAATCTCTAGTAGAATTAGCAGCAATAAGTGCGTCTGTAAAATCTGGATCCGTAATATTTTTAACCACTTGACCATCTTTGGTAACATATACATTCGCAGGGTCTTGTGGATTATTGTAATTTTGAACACTATAGCTTGCCCCATCTGGCAAATGTAAGTAGGTAAACGGATTAGGTTCTCCTACGATTGTAATCGCATTTACATAGCCTGGATTTGTTCCCGAATTATTGTCTACATCCATCGTCACCTGCGAAGAGTTAAGTGCCACCGTGGGAGCTCCTGCAGGAATCTGTTCAGGACAACTTTGTCCATAAACCGTTCTTCCAAAAAGGAAAAACAAAAGCGGTAAGGATAAACTTACTAGCTTTAAAAAACTGTGTTTTTTGTAATTTCTATTCATAAATTGTATTTTTTGTTTAAAGTTAAACCTCCTTAGACATGAATTTTGAGTGACAAAATTCATGTCTAAAAAAAGTATATAAAAGCATCTTTTAACTAAGAAATGATACTATAAAATAAAGAGAAGCTTTTTGAAAAGCGTTTTTTATCAAAAAAAGGCTCTTAAACTCCACCTATAAAAACGTAGGTGGTCGAGAATATAGCGAATAGGTTATAAATCTACTCGTGAAAACATCAATATATTTTTTACCTGTTTTTTTAACCAATACAAATAAAAGTACCAAGCCTAACTGACAAGACAAAAACAATAATAAAACTTGTACATAATTTGCCAATTTGTTATATGCCCTACCCATAACTGAATAAAAGAAAATAGACTCAGGATTCTTTGTGGCGTGAACTGTATTATGCTTGATAACTAGTTGTTGTACTTTCTTTTTTTGGAGAATTAGTATCTTAGGCTTTTGAGAAGACCTTGACTTAAGAGGGGAGACCTTATTTTCAATCACTTTTACCCCTCCTACCAAATGAATTTGATCATGAGACTTGCCTTTAAAACCCTTAGCATCGTTGGCTTGCAATAGGCTAATATTAAAGCACAAAAAAGCCAACAACACACCCAAAAAAGGTGTGTGAGAAAAGAAATCTTGTATGTAATTATACCTTTTGATCGCGCAAATGTACATATTATTTATGAAATAAGAGAGTATTAATAAAAATATTTCAATCCCTAAAGCCCATGACGTAAGCTTTGAGACTGATGTTGAGCTTTATATCCATTCGATTGTAACAACATCCCTTCACCTTTAAAGTTCGCCTAATGAAATATCATTCTGCACCTCCGTTGATATTTATCCGCTTCAAATAAGTCCAAAAATATACAAAAGACAATACTCCACTGAATATTAAACTCATCGACATACTTATCCCTACACCTATTATTTCGTATTTCGGAATTAAAATAAATCCACTCATCAGTAAAACAATGATAGTCAGTATCGAAATAACGGTATTATATTTGACCTTTCCAACAGCGGCATTCAGATTACCAAATAAATTGCGAAGTAACATACTTCCCACGAACCCTAACAAAAGAATAAAAAACAAATGGTCAGAACGATGGCTATACCTTTGCCCAAAAAATAAACTTAAAATTTCATCATCAAAAAAGTAACCGACACCCAATATGACACCACTCAAAGGAATGAATATTTTGTAATAATTAGCAATGTATCTTTTTAAATAATTAGCATTCAGATAATTTTCTGCCAACTTCGGATAATCCGTCTGAATAAAAACAATCGCCAAAAAAGTGATATTCGCAGGCAGTAAAATTGTGGTTTTATAATTGGCAATCGCCACCTCGTCCAAAAAGAAATTGATTAAAATAATATCCAAAGAAAACAAAAGGTCAGAGAGCAACATCGTCCCCGCCGTATGAATCGCATAATCCCAAAATTCACGAATACCAATGGTGATGTTGGTTACTCGTTTTACAATCTCTTTTTTATACCAAAAAAGAGAAAGAAAGGGCGACAACGCAATGGAAAAAACATAACCCTTTAGTCCAAAAAAATAAGTCAGACCGATAAGGCTAAGCAAGCCAAAAATATTCACCACATTATTAATCTTGGCAAAAGTGCTATTATTAAAATGTATTCGGTAATAAATCGTAATGATATTATAAAAATAAAAACCAATCAAACGAACAGAAAAAGCAATAATGAGCCACCACTTAGTCTCAGTATCTTTGATATAAAAAAAGTTAAATATCAAAAAAATAAGACTTATCAAAACCTGAAAAAGCATTCCTACTCTCAGTGCATAGGCTGTTAAAATATCTTTGTTTTTTTTATCTTTTTCAATCGCCCCGAACCTTAACAAACTTTGATAAGCTCCCATTCCATTAAATGCTAAGAAAACAACAAAAATAGAAACAATCTTGGTAATGATTCCAAAATCCTCTTCCGAGAGCAATCTGATGAGAAATAACGAACTCAAAAAAGCCGTCAGCTTCCCTATAAAAAAAGATAAAAAAACATATCCTCCTTTATTGTCGATAAAAGAACGAATGAAATCTTTAAGGCTATTCATACATTTGTCTCATGATGTTGATGATAAAACCTGATGATAAATGCTAGAAAATTGCTCGCAAACCTTTTCTTTTGAAAAATGTTGTACGGCATAATTTCTTATCTCTTCTTGATTGCCAAAGTTAATCTTTTTTAACAAAACACTTTCCATGGCTTTAAAAAGACCTTTTTCGTCTCCTTTTTCTACCAATATTCCTCTTTTTTCCGAAACAATCTCTGGAATTCCCCCAACATTAGTGGCTATTACAGGCGTTCCCGTGGAAAAGCTTTCCAAAATCGTACAAGATTGCGTTTCAAAATCGCTAAAAATCAAGAAGCAGTCTGCATTTTGCATTTTTTTTGCGACTTCTTGATGTGTTATTTCACCAAATATTTTCGTAAAATCTTGACTATGATACTCAGCAAGCGTTTCTCGGAGCCCATTTACATCTCCATCGCCTCCTATATGCAATTCGAAATAAGGATATTTTTGGTATAAACGACTTGCCACTCTAATGATTGATTCACAGCGTTTTATCTTGATTAAATTAGAAATATGTAAAAAAACAACCTTTTCACTTTCCTTTTTCACCAATGAAAACAAATCTGTATCCACCACATTTCCAACGACAAGCGTATTTTTAACCTCTAATTTTTTGATTCCCTTTGCTAAAATATGAGACACAGGCAATATGTATTCGGTATTTTTAGCAATGTATTGAGCGATCCATTTTTTAACCAACGATAACCGAGATTGATTTTCTACCAATAACCCTGACCAATGCTCCGAAATAACAAAAGGGATTCCCTTTCTTTTTTTCAACCATACGGCAAACAACATCGTATTCTGCAACACATTTGCATGAACCAAATTTGGTTGTTGAACTCGCTGAAAACCTTTATAATAGGCTTTCATTCTCCTCCAAAAATTGAGTGGAGCAAAACGAGTTTTTTTATAATAAACGATTAGGGTTTTAATACCGTTAATTTTCTTTTCATCAAAAACATAGTGTTCCCTTTGGTGAAAATCCCCTATAGCATGAAGGACTTCCACATCATGTTCTAAAGCCACGGCTTCTGCGTGTCTTTGCACAAAATTACCATTGGTAGGTTCTAATTTGTTAGGATACCAAGAGGAAATAAAAAGAATTTTATAACGCATTAAAATAGAATTACTACTCCTCGCCTTTCATTTTTTCGGCATTCTCAGCAATGATAACTGCCTCTATCATTTCATCTATCGCTCCGTTCATATAAGCATCAAGGTTATAAATAGACTTCCCAATTCTATGATCGGTTACTCTCCCTTGAGAATAATTATAGGTCTTAATCTTCGCCGAACGATCTCCCGTGGAAACCATAGTTTTCCTCTGTGCCGCAATATCGCCTTGCACCTCTTGCAGTTTAATATCATACAATTTGGTACGCAACATTTCCATCGCCATTTCCCTATTCGCCAACTGCGAACGAGCTTGCTGACAAACCACTACAATACCACTTGGTTTGTGGGTCAATTGTACTTTAGTTTCTACTTTATTTACATTCTGTCCTCCTGCACCACTCGAACGAGCCGTTTGCATTTCGATGTCAGCAGGATTGATTTCCACATCTACCTCTTCTGCCTCAGGTAAAACCGCCACCGTAATAGCGGAAGTATGCACCCTTCCCTGAGATTCGGTTTCGGGAACTCTCTGTACTCGATGCACACCAGATTCAAACTTCATTATTCCATAAACACCTTCGCCTTGCACTTTCATAATCAGTTCCTTGTAACCTCTTGTAGCTTCATTGGCACTGGTTACTTCGTGTCTCCAACCTTTATTTTTGAAATACATGGTGTACATTCGATAGACATCTTCGACGAAAATTGCCGATTCATCTCCTCCTGTTCCTGCTCTCAATTCGATAATAGCATTTTTATCATCAGCAGGGTCTTTTGGAATTAATAAAACCTTGAGTTCTTCCTCAAAAGCAGGAATTTTCTCCAAAGCCTCTTGCTTTTCCATTTTGGCTAAATCCACAAATTCCTTATCTGTACTATCAGCAATGATTTCATCAGATTCTGCAATGGTATTAAGCGTTGCGGTATATTCATCAAAGACTTTCACGACTTTACCCAAATCGCTATATTCTTTATTCAGTTTAGAATATTGTTTTCTATCGTTGATAATATCAGGCTGAATGATTAAATCTGCCACCTCGTTGTAGCGTTGCTTAATCGCCTCCAATTTTGGAATTAATGATTTCGACATAATGAAAAATTTGAAACCACAAATATACAGCTTTTTTTTCAGCTGAGTGTGGAAATAAAGAATGGGTTATCTTCACTCAATCAAGTGAAATAAACGAAAACAGAAGCTTCGCACCAATTATCTCAATCTTACTACTCGGTAACCTGTATTAATATAGGCACCGCCTTTTTTAGCCTGAACAAATTTAAACTTCGTTGCCAATTGAGTTTGTTCCGTTTTTATTTTTTTGAAAATTTCTGCTTTGGCATTTTCTCTACTGATCATATCATTCACGATATCAAAACCAATAACGGCATACTTAGAAGGCTCATTCTCACAATACTTTGATTTATAACTACTTAAAACCTCTTTCTCGAAACGTCCTCTTCTATTGATTTTTCTATCCATCAAGTAAACCAAATGTGCCTTTCGTAAAGCAGGTAATTTTTCAGCATTCTCAAACGCTCCCGTAAAATACATACTATACGCATTAATCCCTTCTGTTTCTCCTGCCAACTCGACTAATTTATTAGCGAAAACCTGCCCTTCTTTTTTATTTTTGGTTGCTAAAATAAGCGTTGCAGGAATTAACTTCCCTGTCATCATATTTTTTGAAAGCTCAATATTTTGAGCCGACTTTACGATTTGTATATTGGCATCTGAATACTCTTTTTTGATACCTTGCTCAATATATTTCCCATATTGATTATCACCAACAATATAAATTTTTTGTTTATGCTTCGCTTTTATCACCTCCGAAACAATTCTATCTGCATAATTTTGTTCATCGGTTTGCACCATGATCAAATTAGGGTAATGGTACAAATCTTTCGAATTAGAAAACGGTGCAACCACAGGAATATCAGTAACTTCGGACAAGATTTCAAACAAATCGGATTTAAAGAAAGGACCTATGATTAAATTTGCTTTTGATTTATCAAGTTTCTGCAAAGATTTCTTAAAATTAACCCCTGTTCCTCCATCAATAAAATGAGCTTTTATCTTTTTTCCTTTGGCTACATTTCTCTCCAAAGCAAACCTTACTCCTTTCAAAAACTCCAAAGACATTTTCCGATAAGTTAATTTGTCTTCTTTATATCCTAAAGGCACTATAACGGCAATATTTAAAACACCTTTTTCTTTTGAGGTATACGTTGTAGGTGATTTTTTAATTTTTAACTTCATCCCAGCCTTCAAGCCTTTCGACAACTGAGGATTCAAAGCGGTTAACTCCTCAATACTCACATTAAAAGAATTGATGATTCCAAAAAGTGTATCCTGAGATTTTACCTTATATATCAAATAATTGTCACTAGAAATTTCGGCTATATTATAATTTTTTTCTACGGGAACAACAGGTTTTTCTATATTTTTTATTTTATCCTTGGCTAAGTCTTTCCCTTTCGTTTGTTCTTGGGTTACAAATTCTTGTCCCTTGGCGTATTTCTTAATTTTAGCTAATGGCAAAGCGACCTTATCTCCTATTTTCATTTGGTTATCCAAATTAGGATTAAGTTTTCTTAACTCCTTTTCAGAAATATGATATTTTTTAGTAATCCCATAAATGGTTTGCTTAGGCTCAATAATTATCGCTCCTAATTTTGAAGGAGTAGATCCTTTTTTAGCGGATTTATCAGACAATCTAATCACCTGACCAATGGATAAAGGTGTTGTTTTTAATTCAGGGTTTAATCTATAAATTTCCGATAAAGGAATATTATAAGTTCTAGAAATTCGATAAGGGTTATCTCCTTTGACAACAGTATGTGTCTTTTGTGAGAAAAACAAAATCGAACTGAGTAGACTTAATAGTAGAATGATTTTTTTCATAATTCAAACATGTATAGTGTAACAAAATTACACTTTTATAATTAATTTTCGGCAATAATTAGGACTGTTTTTTTTATTTGCATTACATCGTAGCAAAAATCTAACCATTTTTCACCTTTAAAGAGATAGAATTCACTGAAATTGAAAATCCGCTCTTGCCAAACTCCACTGGGATGAATTTTTTGATATAAATCCTCTACCCGACCAACATATTCCTGATGTCTTTTTCGTTCGGCTTTCAATAGCCTTTTTTTCATTCGCTCAAAAGATTTCAATTGACGCGTTTCCTCTGCCTCCACCAAATTTCTAAATGAAATATGTGTTTTAACAGCCTCATCCTTAATGGCTTTAAACTGTTGAACTAAACTTTCTTTTTGTTGGTTCATTAAGGCTAAAACCTCATGATTATCCAATATTTTTTGATTGATAATAGATTGAATATCACCTAAAAAATCATCTATTTTGAAATTCAATCGCTCTACTTTCTTCACTGTTTTTTCATCCAAAAACAAAATAGAATTTCTCGGAATTAAAATAGGAAAAGGGATTTGATGAGCCTTACAATAGTCTTTCAATTCGAGCCAATACATGATTTCCGCATTCCCACCGATATAGGCTAAATTCGGCAAAACCATCTCCTGAAAAACAGGGCGAAGCAAAGCATTAGGACTGAATCGCTCTGGATGATTTTTCAACTCCATTGCTAAGTCGGATTTCGTAAAATGAATATCTTTATCTAGAACTGACCATTTTTCGCCATTTTTCACGATTCTATTTCTTGTATCCGAAAGATAAAACAAATTAATCTCCCTCGGATTAACTTGTACTTTGCCATACTTTTGCGTTAAAAAATCACGATTTCTCTGACTCTTCTTCATCAAATCAAAATCTTGAAGTTCCTTCTCAAATAATGGAATCATTTGATCCTTGAATGCCTTTTCATCGCCATCGATAAATAACAATCCTCTATCAGCAAATAAATACTGAACCACCTCTTGCGTCGCTTGGGTTAAAGTCTTTCCCTTTTGATAAGCCTTTTTCATTAATTTCACCAACTCTGCTCCGAAAGGCAAGCATTTGACATCTCGCTCAAACTCTTTGATAAAAGTGATATCATTTATTTTTATTCTTCCAACAGCATTTCCACTCTCGGCATGAATCTGATATTTTTTCGTAGCGGTTTTAAAATGATTAATTTCCTCAAAATCATGGTCTTCCGTTGCTAACCAAAATATCGGAACAAAATGATAATCAGGGAATTTTTGGTTTAAAACTTCAGCCGTTTTAATCGTTTGTAAGATTTTATAAATAAAGAAAACCGAACCCGAAAATAAATTCAGCTGATGCCCTGTGGTTATCGTGAAAGTCTTTTTATCTTTTAATGATTCAAGATTGAAGCCTTGCTTTTCAGACAGTTGAAAATCAGACAACTGTTCAGATAAAACACGATGCAAAACCTTTCTTTTTTCATCTGTAAAAAAGGGAGATTTTGCCTGTATTTTTCTTTCAAAATTGTCCCACGAAAAAGTGTCCTCTTGAAAATCTTCCAATTTTCCCATCAGCAAATCTTTAATCTGCTGAGGAATCGTCGGAATATCTATAAAAGCAATCTCTTTATTTTTTTTCATATTTTTATTTTAGGGATTGGAGATTAGGAGTTGGGAATTAAAAATAATTATCTTAACTAAGCCCGACCACCTAACACCTAACTACTAATGTATCATATACCAAACCAAACCTAAGTTAATTCTAAAATCCGAATACGGATAATGTGGTGCTGTATAATTTTGATTATGCTGAATTAAACTCCACATATTTTGTCCCTCCAAAAAGATAAACATTCGTTTCACCTTTAGATTAAAATAAGCATCTATCAAAGGGCGATTTCCGATTTGAAAGTTCGTTGCATTGCCTTGTAAAACATATTCATTATAAATCGGCATGAAATTCCTTGATTTGAATTTTGAAAAATACATGGTTTTTATTCCCGTCTGAACTTCCGCCTTATTTTTAAAGGCTTTAGCTTGATAATAAACATTCATCCGCCCAATAATATGAGGCATTGGCAATAATTCATCCTGCGTTAAATTCTTCTGAAAAAGTAATCTTGTGTTCAAATAAAAATCTTTGTACCTGAATAATGCTTCTCCTCCAATTTGAGAAACATTCAAACTCTCGCCACTTTGTTGGGGTTGAAAATTTTCATTAAAATACGTGAAATTATCAATTCGGAAATAATTGGCAAAGACTTTGGTATCGAACCATTTTAAGCCCATTTCTCCACCCACTTCCAAAATATTCTGATGCTGATAATCTGTCCATTGGTAATCGAACTTTTTATAAATGGAACGATTGATAAGGTAATTAAAACTCGGTGCCGAAGATTGGAAATTGACTTTTCCATTAAGCCAATACCCTTTTATCGGTTGAAGCTTAAAGCGGTTTCGAGAATTTAGATAATTTCCCCATTGTTTCCCATTGGAGTATTCCAAAAAGGATTTCAGTTCTATTTTATCCCATAATTTTACCTGCACATTCCCCAATACTCCTAAACGATTTTCCTTGATTTTGTCCACCAAATTTTCAACACCTATATTTTTCATTTGGTAGCGAACTCCTCCATCAAATTTTATTTTTTCATCATCAAAAACCAAAGCAAAAGCATTACTGAAATTATTACTAAACTTTTGTGTGTTCAATGGATAGCTGGCATTTAATTCATTTTGGGAATTAGTAGCATCATTAATGAAATAATTTTGTGTAGCCGTTTGAGAATAGCGGTATTTATTTCCTTGATGAAAAATAGTATGCCTAATTTTAAAAGGAAACTTTGGCGATTTAAACAAAGAAAACTGCTGTGTCAGATACCATCTTCGATAAGAAAACCGAGAGTCTGAACCCTCTAAATTCACCTGCATATTTTGACGATTTCGAGATGAATCATCTCCATTAAGGAATAATTCGTCGGCTACAATTCCTCCGTTTTCTTCATTTTTAACATTCTGATGAATAAAATGCGTGAAGATTTCATAATTCTGTTTTTTGGTGATATAATGGGAAGCTAAGACAACATTATTACTCGCAGAGAGCGAATTTCGATAATACCCTTTTGACCTCAGCCCCATATATTCTATGGCGAAATTAAATTGCTTTCCAATATTCTGGGTATAAGTCGTATTAAGCGCCATTCCTTCGTTCATTCCGTTATGAAGGACAAAAAGCGTGGTTGGAGTTTTAACATTATAATAATTGACTTCGTTTTGCCCAATAATGCCATAAGATTTATTCGTTGGTAAAAGACTCAAATTTTGTTTGGTGTTATTTTCATACACCAAAGGATTGAAGCCACTTCCAATATTAGCAAACCTCAACTTTCCAAAATCATCCTTATTATTATATTGGGTAAAAATATAGGTTTTATTGTAAGTCAAAACGGTATCCAAAATACTTTTGGCTCCGTATTGGCGCTGAATTTTATAATCGTAAATGGTAGGTTTAAAAATGGTAACACTGTCCTTTTTTCCAGCATCCACCACAATAGCATCCTTGGATTTTTTAGTTCCTACACTCACGGAATCTTTTGGTTTAACCTGAGCGAAACCCAATGCAGATAGTAACAAGAATAAAAAAAATAATCTCATTGAATTCATTATTTAATCTACAAAAGTAAGCATATTAAAATAAATGATATGATTTATGAATAAAGAT
Source organism: Flavobacteriales bacterium (assembly GCA_002747105.1). Classification (GTDB taxonomy): domain Bacteria; phylum Bacteroidota; class Bacteroidia; order Flavobacteriales; family Weeksellaceae. The sequence goes on along the minus strand of PDSY01000008.1, from coordinate 23,019 downwards.
TTCAAGGCAAAATCACACTTCGTTACAATAGGTTAAAAATAAAATAATCCAATTTAACAATCACTCTTTTGTCTTGAAACAAAAGAGCCAAAAATTCAAGACTGCGGAAATTCGGCTAAAAATAAAGTCAAAAATCTAAAATTTCTAAAACTTGCTCCACCACTTTCCCCCTCACTTGCATCGAACACAAGAAATTTTTTAACGATTTTCAACTTCATTTTCTTAACGCCTATATTTCCGAGGTCTTTTTTCCGAGGTTAAAACTTAGCCCCCTTCTATTCAAACTAACAAATCGTTCATTATCAATTAATTAAATTAATTAACATTATCAAAAGTATGATTTCACCCTGATAAAGATTTTGTATAAACTAAACTTAATAAAATTTTCTTTTATGTTCACTTTGTCTTGAAATAAAAGAGAGAGCAAAAACTCAGTTTTCACCCTCTCTTCAATTTTAAATTAGTTTTGTCACTAACTTATTTCAATTTTTTCTTCACTTCGACTTCTTCATAAACCTCTAAGATGTCACCCTCTTGAATATCATTATAACCTTTGATATTCAATCCACATTCATAACCCTTATTGACTTCTTTTACATCGTCTTTAAAGCGTTTCAAACTTTCTAATACACCATCATGTTTTACAATTCCATCTCTCAATACTCTTATCTTAGCATTTCTCGTCACCTTACCAGATAAGACCATACAACCTGCAATGGTTCCAACTTTAGAAATCTTAAACAAGTTTCTAATTTCTACATTACCAAGCACCTGCTCTTTAATCTCTGGAGAAAGTAATCCTTCCATCGCTTCTTTTACCTCTTCGATAGCAGCATAAATCACAGAATAAGTTCTAATTTCAATTTCCTCTTTATCGGCTAATTGTTTCGCACTTACACCTGCTCTCACATTAAATCCGATAATGATGGCATCAGATGCTGTTGCTAAATTCACATCGGATTCGGTAATTTGTCCAACTCCTTTATGTAAAATATTAACATTAATTTCTTCTGTTGATAACCTTTGTAATTGGTCAGAAAGTGCTTCTACAGAACCATCCACATCTCCTTTTAGGATAATGTTCAATTCTTTGAAATCTCCCAATGCAATTCTTCTTCCCAATTCCTCCAAAGTAGTATGTTTTTTGGTTCTTACAGAAAGTTCTCTTTGCAACTGATCTCTTTTACTTGCGATAGACTTGGCTTCGCTTTCGTCGGTATACACTTTAAATTTATCCCCAGCAGTAGGAGCTCCGTCTAATCCTAAAACAATCACAGGAGTAGAAGGACCCGCAGTCTTTAATTTGTGTCCTCTTTCGTCCAACATAGCCTTCACCTTACCGTGGTTTTTACCTGCTACGATATAATCTCCTACTTTCAAAGTTCCCTTTTCAATCAACATCGTAGAGACATATCCACGACCTTTATCTAAAGAAGCTTCAATAACAACTCCTTGTGCAATTCTATTTGGGTTGGCTTTCAACTCTAACATATCAGCCTCCAATATTACTTTTTCTAAAAGTTCATTAACATTAGTTCCAAACTTCGCAGAAATCTCTTGACATTGGATATTTCCTCCCCAATCTTCTACCAAGATATTCATTGCAGAAAGTTGCTCTCTAATTTTATCTGCATTCGCCGTTGGTCTATCTACCTTATTAATAGCAATTACCATTGGTACTCCCGCCGCTTGAGCGTGAGCAATCGCTTCTTTGGTTTGGGGCATCACATCGTCATCTGCCGCAATGACGATAATTACAACATCGGTTACCTGAGCACCTCTGGCTCTCATCGCTGTAAAGGCTTCGTGCCCTGGAGTGTCTAAGAAAGTAATCTCTTTCCCTGACTCCAATTGTACATGATACGCACCGATATGCTGTGTAATTCCTCCTGACTCTCCAGCAATTACATTCGCACTTCTGATGTGGTCTAACAATGATGTCTTACCGTGATCTACATGTCCCATTACGGTAACGATAGGTGATCTTGGTAATAAATCTTCCTCTGCATCTTGAACTTCGTCTTCCTCAGATTCTTCTAATTCGGCATCTGAGAACTCTAATTTATAACCAAACTCATCGGCTACCAATGTTAAGGTATCCGCCTCTAATCTTTGGTTCATGGTCACCATTACCCCAAGCGAGAAGCAAGCAGAAATCACATCCGTAGGAGCGACATCCATTAAACTTGCCAATTCATCTACGGTAATAAATTCGGTTACTTTCAGCGTTCTATCTTCCGCTGCCATTTCTTGTTGAAGTTCGTCTTGCTCCCTTCTGAAAGACCTTTTCTCTCTTCTATATTTTGCAGATTTAGACTTACCTCCTTTTTTGTTGGTAAGTTTCTCTAATGTTTCTTTAATCTGTTTTTGAACTTGCTCTTCGGTAAGTTCTACTGGCATTACCTTTTCGTTTCTTCTTCCTCTTCGTCCTTTTCCTCTATTGTTAGAACGATTCCCTCCTCTTTGGTTGCTATTAGGTCTATTGCCAGTGGTATTTTTAGCCCCTGCTTTTTGGCTATTATTACCTGCTGGTTTTTTCTCAATTCTCTTTCTCTTTTTCTTAGGTTTTTTAGCAAATTGAGATAAATCCACTTTTTCTTTTAGGATTTTAGGACCGTCTAATTTTTTATATGCCGTTTTGATCGTATCCGATTCCGAAGATTTTTCGGTATAATCCTCTACTTCCTGAGGAGCCGAAGGTTTTGCTTCTTCTTTCTTTTCCTCTGTTTTCACAGGAGTAGTTTCTTCTTTTTGAGCAACAGGTTGTTCCTGTTTTTCTTCTTTAGGAGCCTCTACTTTTTTCTTTCTCTTAGAAGGTCTAGCACTTTTTTCTACTTGAGATAAATCAATTTTATCAATTACTTTGATTTCTTTTTTACCTTCTTTAGATGTTTTTTTGATTGACTTGCTTTCTTCGGCTAGTTTTTCCTTTGTATTTTCTTCTTTACCTTCTACTTTTGGAGCTTCCTCTTTTTCCTCCACTTTAGGCGTTTCTTTCTGCTTTTTAGGTTCAAGATCTATTTTACCTAAAACTTTAGTTTGAGGCTTCTCTGCCTTAGCTTTAATTACCTTGTCTTTCTTTTTAGGCTCCTCAATCGCCAGTTTTTCTTCTGGCACTTTCGAAATCACCACTTCGTGCGAAGCCTTTCTCTGCTCACTATCCTGAGCAAATTCGTTTTGTAACGCCGAGTATGCCGCTTCCTCTAATTGTGCGTTGGGATTTTTTTGCACTTCAAATCCTTGAGATTGTAAAAACTCTACCAATCTCGTCATTGAAATATTAAATTCCTTTACCGCTTTGTTTAATCTAATCTTTTTTGGCATATAAAAATATACTTTAATTTAATGTTTTGTAATTGACCCTAATATTATCCTTCTAATTCTTCTTTCAAAATAGCTTTAACATCATCTATTTGTTCCTCTTCTAAATCTACAAGGTTGACCAGTGCGTCTGTATCTCTATCTAAAACGCTTCTTGCTGTTTCTAAACCTATTTTCTTAAACTCGTCAATTACCCAAGTTTCTATTTCGTCTTCAAACTCCGTAAGTTCTACATCATCCTCTTCATTAGTCTCTCTATAAACATCTATTTCGTAACCTGATAACCAAGAGGCTAAACGAATATTTTGACCTTGTCTACCTATCACTTTCGAGATTTCCTCCACTGGCGTATACACCAACGCATGGTTATTTTCCTCGTCAAGTTCTATTTTATTAATGGTAACGTTCCCCAATGCTCTTTTTACCAAAATCTCTTGGTTTTTAGACCACTGAATAACATCAATATTTTCATTTCTTAATTCTCTTACCACACCGTGAATACGAGAACCTTTAATCCCAACACAAGCACCAACTGGATCTATTCTATCATCATAAGCATCTACGGCAATTTTTGCTTTTTCACCAGGAATTCTTACCGCTTTCTTAATTAAAATAGTACCGTCTTGTACTTCTGGAATTTCTAATTCTAATAATTTTTCCAAGAAAACAGGCGAAGTTCTCGATACGATAATCTGAGGTTTGGAACCTTTAAAGTCTACCGATTCCACTAATGCTCTGATACTTTCTCCTTTTTTATAGAAATCAGATGGAATTTGCTTGTCTTTCGGTAGAATAAACTCATTTCCTTCATCGTCTAGTAAGATCGCTTGTTGTCTTCTGATATGATGAACTTCTCCGATAACGATTTCTCCAATCTTCTCCTTGAACTCTTCATACAAAAAGGCGTTATGATGCTCTTGAAGTTTTGAAGCTAAGATTTGCTTTAAAGTCAATATACTTCTTCTTCCCAATTTAGCAATAGGAATTTCTTCTGTATAATCTTCACCAATTTCGAATGTAGGATCAATTTTCTTTGCCTCCGAAATTTCAATTTCCAAATCATCATCTTCCGACATTTCGTCTTCTACAATGGTTTTGTTAAGGAAAATCTGAAAATCTCCCTTGTCTGGATTCACAATAACATCGAAATGGTCGTCAGAGTCATACCTCTTTCTCAAAAGCGTTTTTAAAGCGTCTTCGATAATCGCCATCAGCTCTGTTTTACTGATGTGTCTTTCTTCTTTAAACTCACCAAATGCTTCTATTAATGCTAAACTGTCCATATATTATTTTATTCCTTTTTTTTACTTAAAACTTATTTTCACTTTCGCTTTCTTAATGTCTGAATAAGCGATTGCTCTTTCTTCGACTACCGTCATTTTTCCTTTTCCGATGTCTTTTTTCTTTCTATATTTTAATTTTAGTGTAATATGTTCCTCCTCTACTGCTAAAAGTTCGCCTTCTACTTCTTGGTCATCGATTAATAAAACTTCTAATTTTCTACCGATATTTTTTCTGTACTGGCGAACAGAGCTTAAAGGCTCACTAAGTCCCGCAGACATCACTTGCAAACTAAAATCTTCCTCTTCTCTATCCAAATTATTCTCGATAGAGCGGCTGGCATCAAGGCAATCTTGTAAAGAAACTCCATTATCACCATCTAAAATCACCACAATATCATTTGCCGAAGAAAACTTTAAATCAACCAAGAATAAATCCTGACGACTTTCTAAAAAAACCGCTAAAAGTTCTCTTACTTTTGTTTCTAATTTGACACTCATATCTTTAAAATATTTTCTACAAAAAAAGGCATTCTCACCGAAAGCCTTCCCATTCATCCATTAATTCGTGTGCAAATATACAACTTTTATTTTATTTCTCACTATTGGCATGAATTGTTTTTAGCTAAACCCGTAAAACACAGGTGTTTTGAGGCATAAAATAACTAAACATATTCTATAATAAAGACACTCCAACTTTTTTATCATTCAAATCGTTAGTTTGCTTTTTTTAATTAAATTTGTCAGTTTAACGAATTCATTATTTACAATGAAAAAATTAATTTATATTACCTTACTGACACTTGGGGCGTCTTGTACTGCACAAACTTATCCTTTAAGAACATACGGCGAAATGCCTCAAAATTCTTATTTAAAAGACACTAATAATGAGTTGCAAGATTATGAAGGAACTTGGAAAGCCTCTTGGAAAAATAAAACTATTTTTATAACATTTACAAAATTGGAACATATTTACGTGTGGCCATTAAAACAATATAAAGATAGGTTAATTGGAAAATTTAAAGTAATTGATAAGAATACAAATCAAGTATTATTTGATAATACCAATATATCTGATACTGATGCAAAAATTAAAGGGGGAGGAATAAAAAAAAATACAAATAAATATTTATTATCATATGGAGATAAAGACTTATGTGGATTAAATGGATTGATATTTATTGAATTTACCGATAGTACTAAAACAAAACTCAACTGGAAGTTTTCCTATTGGTCAAATATGATTACTCAAGATTGTCCTTATTTTTATGCAGAAAAGTTTCCGGAACCTCTGCCTAAAAATGCTGTACTTGTAAAACAAAACTAAAACTCAAAATGCAAAGACAAAAGCGTTTCAAACTTTTTCATCATTCAAATCGCTGGTTTGCTTTTTTTTAATTAATTTTGTTGCCACTAAATGTAAATATTAAAAATTTAAACAATGAGTAGTTATATTTCTTATATCGAAGCAAGACAAATTTTAGATTCTCGTGGAAATCCGACTGTAGAAGTGGATGTTTACACAGAAGATGGTTTTATGGGAAGAGCAGCCGTTCCTTCTGGAGCGAGTACAGGTGAACACGAAGCCGTAGAATTGAGAGATGGTGGAAACGAGTATTTAGGAAAAGGCGTTTTGAAAGCCGTAGAAAATGTAAAAGAAATCATTGCGCCAGAATTAATTGGTTTGCCTGTAACGGAGCAGAATTTAATCGATGATATTATGATTGATTTAGATGGCACGCCAAATAAATCTAAATTAGGGGCAAATGCTATTTTAGGCGTTTCTTTGGCAGTAGCAAAAGCAGCGGCAAAATCTTTACATATGCCTTTGTATAGATATGTAGGAGGCGTAAATGCAAATACGCTACCTGTTCCGATGATGAATGTTATTAATGGTGGTTCGCATTCTGATGCACCGATTGCATTTCAGGAGTTTATGATTATGCCTGTAAAAGCAGATTCTTTCTCTCACGCTTTGAGAAAAGGAACCGAAATTTTCCACGCCCTAAAATCAATCTTGAAAGAAAGAAAATTATCTACTGCCGTAGGAGATGAAGGAGGTTTTGCACCAACTTTCAACGGTACAGAAGATGCGTTAGATACTTTAATCAAGGCTATTGATAAGGCAGGATATAAGGCAGGAGACGATATTATGTTGGCGTTAGACTGTGCTTCTTCGGAGTTTTTCGTAGATGGAAAATATGACTATAAAAAGTTTGAAGGCGATTCAGGAGCAATTAGAACAAGAGAAGAGCAAGTAGCTTATTTAGCGGAACTAACAGAAAAATATCCAATTATTTCTATCGAGGACGGAATGCACGAAGACGATTGGGAAGGATGGAAGATGTTAACGGACAAAATCGGAGATAAAGTTCAGTTGGTAGGAGATGATTTATTTGTAACCAATGTAGAGCGTTTATCAAAAGGAATTAAAGACGATACAGCTAATTCTATTTTAGTGAAAGTAAATCAGATTGGTTCGCTTTCTGAAACGATGGCGGCGGTTCAAATGGCACAAAATAACGCTTATACTTCTGTAATGTCTCACCGTTCAGGAGAAACGGAAGATGCTACAATTGCGGATTTAGCGGTAGCAATGAATTGTGGACAAATTAAAACAGGTTCTGCATCTCGTTCTGATAGAATGGCAAAATACAACCAACTTTTAAGAATTGAAGAAAGTTTAGGTTCTAATGCTATTTTCCCTGGATTAGAAGCTTTTAAAGTTAAAAGATAAACATTAAGCGTAAAAGATTAAAGACTTAATCATTATCATATTCATGCATCAACATTGCGTTGGTGCATTTTTTTAAAAAACGAAATAAGTATTTTAATTAAATTTAACTAATTAATATTAAACCATTTAAGATTATTTAATATTTAGTTTTCAAAAGGCGAATTAAAAATATTACTACATTATTTTGCACAATAAAAAAAAACTTCTATATTTGCAGTCTGAAAATTAAAGAAGAATAATTACAGAATTAAATATAATCAGTAATGAAAAGAACATTCCAGCCATCAGAGAGAAAAAAGAGAAATAAGCACGGATTCAGAGAAAGAATGTCCACGCCAAACGGTAGAAGAGTTTTGGCTGCGAGAAGAGCAAAAGGTAGAAAAAGATTAACAGTGAGTAGCGTAAGAGCGAAAAGATAATTCTACACTCTAAATGAAATTATAAAATGCTTGAAAATTTATTTTTTGAGCATTTTTTGTTGTTAATGGCAATTTGAACGCAATCATTTAACGTGCAGGTGGTTTTCATACAGCGATAGCGAAATACTGAGTGTAGTTGCGTTGTTGAAAAATTTTAAGGGATAAGTGAGATTTTAATTTTTCAACAAACAAGCACGAAAGGAGGAGTATGAGCGATGCGGAGCAATCGCCTTATGAAACCGTTAAGGTTCCATCTGACCAATAAATAATAATAAATAACAGATAAAAACCTTGAATTTTTGGTTCTTTTGCTTCAAGGCAAAATGAACAAAAAAGAGCATTTCATTAAATCAATGATAGTTTATGAAAAGCTCTATTAAATGTACTTTCGTTGTGTGCTAGAGCTATGCTATAAAAAATCATTGTTAAAATTCATTAAAAATTTAGTAGAGAACAAAATTTTACTTACTTTTGAACTCAATAGATTAAAATAAAAAGATGCCTCATAAAAACGAAAACGAAGAAAATATCATCAGCCTAACCAACGCCACAATCGCTCAGAAAAGCTTCACGGTTTTAAGCGATGTGAATTTACAAATCCAAAAAGGTAAATTTTGCTACCTTATCGGAAAGACGGGAGCAGGGAAAAGTTCTTTATTGAAAACCCTCTATGGGCATATTCCTTTAGCCAAAGGAACAGGGGAAGTGGTAGGTTTTGACCTATCAAAATTAAAAACTTCCATCATCCCCAACTTAAGAAGAAAATTAGGTATTGTTTTCCAAGATTTCCAATTATTAAATGATAGAACTGTAGAAAAAAACCTGAGATTCGTTTTGGAAGCAACTGGTTGGAAAAACAAAAACGAGGCTGATAAAAGAATAGATGAAGTTTTGGAAAGTGTAGGAATGCAAACTAAAAAACACAAAATGCCTCACGAGTTATCTGGTGGAGAGCAACAAAGGGTTGCTATTGCCAGAGCCTTACTCAATCATCCAGAATTGATTTTGGCAGATGAGCCTACGGGGAACCTTGATCCAGAAACTTCTAACGAAATTATGAGTTTACTAAAGAAAGTCGCCGATGAAAACCACGCTGCTGTTATTATGGCAACGCACGATTATCACATGATTCAAAATTTCCCGGGAGAAGCCATCAGGTGTGAAAATGGAAAAGTCAGCACCTTGAATACGAGTGAACTTTTTGAGTAAGAATATCAACCAAAAATATGAAAATCCTTAGTGATTGCTAAATATTCGTCCGAGTAGTTTCTCGGACTTTTTTCTATCACAAAATCCCTTTCCAAAACCTTTTGAGCTTGCTTGGAGAAAGTTAAAATCACTCGCCTTTGTTTCCCTCCTTGGATGCCATAAATATTGATTTTCGTTTTGAGAAATAAATTTTCCTTTTGGGCAAATTTTTCCACCTCGTTGGAAAACTCAAATGGAATAATAATACACAACCTTCCATTTTCGGTGAGTAACCCTACTGATTTTTGAACTAAACTTTCAAAATCCAAAGTCAATCTTTGCCTTGCCACCACATCTTTATCAGAGACGTTCTTTTCAAAATACGGCGGATTAGAAATAATTAAATCATACTGGCAATCAGTGTGAAAATGCTTAAAATCTTGTAGAATAACACGCATTCTATCCGAAAATGGCGAATTTTTAAAATTTATTCGAGTGAACTCCACGGCATTTTCGTCAATGTCTAAGCCTAAAAAATGGGCTTTTGGATTTCTTTGAGCCAACATGAGCGATATAATTCCCGTTCCTGTTCCTACTTCTAAAATATTTTCAGAATGCTCTATATTCGCCAAGGTGCCCAATAAAACGGCATCTGTCCCTACTCTAAATATTTTTTTGGATTGTTGGATTTCAAACTGTTGGAATCTGAATTTTTTCATTATAAAATAGGTAATTCGATAGTAAACACGCTTCCTTTTCCATCCTCTGAAGTGAAATAAATTTCTCCTTGATAATCTTCCACCATCTTCTTCACCATTGCTAAACCTAATCCCGAACCACCGCTTTTGGAAGTGAAATTAGGGGTGAAAATTTTAGGTTTTATGGTCTCAGGAATTCCTTTTCCAGAATCCTCAACGGTTATTTTAATCTTATCATTGAGCTTTTCGGTTCTCACTTTTACAATATTCTCTCTTTCTTCCGCTGTTGCTTGAACCGCATTTTTAACCAAATTCGTAATAATTCTCCCAAGGTAAACGCTATCCATTCGCATGACAATTTCCTCATGATTAGAACTGAATAAAGTCGTACTATTATCAAACATCGCTAAAACATCCTGTATCTCTTGATTAATCTCCAAATCTTCATCGTTTCGTTCAGGAAGTTTTGCAAATTGCGAAAAGGCATCAGCCACACGAGCTACCAAGTCAATATTCCCCACCATAGCATCGGTTAGTTTTTTTACATCTTCTTTAATCGTTGGACTTTCTGGATCGAATTTCCTTTTGAAATTCTGCATCGTAAGTTTCATTGGGGTCAATGGATTTTTCACTTCATGAGCGACTTGCTTTGCCATCTCTCGCCAAGCACTTTCTTTTTCAGTTAAGATTAATTTCTTTTTATGTCCTTTAATTTTTTCAATCATCCTATTATAAGCCTTCACCAAAACACCCAATTCATCATTGTTATAATATTGTATTGCTCTCATACTCTCTTCATCCAAAAGCGAAATTTCCGTAATAATTTTGGAAAATTTAGTCATCGACCTTGTTAAGTTTCTCGAAACAATCCAACTGAGCCAAACGCCAAACAAAATAATCACCAGATTTATGATTAAAATATACTTAATATATTCATTTACTACATCTAAATAGGCTGTATTGTCATGATAATAGGGGAAATAAATGACCGCTATTGGCTCCAAAAAATTATCTTTCAACAATAAATAAGAAGAGATTCTATTGATCTTCAAATCATTATCATACTCCTCAATATCCACTCTATTTTGAGTCTTTAAAACTTTGCTTAGCAAATCTTTATCAATATCTTTTCTATCTACCAATCGCTCATCTTTGCTACATAATAAAAATCGACCTTGAAGGTCATAAATAAAAATATCTTGTTTATTAATATCTGCGATTTCCAAAATTTTATTTTGCAACACCAAAGGGATTTCTGCCGTCTTTACAGACTCTTTACTCGCAATGGCATAATCTAAAGATGCCATAATGGCGTTTGCCTTCTTCTGCATTTTCGTAGAGTTTTCTTCTAAAGCATTGTTTTTCAATAATATATACGAAACCACCGAAGAACTCAGCATCGTTAAAAAAGTCACCAATAAAAAGCCCCAGAAAATTTTTCCTCTTAAATTCATCTCCCTTTGTTCAAATATTAATTTTTATTTTTTTAAAAGTTGTGCCACATATTTCCCCAAAATATCAAATTCCAAATTGACCTCATCGCCAATTTTCAAATTTTTCATATTCGTAAACTCCCAAGTATAAGGAATGATGGCGACAGAAAAAGATTTTTGCTCAGAATGCGCCACCGTCAAACTCACCCCATTTACCGTAATAGAACCCTGTGGAACAGTGACAAAATCTACTTCCTCACCATAAGAAAACGAAATATAATAACTTCCGTCCTTATCCTCAATTCGTGTCACTTTCCCCACACCATCTACATGACCTTGAACGATATGACCATCTAATCTGCCGTTCATTTTCATACATCTTTCCACATTGATTTCCGTGCCAATTTGCCAATTTTTCAACCTTGTTTTCTTTAAAGTTTCATCAATCGCCTGAACAGCATAAGTCTTGTCAGAAACCTCTACCACTGTCAAACAACAACCATCGTGAGCTAAACTTTGGTCAATTTTCAATTCATTGGCAAAAGGACAAGTTAAAGTAAACTTTATCGTGGAATTCTGCTGCTGAATATCCCTAACAATTGCTGTAGATTCTATAATTCCTGTAAACATATTTTTATTTTATTATTTTTGTAAAAAATTATTAATCTTCAAAGATAATAAAAATGAGTTCAAGACACGAAAAAGTAAGAGTAGGAATTTCTATTGGTGACTTTAATGGCATCAGTACAGAGATTATTATTAAAACTCTTCAAAACAAAAATATCACCGATTTTTTCACACCCATTATTTTTGGGTCAGGAAAACTGTTCAGTTACCAAAAAAACATTTTTAAGGTACAACAAACCTACAATTATATTACCGAACCAAAATTCGCCAAAAGAGGGAAAATCAATATGGTTAATCTCCGAAAGGAAGAAATAAATGTCAACTTCGGTCAGCCCACAGAAGAGTCCACACAAATGGCTATTGATTCTTTGGAAGCAGCAACGGAGGCGTTATTGAGTGGCGAAATAGATGTTTTGGTTACTTCGCCCATTAATAAAGATGAAATGATGGAAAAAGGTTTTCAACATGCGGGGCACACTGGTTTTTTAGAAGAAAAAGCAGGAAAGAAAGGCTTAATGTTTTTAGTAACCGACGAATTGAAAGTAGCGGTGTGTACGCATCATATTCCGATTAGTGAAGTGGCAAATAAAATCACCAAAGAGGAAATTATTAAAAATGTGAAAGTTTTAGAACAAACTTTAAAGCAAGATTTTAGGGTAACGAAACCAAAAATTGCGGTTTTGGGGCTTAATCCACATTCAGGAGATGGTGGAAAAATAGGAAAGGAGGAAAACGAAATCATCATTCCCGCTATCAACGAACTGAATGATAAAGGTATTTTGGCTTTTGGACCTTATCCAGCGGATAGTTTTTTTCAACCTGAAAAGTATAAACAATTCGATGCAGTTTTAGCCATGTATCACGACCAAGGTTTAACGCCTTTTAAAACTTTGGCTTATACGGATGGTGTAAACTTCACAGCGGGATTGCCTTTCATTAGGACTTCCCCTGACCACGGTGTGGCGTATGATATTGCAGGACAAAATAAAGCTGATGAGAAAAGTTTTTCGGAAGCTATTTTCAAGGCGATTGAGATTTTTAAACACAGAAAAGAATTTCAGGAACTAAAAGAAAACCAATTAGAACCTCAAAAAATGCCTAATTTTCAGAAAACCAAACAAAGAAAAACAAAAGATGCTTAAAATAATTTGTTAATTTTAAAAAATAGTTTATCTTTGCACACTCAAATTTATGGACAGGATAAAAAATTATAGAATTATCTTCTCTGGACTCAAAGATGGAATCCACGAGTTTGAATTTGAAGTAAAAGAAGCGTTCTTTTCATTTTTCGACACGGAGCAAGAGTTTGAAAACCCGAATATTAAGGTCAATGCTAAATTAGAAAAGCGAACTACTTTTTTAGAATTATGGCTGGATATCAAAGGAACAGTAGAACTCACTTGTGATATTAGTAATGAAAATTTTGATTACACGATAGAAAGTAGCACAAAATACATTATTAAATTCGGTAATGAATACGATGACACTCACGAAGAAATCATCGTTATTCCGAAGGAAGATTACTATTTTGATACTTCTCAGCTGATTTACGAAAACATTTTATTGGCTATACCAATGAAAAAGATTTCTCCTAACATCAGCGATGAGGATTTATCAATTGTAGAACAATATAGCTTACAAGAAGAGCCCGAAGAAGAAAAAGACGAAGAATCGATAGACCCAAGATGGGAAGCGTTGAAAAAGTTAAAAAAGTAATTAAATAAAACAAATAGTTTATTAATGATGAGATGATGAATCTCATCGCTCATCAATTTAAAAATTATTAAAAATGGCACATCCAAAAAGAAGACAGTCTTCAACAAGAAGAGATAAGAGAAGAACTCACTACAAAGCAGTAGTTCCACAATTGGCAAAAGACAGCACAACTGGTGAAGTACACCTTTACCACAGAGCTCATTGGCACGAAGGAAAACTTTATTACAGAGGTAAAGTAGTAATGGAAAAAGAAATCGAAGAATCTTCAGAAGAAGCCTAACGATAAATAGGTCTGAATAAGACCAATAAAATTAAAAAAACACTCATTTTTCAATAAAGTGAGTGTTTTTTATTGTTTTTTTACTATATTTGGCAAATAATAAAATATCAATTTTATGGAACTTAAAGATATTCAAAATTTAATTAAATTTGTATCAAAGTCAGCAGTGTCTGAAGTAAAATACAAGACTAATGACTTCGAAATCACCATTAAAACACCTCATGCAGAAAACGAAAATGTGAGTTATGTTGCTGCACCTCAACCACAAGTAGTACAGGCTGCTCCAGTGGTGGCACCTGCAGCTCCAGCTGCTCCAGCAGCAGCACAAGAAAAACCTGCGGAAAAAGCAAAAGAAGAAACAGACGAAAGTAAATATATCGCTATAAAATCACCAATGATTGGTACTTTTTATAGAAAACCTGCACCAGACAAAGACGCCTTTGTGAGCGTAGGAGATAAAGTTTCTGAAGACTCTGTAGTTTGTGTAGTAGAAGCAATGAAATTGTTCAATCAAATTGAAGCGGAGGTTTCAGGAAAAATTGTAAAAATATTAGTAGACGACGCTACTCCTGTAGAGTACGATCAACCATTATTCTTGGTTGACCCAAGTTAAGTTTTTTAGAGAGGTTATAATTAGAGGTTAGAGGATTAAGATGAGATTCGTTATGAAACGATATTTTATCTAGTTTCTAACTTCTCACATTTAAAAACTAAGTTTTACCTAGCCTCATAATATCTAACTTCTAATATCTAAAAAGTAAAGTTATGTTTAAAAAAATATTAATAGCCAACCGTGGAGAAGTAGCCATGCGTGTCCTGAGGACTTGTAAAGAAATGGGAATCAAGACGGTAGCAGTTTATTCCACAGCAGATAGAGATAGTCTTCATGTGCGTTTTGCTGATGAAGCCGTTTGTATTGGTCCTGCCTTAAGTAAAGATTCTTACCTTAATATTCCTAACATTATTTCGGCAGCCGAAATTACCAATGCAGATGCTATTCACCCAGGTTATGGCTTCTTATCCGAAAATGCCAATTTTTCAAGGATTTGTGCTGAACACGATATTAAATTCATCGGTGCTACTCCTGAACAAATCGACAGAATGGGAGATAAAGCCAATGCCAAAGCAACCATGAAAGCTGCAGGTGTACCTTGTGTACCTGGTTCTGATGGATTAATTGATTCTTATGATGATGCAGTGAAAACAGCTAAAGAAATCGGTTATCCAGTAATGATTAAAGCTACTGCCGGTGGTGGTGGAAAAGGAATGCGCCCTGTCTGGAAAGAAGAAGACTTAAAAGAACTTTGGGAATCTGCGATTCAAGAAGCAGAAGCAGCCTTTGGAAACGGAGGAATGTATATGGAAAAGTTAATTGAAGAACCTCGCCATATCGAAATTCAAATCGCTGGAGACCAATACGGTAAAGCTTGTCACCTTTCCGAAAGAGATTGTTCTGTACAAAGAAGAAATCAAAAACTAACCGAAGAAACACCATCGCCATTTATGACCGACGAACTTCGTCAGAAAATGGGAGATGCAGCGGTAAAAGCAGCTGAGTTTATCGGATACGAAGGAGTGGGAACGGTAGAGTTTTTAGTAGATAAACATCGTAATTTCTACTTTATGGAAATGAATACTCGTATTCAAGTAGAGCATCCAATTACAGAACAAGTAATTGATTACGATTTGATTAGAGAGCAAATACTATTAGCTTCAGGAACAAAAATATCGGGAAGCAACTATTTTCCAAAATTGCATTCTATTGAGTGTAGAATCAATGCGGAAGACCCTTATAACGACTTTAGACCTTCACCAGGAAGGATTACAAGCTTAAATATCCCAGGAGGACATGGTATAAGAGTGGATACACATGTGTACTCAGGATATATGATTCCTTCTAATTATGACTCAATGATTGCGAAAGTTATCACTACGGCTCAAACAAGAGAAGAGGCTATTTTCAAAATGAAAAGAGCTTTGGAGGAGTTCTATATCGAAGGAGTAAAGACGACCATTCCTTTCCATAGACAGTTAATGGAAGATGAAGCTTATTTATCTGGAAATTATACTACAAAATTTATGGAAGATTTCGTAATGGATAAAAAATTTGAAAATCATTAATCTTTTAGAGATTTAACAATAAATAAAAATCGCCTTTTTTGGGGCGATTTTTTAAATTATATTTTATTAATTTTGTGGAAAAATAAATTTAGACAATGGGAAAATCAAAACCAACAAAAAATTCGCAATATTATATTGATTTAGAAAATCAACATGGAGCTCACAATTACCATCCACTACCTGTCGTTTTAGACAAAGGAGAAGGGGTTTTTGTTTGGGATGTAGAAGGTAAAAAATATTATGACTTTCTTTCTGCTTATTCAGCAGTGAACCAAGGGCACTCTCACCCAAAAATTGTAAATGCTTTGGTGAATCAATCTCAACAATTGGCTTTAACATCAAGGGCTTTTTATAATTCAAAACTTGGGGAATACGAGAAAAAAATCACCGAATTATTTAAATTCGACAAGGTATTACCGATGAATTCTGGTGCAGAGGCAGTGGAAACCGCTATTAAATTAGCCAGAAAATGGGGATACGAAAGGAAAGGGATCAAAGGAGGAAATGCTAAAATTGTAGTTTGTGAAAACAACTTCCACGGAAGAACAACTTCTATTATTTCGTTTTCTAATGACCCTGATGCTCATAATAATTTTGGACCTTTCACACCTGGGTTTATCAGAATTTCTTATAATGACCCTAAAGAATTAGAAGAGGTGCTAGAGCAAGAAGCAGAACATATCGCAGCCTTTATGGTAGAGCCTATTCAAGGCGAAGCGGGTGTTTTTGTACCTGATGAAGGTTATTTGAAAAAATGTGCTGAATTGTGTAAAAAGCACAATGTTTTATTCATCGCCGATGAAGTACAAACAGGTATCGCAAGAACAGGAAGATTGATTGCTTGTCATCATGAGGATGTTCAGCCTGATATTTTAATTTTAGGAAAAGCACTTTCGGGAGGAATGTATCCTGTGTCTGGTGTTTTAGCGAATAATGAAGTGATGAATGTTATTCACCCAGGGCAACATGGTTCTACTTTTGGTGGAAACCCTTTGGCATGTGCGGTGGCAGTAGCGGCACTGGATGTGGTGGAAGAAGAAAAACTCTCTGAAAAAGCACAAAAATTGGGAGAGAAATTCCGTGCAGAAATGCAAAAAATCATTGATAAAACAGATTTAGTGCATACGGTAAGAGGAAAAGGATTATTAAATGCGATTATCATTAATGATTCTCAAGATTCACCAACGGCATGGAACCTTTGTATCGCTTTGAAGGATAACGGACTTTTAGCAAAGCCAACTCACGGAAATATCATTAGATTGGCTCCGCCATTAGTAATGACAGAAGAGCAATTGATGGAATGTGTAGCCATTATTGAAAAAACGATTTTGGAGTTTAAGCCTTAATGAATTATTTCATTAATTGAATAAAAAAGGATTGAGTTTTTGTGACTCAATCCTTTATTTATTGGTATCATTATTCAGAATGAGACTGAAATGGATAAAATGATAAATATTGTCATTCAAAATTAAAAATTGTAACTTTGTACTTCATTCAAAATAAATACAAAATGCAAACAATAGAATTCAATCACGAATGGAAAATGCGATTATTAAATCGTTTTATTAAATATGTTAAAATTTATTCTACCAGTGATGCAGAAAGCGAAACAACACCATCTACACCTCAGCAATGGGATATGGCAAACTTACTTTTAGACGAATTAAAAGAACTCGGTTTGGAAGATGTTTCAATGGACGAACACGGATATGTTTTCGGTTATGTACCATCGAATTTAGACAATGACGATGAGCCTGTGGTTGGATTTATCGCTCACTACGACTCTACGCCAGACTTTAATGGTAAAGGCGTTAATCCAATTATTTGGGAAGATTATAACGGACAAGATTTAGTGCTCAACAAAGAGACAGGATTTACTTTGTCGCCAAGTCGTTTCGAATCAATGAAAGATTATATCGGTCAAACTTTAATTACAACAGACGGAACGACACTTTTATCAGCCGATGATAAAGCAGGAATTGCAGAAATTGTAACCGCAGCAGAATATTTATTGGCTCACCCAGATATTAAACACGGAAGAATTGCCGTTGGTTTCAACCCTGATGAGGAAATTGGTCGTGGAGCACATAAATTTAATGTAGAGAAATTCGGTGCTGAATGGGCTTATACAATGGACGGTGGAGAAGTTGGAGAATTGGAATATGAAAACTTCAATGCCGCAGGTGCTGTGATTAAAATTCACGGATTGAGTGTTCACCCTGGATATGCTTTTGGAAAGATGGTCAATGCAAGTTTATTGGCGGCGGAATTCATCGGAATGTTACCAGCAGATGAAACACCAGCAACTACGAAAGGTTACGAAGGATTTTATCACTTAACCGATTTAGAATCTTATACTTCGGAGGCGAAAATCCAATATATCATCAGAGACCACGATGCGGAAAAATTCGAGGCAAGATGTCAATTTATGAGAGATGTCGTGAAGAAATTCAATGAAAAACATGGAGAAGGTGTTGCAGAAATTGAAATCAAAGAGCAGTACCGAAATATGAAACAACAGTTTGAAGGTAAAATGCACATTGTAGACATTGCCGAACAAGCGATGAAAGATGCGAACATCAAACCAAAAATCAAAGCGATTAGAGGAGGAACAGATGGAGCACAATTGTCTTATATGGGATTACCTTGCCCTAATATCTTTGCAGGTGGATTGAATTTCCACGGACCTTATGAATATGTACCATTAGAAAGCATGGAAAAAGCTGTGAAAGTAATTGTAAACATTGCCAAAGCAGTGAAAAAGCAATCTTAATGATTCAAAAATAAAAATCTAAGCCCTCAAGATAAATACCTTGAGGGCTTTTTAATACAAACAATCGCCCGAAATTTTCAGGCGATTGTTATTATTAATTAAGGAAAAGTTGTTATTTCAAACTTCCTGTCATATCTTCTGGTTTTACCCATTCGTCATATTCTTCCGCGGTTACATAACCTAAATTAATCGCCTCCTCTTTTAGCGTTGTTCCATTTTGATGTGCTGTATTTGCAATTTCTGCGGCTTTATAATAACCGATTTTAGTATTTAATGCAGTAACTAACATCAATGAATTGTTCAATAACTCTTTAATCTTTGGATAATTTGGCTCTATTCCTACTGCACAATTATCATTGAAACTCACACAAGCATCTCCTAATAAATTGGCAGATTCCAAGAAGTTTGCCGCCATCATTGGCTTAAATACATTCAGTTCGTAATGACCTTGCGTTCCACCTACAGTAATCGCTACATCATTCCCCATTACCTGAGCACAAACCATTGTAATCGCTTCCGCCTGAGTAGGGTTTACTTTCCCTGGCATAATAGAAGAACCTGGCTCGTTGGCAGGGATAATCAATTCTCCAATTCCCGAACGAGGACCTGATGCCATTAATCTAATATCATTGGCAATTTTATTTAAAGAAACTGCCAACTGTTTCAATGCTCCATGAGCTTCCACAATTGCATCGTGTGCCGCCAAAGCTTCAAATTTATTTTCCGCCGTTACGAAAGGTAAGTTAGTAAATTCAGCGATATATTTTGCTACAGTAACATCATAACCTTTTGGAGTGTTCAATCCTGTTCCTACAGCTGTTCCTCCTAATGCTAACTCGCTTAAATGAGCCAAGGTGTTTTTCAATGCTTTTAAACCGTGGTTTAACTGAGAAACATATCCAGAGAATTCTTGTCCAATCGTTAAAGGTGTAGCATCCATCAAATGGGTTCTACCGATTTTCACTACCTCTTTAAACGCTTCTGATTTTTGTTGTAAAGTATCTCTTAGTTTTTCAACACCAGGGATAGTTCTTTCCACTACGGCTTTATAGCAAGCAATGTGCATTCCTGTTGGGAAAGTATCGTTTGAAGATTGAGATTTGTTCACATCGTCATTAGGCTGAAGTGTTTTTTCTCCCTCTCCGATGGTTTTTCCTGCTAACTGATGTGCTCTATTGGCAATCACTTCGTTGCAGTTCATATTCGATTGCGTTCCTGAACCGGTTTGCCAAATCACCAATGGAAATTGGTCGTCGTGCTTTCCTTCTAAGATTTCATCACAAACCTTTCCGATTAAATCTCTTTTTTCGGCAGGAAGAACGCCCAACTCACAATTGGCATAAGCGGCCGCTTTTTTCAGGTAAGCAAACCCGTGAACAACTTCCAAAGGCATAGATGCAGGAGCACCTATTTTAAAATTATTTCTTGAACGCTCTGTTTGAGCTCCCCAAAGTTTATCAGCAGGCACTTTCACCTCCCCCATTGTGTCTTTTTCGATTCTAAAATTCATTGCTTTTATCTTTAAAGTTTTTATTTCTAATTGATTCTACGAATGTACAAAAAAGTCCTCTTTTCACAAAATGAGAAATTTCAGACTTTTATTTTTGTGTGAATTAAAAAAATGCTGTATTTTTGCTGAAAATTATTTGACAATGATTACAGTATTATCATCATTTTGGCCGTTTTACCAATTTATTTGGTTTGCATTTTTCTTATTCATGTTTTTGGTAGGATTTTGGTGTATCTTTATGTTCTTTGGAGTAGTGATCCCAATGTGGCTTACAGAAGGATTAGCTGAATATTTTGGAAAAACAAAAGCATTTGACCCAGAGGAAATCAGAAGAAAAACTTTATTAGAGCAAGACGGTGTACAAGTGGTTTATAACGAACCAAAAGGTAGAGGTCCATTTATCCACGAAGGACATCACTAATTAAGTATTAAAACAATAAGATTCAATTCAATAACTGAGTGAAAAATCTCAGTGTGTGTTTTTATGTCTAAAGTCATCCATGTATGGGATGACTTTTTTGTTTATTGTCATATTCCTTTTAAAGTATCAGTTCACCTTTTAAAATAGATTTAGGTCAAAATCACTTTAACAAAAATAATTGTATTTTTACGCCAATTAAGATTTTAATTAAATTGTAAAACTATGAAAACCATCGTTATTAATATTGGAAACACCAATATTCGTTTTGGATTATTTAGCGAGGATAATTGTGATATTTCTTGGGTGATTAATACCAAGCCTTATCGGACAAGTGATGAATTGTTTGTTCAGTTCTCAATGCAATATCAGTATTATAAAATTAAGGTTGATGAAATTGAAAAGATTATTATCGGTTCGGTTGTACCACAAATCAGTAAGGCGGTAGAAAATGCCATTCAGAAGCTTCATCATCAAAAACCTGTTTTTGTAGATAGAAATACTCCATCTTTGGTACATCCAAAATCCCAACAAATGGGAACGGATATTTATGCCAATTTAGTAGCAGCACAATCTCTCTACCCTGATAAAAAGAAAATTATTTTTGATTTTGGAACGGCACTTACAGCGAGCTGCTTAGACGAAAACGGAGAAACGTTAGGCGTTATTATCGCACCAGGGATTATTACGGCGCTTAATTCTTTAATTCAGCAAACCGCTCAACTCCCTGAAATACAACTGACCAAACCAAAATCGGTATTAGGATTAGACACCGAAACTTGTATGCAAAGTGGAATGGTCTATGGTTTTCTTGGAATGGTAGAAGGCTTTATAGAACGAATTAATAACGAAGTTAATGACGAGTGTTTCGTAATTGCTACAGGTGGTGTTTCTCATGTTTACAAACCCTTGACGGATAAAATTCATATTGCAGACCGATTACACACCTTGAAAGGTTTATACTTTTTAGGAAAATGAAAATAGACTAATGAAATTGGAAGCACATAAGTTTTGCTTAAAACCATAAAAAAAGACCTCAAATTGAGGTCTTTTATATTGATGTTCTTGATATTACAATTTCAATTTTTTAGCAATCTTTTTTGGAAGAGCGTCTTTATGAACCATTAAATCGGTAATCTTGTACTTCATAAAAGTTTTAGTCATATACAAATAACCTTTATAATCGTTCGATAAACCCCAAGAGTTTTTCACGATATAATATTCTTTGCCATTTTGATCTTTGGCAATCCCTACAATGTGCATTCCGTGGTCATCAGTCGTTTGATAGTTATCAAATTCCTTTTGTCTTCCCTCTGCGGTTACTTTTTTCTCAGGTTTTGGACCATTGAACATCGCTTTTCTTTGTGCTTTTGTCATTTTTGGAAAATCGATTTCAGGGACATAAGCTACGCCATTTCTCCAGCTGAACCCTCGTTCTGTAACATCTCCACCCCAAGCAACGGTATAACCTTTTTTCAATGCGTTATCTACTACTTCTACCAACTCGTCCATTTTCACATTCCAAACCGCATCAAAAGCCCAGTTATCAGGAACTAATAATACGAATGGTTGGTAATATGGATATTCTTTTAAGGATGATAATTCTACATAATCTTTTGGATTAATACCTACTACCTCATCCGCAAAAGTCTTTGGTGTATAGGTTTTCCCTTTGTATTTAAACGTTTTTGGCACTTCTCCTAAATAAGAATCAATCACCGCAGTATAGGCTTTCAACCAATTATCAGATAATTTTTTATTACTGATAATCGCTTTTAACATTGGTTCTAAAATTCCTGACATTTCCGAGAAGTCGTTTCTTGTTTGACCCTCTTGTAATCCTGTATAAACAGACCTTGGCAAAGTTCCGTACTTTTCATACATATGCATTACATCGTGAAAGGCTCCACCTTCTCCTAAAGTTACCGCTCCGTGCATACGAACGAACATTTTTCCTTTTTCGATATAGGCGTTTCTTGCAGTGTAAATCTGTGCCAACTCTACTGGCTCTTTTCCCATACGCATCATTTCCGACTCAATAAAAGAGTTTCCAGAATATGACCAACAAGTCCCCGAAGAACCTTGGTTTTTAATAGAAGTTTTTTCTAAATTAATCACATCTGTGAACACAAAAGAAGCTTTACTATTTTCACTTTTGTTGCTTTTTATTTTATTGATTAAATCGTCTTGGGCATTTAAACTCGTAGCGAAGAAAACGACACTCGCTATTTGTAATGCGTTCTTAAAAAATCTTTTCATTTTTTATTTCCTTTTATTAAATTTTCAAATTCCTACAAAGATAATGAAATTAAGATTAATGGTTGAATAATTCGGGAATTAAAGCAGGGCAATATCACACTTCGTTAAAATAGGTTAAAAATAAAACGAACCGATTTAATTATTTTAAAAATGACATTTCACTCTTTTGTCTTGAAACAAAAGAGCCAAAAATTCAAGACTGCGGAAATTCGGCTAAAAATAAAGTCAAAAATCTAAAA
>PDSY01000015.1 GCA_002747105.1 Flavobacteriales bacterium | reverse complement strand
CTCCATAATTTCTAACGGCAATTTCTCCATTTCCAATTTTCACTTTTAAATTTTTCATTTTATTCTGACCTTTCAATTTGGTTACAATGACGCACAACACACAAATATACGCAATTCCTACAAACTACCAAAACTCCTACTAAAGAAAACCAAGAAACACAATAAATGAAATAAAATCAACAAATTAACTTAAAATTAAACTTGCGTATTTTGTATTAATTTTATTACCTTTGTAATTACTTACTAACACGAAATACGCAAGTTATGGATGATACAAAATACCAATTTTCATTTGGAAAACATTACGGAAAAAATGTCATTTGGATAAAATTCACCTATTCCGAAAATTTAAAAAATGCCCTACGAAAACGCTTTCCATCTGCCAAATGGAGCCAAACCCACAAAGCTTGGTACTTGCCAGATTTACCTGCCGTTAGAAAAGAACTCCATCTATCATCAAAGAAAATAAAAACACCCTCCAATATCTCGCCACAAAACCAAATTGCCCTCGAAAATTTCATTCATACCCTACAACTAAAAGCCTATAGCGAAAACACCATTCGGCTCTATGTTAATGAGTTTTCTCAATTATTAATCTTACTCAAAAATACGAGCGTAGATACGCTAACACCAGAAAAACTCAAAGATTATTTCTTATACTGCCTCGAAAAAAACAAAGCAAAAGAGGCAACCATGAACTCCAAAATCAATGCAATAAAATTCTACTTCGAACAAGTGCTGCATCAAGAAAAAATGTTCTTTAACATTCCTCGCCCCAAAAAACCGCTTCAACTTCCCAAAATGCTAACCAAAAAAGAAGTGATAAAACTCTTAAAAGTAACCCAAAACCCAAAACACCTCCTTATCCTTCAACTATGCTACGGAATGGGACTAAGGGTAAGTGAAATAGTCAATCTAAAAGTGGAACATATTGACAGCGAAAATATGCGTGTGCTCATCAAGGCTGCAAAAGGGAAAAAAGACAGATATACCAATTTACCTTTATCCGTGTTGGAACCGATGCGTATTTATTATAAGAAATTCCGCCCCAAAAAATGGCTTTTTGAAGGTCAGTACGGAGGTCAATATTCGGTAAGAAGTGTACAAAATGTATTTAAAAATGCCATGAAAAAAGCCAATATCCAAAAAACAATCGGTATTCATGGTTTACGCCACAGCTATGCCACTCACCTTATCGAAAGTGGAGCAGACATTCGTTTTATCAAAGAATTATTAGGGCATAACTCCATTAAAACGACCCAAATTTATACGCATATTACCGATATTTCAAAATCTCAAGTTAAAAGTCCGTTGGATAGTTTGGAATAAAAATACCCAATGTTATATGCATCTCAAAATTACAATTAAACCTCTCTCTTAACAATTAAAAACCAATTTTCGCCCAAATTCAAATACCCTAAATCATAAACAAAATGATATACTTTCCCTTTTTTGGTGGTATATAAATGCGTGAAATAATTAAAATCAAAACCTTTCTGATGTAATTTATCTTGGTGAACTTTCCCCATTTCCTCATCTTTAGGAATAAGGTCTGACAAAATCCTACGGTTCTTCCGCAATCTATTATTAATATTCCGCATTGTTTTATTCACATCACGATTCTTCGTATTGTTGTATTCGTTTCTGCAATCGTTATCACAAAACTTCTTATCCGAGCGTCCTTTCAACTCTTTTTCACAATTAAGGCATTTTTTCATTCCACTTCTTCTTTATTGATAATCAAATATATAAAAATTTTTAAACATTTACAAATGGTTATAACCGAAAGCAAATGAGTAAAGTTCGACTTCTCTTTTACCTATACCTCATCTTTGCACCAAAGTTATTCCGATAACCAAAACACGAAAGTTATTTGAATAATCAATCGATTTAATATTAATTTAAAAATTTAACGTTATGAGTATCAAGAACAAAGTACAATTAGTAGGACATGTAGGTCAAGCTCCAGAGTTGAAAACATTTGGAGATTCGGGTAAATTGGCAAAATTCAGTCTTGCCACAAACGAAAGTTATAAGGATAAGAATGGTCAGTGGGTAGAGAATACCGTTTGGCACAAATTGGTGGCTTGGAACAATGTGGCAGACCTTATAGAAAAACACATTGAAAAGGGAACTTATGTTTTAATTGAAGGAAAATTAACCCATAGAACTTACACAGATAAGGAGAATATAAAGCGTTATATTACCGAAGTGGAAGTATTAAAGTTTATCAAATTGGATAAAAAATCAGGAAGTATTCCCGTTACCGAAACCACTCAGGACACCACTTCCAACGATGACGATTTACCATTTTAATACCATTTATGATTTCATACAACAAACCAATTTAAACACAATCTTTTTAGCGTAAGTTTGGTTTTCATAGAGCGATAGCGAAATACTGAGTACGTTGTTGAAAAATTATAAAGCAGAATTTCATTTAAATTTTTCAACAAAAAAGCACGAAACGAATAGTGTGAGCGGTGCGGAGCAATCGCCTTATGAAAACCTTGAATTTTTGGTTCTTTTGCTTCAAGGCAAAATGAACAGAAAATAATGATGATAAAATAGAAATTTTAATTAAGATTTATTTGTAAGTAATATAATACTGAAATAATTAAATTTAGTACAAAATAAAAAGGCGTAGTGATTACAACTATGCCTTTTTAATGTTATTCTAACCAAATACAATATTTTACTTCATCTTTTGTCTAAAAATCTCATACAATACGGCTCCACAAGCAACAGAAACATTTAAACTTTGAGTTTTTCCGATAATCGGCAACTTGATTTTTTCATCACAATGATGAAGTAAATCTTTAGAAACTCCCTTTTCCTCATTTCCCATAATAATGGCACAAGGCTCTTGGGTGAAATCGGTTTCATAGATGCTTTTTTCCGCCTTCTCGGAAGCTGCAAATACCTCTACCCCATTCTGTTGAAGATAATCTAAAGTATGAGAAAGGTGTTTTTCTTTACAAACCTTCACATTGTACAAAGCACCTGTCGAAGTTTTAATCGCCACGCCATTGATAGGAGCTGTTCCTTTTTCAGGGATAATAATAGCATCTACGCCCACACATTCTGCGGTTCTACAAATCGCCCCAAAATTCCTAACATCAGTAATATGGTCTAAAATCAAGAACAAAGGATTTTCTTTTTCCTCTAAAATCTGAGGAAGAAGTTCTTCGATTTTATAGACAGGAACATCGGTAACGAAAGCCACTACACCTTGATGGTTCTTTCTTGTCAATCGGTTAAGTTTTTCTACAGGGACAAAATTGGGTGAAATTTTATGCTTCCCCAAAACTTTCTTTAATTTGTCGTAGTTCTCCCCTCTTAACCTGTTTTGTACAAATACCTTATCAATGGTTTTCCCCGATTGAATAGCTTCAATGACTGGGTGAATACCAAATATTAAATCGTCTTTCTTATCGTTCATTTTACTTTACATTTTTTCGCCCAAAAGGCTTCTTTTTTGTGCCATTGCATACCCTAAATGCAATCCTTCATGGATATTATTAAAGGTAATGGCGTTTTCTATATTTTTTAAATCAAGTCCAAAACTCGTGGTATAAGAGGTATAATCTTCAAATAAATCATGATCATAATCTCTCACTAAAACTTTAGAAGTTTCTGAAAGCAAAAACTTTAAATCTTCTATTTCCTCATCCGAAACTTTTAGTTTTGGTAACGTTCCTTTTTTATAATTTTCAATCCAATACTCATCTATTCTAAACGGATTGTCGCTTAGATAATAATGTAAAAGTTGCTGAGTAGCCATACAATGCGCTATATTCCAATAGATATTGTTATTGTACCCATACGGAATTTCCAAAAGATCAGCTTTGGAAGTATTCATCAGAATTTCCAAAAGATTTTTCCTTATCTGTCGATGAGCTTGAAAATGATAATCCACTTATTTCAAATTTAATCGTCAAATTTACTCCAATTTAATGAGAAAGCCAAAGTTTTTACTTTAAGAATTATTTTTGTGTTACTCGAATAAAGTCCAAAATAAGTGATTTTTTATCAGCACAAATACAATTTAAAAAGTCAAGCCTCAATAAAATATAAAACAGGACTCTGTATGAATCCTGTTTTGTTTTCAATTCATTTAAAAAACTTTAAAAACCCGATAAGAAAAAGTGATTTCGGAGAGTGCTTCCCTGAAATTAGTTTCTCCCGGTCGAGCCAAATCAGCGTTATACATCTTACCTTCTTTATCCACAATCATAAACCTTGGAATCCCTTGAATATTCAGTCCTTTAATGGCATTTTTGTCTTTTAACCAAAAATGTTTTACACTAGATTTATCATTTTTAATTTCTAAGTCCCACGCCTTTTTGTCATCGTCCAAACTTATGGAAACGAAAACCACCTTATCGTCATTAATGTACTTTTTAGCTTCGTATTCATAAGACGGCTTAATCACTTTACAAGGATTACACCAAGTTGCCCACCAATCGATAATGATATACTTCCCTTTGAATTTCTGGCTAAGGTTCACCGTTTTTCCATCCTTATCCACTACTTCCAACTGAGGGAAATCTGCTCCTTTTTGTTGGTTATTAATTAAAATTAATTGTGTAGCAACAAAGTTTTTATACTTATCGTTTTGCAGTTCGTTCACTCGCTTTTCAAAGAAATCTTCACGAGCCTTTTTATCATTGGTAAGTTTCAAAATTTTAATCATTTGGGCAGAAAGCAATTGGTCTTTCACTTCACTTTTTGGCATTTGATGAAGTTTCGCCAAGATAATACTATCAGGATTCGCCGTTCCTTCCTTCGGTAAAAGTTGTTTAAATCTCCAATCTTGATAGTCTTTATTCGCCAATAAATTAGGCTTTGGTTTTTCAATAACGCTCAATAATTCTTGCTCAAAATCCTTTGGAATAGCAAAAGCCTTATCCGTAAAAGAAGTGATTTTTTGATAATCGTATAATTTATTTAAAATATCTACGGCTTTTACTTGATACATATAATCGGTGAAATCCTTTGATAAGGCAATATTTTCCGTACTTCTGAAAGTATTGAGTTGCTTTTTATCGTCTTCCCATTTTTCTATGGCTAAATTGTAAAACTCTTCTGGCTTGTCCAACTTTCGTTTTCTTGCCACGGCATCATCAAATTCGGATTCAGAGAACATTGGCTTTGATAGAAATTCTTTTTCGGCTTTTCGAGTTCCCGTTTCCGAAAAATCAACGCTCTTTTCGTCCATTTTAATATCCAAATGAATTTCATCTCCTTGGGCTAAATAAATCTTTTTTCGCCTTTTATTCACTTCCACAATATAAGTTCCAAAAGGTAATTTATCTTTCGTTTCCCATCTGAATTGTCCATTTTTAATAGGAATTTCTGCTATTGAAGTTCCCAATTCACCTTCTAAAATATGGATGGCATCAGCTTTCATTTTAGTATTAATCGTTCCTTCTACAATGGTTTTACCCTCTAATTTTTCGGTATAACGAGGCTGAATTAAAAGCCAATAACTCCCAACAATACACGCCAATCCTAAGACGGAAAAAGCCAACCTCTTCCCTGATTTGAAAAACGCATTTTTAATTCCTTTCTGGCTATAAATCACATAACCCACTACAAAGAAAACAACCGCCCAAAAAATGGAAAGACATTCGGTATAATTCAGGTAAGTATTTAACATTTTAGGGTTATCAATCGAAGTTCCCACTGCCATATTATTATAAACAATATAATTATAGACCTCCCCTCTAATCTGCGCTACCACATTGATTACAAAACCTAAAAAGCCAATAATAAACGCCCAAATAAAACCCGAAAAAATCATTGAAAGCATCATTTGAAGAGCAATAATTCCCAAACTCAGCAACCATATTCTAATAAATGAATGCGATAAAAACGCAAAATCAATGCTCAAAGTGCAAGTATCATTGGGGAAAACCAACTGAATAATAACTCCTGCTACTATCGTGAAAATATAGAATAAAATAGTCGTAATCGTTGATAAAGTAACGACGCATAAAAATTTAGCCGTATAAATTGACAATTTACTCAATGGTTGTGTTTCGATAAAGTTCCAACCATTATTCCTGTGATCACTTTGGGCAATTCTACTCGCTACGATAATAATGAAAATCAGTAAGAAGAAGTTTCCAAATGAAGCATAAAAACTTTCTATTAAGTCATCAAAAATAGAAGTATTAAAATAATTTTTATGCTCATTAGGTTGCTTGACGAAAGTTGCGATTAGAAGAATTAATGGCATAATTCCCGCAATGGCAATCCCTGTATATAAAAGTCCTAAACCTTTGATTTTTAGCCATTCTGCTTTGAAGGCTTTTAGTATATATTTAAAATTCATCATTTTTTAGTTTTTTTGTTTTGTCAGTTCCATAAACCAATCTTCCAAACCTCCTTCCGAAGATATTTGATAGATTTTCGCCCCATTTTCCACTAATTTAGTGTTGATTTCTGCGATTTTATCTTGTGAGTTGGTGTCTATTAGTAAAGTACTTTCGTCTTTTAATTCTATTTTTTCATCAGCCACAAAACTTTGAAAATCCTTGGCATTTTCCATTACAAATTTGGTTCTTTGATAGGAATATAACTGATTAAGCTCTTCCCTTGAACCTTCAAATTTAATTTTCCCTTCGGCGATAATTCCCAAATGCGTAACCATCTTATCAATTTCTTGCAATAGATGACTGGAAATGAAAATCGTAATGCCTTTCTCCTTATTTAATTTGACTAAAAGTTCCCTCACTTCTACCATTCCCTGAGGGTCAAGACCATTCACAGGTTCATCCAAAATCAATAATTCAGGGTCGCTAATCAAGGCTAAACCAATGGCTAACCTTTGCTTCATTCCCAAAGAATACTTTTTCATTTTGATATTCTTTGCTTCGGAAAGCCCTACTAGTTCTAAAGTTTCATCAATTTTAGAAAGCGGTAAATCTCGGATAATACAAACGACTTTTAAATTATCATATCCCGATAAATGCGAATAAAAAGCAGGGTAATCAATCAATGAACCGATTCTTCGAAAGCCTTCAGGATAAATCTTCGAAACCGATTGCCCAAAAACTTTGATATTATCTTCGGTATTAGACTCATGTAATCCCATTAATAGACGCATCGTGGTTGATTTCCCTGCACCATTCGCTCCCAAAAAGCCATAAATACTGCCTTTGGGAACATTCAAACTGATGTCTTCCAAGACTTTTTTGTTTTTAGAATATCCATAGGAAAGATGTTCTATTTCAATAATATTTTCCATAATTATCTGTTTAATATGTCATTAGTCGTCGGTTATTTAGAAATGTTACAAAAAAAAAGAATAAAGTGTGATACAATTTAATCTTTACATTACTAAAATTTTAAAACAAAAAAGGTTAGCGTTTTAGCACTAACCTTTTCATTGTTCAACTTTTAAAATTACCAAATTCTAATTCTATCTTTTGGTGCTTTATAGAGTTTATCGCCTTCTTTAGTTCCGAATGCTTCGTGGAAACCATCAACATTTAACAATGGTGCAAAAGAACGGAAATATCCTGGAGAATGAGGATCTGTTTTTACTTGATTTCTCATATATTCATCCGTAGATTTGGTTCTCCAAACTGTTGCCCAACTCAAGAAAAATCTTTGATTTTGGGTAAATCCATCGATTTTTTCCTCTTTTACAGGATGGTCTTTCAGGTACATTTGTAAGGCTTCAAAAGCTACTTCTACCCCACCTAAATCACCAATATTCTCTCCACTCGTAAACTTACCATTCACGAAGCTTCCTTTTACAGGTTCGTATTGGTCGTATTGTTTTGCCAACTGAGCTACTTTCTTATCAAAATTAGCTTTGTCTTGGGCTGTCCACCAATTGTTTAAGTTTCCATCTCCATCAAATCTCGCTCCAGAATCATCGAATCCGTGAGAAATTTCGTGTCCAATTACCGCACCTATTCCACCGAAATTCACCGCTGGGTCAGCATCAAAATTGAAAAATGGCGTTTGTAATATCGCCGCAGGGAACACAATCTCGTTATAAGACGGATTGTAATAAGCATTCACAGTCTGTGGAGACATTCCCCATTTTGTTTTATCTACTGGCTTACCAACCTCTTTCAAATCTTCATCATAAGACCATTTTGTAACGGCTTTTAAGTTTTGGTATAAATCATTCTCAGCATTAATCGCCAATTTAGAATAGTCCTCCCATTTATCTGGATAAGCAATTTTTACCGTGAATTTAGCCAATTTCTCTTGTGCTTTGGCTTTGGTTTCATCAGACATCCAATCCAAATTATTGATTCTCTTTTTATAAGCTTTCAATAAATAATCGATATAGGTTTGCATTTTCTTTTTAGCATCTTCCGAAAAATATTCCTTGACATATAATTTTCCAAAAGCCTCTCCTAAAACACCATTAATCAATGATAAAGCTCTCTTATTCATTGGTCTTTGTTCCTTCTGACCTCTTAAATATTTAGCATAAAAATCAAAATTAATATCGTCCAACTCTTTAGTCAAATATCCAGAAGCACCTTTGATAATATTGTACTTCATATAGTTTTTCAACAAAGGTAAATTGTCGTTGGTTAAGTATTTATCCAAGTTTTTATAATAGTTCAATTCCCCGATAATTACTTTGTCGGTATTTACGCCTACTTCTTTTAAATAATTGGCTAAATCGATATTTTTAACCAATGCTGATAATTCAGCAGTCGTTTTTAGATTATATCTTTTATTCGCATCTCTACTTTCAACATTTGTCAAAAGCGTATTTGCCAATTCTTTTTCTAATTCTACGATATTGTGGGCAACTTCTCCAGCATTTTCATAACCGATGATTTTCAATAATTTCGTAGCGTACTTTTCGTATTCTGCCAATGCTTTGGTATTATCTTCGCTTTTCTTTTGGTAATAATCTCTACCCAATCCCAATGCTGGTCCACCAAGATAAATGGCATTCATATTAGAATCTTTCATATCTGCATATACACCCCAACCGTAGAAAATATTATCGCCTTCTTTAGTGGCTGTTAGCATATATTTTTGCAAATCATCAATAGACTGGATGGCATCAATTTTCGCCAAATCTTCTTTAATCGGGCTAATTCCTAATTTATTTCTCTTATCCCAATTCATGAAAGAAGCATATAAATCTTTAATTTTTTGACCTTCGGTTCCTTTCTCGAATTTTTCGTCTAAAATTTTGTCTAAAATTTTTAGAGAAGCATCATCAGTTCTCTCTCTCAATTCATTGAAAGAACCCCAACTTGCCTTATCAGAAGGAATTTTGGTTTTCTCGAACCAAAGTCCATTGACATACTTAAAAAAATCATCTTGCGGACGAGCTAATGTGTCCATGAATTCGGTATGTAAAGCCACTTCTGGTGCTTTTTTATCTTTTCCTTTTTTCTTATTACATGAGGTTAAACTCACCATTCCTGCCAAAGCCAAGGCAGCGTAGATTGTTATTTTTTTCATTTGACTAATTAATTTAAGTACAAATTTAAGCATTTAATAAATACAAAGCCCCAAGAAATTCAACTTTATTGTCAATCTACATCCTATCATATACTAAAAAATAGATCAGTACCTGAAATTGTGTTTGCAAATGATATGGAAATATAAAAAATAGAAGTTTTAATCCCTCAAAATCATATTTTTATTTTTTCACTAAAGAATAAGAATAAAGGTAAACAAACCATTATCAAACACTTAACTCCAATTTCATTCGATTACATTTCTATGACTCCTTATCAGCTTGTAAGTAAGTGCTAAAATTGAATACAATTCAAAAAAAAAATCGTATTTTCGCAAATATTAATAATCTAATCACTATGAGCAAAAGCATCGAAGACTTAAAAAGTTTAAGCACCCAAATCCGAAGAGATATTTTAAGAATGGTTCACGCCGTAAGTTCTGGGCATCCAGGAGGAAGCTTGGGCTGTGTAGAATATTTCACTGCACTTTACGGAAAAGTAATGAACTACCATTTACCTTTCACGATGGAAGGAAAAAACGAGGATTTATTTTTCTTGTCCAATGGACACATTTCGCCTGTTTATTATTCCACATTAGCGAGGTTTGATTTCTTTCCAGTAGAAGAATTGGCAACATTCAGAAAGTTGAACACTCGTTTGCAAGGACACCCAACTACCCACGAAGGTTTACCGGGAGTGAGAATTGCATCAGGTTCTTTGGGGCAAGGTCTTTCTGTAGCGATTGGAGCTGCTTTGGCTAAAAAACTAGACGATGATCAAAGTTTAGTTTATACCCTTCACGGAGATGGAGAATTACAAGAAGGGCAAATTTGGGAAGCCTTAATGTACGCTTCTCATAATAAAGTGGATAACCTTATCGCTACGATAGATTACAACAATAGACAAATCGACGGAGATGTAGAGGATGTTTTAAGTTTAGGCAATTTAAAGGCAAAATTAGAAGCCTTTGACTGGAAAGTTTTAGAACTAAAAGAAGGAAACGATTTAGAGAAAGTGATCGCAAAATTAGAGGAAGCCAAAGCAGAAACAGGAAAAGGAAAACCCATTGCCATTATTATGCACACCGAAATGGGGAATGGCGTAGACTTTATGATGGGAACTCACGCTTGGCACGGAAAAGCTCCAAATGACGAGCAGTTAGAAAATGCTTTGGGACAGCTAACCAATACAAATGAACAGGATTATTAAATTAGAAGCTATATAACTTAGTAACCATTTAATTATCAACACCTTAAATTATTAAATATCTTAAAATGAAAAAACTATTTTTACTTTTCGTATTCGTATCTTCTTTTGTTTTTGGACAAAAGTCCATTCATTTTGATTATGAAGTGGAATATCAACTTATTAATAAAAAAACGGGGGAAATAAAAGAGGATATTGCTTTTAAATCATTAGTTTCCTCAAAAAATGGGGTAAATATAATGAGTATTATTGGAAACAATTATTATACTTACGAATATTTGTTTTATCGAGGACGTATCTATATGATAAAGACCTTTTTCAATAATATTAATTTCTACAAACCTAAACGCTATTACAGTAGAAAAAAAGGTGATGTTATCGAAGATATTTATGAAAATTTAGTTTCTCTTCATCAATCTGAAAAAGTTCAAAATATCAATTGTGAGATATTTACCTCTTTTATTGAAAAGAAAAATGAAAAAGTGAAAATTTGGATAGCAAAAAATCATTCTGTTAATAATGTGTTGTCTTTTAAGCCTAAAAATGCAAAAGATAAAATAAAAGGATTGATTACTCGCTTTGAAATTGATGGTGAAAATGAGGCTTTGGTAATGAAATCTTATCAACCTATTGACGTTAAAGTCAATTTTGATTTAGATAAAGAAGTTAAAAAATATAATGAAAATGCTACTCGTTTAGAAGAAGAATATCTACAAAGACAAAAAGAAAGGGAGAAAAGAAGAGAGGAAGAAAGGAGAGAGGAAGAAAGAAGGGAGAAAGAAAGAAGGGAGAAAGAAAGAAAAAAAGCAATAGAACAGACGGTAGAATCTGCTACAGACGCCGTTGAACAAGTAGCAGTTAAAGGAAAACCAATCAAAAAATATAAAACTGGGGTTCAAAATGTATTTCCGTATAAATCCAAGTATAAAAAAAGGAAATCTAATTCACCTAATCTTGCCATTGATAACCTAAATAAAAATAATAGTTATTGGCAACAAATCCCTACTTATTGCAAAAAAATAGACCAAGAACTTCCTCATCTTAAAAATAAAACTTACCAAAAAGAATTAAAAAATTACGCAGGACAAATATGTGATTTGTATATGCACAGTGTAGGTTCTAAAACAATTGATGTTAGAGGTACGATAGATGAGATTAGACGTTCAGATTTATATTTCCAAAATCATTATGAAAAATTAAAAAAATCAGATCAGAGAAAAGTGAAAAAATTCTTCAATAATTTAGATTGATATGAAAAAACTATTTTTGCTTTTTGTATTCTTCTCCTCTTTTGTTTTGGGACAAAAGGCGGTTCATTTTGATTACGAAGTGGAGTATGAATTTGTAAATGAACCATCATATATGGAAAATGTTCATCTGCAATTATTGGTTTCATTAAAACAAGGAGTATTATTATTAAGTTCCTATAATGATAATGAGTTAAGATGTACAGAGAAAAGTGAATTTTTAATTCATCAAGGTAACATTTATCAAGTTGGTACGCTTTTAGGTAAAATTATATTTTACAAACCTAACTATTATCAAATTAAGAATAATTTTTTTTCATTTAAAAATGTTTTTGAGCGTTTAACTTCATTACATATTACTGAAAAAATAAATTCTATTGATAGTGAAAAATTTACCATTAGTCCTGACGAAAATGTATGGATTGCCAAAAATCATACAGTTGATATGTTAAATATATTAAAACCCAAAAAATCAACTTCTAAAATAAATGGCTTAATCACTAAATATGGATTTAATAATACAGACACATCTTTTATTATAAAATCATATCGAAAAATCAATCTTAATATCAATTTCGATTTAAAGAAAGAAATTAAAAAATACAATAAAGAAGTTGCTCGTTTAGAAAAAGAATACAACCAAAGAAAAAAAGAGAAAGACAAAGCGATTGAGGATGCCAAAAAAGCAGGATTAGAAGTGGTAGAGCGTGTGAAAAAAGCAGCATCAGAAGTAGTAATGGATGCAGTAGAAAATGAAAAAATAGTACAACCTAAAAGAAATAATTAAACATTAAAATAACAAAAATGAAATATACCTACACAGAAAAAAAAGATACAAGAAGTGGATTTGGTGCTGGTTTAGCAGAATTGGCAGATAAAAATCCTAATGTCGTGGCACTTTGTGCTGACCTTATTGGTTCGCTTAAAATGGATGCTTTTATTGAGAAAGCACCAGAAAGATTCTACCAAGTAGGAATCGCCGAAGCCAATATGATGGGAATTGCCGCAGGTTTAACCCTCAA
This sequence comes from Flavobacteriales bacterium, assembly GCA_002747105.1. Taxonomy (GTDB): domain Bacteria; phylum Bacteroidota; class Bacteroidia; order Flavobacteriales; family Weeksellaceae. Next base: position 78,649 of record PDSY01000015.1, on the reverse strand, counting down.
TGGTAAAATTCCATTTACAGGAACTTTCGCCAATTTTTCAACATCAAGGGTTTATGACCAAATTCGTCAGTCAATTGCTTATTCTAATAAAAATGTGAAAATCTGTGCTTCTCACGCTGGTTTAACTTTGGGAGAAGACGGAGCAACTCACCAAGTTTTAGAAGATATCGGAATGATGAAAATGTTACCGGGAATGACCGTAATCAACCCTTGTGATTACAACCAAACAAAACAGGCTACCATTGCCATTGCAGAGCATCAAGGACCTGTTTATTTGAGATTTGGTCGTCCATCGGTGCCTGTATTTATTCCAGAAGATATGCCATTTGAAATCGGAAAAGGAATCCTTTTACAAGAAGGTACAGATGTAACGATTGTAGCGACAGGACACTTAGTTTGGGAATCTTTGGTAGCAGCTGAGCAATTAGAAAAAGAAGGTATTTCTTGTGAGGTGATTAATATTCATACTATTAAGCCATTAGATGAAGAAATCATCTTGAAATCGGTGAAGAAAACAGGAAAAATCGTTACTGCTGAAGAGCATAATTATCTTGGTGGATTAGGAGAATCGGTTGCAGGAATGTTAGCGAGAAAACACCCAACGCCACAAGAATTTGTTGCCGTAAATGATAGTTTCGGAGAGAGTGGAACACCTGCTCAGTTAATGAAGAAATATAAAATTGATGCAGATGCGGTACAAGAAGCAGTGAAAAGAATTGTAAATAGATAAATTCTATATCATGATCATAAAAAAGCCTTGATTTTTTCGAGGCTTTTTTATGGAATAAACTTCAAAACATTTGCTAATTTCTCTGTTAAATTTTTCCTTGAAAATTCAGCTATATTCAGATTTTTAATAGGTGGTTTTTCGGTTTTCCAAATTTGATACTGCTCCAAAATAAAGGCTTTTACTTCTTCTTTTTGGGTGTAAGTAAAATGTTTTCCTGCATTGGTTTTTTGAAGAATTTTTTCTACATCTGCACCTTGACAACCAAAGGCTAATATCGTTTTTTGAGTGGCTAAATATTCAAAAATTTTACCGGGAATAATACCTTTTGAATTTTCGTTTGGGAAATTGGTGAGTAATAAAATATCAGCATTTTGCATTTCCTCAACGGCTTTAGAATGCGGGAGATAACCTAAATTAACGAAACTATTGTTCAGGTTATTCCATTTTTCTTGAATAGTATCATCTATTTTGCCCACAAATTTTAATTGAAAATCATTTCTAAAATTTTCATTTTCAATTACTAATTCTTCTAAAACTTCCCAAAGGATTTCAGGGTTTCTCAGTTGCTCCAAAACACCTACATAACTGAGCGTAAATTTCGTTGTTTTCTTGTTTTCTCCTCGCTGAATTTCCGTATCAAAACCATTGGTAATACAAATAGCATTGGCTCCTTTTCTTTTGAAATTCTCTGCATCGGTATAACTTGTTGCTAAAGTAATATCCGCATTTTTGAAAACTTCCTTTTCTAAAAAACGATGCTTTTTATCCGAGCGATGACTGAGTTTAAGGTGTTGATAATAAGAGATTTCTGTCCAAGGATCTCGAAAGTCGGCAATCCATTTAAGATTTGGATTTTCTTTTTTCAAGCCTAAACCGATTAAATGCAAAGAATGCGGTGGTCCACTTGTAATAATGGCATCGTAATAATGATTTTCAAGGTGTTTTTTTAGAAATTGAATAGAGGGTTTTACCCAAAAAATACGAGCATCAGGAATGAAAAAGTTACCTCTTATCCAAATGGATAATTTAGATTTCCAAGACTGATTTCCCCCAATATCAAATTGCCCTGCCTTGAATTTTTTATTTTTTTTATTCAGTTTTTCGGCGATTTGATAAGGTTCCCAAATTTTAGTTTTAATCACTTTTATATCTTTTGGAACTTCCGATAAAAGAGAATTATCAACCAATGGATAACTTGGATTTTCGGGCGTGAAAATCGTGGGTTCAATACCGAAATCAGGCAAATATTTAACGAATTTTAACCATCGCTGAACACCCGGCCCTCCTGCGGGAGGCCAATAATACGAAATGATTAAAACCTTTTTCTTTTGCATTGTTATTGTACAAAGTTACTCAAAATACTGAAATTTATCTTGAGTAACTGAACCTTTCGATTACCTTTCAAAAACTAAGACCAATTTCCCTTCTTTGTTATAGAATTTTAATACCGTATTGGTCGCCTGATATTTTTTTATACTAAGCAGGGTTTTGAAATATTCATCTTCGATATGATCTTCAGGACACATCATCATCGTTGTAGGAGCATTGGTATCTTCAAAAGAAATTTTGTTTTTATCCTGATGAAACTGAAGTTGTGACATTGTATTACAACCTGAATGAGCAGACATCTTCTGGTCTTGGAAAAATACATAAGCCTCGTTATTAGGTACTTCTTTTCCGTTAAGTTTTTTTAGTCTCCAAGTTCCTTCAAAGGTTGGTTTTTCGTGTTCTGGTCGTAAATCGCTTTTTTTCTTCTCCTTATTGATGATTCTTACCAATTCGTAATGGTATGCAGAGCCATCTGCTGGCGGATTATTGAGTGTGGTTCGTTTAACTTCCAAATGGTATTCATAACCTGGTTGATAGTCAAAACCTTCTATTTCTCCGTATAATACTGTCCAAGTTGTTTCCCAACTCGCACGCACCATAAAGCATTTTTGAGGAGCAACCCCTTGGCAATCCACTTTTTCGCTCGCTACAAACATTCCATATTGAAAGACGCTTTCTTCAGCAGTATTGCTTTCTTTTTCTGTCTTATTTTCGATGGTCACAGTCTTGGTATTATTGATTTCTTTTTTTGTCGTATTACAAGCCGATAATAAAAAAAGGCTGGTTAATACAGATATTGTCTTTTTCATTTTTTAATTAAATTTTAGTATTGAACTTTTTATTTTTTTTATTCAGTTTTTCGGTGATTTGATAGGGTTCCCAAATTTTCGTTTTAATTATTTTTATATCTTTTGGAACTTCCGATAAAAGAGAATTATCAATCAATAATGGATAGCTTGGATTTTCGGAGGTGAAAATCGTGGGCTCAATGTCGAAATCAGGTAAATATTTAGCGAATTTTAACCATCGCTGAACACCTAGTCCTCCTGTGGGAGACCAATAATACGAAATGATTAAAATCTTTTTCTTTTGCATTGATTTAAATGATTTAGTTTAGTAAATGATTGAATATATCAAGTTCCATTCCATCCATAAAATGAGAAACAAAGAATTGTTCTTTGGTTAATGATATTTTTTTTAAACCCTTGGGAAATGTATGGTTTTTAGATTTTACAAAAAAGATGAATTGATAACCATTAATCATAAAAATATATGAAATTAATCCTTCTTTGTTTTTTGATTTAAATGGTTTTAATATTAATTCATCGAATTTATTTTTTGTCCTTATAAATGACGTAATTAAAATTGGGTACTCTTCTTCGTCGGTTTCTATATTTTCATAAAGGATTTTTCTTAATCTTTCATTATGTTTATCTCCAAGATTTATTTCTTCAAAAAAAGGTCTATTGGTAATACTTGCTCTCCATAATATTGATAATAAAAAGTTTTTGATATTTTTATAGTCAAAATCTATACATATAGAGTATTCTGTACCATCATTTGGATTTTTATAGTTTGTGCATTTCGGATTGATTTTGGTCTCAAATTTTTCTCCATAGAGTAGAACTTTCGCATATTTTTCATATTGCCCAAGTATTCGGTTATCACAATCGGCACATAAAATATTTGAATCATAATCTTCAATCTGAACTTTTTTCTTTTTATGTTTTTTGAAATTTTTAACATCAAATTCTATAGTTAAAAAAGCATTATTTTCATCTTTAATTTTTTTATATAAAAATTTAGAAAGTATATGAGATTTGATGAGTTTTTTTTCTTTTTGGCAAAGTTTACAAAACATTTTTGATTAAGTTATTTATTGAATTTTAAACAATCTCTTTTGACTTTTCCTTTCTGAATAACATAAAAATCCCTAATCCACTCAACACAAGGAATAAAATAAAACATATCATCGAAACGATTTTTCCTTTGTGGATTACTTCTGGATCAAACATCATTTTTATGGTATGTTCCCCAGCAGGAAGATGAACGGCTCTTAAAAGATAATCGACTTTGATATAGTCCGTTTCTTTTCCATCAACCAAAACTTTCCAACCTTTTGGATAGTAAATTTCCGAAAATACTGCCAATTGTGGCGTTTTAGAAATGGATTTATACGATAATTCATTTGCTTTATAATCCGTAAGTTGGATATGTGCGGTACTGTCTTTTTCGATAGGTTTATTGTCAAAATAAACTTTATCTTTTTCCGCAATAATGGCTGTTTTTTTTGTATCTACTTCTCCGATTAATTTAATTTCTTCGTTCGGTGTTTTCACAAACTGAATATCCGAAACAAACCACGCATTTCCATTCGCATAAGGATTTGGAACGGGCTGGAAATTTTCGGTATCTCCAAAAATCATATATTTGGTATTCAATAAATTTAAGACTTTTGGTACTCTTACCGTATCCATTTGGGTAAAATATTCATTGATAAGGTCGTCATATCGTCTTAATTTCACACCGTGATAACCACCCACCGAAGATACAAAATAGGAAGTATTCGTTTCTCCAAACGGATTAATCGCTTGGTTATATACTCGATAATGAGTAGGGTCGTTTTCCTTAATTTTTTGTAAAGTAGCATTTACTTTGGCATTGGCTAAAACCGATTGCAATTCCCTATTATCGCCCACTTTATCCACGATTAAAGGCGTTATTTCGGTTTGGAAAGGATTTTCCGCCAAAGTTTTATCCACGAAATTATCATTATTCAAATACCTTTGGTTCACTGTCCATAAATCAAATAAACTCACTAAACCAATAATGACTAAGGCTATATTTTTATTCAGTTTGTTTTTCAAGGCTAAAAACATTGCTCCTATCACGATTAGAATATAGGCTATCGCTTTGAAAGCATCGGTATTGAAGTCCGATTGGCGTTCATCTACTAAATAATTTAAAATATAAGAAGGTAAATAAGCTCTTTCCACCTCCATTGAAAAACCGAGCAGATTTTTACCGAAAAGCACCAATAATAAAGTAATTCCTATAATGCTACCACCAACTGCAAATAATGTTTTTTGTTTCTGTTCGTTTGTTATTTTTTTAGTGTTAAAAAATTGATACAAACCAATTATGGCTATTAATGGGAAAAGTAATTCTACCACTACCAAAATTGAAGACGGAGCCCTAAACTTATTATAAAAAGGAACAAAATCGATAAAGAAGTCCGATAAAACCATAAAATGTCTTCCCCAAGCCAATAAAATAGTGAGAATACTCGCTCCTAAAATCCAATATCGGTATTTTTTAGGAGCAAAAAAGAACCCTAAAATAGCCAAGAAAACCACCACTGCACCTTGATAGGCAGGTCCCGAAGTTCCGGGTTGTTCGCCCCAATAACTTAAACTTCTTAAACCTCTATTTAAATTATTGGCTTCCTCTTGAGAACTTATATTTTGTTGGGCTAATGCTTGAATTTTTTCCATTCGGTATTCAGTTCCTTTCTCACTGCTTCCTCCCCCCATTAATCTTGGAATAAATAAGTTCAGCGTTTCCATTTTTCCATAACTCCACATCAACATACTTTCCTTATCCATCCCTGATTTTTCAGCAGATTGACTTTCGGTATTCAAAATTTGCTTACCTCTTACCGTTTCGGTAACATATTCCGAGTTTGCCATCATTCTTTGAGCGTTCATTCCTACACCTAAAACACAAGCCAATCCGACAATTCCTGTGGAAATAAAGAAATGTTTCCAAGTCGTTTTTTTCTGAAAGGCTCTCACTAATTCCGAAATAAATAAAAAGCCTAATGCTAAGAATAAATAATAAGTCATTTGTGGGTGATTAGCAGTAATTTGCAATCCCATAAAGAGCGTAGTTACAATAAATCCCCAAATGTATTTTTTTCTAATATACACCAATAAAATTCCTGCTAAAAGCGGAGCAAAATAAGCAATCGTGTGTAGTTTTCCATTATGACCTGCAGCGATAATGATGTAGAAATAAGTGGAAAGTCCAAAGAAAGTGGCACCGAGAAGTGCGTATTTCCAATTTTTAACCACGACCATTCCCAGTAGAAAAAATCCTGAAAATAAAAGGAATAAATAATTAACAGGTTTCGGAAATGATAAAAATATTCGGTCTACTTGTTTAATAAGATCACCACGAAACTGAGCCCCCATTTGATAAGTGGGCATTCCTCCAAACATCGAATCGCTCCAATAGGTTTCTTTTCCATATTCTGCACGATAATCGAGGAGTTCCTTGGCTCCACCTTTGTATTGGATAATATCGTGTTGGAAAAGTTGCTTCCCCGAAAGAACAGGATTAGCATACAAAAAACCTAAAATTACAAAGAAAATTAGGCTAATAGCGATAAAGATAGTTTTTTTATTTTTCATAATTAATACTCGGTAAATCAATTTATTAAGAATTGAATTTATATTTTGTTAATCTATTCTCTCCAAATTTAGACAATATATTTTGTTTTACAGCATTTCTTAAATCTCTACTTGCCGTTGTTGGACTTATTTCTTTGAAATGAAGTAAATAATCTTTTCGGCTAAACAACTTATCTTGAATAATGTTTTGATAAAGTTTTACTCTATCAGTAGCACTCAGTGTCCTATTTTGGGTTTGTAAAAGTTGCTCCAAAGATTGTAAAATCATTTTTAGCATAAATAAAATGAAAGGTGTCGATGCTCCCATTTTATCAGATTGACTCAATACATTATAATATTCTGTTTGGTTTTCTTTGACCATACTTTCAATAGGCAAGTATTCAAAAACAGGATATTCTTGCATTAGAATAAGCGTTTGCCACAGTCTTCCCATTCTGCCATTGCCGTCTAAAAAAGGGTGGATAAATTCAAATTCATAATGAAATACACAACTTTTGATAAGCGTTATTTCTTCGTCGTTTTTTAAATAATCAAATAAATTATTCATCAAACTTTTTACGATTTCTCCACTCGGAGCGATATGTTCTATTTTTTCGCCCTTTACAATTCCTACATTTGTTTTTCTTAATTGACCAGCATTTTTTAAAAGTCCATTCATCAAAATAGCGTGAGCCTTTTCTAAATCTTTTAGTTGATAAGGACTAAATTCATTGATTTGTTCATATACCTTAATTGCATTTTGAACTTCTATAATGTCTTTTTGAGGAGCAACCACTCGTTTATTTTCTAAAATGGCGGTAATTTGTTCCTCTGTCATCGTATTGCCCTCAATTTCCAAAGAAGATTGTATGGTTTTAATGCGATTTTTTTTCCTTAACTCAGTGGTAGGTTTGTACAAATGACTTGCATTGATTTCCCCTAATTTTTCGGAAATACGAACAACTAATTTTAAAATATCATTTGTTATTTTGTAAGGTGGCTTCATATATGATAGTATCATATGATAGCATCATGATAAAAATATCTATGATGCTATCATTTTATAAATCAATCTTCAATTTCCTCATAATCCACGGTTTCTGCATCCCATTTTACATTTTTATCCTTTTTTGAGGACTGAGAATTCGTTTGTTTTTGTTGATTATTCTTTTGCTGATGAGGAAAGTGATTGTAAAATTTATTAAAGAAAATCCGTTTCAGACTATTCCAAACAAAAAATGAAATAATCGTCGCTAAAATTGTAAGTAAAATAAATTTCATAATTCAATTACAAATTTTTAGGATTAACCATTACCGAAGTAGTATTGATAGAAGTCATGGATTGTGACTGCTTTCCATCCGATAATGTTTCTTTTTCCGTTGTTTTCATTTGGATATTTTGACTGATAATCCAACCAGTCGTCATATCAAATTTTAAAGTTCCATTTTGTTTGAATTCAGAACTTGCCTTACGTGTAATTCCTTCTTTGGTTTGTTTGTCGGATTGCTTTGGTATTCCACCAGAAACGACAACAACAGCAACATTATTATCTACACTTTTCAATCGGTAATGCGTGGACATTTTTACTTTTCCGTCCTTACTTAGTTTCTCTGTTTCGGACCAAACTTTATTCAATGCTATTCCTTCTTTCGGAAGAATCATCATATTTCTCGAAAATTGAGCCTTTAAAACCTCTTCATTGAAAGAAAGCTTTGATCCCTTAATTAAATTTTTTCTAACCTTCTTGTCTTTGGTTAATGTATTAATCGTGGTCGCTACTTTTTTATAAATAGGTTCAAACCCAGTAATAGAAAGGATTTCTCCTTTTTTATTCATTTTCATTTTGAGTTGGTTACCTGTCATTGCTTTATCCAAAGACCATTGGTTTTTCAGTTCTTTTTGTTTAGGAGCAGGCTTTTGGGTATCTACAGCAATGGTTTTTCCTTGTGCTGTTTGGGATGTTCTTTTAGCGACAAAATTAATCGTCATTTCATAAACATCATCTTTAATATCATCTACTGTAAAGGTAATTTCGTCTACAGTTTTTCCTGAAATTTTTTGAGATTTTCCGTCAGGTGTTTTTAAAGTTTGGGTTTGATTTTGTTGAGAAATAAAAGGGTAAGTTTTTCCTTTTTCTAAATTAAAACCTTGGGTATAAATCCCTGCGGAATCCTTGATTCCTGCTTTGGCTTTCATTTCTTTGATCACCTTGATAGAATCTTCTTTAGATGCTACCTCAACTTTTACGGTATCCCCTGTAGTTGGGTCTATTTTAGTGATTACCTTTGGAGATTTATCTTTGTTACAAGCGATAATACTCAGTGAAATAATCGCTAATGTTGTTAAATTTTTCATTTGATATTCTAAATTAAATATAGACGCAAATATACTTAAAATATAACAAATGGATGAATAGAAACTCGATTCAAAAAGTATTTGGACAATCTGACAAAAAAAAGACTTGGAAATTCCAAGTCTTTTTTAATATTGATAACAATTTGTTAAAAATTATTTTTTTACTTTATCTACAATAGCTTTGAACGCTTCAGGGTGGTTCATTGCAAGGTCTGCAAGAACTTTTCTGTTAAGTTCAATGTTATTGTTTTTAAGAGCTCCCATGAACTGAGAGTAAGTCATTCCATGTTGTCTTGCCCCCGCATTAATACGAGTAATCCAAAGACTTCTGAAATTTCTTTTCTTTTGTTTTCTACCGATGTAAGCATATTGCATTGCTTTTTCAACGGCATTTTTAGCAACAGTCCAAACATTTTTTCTTCTTCCGAAATAACCTTTGGCTTGTTTCATTATTTTTTTTCTACGCGCACGAGACGCTACAGAGTTTGTTGATCTAGGCATAATTTTAAATTGTTTTTTTGAAAAGGGCGGTAAATTATTTCATTACACTTAGTTGCTCCGTTTCAGGGTTAACTTTAATTGAATTGTTTTTTTTTAATTCTTATAAACCAATGATAGATTTATAAAACTATTTAATTGCTAATTGTCTTTTAACGCTTTTTTCGTCCACTTTAGCAACATAAGAAGTTTGCGTAAGATTTCTCTTTTGCTTTGTTTCTTTCTTTGTTAAGATATGACTCTTGAAAGCATTCTTTCTTTTAACCTTACCAGTTCCAGTAAGTTTAAAACGCTTTTTAGCACCTGATTTAGTTTTTAATTTTGGCATCTTTTTGCTTTTATTTTTGTTATCAATATTAATAATTCTGCAAATTTACAAAATTAAATTGAAATAGAAACCCAATTAATATTTTTTCTTATCTTTGAAACAAAAAATGACTTGGAAGGAAGTACTTGCACCTATCAAAGAATCGACTTATTTCAGTGAACTTTGGCAGAATGTCAAAAAAGAATATGCCTCAGGAAAATGTTTTCCTCCCAAAGAAGATATTTTTAGGGCTTTACAACTTACCGAATTCAAAGATATTAAAGTTGTCATTATTGGTCAAGACCCTTATCATAACGATTTTCAGGCCAATGGTCTCTGTTTTTCTGTTTCAGATAAAGTGAAAGCACCACCATCTTTACGAAATATTTTTAAGGAATTAGAAGACGATATGGGAATTCAAAAAAACACAAATGAGTTGGATTCTTGGGCAAAACAAGGTGTTTTAATGCTCAATGCTACTTTAACGGTAAGAGCTCATTCTCCTAATTCTCACCAATATTTAGGTTGGCAAACTTTTACGGATTTTATCATTAAAGAAATTTCTGAGAGGAAAGAAAAGGTTGTTTTTGTACTTTGGGGAGCATTTGCTCAGAAGAAAGAACCTTTAATAGATACTCAAAAGCATTATATTATTAAAAGTCCTCATCCGTCTCCGTTTTCTGCACATCGTGGATTTTTTGGAAGTAAACCTTTTTCTAAAGTCAATCGGTTTTTGGCAGAAAATTCAAAAGAAGAAATTAAATGGTAAATATTTCATTACGAAAATAAGTAAACATAATTTATCAAACCTGTTAATACATTTTGTACCTTTGCAAAAATTTATACAATGAGCAGAGGTAGAAGACCATCTAATAATTCTAGAAATACTAATAACTCAAAAAGAGGAAGTTCTCGTGCTTCATTAGGTAAGAAAAAAAATAATTTTGACACCCGTAAAAAGTACGAAAAAGGAGAATTGAGATATGTTAATCGTCTTTCTGATGATGAAAAAAGAGAGCGAAGAACAAAATCTTTTGTTCAAAAAAGAAGATTTAATAAAATTGCTAAAACCGTAGAAAAGGAGACAATTCGCCTTAATAAATATATTGCTAACGCAGGTATTTGTAGTAGAAGAGAAGCAGATACGCTGATTAAGCAAGGTTTGGTAAAAGTGAATAATAAGGTAGTTACAGAAATGGGTTATCAGGTTAAAAAGACTGATAAGGTAGCTTTTGATGGACAAAATTTAACCCCAGAAAAACCTGTTTATGTCTTATTAAATAAACCCAAAGGTTATATTTCTACAACCAAAGATGAAAAAGCCAGAAAAACTGTAATGGATTTGGTGGCGAATGCTTCGCCTTATCGTTTGTATCCCGTGGGAAGATTGGATAGACCAACGACTGGGCTTATCCTATTGACCAACGACGGACATATGACTAAAAAATTAACTCACCCTTCCTCTGATATTAAAAAAATCTACCATGTAACTTTGGATAAGAAACTTACCAGAGCGGATATGGATACGATTATGGAAGGAATTGAATTTGATGAAGGTGTTGCCATTGTCGATAAACTCTCTTATATCGATGGAAAACCGAAAAACGAAGTCGGAATAGAACTGCATATCGGTTGGAACAGAATCATTAGAAGAATATTTCAACGAATGGGCTACGAGGTAGAAAAATTAGACCGAGTGGTATTCGCGGGACTAACCAAGAAAAACATCAAAAGAGGGAATTGGAGAATTCTTACCGAACAAGAAATCAATAACCTTAAAATGTTATAGTGATTGATAAATATCCAATGATGAAATGATGAATGATAAAAAAGTACAATCATTCGTCATTAATACATTTATCAACGAGTCAATTAATCAAAAATAAATGAATCGTCAATTAATCAACAAATATAATATCCCAGGACCTCGATACACTTCTTATCCTACAGTGCCATTTTGGGAAGAGAGTTCTTTCTCTGTCGATGGTTGGAAGGACTCTGTGATTCATTCATTTAATGAAACGAATCAAGAAGAAGGGATTTCTATTTATATCCATCTTCCGTTTTGTGAGGATTTGTGTACCTTTTGTGCCTGTCATAAGAGGATTACCAAAAGGCATTCTGTGGAAACGCCCTATTTAGAAAGTGTACTGAAAGAATGGCAATTATATTTGAATTTATTTGACGAAAAGCCCATCATCAAAGAATTGCATTTGGGAGGAGGAACACCGACTTTTTTCTCTCCTAAAAATTTAAAAATTCTTTTAGAAGGGATATTGAAGCATTCAGAAATTGCCGAAAATCCAGAATTTAGTTTTGAAGGACATCCTAATAATACCAGCAAAGAACACCTACAAACGCTATATGATTTAGGTTTTAGGAGGTGTAGTTTTGGAGTGCAAGATTATGATGAAAAAGTACAAAAGGCGATTAATAGAATTCAGCCTTTTGACAAAGTAGAACAAGTAACAAAATGGGCAAGGGAAATTGGTTATACGAGTGTTTCTCACGATTTAGTTTTTGGATTGCCTTTTCAGACTTGGGAAAGTATGGAGTTTACCATTCAGAGGACAATGGATTTAAAGCCTGACCGATTGGCGTTTTATTCTTACGCTCATGTCCCATGGATAAAAGGTGTAGGGCAAAGAGGTTTCGATGAAAAAGATTTACCCAGTGGTGAAGAAAAAAGGACTTTGTACGAAAACGGAAAGCAACTCTTAGAAGATTTAGGCTATATTGAAATAGGAATGGATCATTTTTCTTTGGAACACGACGATTTGTATCAGTCTTTAAAAAATGGAAAAATTCACCGAAACTTTATGGGATATTCATCGAGTAAAACCCAACTGATGATTGGTTTAGGAATGTCTGCTATATCCGATTCTTGGTATGCTTTTGCTCAGAACGAAAAGAAAGTAGAGGATTATCAAAAAAGAGTAGAAGAAGGCAAACTTCCCGTTTTCAGAGGGCATTTATTGAATGAAGAAGATTTAATTATTAGACAACATATCTTAAATCTAATGTGCCGATTAGAAACCCAATGGCAAGAAGATACTTTTGTTCCTGAACTGAAAAAATCTTTTGAACAATTAGAAGAAATGCAAGATGATGGCTTGGTAGAATTATCCGACAATGCCATTAAAATTACCGAAAAAGGTCGTGTTTTCTCCCGAAATGTCGCAATGACTTTCGATTTACGAATGCTGAGAAACAAACCTGAAACTCGGATTTTCTCAATGACGGTATAATCTCTATTTTAAAAGTACAATCCTTATTTTAACTATTAAAACCATATAAATCAACAATATAGAATTGATTAGAGCGTTCTTTCGCACTCAATGGTATCTACCGCTCGTCTTAGAAAACGCAACAACCTCAACATCTGAGAATGTCCTTTGTACTGACCAAATTTACTGGTTAAAAAAATGGATAAAACCAACAAAATCGCAATTGGGATAATGATAAGATACCCAGTTTCTCCATCTACATTCCATTTTACATAAGCCCATATACTCCCAAAAAAACCTACAATAGCAATGGCTGAATAGACTAAAACAAATAAACTCCAGACATTTTCAGAAGGTCCTATATGCCCCCTGATAATCGTTTTATGAGGTTCTTCTTCATCATCACAACTTATGTTTAAAACTGGCGACCAATAATGCTGTTCTTCTTCTGGAATACTCAATCTCAAATATTTATGTCGATTTACTGATAATTTCACGGCAGGATTTTTTTCCGCCTCTGCTTGCACTAATCGGATAAATGTTTCCTTCGTTTCAGGGGTTTGCAACTTAAACCTTGGTCTTATTTTACCTTTGGCGGTATTGTCTAATTTATTAAAAATCATCGTATTTTGTGTTTGGTTGGTTCTACAATATACAATTTTTTTATGAAAAAGATAGCATTTAAGTTCGTTTTAATCAAAATTAGAAATAAATTTACCCCTAAAAAAGGTTCTATTGATAAGATTTTACCACTTTATTTTGAGATCATCATAGATTACATAAGTATCATTTAAAGAAGGCGTTAGACCACCAATATAAGCATTCAGCCATACAGAGCGTGTATGAACCCAAGCTTTTTTTCTAAGCAACCAAGTATTTGAACTGTATATTTCTTCTCCGTTGACGAAAAGTTTTATGACACCATTCTTTTGGTTGATGTCATTGAGTTTAATATACAATTTCAGCGTATGGGTTTGTTCTTTTTCTAAGGCGAAATTGGTATCAATACTTGTTCCATATTTACCTTTCATCTCTGGATGATAAATGTATAATCCGATTGGAATTTTCCCTTCACTATCTTCTCTAGCGTGTCCTATTCTAACAGACCAACTGTTCTGATTAGTCACTTTCTTTCCTCCCCAACCAGCAGTTTGATCATAAATCCCCTCAAAACCCAAAAATTTTCCTACTTCATTTTCTGTTCCATTTTTCTGAAAACTTTCTGGCAACCAAATCTTAAATTCCATTTCTACTTCATTCGGTTCTCCTCCATTTCTGTCAAACCAAAACTTCCTTCCCAAACCTTTATGCTCTCCCATTTTAATCGGTGCTTTGAGTTGCTTATTTTCTATATAAGAGTGGTCATCTCCAAATGGAGGTAAATCTCCCAACTGAATTGAATCACCAAAATCAAATACTCGCATATAATGATTTAAACCATAAAGTCCATTATCTTGAATATTAGCTGGTGTTTTATTCAAATGTATTTCACATCCCAAGAGAGCAAAGAAAAGTATTGATATATAAATTGTATTTTTCATCTGTATCTTTATTCAAAAATAAAAAAATAGCATTATTTTTAAGAAAAACCATCTTTATTGTTGATATTGAAGATAAAAAAAAACGCATCATAATCAAATACGATGCGTTTTAAATTTTTAATGATTGATATTACCTACAAAGGTTTAAAACTCAATCCTTTTTCTTCGAGTAATTTTTCTGCTTGCTCTTTATAATGACCTGATTTCAATTTAGTTTCAATCTGTTCAAAAGCAGATAAAGTCTCATTGATTTCGGCATCAGTATGCGATGCAGTAGGGATTAACCTCAATAAAATCATTCCTTTTGGAATGACAGGATAAACGACCACAGAGGTGAAAATTCCAAAATTCTCTCGCAAATCTTTCACTAAAAGCGTAGCTTCTACTGGCGTTCCTTCCAAAATAACTGGCGTTACACAAGTATTAGTTTCTCCAAGATTAAAGCCTCTTTCCTTCAATCCTCCTTGTAACTTTCTTACATTATCCCAAAGTTTCTCTTTGATTTCTGGGCGAGTTCTCAATAATTCTAATCTCTTTAAACCACCTATTACCATTGGCATTGTTAAAGACTTCGCAAAAATCTGTGAACGAAGATTAAACTTCAAGAACCTTATCACCTCTTTATTTCCTGCCAAAAATGCTCCAAAACCAGCCATAGATTTAGCAAAAGTAGAGAAATAAACATCGATATCATCCTGACAACCTTGCTCCTCTCCTGTTCCTGCACCAGTTGCTCCCAAAGTTCCAAAACCATGAGCATCATCCACCAATAATCTAAAACTAAATTTATCCTTTAAAGCACAGATTTCCTTCAACTTACCTTGCTGACCTCTCATCCCAAATACGCCTTCTGTGATGACCAAAATTCCACCACCCTGTTGTTCGGCTACTTTGGTTGCTCTTTTTAGGTTTTTTTCTAAACTTTCGATATCATTATGCTTATACATAAAACTTTTTCCCATATGCAAACGAACACCATCTACAATACAAGCATGAGAGTCAGAATCATATACAATTACATCGTGTCGAGTTGCCAAGGCATCAATAGCAGAAACCATTCCTTGATAACCGAAATTTAACAAATAAGCAGATTCCTTTTGTACGAAACTCGCCAATTCTCTTTCTAATTCTAAGTGCTTATCGGTTTCTCCAGACATGGCTCTCGCTCCCATTGGATAGAACATTCCATACTCAGCTGCTGCCTTAGCATCAGTTTCTAAAACTTCTGGATGATTACACAATCCCAAATAATCGTTCGCACTCCAATAGACTACTTCTTTACCTTGGAACTTCATTCTAGGACCAATCTTCCCTTCTAATCTTGGGAAAATAAAATAGCCCTCTCCGTAATCAGCGAACTGACCTAATGGACCTGGGTTTTCATTAATTCTATCAAAAATATCTTTCATAATCTTTTCCTATAAAATTTCAAAACACAAATTTACTGAAAATAATTGAGATACTATCATTTGTGAAAAACAAAAATCGAGCAACGAAACAAAAATCATACTTTATCGCATTCCTTTGTCCTATCGCTCGATTTTTTATTTTAGTTTTTATCGTTTTAGAAACTTGTACTCAGCTGTACACCTAAACCTGTACTCGGTGGTACAAATCTACATACTCCACCAGCACATACTAAACCTCCTC
Organism: Flavobacteriales bacterium; assembly: GCA_002747105.1. Lineage (GTDB taxonomy): Bacteria > Bacteroidota > Bacteroidia > Flavobacteriales > Weeksellaceae. Next base: position 62,620 of record PDSY01000015.1, on the reverse strand, counting down.
TTTGTCTTCCATAGTTCACCGCTATACGATGTCTACCATTACGATAAGTAATCCCTGCGTTATAGAAGTGAATTTTGAATCTATCGATATCATTAACCAAATATTGTTCCTTTTCATCGAAACCATAATTATATAAATCGGTTACAAAAAGTGACCAGTGTTTATTATGCGTATATTCAATAGAACCTCCTATCCAGTTTTTTCTATCAGCATCCGCCCACATATGCTCTACCGATGCTTTGATAGAACGATATTTTGGCAAAATAAAAACACCTTCAGCAAAAAGAATACTTGTATTTACTTTAGGTTGAGAAGGGATTCCTGTAATTTCTTTACTATCATAATATTGTTTGATAAAGGAAATATTTCCAGAAATTTTAGGGGACAGTTTCTTGGCAATCTCTACACTATATTCTTTATAGTAATTGATTTCGGTATCCAATAATGTCATTTCATAATCTGGATTTTGAGTACTACTACCATATTGAAGGGACTTTGGCTTAATACTATTTGCCGTAGAGAAGTTAGCCGAAACCTTCGTTCCGTATTTACCTCCTAAGAACGATTTTCTTTTAAATTTATAAAATAAATCTACTTGTCCTGCAATCTCTGTCCCCAATCTTTTGGTCTCTTCTCCCAAGCTTTTTATAAAATCCACTTGACTCTGAGTTTGATAGACATAAATATTGGCTAAGTTAGAGTGATGTTGTTTGGTCATCGAAGGCAAAAAGTTCAATACATTATCATTAAATGTTAAACTTGATTGTCCTCCAACTCCTACCGGTTGCCTTTCGGAAAGCAATTGCATATTTTCCAATCTCCTAAAATTAGCATCTATACCAAATCCAGATTTAGAGTAACCTATATTTAGTAAAAAGGCATTTCCTGATTTTACAAAATCATAATCCACCTTACTTCCTGTACCTAATCGATTTAATAAAGCATCTTTTGTTTTGTAATTATACTCTACACTGGTATAAAAATTCCCTTTATCAAAAGATAATCGATTGGAGAAAATATTGGTATCTGGGCTAATACTTTTAACCTCTTCGGGTAATTTTTCGTATCTGTTCACCCAACTTGTTCCGTAAGAAAGACCAAAACTACTAACATTCAAGATATTGGCAATATCAACATTAAAATCCGCTCCCATGATACTCCCTTTTGAAACAGAAAATCCAGAACGGTTTTTTCCATAAAGAGCTGTAAAGTCAATATTTTCGGTTGGTCTAAATTTCACTCTCGCTCCACGAATGGCATTATTAATACCTATTGCTCTATCTTCCCAAGCTCTTAAGGCTATTCCACTCCCAAATTGCTCATAAAAATGCCCTAGAGTAGCTTCAAATTTATCGTCCTTATAATTTAAGGCATAAGTACCAAAATCAACTCCTTTATATTTAGGGTTAAAATTCAGCAATGCTTCTTTTTCGTAGGCTTCTACTTGAGCGGTTACAGAAAAACGCCCATAGCCTAATTGTAAGTTCAGATAATTATTAGACCTTAATGGTTTTTCAAATTTCTGAATCCCTCTTTTTTCATCTTTATTGTACCATTGTCCGTACCCTTCATAACTTCCAGAAAATCTAAATTTATTTCTTTCTTTCTCTTGTGCCAACATCAATGCTGAAACACAAGTTGCCATTAATATAATTGACTTTTTCATTAAATTATTTATTTATGGTTACAAAAACACAAAGTTACAAAGTTTTGTGATAACTCTGTAACCTTGTAACTTTATAATAATGCTTTTAATTATTTCATTTCCGATAATTCTTGGAGTAATCTTTCTGCTCCACCAGGTTCCATTCCGCTAAGCGTTTTAATAACTTCCCCATTTTTTACAATTACCAAATAAGGAGGGTTGGCGATACCTAACTTTCTTTTTAACGCTTGGTTAGAATCTAATAATATCGGATCATACTCCCAACCTTTTCCATTAACCAAAGGTTTTATTCTTCTCGCTCCTCTAGAATCGTCTATGGAAACTGGCACGATTTGATAATTTAACTTTGAAGCCCAATCTTCTTTTAACTCATTGAAACTTTCCAATTCCTCTATACAAGGAACGCACCAAGTTGCCCAAAAAGAAAAAATATAAAACCTATCTTTTTCATTAAAGCCATCTGTTAGAGAAAAGGTCTTCCCTTGTAATGACTTTAATTTCATACTTGGCATTGTTTTTTGTGAAAAGCCCATTGTTGCAACACAAAGAGCAACTCCTAAGATTAATTTCTTCATAATTTTTTGTTTAAAAATTTTAATTTTAAGTATTTTTTATTTATATTTGTCAAAAATAGTAAATTATTATGAAGAAAACAATTATTAGTTCTCTTTTTTTAGCAGCATTAACTTTAATGTCTTGCGGAAGAGATTCTGACACTCCGAACACACCAGACACACCAGACACACCAAATCCACCAGAAACCCCAAAGAACCCAGAAAAGCATAGTGCATCTGGTAATGTTTCTGTGAGTTTTAAATTTAACCAAGATTATCAGGACTTAAAATATTCTGTGTATGTAGTAGAAAATGATATTGTACTACCTGAAAACCCACAGAAAAACTACACTAATCTTTATGGTGGAGCGGCTAAATTACCTGATTTCAAACATAATCATACATTAAAAGTGGCTGCGGGGAACACTCCTGCAACAGGTGCTAGTTTAGGAAATGTAACAGCTAGTAGTACAATGGACAAAAATGTATCAGTTAATTTCGAGGTACATAGTGAAAATGTAGACAAAACAGAAGTGATCGTTTTCGTTACCGATGCTACGGGTAAAGTAGTGAATGCACAGATTGCTCATGCTAATGAAACGAAAGACTACGAGATGGTAGGCACCAACTATAAGCACAAATATATCTTAGAAGATGTTACAGGAATTTGGTGTGGATACTGTCCAAGATGGGCGTACCTTATTGATTTAGCCAAAGAACAATCTTGGGCTTCAAGTTTAATCCCAGTGGGTGTACACTACGGAGATATTCTTCAAGTACCTTCTGGTAAGAAAATTGAGAAACACTTTGAAAACAACTATGGTTTAGAAGGTTTCCCTTTTGCATTATTCAACAGAGATCATAGTGGAGATAATTTCTTTGAGGGTGCAGAGACTTGGCAAAATGTAATGGATAATATTGGAATAGCAGTTGGAGCAGAACCAACAAGTCCTATCGGAATTAAAATATCATCTAACTTTACAGTAGCTCAATAAGCCTAAAAAAAGTAGATAAAATGTAAAATCGTCTGAAAGTTTTCTTTCAGACGATTTTTTTTTATCAAGAAGCGCTATCCTACCTTATTTATCCAAAAAAGTATCGCCATCAAAAAGAAATGGAAGCAAAGATTTAATAGAACTAATCTTATAAATCTTTCCTGAAACACTACTAAAATAAATATCTATCGGTTGATTTTGTTTTATTTCGTATTCAGCGATACTCTGTCGGCAAGAACCACAAGGCGGAACAGGCTTTAAATTGGATTCATTGAACTCCCTTAATGCTCCCACAATGAAAATTTTCTCAATATTTTCGTTAGGAAAATTAGCCGATGCCCAATACAAGGCTGTTCTCTCGGCACAAGTTCCAGAAGGATAAGCCCCATTTTCCTGATTATTCCCTGTTACTATTTCACCATTTTGAAGCAAAATAGAACAACCTACCAAAAAATTAGAATAAGGAGCATAAGCTTTCTCCCTTGAGAGTTTAGCTTTTTCAAAAAGTTTTTTTTCAATTTCGTTTAATGCTGACTCATTTTCAAAAATCTTGTACTTTATTGTTATTTCCTTTTCCATAATCCTATAAAAAACTGATGTAAAGGTAATTCAATTTTATAAAAAAAACAACAACCTATGGATAAAAATCATCTAACTGAGTTTATGCGAAATTTTTATTTATAAATCATATAAATTCCAAAACTTCATTATTATTTCATTTTTGTTGAATATCTTTGTGGTATAATCCATAAAATTTATGAAACGATTTTTAAGTCTTTTATCCGTCCTATTGGTTACTGTTATTTATGCTCAGAAAGGGAATATTAACATCAGTGTTTATGATGCTTTTAACCAAAAACCCATTTCGGCATCGGTAAGTGTTCAAAATCAAACCTACAAAGGTGTTGGAGAAATACAGATTGATAGCCTACAAGCAGGAAATTACAATTTTGAAATCAGTGCCAAAGGTTATGAAAAAGAATACCTCAACGATATTAATATCATTCCTAATCAGACAATTTCGTTCTCTGTGGAACTAAATAAATCTGTCGAGGAGTTCAACGAAAGTGCTAAAACTAAAAATATTAAAGGAGTAGTTATCCAAAAAAGGAAATATAAAACAACGGCAGAAAGTCCCGTTTCTTTACGCAATATTACGAGTGAAGAAGTACAAAAAAATGCAGGGTCTAATCGTGATATTTCCAAAGCGATTTTAAGTTTCCCTGGGGTGGGAAGTACGGCAAGTTTTAGAAACGATTTACTGATTAGAGGAGGAAATTCTGCGGAAAATAAATTTTTCATTGATGGAATAGAAGTTCCTGTTATCAATCATTTTCAAACGCAAGGAGCCAGTGGAGGACCAAGAGGAATCATCACGGTAGATTTCATTAAAGATGTGGATTTTTATAGCGGAGCTTTTCCTGCAAAAAGAGATGGAATGCTCTCTTCCTTGTTTGAATTTCATTTCAAAAAACCAAGAAAAAACAAATTAGGTTATAAAATCGTTTTAGGATTAGACGATATGCAACTGATGGCAGATGGAAGGCTGAGTAAAGATGAATCTTGGAATGGTTTATTTTCGGTAAGAAAATCTAATTTACAACTTTTATTCAAAGGAATTGGGCTTCCTTTTTTACCATCTTATTATGATGCTTCTTTTAAGGTGGCTAAAAAATTCAAAAATGGTAACCAATTGTATTTCTTAGGATTAGGAGCGATTGACAACTTCAAGTTTAATGAAAATGCCAAACAAACGCCTTATAATAAAACCCTGATAGAACGATTGCCACAATCTCCACAATGGAGTTATACGATGGGTGCAGGTTATAAACATTCGGCGGAAAATGGTCATTGGCTGTTTACCCTGAGTAGAAGTCAGCTCGATAATAAAGCGATAAAATATTACCAAAACAAAGAAACCCCAGACAACTTATTATATGATTATCAATCTCAAGAAATTGAAAACAAATTAAGAATAGACCGAAAATTCTCTTGGTTAGGTTTTAAATTTGGTGCAGGAACGAACTTGAAATTAAGCCGATACGAAAACAATTCGGTGACTAAAAATGTAACGCAATATCAAATCAATAATGATGAAATCAACTCTAAAATTGATTTCCTCCAGTATGGTTTCTACATCAACACGCAAAAAAAATTATTCGATAATCGTCTGAAACTCGCTTTAGGAGTGAGAGCCGATGCCAGTAATTATTCTTCCCAAACGAATAATCCTTTTGAACAATTTTCACCAAGGCTTTCGTTAAGATATAGATTATCGAACCGTTGGTCTATTAATTTCAATACAGGAAAGTATTTTCAGTTACCTGCTTACACGAGTTTAGGTTTTATGAAAAACAACACTTTAGTTAATAAAGACCGACTGAAGTACATTCAGAATACTCATGTGGTATCAGGAGTAGAATTCAATGGAAAGCACAACCTACGCATCACGCTAGAAGGTTATTATAAAAAATACCGCCACTACCCTTTCTCTTTGAGGAATCAAGTTTCCTTAGCCAACTTAGGAACAGGTTTTGGTTTCATTGGTAACGAGCCTTTGGACTCGAGAGGAAAAGGCGAAACTTATGGTTTAGAAGTTTTGGTACAAAAGAGAACTGTCAATGATTATTATGGAATTTTGGCTTACACCTTTGGTTATTCTCAGTTTAGTAATGGCAATGAAAAGTTATTGGCTTCCTCTTGGGACAACCGACATATTTTATCGGCAACTTTGGGGAAAAATTTCAGAAAAAATTGGAATATCGGGGCTAAATTCAGGCTTCAATCTGGAGCTCCAGAAACGCCGTATGATTTGGAGAGAAGTGCTTTAGTAAACGTTTGGAACATCACCAATGCACCGATTCAAGATTACACACGCATCAATTCATTAAGAGGGAATCTGACGCATCAGTTAGATGTAAGAGTGGAGAAAAAATGGGTTTTCAAAAAGTGGCAATTCACGACTTATTTTGATATCGTGAACATTTATGGTGCTAAAAACCCAAGTCGTTTACCAATTGTTGTATTGGATAGAGATGATAACGGAAATGGTATTATTGCTAATCCTTCGGCACCTGAAAATGACCAAAAATATGTTTTAACAAAAGAAGAAGCGGATAATACGACACCACTTCCCTATTTTGGATTTATCTTTGAATTTTAATATATTGCAGTACTCAAAAACCCATTTTATGAAAATAAATATTCCACAACCTTGCCACGAAAATTGGAATGAAATGACTCCAAAAGAAAAAGGAAGATTTTGCAAAGTATGTCAAAAAACCGTGAGAGATTTCAGTAATGATGCTGATGAAGAGCTTTTTGATTTTTTCAGTGAAAACACAGAAGAGGTTTGTGGAAATTTTAATCAAAGTCAATTGAATAGAGATTTACGTTTTTCTTATCTCAATTCGCTTTTAGCGAAGTTTGCCATAGGCTTAACTTTAACCGCAAGTGGTTGGGTGTCCGTAAAAGCACAGCAGAAAGAATGTCAAATAAAAAATGATAGCACCAAGGTATTAAAAAATATAACGATTCCTAATTCAAGACTTGTAGGGAAAGTTGTCCCTCGTAGAATCATCCCTAAAAAAGATACAATTCAAGAGGAAAAAGAAAGAAAATTAAAAGAAAAAACTGTGATTGTAGGTGGAGTTGGGACAGTGACATCGACCCAAGAACCGCTTTATATTCTGGATAAGAAAGTTATTTCTGCTCAAAAATTAAAACAACTTGATCATAAAAAAATAAAAAACATCGTCGTCTTAAAAGATGAAAAAGCAGTAGCTATTTACGGCGAGAAAGGAAGATATGGCGTGGTTATTATTACGAGCAAAAAATAAACACATCAGCCCTTCTACCTCACAATTTTAACAAAAACACCTTTGAATAGAATAAAAATCGGAGAATACTGTGCCGATTCCATATTTTGGTTTTATATTTGACGCTTTAAAAATAAAAATGACTTTCAAAGAAATTGTAAATTACAGACGCTCGGTGAGAGATTACGATGCTCAAAAGCCATTAAATAGCGAAAAAGTGAAGGAATGTATCCGTTTAGCCACCTTAGCTCCCAATAGTTCTAATATGCAAATTTGGGGATTTTATCATATTGAAGACAAGGCAATTATTGGTAAATTAGCCAAAGCTTGTTTTAACCAATCGACTGCTACGACGGCACAACAAATGGTTGTTTTTGTTACCCGCAGAGATTTGTATAAAAAACGATGCCAACAAAATTTAGACTTTGCCAAAGCCGATATTTTGAAAAATCAGCCCGAAGAAAAACAAGCCTCTCGTATCAAGAGAGCCGAAGGCTATTACGGAAAAACACTTCCTTTTTTATACGCTCATTTTTTTGGATTTTTAGGGTTTATCAGAATGATAATTGCCTTTTTTACAGGACTTTTCAGACCTATGTACCGTGAAGTTTCGAATGCCGATATGCGTATTGTGGCTCACAAATCTTGTGCTTTGGCGGCGGAAAACTTTATGTTGGCAATGGCAAGCGAAGGTTATGACACCTGCCCTATGGAGGGCTATGATAGCAAAATGGTCAAAAAAATCCTCCATCTGCCCAAAGGTGCAGAAGTCAATATGATTATCTCTTGCGGAATAAGAACCAAATCGGGGGTTTGGACAGAAAGATTCCGTGTGCCATTTGAGGAAGTTTATCAGAAGTTATAATGGCGCTTAAAATTGGGTGATCTCTAAGGTTTAAAATGGTTCAAAGTTGAACCATTGTTCAATTAAGTAAGATTAAACAAATGACCAAAATTTCATTTAAGGAAATTAATAAATTAGCCATTCCATCGATTTTTGCAGGAATTGTAGAACCTTTAATTTCCCTTACCGATACAGCCGTAGCTGGGCAGTTTACCGAAAATCCAGAAGTTGCCTTGGGAGCCGTTGGCTTGGTGAGTGCTTTTTTATCGTCTATGGTATGGATATTTTTTCAGACTTCCAATGCCATTTCGATTCAGGTTTCTCATGGCGTAGGCGAAGGTCGAGTGAACCGATTGAAAACTTTGGTCAGTCAGGTTTTAAGTTTTAATTTGGCAGTGGCTTTATTGTTTTCGGTGCTGACTTTTATTTTTTCTTCTTTTGTTTTTGGGCTGTATGGTGCTGAAAACGAACTATTAGAATACGCCACCCGTTATTTTAAAATTCGAGTATGGGGTTTTCCGATTACACTGATTTCATTTACGATTTTTGGCATTTTCAGAGGATTTCAAAACACCTCTTGGGCAATGTGGATTAGTATTTTGGGCGGAATATTCAATATAGGGCTGAACTTTTTATTGGTATTAGGTTTTGGGTTGGATATCGAAGGAATCGCTTGGGCAAGTTTGGTTTCACAAGTGATTATGTTGGTTTTAGCGGTATACTTTATGCTCCAAAAAACACCTTTCCGATGGTATAGAATTTTCCCTTTGCATATTGATTTTTGGGCAACTTTAAAGATGGCTTTAAATTTATTCATTCGTTCTTTAGCACTCAATTTAGCTTTATTTTTAGCCTTTCGTTATGCGACCCTTTTAGGCGATGGAGAAAAAACAAAATTTGTATCGGCTCATTCTCTATTAATTCAGTTATGGTTATTCACGACCTTTTTATTAGACGGATATGCCAATGCAGGAAGCGCATTGAGTGGTAAATTGTTCGGTTCTAAGGATTTGAAAAAAATGGTTTATTTGGTTAAAGATTTAGCTAAAATCATGATACTTATTGGAAGTACTTTGGGGATTTTTTATTTTATTTTCCAACAACCGATTGGTAGATTGCTCACCAAATCTGAACCTGTTTTAGGCGTTTTTTATCAAGCTTTTTGGATTGTCTGTTTAATGCAACCTCTGAATGCAATTGCCTTTATGTTTGATGGCGTTTTTAAAGGTTTGGGCGAAGTTTCCACCTTACGAAATGTTTTTATTTTAGCGGTAATTGTTGGGTTTATTCCTTCTTTATTGCTGTTCCATTATTTTGATTTGGGCGTCATGGGCATTTGGTTGAGTTTTTTAATTTGGATGTCAATAAGAGCAGGAAGTTTATTGCTGATTTTCAAAAAGAAGTATGTTAATGCTTATAGCATTTAGCCTTTAAAAATGGTTAAAATGATATTCGTTTTTATTAAATAACCACAAGGCTTTCTACTTCAATAGGTCAAACGCATGAAATTTTCATTGGGTAAAAATTAACGCAATGATAAATAAAGAGTTTTAACCATATACACCCCGCCACTACGTGGCACCCCTCTTTTTAGAGGGGAATTAATAAATTATTTTCGTAATACAAAGAAAGATTAGTGTTTCTTTCATGAATGAAATGCCTTTGTTTTTCTTGATAACTTGTTGTTTGTTGTTTTTTTTCTTTGTTTTTCTTTGCGTTTTGATATTACGCCTTATTTTTTTGCATTTCAATATTTCGTGCGTTTTGACAGACTACCTCAAAAAAAAAGAGGTGTAGCATAAAATGCCACACCCCTATTCAATTTACTATACAATAATAGATTAAATTTTATTGATAATATTGTTCAATGTTTCCGATGGACGCATTGCCTTATCTGTTTTATCAAAATCAGGTTTATAATAACCGTCAATCTCTTGTGCTTTGTTCTGAGCAGAAATCAATTCGCTATTGATGCGTTCCTCGTTTTCTCTCAAGACACCTGCAATGGCTGAAAATTTCTCGGCTAAATCTACATCTTTAGTTTGATTTGCTAAGGCTTCTGCCCAATACAATCCAAGGTAAAAATGTGAACCTCTATTATCGATTTGACCTAATTTTCTCGCTGGAGATTTATCATTGGCTAAGAATAAATCATTCGCTTCATCTAAGGCATCGGCTAAGACTTGAGCCTTTTCGTTGCCTTGCGTTTGAGCAATATGCTCTAAACTCGCCTGAAGTGCCAAAAATTCTCCTAAAGAATCCCAACGCAAATAACCAACTTCTATGAATTGCTCAATATGTTTAGGTGCAGAACCTCCTGCTCCCGTTTCAAACAATCCTCCTCCATTCATTAATGGAACGATAGAAAGCATTTTCGCAGAAGTTCCCAACTCTAAAATAGGGAATAAATCTGTTAAATAATCTCTCAATACGTTTCCTGAAACAGAAATCGTGTCTTTTCCTTCTCTCGCTCTCTTTAAAGTAGCTCTCATTGCATCTTTTACATCCATTATCTGAATATCAAGACCTTCGGTATTGTGGTTTTTCAAGTACTTTTCTACCTTAGCAATGATTTGTCTATCGTGAGCTCTTCCTTTATCTAACCAGAAAATCGCTGGTGTATCAGATAATCTTGAACGATTAACCGCCAATTTTACCCAATCTTGAATTGGAGCATCTTTGGTTTGGCACATTCTGAAAATATCATTTTCCTGAACCTTTTGCTCTAATAATACATTACCTTCCTCATCTTCTACTTTCACTACTCCTTCCCCTTGCATTTGGAAAGTCTTGTCGTGAGAACCATATTCTTCGGCTTTTTTCGCCATTAATCCTACATTAGGCACAGTTCCCATTGTTGTTGGGTCAAGCGTTCCGTTTTCTTTCATATCATCGATAACGGCTTGATAGAATCCTGCATAAGAACGGTCTGGGATAATCGCTACGGTATCTTCTTCTTGACCGTCTTTATTCCACATTTTCCCTCCTCCTCTCACTAATGCTGCCATAGAAGCATCTACAATAATGTCTGATGGAACATGGAAATTGGTAATTCCTTTATCTGAATTTACCATTGCTACTCTTGGCTGATTTTCCAATGTTTGAGCAATTGCCTCTTTGATTTCGTTTTCCTTAGCATGACCTTCTATTTTATCAAATAAAGATTCTAAACCAGAATTTGGACTAATATCTAATTCATCAAAAACCTCAGCGTATTTTTCAAAAACTTCCTTGAAAAATGTTTCTACTATTGCTCCAAAAATAATTGGATCAGAAACTTTCATCATTGTAGCTTTCAAGTGAGCTGATAAAAGTACATCTCTATCTTTTGCTTCTTGAATAGCTTGAACTACAAAAGATTTTAAAGCGTTCAAGTTCATTACCGAAGAATCGATCACTTCACCTGCTTCTAACGGTGCAAAATCTTTCAAAATGCTTGATTTTCCGTCCTTTCCGTAAAAAACAATTTTATAATTGGTGGCGTTTTCCAAAGTCGTAGAAGTTTCTGTTCCGTAGAAATCTCCTTCGTTCATATGGGCAACATCGGTTTTAGAATCCGCTGTCCATTTCCCCATTCTGTGAGGATTATTTTTAGCGTAATTTTTCACTGCTTTTGGAGCTCTCCTATCCGAGTTCCCCTCTCTTAAAACAGGATTCACCGCACTTCCTAAGACTTTAGCATATCTTTTCTTGATGCTTTTTTCTTCATCATTTTTAGGTTCTACTGGGTAGTTTGGTACTGCGAAACCTAATTTTTGTAATTCTTCTATCGCTTCTTCCAACTGAGGAACAGACGCAGAGATATTCGGTAATTTAATGATATTCGCTTCTGGTTTTTTGGCTAATTCTCCTAACATTGCCAAGGCATCTTCTACCTTTTGGTCTTCTTTTAAAAAGTCAGGGAAATTAGCTAAAACTCTCCCCGCTAATGAAATATCCGTTGGTACTACATCTACATCTGCACAAGAAGTAAATGCTTTTACGATTGGCAAAAAAGAATGCGTAGCCAACATTGGCGCTTCATCGGTAAGGGTGTAAAAAATCTTTGATTTTGACATTATTTTTTATATTATTTATTATTTTAAAAATTGAATTAAATACAAATTTAGTTAATTTATCTGAAATAAAGGTAAAGGTTTAGATTTTAGCATTTCCACAAAAACATAAAACACTGATTATCATTCTATTTCCTTAAAATATTCCTCCGCTACATTCGATAAGTCTTCATAAAACTTTTCGCCATATTTTCTAATCAATGGTGTTTTTAGAAATTTATATACGGGTACTTTTAGTTCTTTCCCCAATGCACAAGCATCGCTACAAACAGACCATTCATGGTAATTAAACGCCGTAAAACTCGAATATTCCTTAATCCTGATAGGATAAAGATGGCAAGAAATCGGTTTTTGCCAATCTACAACACCTGCTTCATAGGCTTTTTCTATTCCACATTTAGTGGCTCCCTTATCATCAAAAATCACATAGGCACATTCTTTATCTTCAATCATTGGAGTAACAAAATCGCCGTCCATTGGGTCGGTTGTCCAAGTTCCTTGTTGCTCCAAAGCTTCTATTCCTTCGGGTCTTAAAAAAGGTTTCACTTTTGGATAAATTTCGTCTAATATTGCCAATTCGTCCTTATCTAAAGGTGCACCCACATCGCCCTCTACACAGCAAATCCCTTTGCATTTATTGATATTACAAACAAATTCTTCTGTAAATAAATCCTCTGATATAATCTTATCCTCTATCTGAATCATAACTAAAAATTAATAAATTGATAAGCTCTATAAGCAATTAAAGAAATCACAATGAGCCAAATACTTATTTCTTTATACATTGGTTTCGGCAAATAATATAAAGCCCTACTGATGATAATGCTCACAGGTAAAGCGATGATTAATAAATAAGAAACATCTTCGCCCATATAAAAAACAATCATCATTAATTGCACGAACACAAACAATAATAAAAAAGCATATTTAAAGCGTTTATGGGTACTCATTTTATTGTATCTCGCAAAGTAATCAAATATTGCATAAATACAAAATAACACAACAGGAACTAATGGAATCAGCCTCTCTCCCACTCCAGAATATTCTGAAGTAATACAAGGTAAATAAGCCGTATCCCAAGTGTTTAATCCAGAAAAATACGCAACGGAAAAATACGCAATAGCGACCAAAGTAACCCCTAAACAAAGTCGAAAAATATTTAATGTAATATTTTTAGAAGTACCAAAAATATGCAGAATAAAAAAGATGGGCATTAGCCATATCGTTGGTAAAAAAATAAAATTCAGTGCCAATAAAGCTCCTATCAAAACATAAATATGCTTATTTCTACTTTCTGAGCCATTACTCAATAATATCACGAGGATTGCATTGGTTAAAACCGTCCACGCAACTCCAATATCGGTATTTTGATACAAACAAATATTGATGATCGTATACAAAAACAAAGGAACACGAGTATTCTGATTCAAATCAAGACTATTGATTGCAAAATAGCCCAATGCCATGCCTATCAATACTACAATAGAAGATAAAACACTTATCTCGTTAAATTTCAACACATTAAACACAATCAAACCCAATAACAAAAAACTGATATATGTTGGTATTGAAAAAATATTTTGTTCTTTTGAAAGGAGTTTAAACATTTTTTTATAATTTTGTGCAAAGTTAATATTAAAAAAGAAATAAAATGACATCTTTTTGGTTATTCTTGAGCAGTGTGTTCAAATGGTCTTTCGGTTTTTTTGATGCCTTTGGTAATGTTATAAACTGGATTTTGTTTATCGTAGGTAGTGGTTTATTCGTTTATTGGTGCTATGTTTTAATCTTTACTTTAGGGAATAATAAAGATAAAGAATACTATTCTCCAACGGAAGGTAAGCACCCTTACTATAAAAAAGAATTGCATACAAAAAAATAAGAATAGTACTAAAAATATAAGAAAACCCCATATTCTAATAATGTGGGGGATTTTTGTTTTGTAAATTTTAAAGTCTAAACAACCAAATTCCTTAATTTAAAAAAATGAATGACACCATTACAGCATTAGCAACATCACAAGGAAACGGAGCCATTGCCGTCATTAGAATGAGCGGAGATGAATCTAAAAATGTAGTTTCCCAATTCTTTCGTCCCATCAATCAAAAAGAACTAAGTCCGAACAAAGTTCAGTTTGGAAATTTCATAGATCAAGACGAAACATTAATCGATGAAGTATTGGTCACTTATTTTAAAAATCCAAAATCTTACACTGGGGAAGATTCCGTAGAGATTGCCTGTCATAATTCGACTTTTATTATTCAGAAAATCATTCAGCTACTCACGAGTACCAGAAAAGTAAGACTTGCCAATGCAGGAGAATTTACCCAAAGGGCTTTCCTGAATGGTAAAATGGATTTGTCCCAAGCCGAAGCCGTAGCGGATTTAATCGCTTCCGAAAATCAAGCTTCCCACCGAGTGGCTCTCCAACAAATGCGTGGAGGGATTTCTAATAAATTACAAGAACTAAGAGAAAAACTGATTAATTTCACGGCTTTATTAGAATTAGAATTGGACTTTTCAGAAGAAGATGTGGAATTTGCCAATCGTTCTGAATTTTTAGCCTTAATCAAAAATTTACAATCGGAAATCGGTTCGTTAATCAATTCATTTGAATACGGAAATGCCATTAAAAACGGTATTCCTGTGGCAATTTTAGGAAAGCCGAATGCTGGGAAATCAACGCTTTTAAATGCCCTACTCAATGAAGAAAGAGCTATTGTTTCGGACATAGCAGGAACAACTCGTGATACCATTGAAGAACAAATTAACATCAATGGAATTAATTTCAGATTTATTGATACGGCAGGAATTCGAGAAACCACGGACGAAATAGAAAAAATAGGTGTACAAAGAGCCTTTGAAAAAGCGAAATCTGCCAAGATTTTATTATATCTTTATAATCAAAAAGAAAATACTTCCGAGGAAATGATTCAGCATTTGAAAGATGTCGCTCGTGAGGATTTACATATTATTTTAGTGCATAACAAAATAGATGAATTTGATGGATATTCTAAAAATTCATTAGATGAAATTTTAAAACAAAAATTTAATTATCCGATTTTAGGAATTTCGGCAAAAGAAACAACCGCAATTGAGGAACTCAAAAAATATATGTCGGACACCATTCAGCCTGAGAATTTTGCCAACCAAGTGATTGTCAGCAACGCGAGACACCTTGAAGAATTACAAATTGCTTCCGAAGAACTTCACCTTGCCAATGATGGCTTTGCCTCTGGACTGAGTAGCGAACTGATCGCCTTTCATCTCCGAAATATCCTAAAACACCTCGGTAATATCACAGGCGAAATAGATGTGGATAAAGATATTTTAGGTACAATCTTTGGGAAATTTTGTATTGGGAAATAAGAAAATAAAATTGTAAAAACCAGTGGATTGTAAAATAGCTACTGGTTTTCATTTTCTTATAAGTCCCACTTCATAAAATACCAAGTATTTTATTTATCAATCATAGCATTATGTTTTTTGATGGATAAAAGCAAGTTTTATTCATCATTTTTATTTTTACATCATTCTTCAATTGTATTACACCGTTTTTTTCAGATATTTGTAAAATCACATAATTTAGGAAAGGTATGGCATTTAGTAAGCATTCACATTTAAGGTATAATATTTTAGATTATTGTTTTAGGTTTAAAGCTTTTAATATTGATGAATTACTAAACTTTGTAAATGATAAGTTGATGAATACTTACGACCTTGAACCGATTACAACGAGAACTCTTCAAGCAGATTTAAAAACATTTAGAGATAAAGATGGTTTTGATGCTCCTCTACCCAGAAATATTCGGATTTTAAGATATTCTGATGCTAATTTTTCTATTGCTCAACGAAAATTACTCAAAAATGAGCAATATTTAATAGATGCGACTTATCAACTATTAGAACGATTTGAAAATGACCCTAAATACAATAAATTATCTGAGGCATTAATTAAATTTGAAGATGAAGATGGACACGAAGAGATTAATTCAAGTGTATTGTATTACGATCATAACGAAGAATATAAAGGGATTAACTATTTAAAACCCTTATACTTTGCTATCAAGAAAAAACAAGTTTTGGAGGTTACTTATAAAGGCTTTAAAGACACACAATCCAAAACCTTTGAATTTCATCCACAAGTTTTGAAACAATACAATAGAAGATGGTTTGTTTTTGGGTACAATAAAACCCAAGAAATAAAAACTTGGAGCATTCCTCTTGATGAACGATTATTAGATTTTAAAGTTTTAGAAGATGTAGCATATCAAGAATATGATATGGATTGGAGCTCTTATTTTAGGGAAATGGTGGGTATTGTCAGACCTTTCAATGCAGAACTAAAAAGAGTTGTCCTTCAATTTTACAACGGAAGAGAAGCCTATTTTAAAACCAAACCCTTTATCCCTGATTTTGAAGAGTTTTTTGAAGAAGATAAACAAGACCAAGTTTGGTTTGATACCATCATCAATTATGAGCTTATTCAACAGCTGTTATCCTACGGTAAAGATGTAGAAGTTTTAGAGCCAAAAGAATTGGTAGATAAAATGAAAGAACATTATTTAGGTTTACAACAACTTTACGAGAAATAAAACTCCGCAATTACTTTGCATACTTCTATTTTATCTTTGCACCATAATCATTAAATAATATCGTTATGAGTAAAGGTAAAGTCGTAAATTGTCCAAATTGTAAAGAGGTTTTTAAGGTAGATGAAAGTGTCTATTCAGATATTGTAAAACAAGTTAGAGATGCAGAATTTGATAATGAAATTGCAGAACGTTTAAAACTTGCAGAAACTGAAAAACAAAATGCTATACAATTAGCAGAGGCGAATATAAAAGGTAATTTAGAAAAGCTGTTAGCTGAAAAAACAAACGAAATCATCCAGTTAAAGTCTGCCAATAAAACAGCATTGATGGAAGCTTTATCAGAAAAGGATCGTAAAATTTCCGAAATGCAATCCAAGCTCAAAGAAGCTGAGATGCAAACAAAATTAGCACTTTCTAAGGCAGTTAAGGATATTGAAAAAGAAAGAGATCAATTAATTAACGATTTAAAAAACAAAGATGCCGAAAAAGAGTTGTTAGAAAAATCGTTAAAAGAGCAATTCAATATTCAATTAATTCATAAACAGGAAGAGTTAAAATTAAAAGACGAGGAAATCCTGCGTCTTAAAGATTTTAAGCAAAAGTTATCTACAAAGATGGTCGGGGAAACTTTGGAACAACATTGTGAGGTTGAGTTTAATAAACTCAGAGCAACCGCATTCCCAAATGTTCATTTCGGAAAAGATAATGATGCGAGTACTGGTACAAAAGGAGATTATATTTACAGAGAATTTGATGATGAAGGCAATGAGGTCATTTCTATTATGTTTGAAATGAAAAACGAAAACGACCAAACAGCAACTAAAAAACGAAACGAAGATTTCTTTGCCAAATTAGACAAAGATAGAAGAAATAAAGGCTGTGAGTATGCCGTATTGGTATCATTGTTAGAATCGGATAATGAGTTTTATAATACAGGTATTGTAGATGTTTCTTATCAATACGATAAAATGTATGTTGTTCGCCCACAGTTTTTTATCCCTATGATAACGCTTTTGCGTAATGCCGCTATGAATTCTTTAAAATATAAAAAAGAATTGCATTTAATGCGAAATCAGAATATAGATATTACCAACTTTGAAGAAAAAATGGAAACCTTTAAAGTTGGGTTTGCTAAAAATTATGATTTAGCCAGTCGTAAATTCAGTACAGCCATTGCAGAAATTGATAAATCTATCAAAAACTTACAAAAGACAAAAGAGGCATTATTATCATCCGAGAATAACTTGCGCTTAGCGAATAACAAAGCTCAAGATTTAACCATAAAAAAACTGACATATAATAATCCTACTATGAAACAAAAGTTTGATAATTTAAATAGATTAAAATAATAACTTAATAATTGTAAAAGATTCAATCAGGTATCAAACTTCGCAATTACCTTGCATAGTTTACACTTATCTTTGTATCAAATAAATTTAAAATCATAAAAAAAATGAAAACAAAAGAACATTTAGCACATTTCAACATTGCAGGATTCACTTATTACGACGGCGTAGAATGCTTTAACAAACTAAAAATAGGTGAAAAATTACGATTAGAATTAGACGCCGAAAACAAGTATGATGCAAGAGCCGTTGCCATCTACTACAAAAATTACAAACTCGGTTTTGTGCCAAGAAGCGAAAACCGAATTATTTACAAACTGCTAAGCGTTGGTTTAGAAGACCGTTTGAAAATAAGAATACAAAGTGTAAGCCCTGATGATCACCCAGAAAATCAAATTGGCGTTGTGGTGCATTTAA
This sequence comes from Flavobacteriales bacterium, assembly GCA_002747105.1. Classification (GTDB taxonomy): domain Bacteria; phylum Bacteroidota; class Bacteroidia; order Flavobacteriales; family Weeksellaceae. The sequence continues at coordinate 44,330 of PDSY01000015.1, read as the reverse complement.
TCGGTGATGCTATTAATGAAAAAAAATAGTAAATTTGGAAATTCAAATCAAAAAAGGTAAATTATGATTACAGGAGAAATAAAATCACAGGTAGATGGCATATGGCAGGTGTTTTGGGAAGGCGGAATAGCCAACACAATGACCATTATAGAGCAATTAACCTATTTGATATTCATTAAGGATTTGGACGAAATAGAAACTCGTAACGAACGAATGGCTAAACGCTTAGGTAAAGAATACACCAAAATTTTTAACAAAAAGCAACAGCAGTTTCGTTGGAAAAACCTTAAACAAATGGATTCTCCTGCAAGACATTTAATTTTTAACGATTCGGTAAACGGAATTTTTCCATTTATCAAAAAATTAGGGAGCGAAAAAAGCCTTTTCAGTACCTATATGAAAGATGCCTCTTTTGGTATTTCCAAAGTCGCTACTTTTGACCAAGTGATAGAAAAATTGGAACGATTAGATATGTCTAACCAAGATGTAAAAGGCGATATTTATGAATACCTATTATCTAAATTAGAGGGCGGAGGAACATCTGGGCAGTTTCGAACGCCAAGGCACATTATTAAAATGATGGTGCAAATGGTGCAACCGAGTTTAGAAGACACGATTTGCGACCCTGCCGCTGGTACGGCTGGTTTTTTAGTCGCTGCAAAAGATTATATTGACAAACACAATAGCATTACAGAATTAGACAAGCACAAAGACCATATTAATAAAACAATGTTTAGCGGTACCGAGTTTGATGCTACCATGCTACGCATTGCCTCTATGAACTTATTTTTACACGGAATAGAGCAACCGAATATTGTAGATGTAGATGCCGTAAGTAAAGACAATACCGTAAGTAATGCCTATACCTTGGTATTAGCAAATCCGCCATTTAAGGGGACTATTGACAAGGATAGCATTTCACCAGGGCTAAAAAATGTGACTGACACCAGCAAAACAGAATTGTTGTTTTTAGCCCTGATTTTAAGACAATTAAAAAAAGGAGGACGAGCAGCGGTAATTGTACCTGATGGCGTATTGTTTGGGGCTGGTAAAGCTTTTAAAAGTATCCGTAAAGAAATCGTGGAAAACCAAAAATTGGATGCGGTAATATCTTTGCCAAGTGGTGTGTTTCAGCCGTATTCTGGGGTAAGTACTTCCATTTTAGTATTTACCAAAACTGATAACGGTGGTACGGACAAAGTTTGGTTTTATAAAATGTTAGCCGATGGAAAATCATTAGACCAAAAGCGTGATTTGTTAGTGGACGATACTGTTTTTGAAAACCTCTCTTTTAATGGTGTTGAAAACGCAGAAGAACTACACGAAAAATTTAATATCCCTCAAATATTAGACCATTATCGTTATATAAATAGCGATTATTTTGGAAAAATGCACGATGAAAATGGAGAGGTTTTACATGTACACGACATACCTGAAAATTTAGGTTTTGATGAATTTTTAGAAGAAACTTGTACGCATAACTTTGCAGACCGCACAAGCCAAAGTTTCTTTGTTCCTGCCAGTGAAATTATTAAAAATAACTGGGAACTAACTTTTAAGTCGTACGAAGAAATTATTTATAAAGAAGTGGAATATGACGAGCCAAGTGTAATTATATCTAGGTTACATAAATTGAACGAAGAGCGTTTAGAATTATTAAATAAGTTAAACTTAAACTAGGTTATGGAAGTAGTTAAATTTGGTGATTTATTTAAATATCAAAAAAAATCAAAAATTAAAGCAGGAGATGGTTTAGAATTAGGTAAAGGGAAATATCCTTTTTTTACTTCTAGTAATATTCTTTCTAAAAGCATAGATGAATTTAATTTTTCTAGTCCTAGTTTAATTTTTGGGACAGGTGGAAAGCCTAGTGTACATTTTTGTAATCAAAAGTTTTCTGTTTCAACGGATTGTTTAGTGGCTCAGCCGATTGATGAAGAAAGAGTATGTCCAAAATATATCTATTATTTTTTTAGTCAAAATAATTTAAGATTATTAGAAGATGGTTTTAAAGGTGCTGGGTTAAAACATATTTCTAGAAATTATATAGATAAAATAAAAATCCCACTTATCCCAATAGAAACCCAAAAAGAAATTGTTTCCATTTTAGATAATGCCACGGCTTTACGAGATAAAACGAAAAAAGTCTTAGACGAGTATAATACCCTTGCAGAAAGTATTTTTTTAGATATGTTTGGCGACCCTACTAAAGGGAATTTAGAACCTATCGGAAATTCAATAACTCTATCTAGTGGTTATGCTTTTAAAAGTACTGATTTTGTTGAGGACGGAGTTCCTTTGATCAAAATAGGAACAGTAAATAAAGGTTTTTTTGATTTGAGAAATGTGTCTTTTCTTCCTATTAATTATATTAAAAAATATAAAAGTTGGATTGTAAATCCTTATGATTTATTAATGTCATTAACTGGTACTGTCGGAAAAAATGATTATGGTAATATTGAAATAGCATCAAATGACTATGATAAATACCTATTAAACCAGCGTGTTGTGAAATTTAATATAATAAAAAACTATAATAAAGCTTTTTTTTACCATATGTTTTTACATAAAGCAGTTAAAAGAAAAGTTACTAAATTAGGTAGAGGAGTAAGGCAAGCAAATATTAGTACAATTGATATTATGAAGTTAAAACTAATTATTCCCCCAATAGAACTTCAAAACGAGTTTGCAGAAAAAATAGCCTTAATTGAAAAACAAAAAGATTGGGCAAAGCAAGAGTTAAAAGAAAGCGAAGATTTATTTAATTGTTTGTTACAAAAAGCCTTTAAAGGTGAGCTAGTTTCATAAAAAAATGGTAATTTGCGGGGTGTTTAATAAAAGAATATGAAAAATAGGGTCGAGTGGCCGAGAAAAACGTTTAGCATAAATTCCACACTTGAGATATACGTTGAGTGTGCAACTGAATACCAATGTCAGTAGTGATAGGATTTATTTCTACCATCAACGACATATAGGCAAGCATTAAGCTTGTTAGGTTATTCAGTTTGTTATTGTTCATGTGTTTAATAGTTATATATTTAGTTATGACCTTTAATGTAATATAAGCAATAATTATACCTGAAAAGAGTAGTGATATTATAGCTATGAATAGTGAAAGTATCGTTTGAGCATTGTTTTATCGTGTGTGCCTGCTACAATTGAATCTCGACCCTTATTTAAAATTATGAGTAGAAAAGAAAGACATCCTTGGATAAAAATAAAAAAGTATCCTCATATTGGTTTTCAATTAAAGGAAGAAAATATCCCCGAATTAGAAACCTATATTATGGATGATAAAAATATTGCAAAGCATAGTTTTCTTCCCTTTTTACACAGAACAGTTTTTCAAAGAAAATTTAGAGCCAATGATAAAGGTGTTAAAAATAAGTGCAAAAAACGAAAGAGAGTAAAGCACAAACCTAAATCAAGAGAAATATTTTTTGCTAGTCATTTAGATTCTCAAATATATTCGTACTACAGTTATTTACTTTCAGACAAATATGAAAAGTTTATTAAAAATAAGCCTTTTAATAAATCTGTAGTGGCGTATAGGAAAATCGAGATAGAAGGACAAAAAAACAAGAACAAATGTAATATTGATTTTGCTTTAGAAGCCTTTAGTTTTATTAAGGAAAATAATGATAAAGAGTTAACAGTAATAGTTGCTGATATAACTAAATTCTTTGATAGCTTAGATCGTAAAATATTGAAACGGAAATGGTCAGAGGTTTGGAATAATTCAAATACACTTGAAAAAGATCATTATAATGTTTACAAATCTCTTACTAATATTAGATATGTAAATGAAGATATATTATTTAGAAAATACAAATCTGATATTTGGGTCAAAACAAAAGCAGAAAACAATCCATACAAAACTAAGTTCAAGCAAAAGCCCATTAAACATAAACGATTTTTAAAAGACCATAATGCAGTTGCTTATTGTACGAAAAAAGAATTTTTACAAAACAGTATCTCATTAGTTTCAAAGTCATCAAAAACTAAGGGGATTCCGCAAGGGACTGCATTAAGTGCTACATTAGCAAATATTTATATGCTAGATTTTGATCAGGAAATTCATAATTATATAAATAATATTAATGGCTTTTATCAAAGGTATAGTGATGATTTAATTTTAATAGTTCCAAGAAAACAACAAAAGCAAGCTATTAAAACCTTACGAGATTTAGTTTCTGATGAAAATAAAGTGAATTTAGAAATTCATCCAGATAAAACAAAAGTGTATCATTTTCATAAAGAACAGGGTCAGTTTGTAGGTTTTGAAGTTAATGAAAATACAGGTACTAAAAAAGCTAAAACATTAGAATACTTAGGTTTTGAGTATAATGGTAAGCGAGCTTTAATTAAGACAGCAGGTTATTCAAAATTTAATCGTTCAATGAAAAAATCTTTTAAACGAGCTACTTCATTGGCTATAAATGCATCTACTACACCTAATGAAATATATAAAAATTCTTTATATAAGCGTTTTACTTATAAAGGAGCCAGAAGAAGGCAGATTTATAATAAAAACACCAAAACAACTCGATATGATTGGGGTAATTATCTTAGTTATGTAGAAAAAGCTAATGTTACCTTTAAAGGTTTTAATGGAGGTAACCATATAAAAAGACAATCAAGAAAAGTTTGGAGTAGATTTTATGACCTAATGAGAATTTCATTACAAAAAATTGAAAAATCTAAACAGTCCTATTTAAAAATAGTTTCAGAACATATTAAAAAATAAAATGATGAAGTCAAATTTTGATTTTCTAAAAAAAGAATTTGCTATCTTTTACAATAGAGCAATAAAGGCAGAACAAACCGTAATAACCGACCCTAGAACATCGTTGTTATATAGTCGATTGGCATTAGAACAAGCCGTTAATTGGATGTATGCCAACGATGAAGATTTAGAAAATCAACACAATACAACGCTTCATAGTTTATTAATTCAACCAGAGTTTAAAGAACAATTTAATCATAAGCTGTATCAAGAATTATTTGTTATTAAAAACACTGGTAACCTTGCGGCACATAACAAATCGGTAAGCGATATAGATTCGCATAATGCCATTGATGCCTTGTTTTATTTCGCAAAATGGTTTGCCAAATCCTATGCTCAAAACAAAATCGGTGAAATCGGAATTTTTGATTTTGACCTTATCCCAAAAGAAGAAGGCGATGCACTTTCAAGAAGAGAAATAGAAAAACTAAAAGAGCAATTTGAAAAAGAGCTACAAAGTTATCAAGAAAAACTACAATCCGAAAAGGAAAAAAATAAGCGTTTAACTGAAGAAAATAATCTTCATAGAATTAATTCACAAGCTCGGATACAAGCCAATAAAATTGAGGCAACAGCCACGCTTGACGATACAGTGCAATTCCCTATTGATGAGAAACAAACACGCCGTTTCCTTATAGATGTGTATTTACGAGAGGCTGGTTGGGATTTAAAAGGCGTTAATGACAAAGAGTACAAGGTTACTTATATGCCAAAATCGACCAATAAGTCCGAAACGGGTTTTGTGGACTATGTCCTTTGGGACGATGATGGTTTGCCTTTGGCTTTGGTAGAAGCAAAAAAGGCAATGGAAAGTGCTACTAAAGGAGAAAATCAAGCGCAACTCTATGCTGATTCCTTAGAAAAAATGTTTGGCAGAAGACCCGTAATGTATTACAGCAATGGTTACGAAACCTTTATGTGGGACGATTGTTTTTATAAGCAAGCCAGAAAAGTACATGGTTTTTATACCAAGTCAGAATTACAAACATTAATGTACAGAAGAAAGCATCGCAAAGATATCCGTTCTATGCCTATTGATACAGAAATAGTAGAGCGTTTTTATCAGATTCGTTCTATAAAAAGTATCGCCGAACATTTTTCGGGCAACGACAAAAGAACAGGTAAATACATCGGAACTAATAGAGGTGCTTTGTTGGTTTTAGCCACAGGTACAGGAAAAACAAGAACTTCCATCGCTCTTTCAAAAATAATGTTTGAGGCGAACTGGGCAAAACGAGTTTTGTTTTTAGCCGATAGAATTAGTTTGGTAAAACAAGCCAAAGCTAATTTTGTAAAACATCTTCCAGAGCATAGTGCTGTTAATCTTTTAGAGGATAAAGACAACCCTGATGCTCGCATCGCATTTTCAACTTACCAAACGATGATGAGCTTAATTGATAGCAACCGAAACGAAGAAGGGCGTTTTTATGGCGTTGGGCATTTCGATTTAGTTATCATTGATGAAGCACACCGTTCTATTTACAAAAAGTACAAGGCTATTTTTGACTATTTTGATGCTTTGTTTTTAGGTTTAACGGCTACGCCTAAAAATAAAATCGATAGAAATACTTACAGCATTTTTGGATTACCTGATAAATCGCCTACCGATGCCTATACTTTTGAAGAAGCAGTAGCTAATGAGCATTTGGTACCTTATAAATCGATTCCTGTACCGACCAAATTTTCAAGAGAAGGGATTAAATACGAAGAACTCTCGGAGGAAGAAAAAGAACAATTTGAAGAAGAAATTTTAGACGGTGAAGAGGCTACGGGTAACGAATTTATCGCATCAAATGCATTAAATACTTGGTTATTTAATAAACCCACAGCAGTAAAAACATTGCAATATGTTATTAAGCACGGAATAAAAAACAGGTCTGGTGAAGAGTTAGGGAAAACTATTATTTTTGCCAAAAATAGAAAACACGCCTATTTTTTAAGAGAGACATTCTTAGAATTGGATAAAGAACTCTTTGGCAACGATTATGTAAAAGTGGTGTTGCATTCCGAGCCAAAATCCCAAGAGTTTATCGAACGATTTTGCGATGAAGAAAAGGATAGGTTACCGCAAATAGTCATTTCTGTGGACATGATGGATACAGGGATTGATGCCCCTAGTTGTGTTAATTTGGTGTTTTATAAGCCTGTAAAATCCTATTCAAAGTTTTGGCAAATGATTGGTCGTGGCTCACGATTACGCCCCAATTTATTTGGTGAAGGGAAAGACAAAACCCATTTCTTAATCTTTGATATGTGTGAAAATTTTGAGTTTTTCGAAGAAAATCCGGAAGGGATTGATGCCTCAACTCAAAAGAGTTTAACCGAAGTTTTATTTTGTTTGCGTTTACAATTAGCACAGTATTTAAAAAGCAAACAGTTTAAGGATAACGAGAATTTACAAGAGTTCAGAACGGACTTATTAGATGGCTTGTACAAAGAGGTATCTGCATTAGATTTAGAGCGTTTTGATGTAAAAATGAATCTTAAAACGGTTCACGAATTTAATGCCAATCGTGAGTTGTGGGATAATCTATCCAAACGAGATGTAAAACGAATTGAAGAGGAATTAGCCATTTTAGTAAAACCTCGCAAAGGCGATACCGATTTAGCAAGGTTTTATGATAAATTGTTATATGGTTTAATTAAAAAGCGACTAGAAACACCAAACAATGAGCATTATGTAGAAAAATCTACATCGTCCATTACAAAGGTGGTAAAACTTTCTAAAAACCTATTAAAGAAAACTAGCATTCCTATGGTTAAGTCTTTGGAATCTGTTATAAAATTACCTTTAGAAGAATCTTTTTGGAAAACAGAAGGTATTAATCACCTTGATACGATAAGAAAAGAACTTAGAGGCTTAATTAAGTATATTGATCCTGCCGAACAAAAGTATGTTATCACCGATTTTGAAGATGAACTTCTTGTAGATGAAGATATGCCTCAAATCCACGAACCCAATATAGAATATAACACTTCACCGTTTCAGGATAACAAATATCGTTTAGAAAAATTAATTCGTGAAAATCAAAATCATATTACCATTTCACGAATTAGAAAGGGCGAAACCATTACCAAAACCGAACTAAAAGCCTTGGAGGATATTCTTTTTAGCGATATAGATAAATCTTCCGTTGAAAAAGAACTCGGAAATAAAAGTTTAGATGAATTTATTGTGTCTTTAATCGGTTTAGATGCCGAAACTGTCGATAAGGCTTTTGCTGATTTTATTAATGACTATCAATTAAATTCAATACAAATTGAGTTTTTAGACACGATTAAAAAATTCATTACAGTTAATGGTAAAATTGAGCCTGAAAAACTTTACAAAGCTCCTTTTGTGAACTTTCATAGTCAGGGTGTAGATGGTGTTTTTACCGAAACTCAGGCGGATAATATTTTTGAAATATTAGAATCTTTTAGTAAGGCGAATTGATTTTATAAAACAACTACTTTTAGTAGAGAAAACAAAAGAAGGCAAAACACTCGATGCTATTTTTAGAAGTATCAATTGATTTTTATTTAATATAAAATAATGAAAAACACCAAAAATCATACAGGTAGAAACTCACTCATTATCTCCATTATGGGGCTAATTACCCTACAATTGCTCCTTTATTTTAAATATATCAGTGGGTGGTATTGGCATATTGCATTATCTGGATTTGAAGCTGCGACCATTGGAGGTTTTGCCGATTGGTTTGCCGTCAAGGCTCTTTTTCGTGAAATTCCGATTCCTTTTGTTCGGAAACATACCAATATCATCGTAAAAAATAGAGCGAAAATTTCCGAAGGAATTGTGGATTTAGTCACCAATGAATGGCTTTCTCCGCAAGTGATTAAAGAGAAAATTGCAGAAATCTCTATTGTTGATAAGGTATTAAATTCATTGAAGGAAAATGATACTAAAAAATTCATTTCTTTTGTAGAACCTCTTGTAAAACAATTTGCCACTTCCTTAAACCTCAATTCTTTTTTAGAAAACCAAATGCAACGCCTCAATGTGGGAAGCTATGCAGGGAAATTCATTAAAAGTAATATCGGAAATAAAGCCTATAACAACCTTTGGGAAACGATTTTGGATACAGCAAGTAAAACAATTAACGCTTCTGAAACCGAAGAAATTTTAAAACTCACCATTCAAAATCAGATTGATAATTATAAAAAAGAATCCAAATTAAAAGGGCTTTTGGTAAGCATTGGTGAAACGACAAATGGGATTGATAGAGATTCTATTGCTCAAAAACTACTCCATTCATTTAATGATATTATTGAAAACGCCAAACACAATCCACAAGACGCCATACGGATGAAAATAGACCATTATGTATTAGAATTTTCCGAAAAATTGATACATAACGACCCCGAAACTTCCGAGATCATTACCAATATCAAGCACAAACTCGCTTCGATGGATTGGAATGGAATCTCAAATACCATACTATCAAAACTGAAAAATGATGACCAATTAGAAAACTTTTTAAATGAGCAACTTCAAGTTTTGGTAGACAAATTAAAACAAAACGAAGATTTAAAATCGAATATTGACGCTTCTATTAAACGGGCAATTGAAAAAATCATTGCTGAAAATCACGACGAAATAGGTAAAATGGTGGAAACGAGTTTGGCAAGCCTTAATGATAAAGAATTGGTAAACCAAATAGAAGACAAAGTAGGCAACGACCTGCAATACATCCGTTTAAATGGAGCCATTGTTGGTGGTTTGGTAGGAGTTATTATTGCATTACTGCGTATGTTTTTGACATCTTGATAATGCTTATATTTTCACAAGTATTTTACACAAAATATCAAAACATCAAACTATTAAAATATTAACCTTACGATTTTATTTAAGGTGCATTTTGGTGGTTTGAATATACTGTGTATATTTGTGTGTTAGCAGTAATTGGAGCAAAACTATGTAAATAAAATTTAAGGAGATAATGTGGGAATAGATATAGGTAAAAATAATAAAATGAAAATATCTGTTTATAAATCAAAATCAAGTATTTCGATTAAATTAGGGAATGATTATTTAGAATTAAATATAAGTGAACTAAAATTTGAAGACATAGAAAAATTTAAAAATATAGAAGAGTATAAATGGGAGAACCGAAATTCTATAAAAGCAGGAAAAACACTAGATTCTGATGTGTTTTGGAGTTTTCAAGAAGGAAGAGTAACTATACTTATTGGTCAAGATGATGAATGTTGGGAGGTGGGTATAAATATATCTTTGGAATTATTATCTAATATAATTAAACAATGTGAAAATTGAAAAATTAGGCTGATTTAGTCGCTACCGCTACTACATAAACACATTTTCCGATGTGTAAAAGCCTCCACTACCGCTCCGTCTTTTACCAATCCGTCGCACGTTAGCTACAAATACACAATAAAATGAATGAAGAAATAAATCAAGAACAAAGAGCTTATTTAGCTTGGAATGTATTAGTTGAATATGCTCAAAATAGTAAAACCATAACCTATAAAGAACTTGGAGAAAAAATAAGTATTCATCATAGAGCTGTAAGATTTGTATTAGATTTAATACAAGATTATTGTATGGAAAATCAATTACCTCCTTTGACAATTTTAGTTCTTAACAAGAATTCTAATTTACCAGGTAGTGGATTTGTTGCATACGATATTGAGAATTCTCGAGATGGTATTGAAAAAGTTTATAAATATATTTGGAAATCAATTCCAAACCCTTTTACTTATGCAGAAGATGGTACTACTAAAGAGCAAATAGTTAAAAAAATAATTAATGAACCCGATAATTCAAAAACCATTTACACAAAAATAAAGGTAAGAGGTGTCGTTCAAACAATTTTCAGAAAAGCACTTCTTGAAATTTATGAGAATAAATGTGCTGTATGTAAACTATCTTTTAAAGAGGTTTTAGAGGCTTGTCACATAATACCTTATTCAATTTCTACAAAACAAGAAAGACTTGATGTGAGAAATGGAATATTACTTTGTTCCAATCATCATAATTTTTTTGATAAAAAAATGTTAACCATTAATGATGATTATACTATATCATTTTCAAATGAATTAATTAACAATTCAGATAGTGACGTGTTTAATACTTTAAATTTTTCAGGGAGAAAGTTGAACTTACCAAAACAAGAAAAGCATAGACCTAGACTAGCTTTCATAAAAAAGCATAGAGAAAATAATCTGTAGCTAACATAGTATTTATGCAATAGCGGTTCATTCACCTACCCCACAGTTCAGGCATTTTTAACTACTCAACCTTATTTCTAATTTTTTCGTAAATTTGAAAGGTTAAAGTTTTATACTTTTTTAATTCGCTACTGCACGTACATTAGACCGATGTGGCACATTTGACCAAATATCTATAATCTGAATTAAAAGGAAATGAAGAAAATAAACCGAATAATGACGAATATCTGTTCGGACAATTTAACGGAAAGTCGGGATTTTTATACTAAACTTTTTGATTTTAATGTGGACTATCATAGTGATTGGTTCCTTCATCTCATCTCGAAGGATAAAAAACTGGAATTGGGAATCATTGACCGAACAAATGAAATCGTACCGAAAGAATTCCAAAACAATCCGCAAGGGTTTTATGTCACATTCGTAGTAGACAATGTAGACGAAGTATTTAAAATTGCGGTATCAGAAAAATTTGAAATTATAGGTGAACCGACCGACACATTTTACGGACAAAGAAGACTTTTATTGAAAGACCCGAATGGCGTTTTAGTAGATATTTCTTCACCGATAAAGGATTTTGAATTTTAGAAATGGATTGCGAATTTGAACGGACAAAAAAACAATTTGAAAGGAGAAAAAATGCACCACAATACATAAATAATAGCGGTTCAGTCACCTACCCCACGCTTGGTGCTTTTTTACCGCCCAACTTTATTTCTAATTTTTTCGTAAATTTGAAAAACTAAAACAAAGTTGGGCTAAGACAGTGTTGAAATTAAAGTTTTAGGCTTTTTAATCCACTACTGCTCATACACTAGACCGATGTGCAACATATGAGAAACAAAATTCTGAAATACATCATTCTGCCAATAATTTATATTTTGAGCGTTCTTTTAATGGAATTCTATCCGAATATGATTACGAGTGGAATTTGGCTGATTTCAATTCTTTTGTGTTTAATCGGACTTATAAGTTTACTCGTAAAAAAACGGAATTTAACACAAAAATTGTTTCCGATGATATTATTGCTCATTCCAATATTTGATTTGACATTCGGAATTACTAATACAATCAGAAACGGAATTAAAGGAGAAATTGTACTTGACATAATTGACGACAATTTTGCGACAACCCAATCGCTGACTGTTCGACAAAAAAATGGAAAATTATCAGCGGAATTTTATAATTCTGTTGTTGGATTTGGAGATCTGGAAAAAGCTCAAACCAAAACACTGAATGACAGCACTTTGACTTTTAAAATATCTGAAAGAAATTATTCGGAGAATTTGACTTTTGATAGACAAAACCAAAGATTGCGGAATAAAGAAAAGAATCTGAATTATCGGATTTTAAAAAACAAACTATTTAAATAAAAACGTTGCACAATATTGTATAAAATCAATTACTGCAGACTCCACTTCGTCCGAATCCAATCGTAATGGTTTAGGCTAGTGCTTAACACGAAAATTTTCGCTAACTTGGTCATCCATCAATTTTTGTATATCATTAGAGCAACAGACTTAAAAAATGAAAAATAAACACATATTACTATTAACGATGATAATTTCTTGTATGATGATTTCGTGTAAGATGATTAACTATAAAAAGGAGCGTCATAAAAGTATAAAAATTGAGTGGACTAAAAATCTTAAAGGGGATTTCTCCTTTAAAGAAAAATGGAGTTATCAAGAGGGAATTTATAAAAATCAATTCGGACAATTAAGTTGCGATGGCAATTGTCCCATTGAAATTGATGGAATGAAAGATGAATTTGGAAAAATAAATAAAGATTCATTACAGTCATTTTATAAAATGATTGATACAACACATGTTTTTCACTCTTTGTATTCCAACAATAGAATGTATGAATATTCAGGTACTAATTTTATAGAATTTGAGAAACTTGAAAATGGAATTATTAGAGGAAAATCAACAAATAACGCTTCAACTCATAGTAATTTGGTTTTAGAATTGAAAAACAACTTATGCTCTGCTTTTGTAGAGCTTAATAGCATAAGAAATTTAGGGAAAAATAAATTTCCTTTAAAAAGTGGAAACATTAAAATAGACAAAAACTTATTTGAAAAAGGAATTGTAAAGGCTAAATTTCATTTTAAATTTAAAAATGTTATAGAACCTGATAAAGAACTTTTTTGGAATGGAATGATTTATAGTAAAATAAATAACAAACACACCAAACAAGTGCATAAACAATAGCAAATAATTCACTTACCCCACAGTTCAGACATTTTTAACTGCTCAACCTTATTTCTAATTTTTTGCGTAAATTTGAAAAATTAAAATAAGGTTGGGCTAAGTGTAGTGCTGAAATTAAAGTTTTCGTTTTTTAATCCGCTACTGCTCATACACTAAACCGCTCGTTAACTAATTAACAGAAAACACTGAATCAGAAATCATTTGAAATGGAAGACGAAAAATATATTAGAATTGCATTCCTTGATGATTTTCAGGGAGAAGATAGTATATTGATTTCGGCTGATGTTTATGGACTTTTAGAATTAGAAAAAATATTTAACCAATTATCTAAAAACTCAACGGAATTTGAACTAAACAATGCTAAATTCATTGACCCAAATTTCAATATCAAAATTAAAATGTATTCAACTCACATCAACAGCGGATTGAAATTAGTAGATGGAAATTATCATTGGAGTTTGACAAAAAACAAGTGGTCTGAGTTTAGGGAAAAAGCATCTGAATTATATAAAAATACAACTGGTGGACATCAGTATTTGGACTCTGAATCAGAAATAAATGATGATTTACAAGTTGTATTATCACTTAATGAATACGACCTTAACTTTTGGAAAAAATACGGCGTTGAAAATTAAAAAAAAATCATCAACACAAAATAAACAATAACAGAAAACACTGAATCAGAAATCATTTTAAATGGAAGAAAATATATTACTTATTTTAGATTTAGATGAAACCCTAATTCACGCAACTGAAAACAAACTTAACATTGAAGAGGATTTTAAATATGCTAACTATTATGTGTATAAGCGTCCTTTATTGAAAGACTTTTTGATTGAAATGAGCAAGTACTTTAAACTTGCCATTTGGTCTTCTGCTGACGATAAATATGTGAATGATATCGTAGAAAGAATAAAACCTATAGAAGTAGAATTTGAATTTATTTTTGGAAAAAGTCGTTGTACCGTTAAAAGAGATTACGAGTTAGATCAATATGTTAATCTAAAAAGACTTAAAAAATTAAAAAGAAAAGGGTTTCAACTTGAAAGAATTTTAATTGTTGATGATTCACCTGAAAAGACACAACAAAATTTTGGAAATGCGATTTATATATCAGCCTATGAAGGAAATTTAGAAGATACAGAATTAAAACACTTGTCAGAATTTCTTATCAATCTTAAAGATGTAAAAAATGTTAGAACTATTGAAAAAAGAAGATGGAGAGAATAAAAACTGCTTACAACAAAATTATATAAACAATAGAGGTTCTGTCACCTAACCCAAAGCATAAAATAACAAAATCGCCTAAAACTGAATTTAGGCGATTTATTATTGAGAAATATCCTTATTAATTTAAAAAACTGTACTTTTTAGCGTAAGCTTTCATTTGCTCTTCAAAGGATTTTGGTTGTTTTACAACAACATCAGTAATATTTCCGTCCTTATCGGTAACCGCCTCCAATATTGGGTTCACAAATCCATTATACGGAGCAGATTTAAACTTGCTGTTTCTCTCTAAAACTTCTTTGTGAATCTTTTGATCCACTTTCACACCGTAGTTTTCCACCAATGCTTTTCCTGCTTCATAGTCACCTTCAGATTTAATGCGTTGTACCTTTTTCAATAAACGACCAAAAATCTCATGCAATTTTTCGTAATCATTAATATTGTAATACGTTTTTCCGTCTTTCACCACTTTTTCGATAACATTATCTTTCTTTCCTTGCTCATAAGCCCAAGCAGAAACCCACTGACGATTGACCATATGAGCTTCCTCAATATCATCACCCAAATTAATACGAACCAACTGCGTTAATAATCCGTTTCGGATATAACCATCATACGCCGCTTTTCCTGTCTTCTTCCAATCATCGGTTAAGCCCAATTCTTGTAATTTAGGACTGTATAAATAGTACAAACCAACTAAATCTGCACGACCTTCCTCCAAGGTAGAGGCATAAGTTTTCAAAGTTTCCTTTGGCTGACCAATTCCTTTATTAATTTTCCCCGATGCGTGTCCAACCACTTCGTGCAATGCCGTATGTAATTTGTCCGCTAATTCTCCATATTTTTCCTCTAATGCAATTTCCTCCTCATCGTGGGCAAATTCTTTTAACTTTTGGGTTCCACCTGCCTTGGCATAAGCATTAATTAAGTTCCCTAACGAAACCGATTTCGAACCATGTTGTTCACGAATCCAGTTGTTATTCGGTAAATTAACGCCAATTGGTGTACTTGGCGACGCATCTCCTGCCTCACCTGCTACATTCACGGTTTTATACGAAACACCCACTACATTTTTCTTCTTATGACTATCATCTATTGATGAATTATCCTCGAACCATTGTGCATTATCCGCAACAATTTTCATCTTTTTAGACATATCAAAATCCTTGATTTGCACAATCGATTCATAAGAACCTCTGTAGCCTTTCGGGTCGTTATATACTTCGATAAATCCGTTAATCCAGTCGATATTTCCTTTGGTAGATTTTGCCCATGCAATCGAATATTCGTCCCACTTATGTAAATCTCCTGTTTGATAATATTCAATTAATAAGCCTAATGCTTTGGCTTGCTCATCGTTTTCGGCAACCGTTTTGGCTTTTTCTAACCAAAAGATAATTTTATCAATCGCCTGACCATACAAGCCACCTGATTTCCAAACTTTTTCGACTAATTTTCCATTCTCACGCACCAAAGTAGCATTTAAACCTACCTCAATTGGCTGATCTTCCGAACCTTTATCTACCTTAGCATAAAAATCTTCCACCTCCTTGGTCGTGATATCAGCTCCATAAAAGTTCACTGCTGAGGCTAATACATGATCAACACCTGCTTTTTTGTTCACTTTTTTAGCGTCTTTATCATTGAAAATCACCTCGAAAACTTCGGTTGGTAATTCGGCATTGACTGCTTTTAATAAGCCTGCCAAATAATCTTTGGAAAATTCAGGTTTAATTTTGTCATTCGAATAATGATGATGAATACCATTGGAAAACCAAACTCTCTTTAAATAAGTTTTAAACTTTTTAAAATCTTCGGTTTCTCTATCGCCTTTAAACTCGTCGTTTACTTTTTCTAAAGCTTTACGAATTTGTAAATTATGTCGATAATTTTGATCCCACATTATATCTCGCCCAGCCAAACCTGCTTGGGTTAAATAATAGACCAATTTTTTCTCTTTCAGTGTTAATTTATCAAACTCAGGGATTTGATAACGCAATACTTTAATGTCTGCAAATGTATCCACGACATAATTAAAATCGCCATTTTCAGTTTTTGTCTGATTTGTACTTGTATTGGCATCAGATTTCTTGGCACCTCCACTACAAGAAACGAGCAAAGTCGCCGTAAGACTTGCCAGTATTATTCTCTTTATATTCATTTTTTTGATCATTTAATTCTTACAAATATAATCATTTCATGAAAAGGACAAAAGAAATAATTGAATTGATTTTTTCAGTAATCGATTAATACAATTTGCCAATACCACAAGTGGATAGTTTCAAGCACCTCTTAGATGAATAGACCTGAAACTTTAGGCATTTGGGGCAAAAATTACTTTTTAGACCACCTCTTTTTCATTTTTTTTATGTAAATTCGCATCAAAATTTAAGTCAATGAATTACGATATTATTGTTATAGGAAGTGGTCCTGGTGGTTATGTTACAGCGATTAGAGCAGCTCAGTTAGGTTTTAAAACGGCTGTTGTAGAAAAAGAAAACTTAGGCGGTATTTGTTTAAATTGGGGATGTATCCCAACAAAAGCACTACTAAAATCTGCTCATGTATTCAAATATTTGCAACATGCAGAAGATTACGGTCTTAATAAAGTAGACAATCCAAGTTTTGATTTCTCTAATGTCATTGCAAGAAGTAGAGGTGTTGCTTCCAAAATGAGTGGTGGTATTCAGTTTTTAATGAAGAAAAATAAAATTGATGTCATCATGGGAACAGCAAAGGTTCAAAAAGGAAAGAAAATTGCGGTAACCGATAAAGACGGAAAAGTAGCGGAATACTCTGCTAATCATATCATTATTGCAACAGGAGCTCGTTCAAGAGAATTGCCCAATTTACCTCAAGATGGAGAAAAGGTAATCGGTTATCGTCAAGCATTAACTTTACCTAAATTACCAAAATCAATGATTGTCGTTGGTTCAGGAGCCATTGGGGTAGAGTTTGCGGACTTCTATAACACGATGGGAACACAAGTAACGATTGTAGAATATATGCCAAATATCGTTCCTGTGGAGGACGAGGAAGTATCTAAACATTTAGAAAAATCGCTGAAAAAATCAGGAATTAAAATTATGACTAATGCCTCTGTAGAATCTGTAGATACTTCAGGAGATGGCGTAAAAGCAACAGTGAAAACTGCCAAAGGAGAGAAAACTTTAGAGGCAGAAATCGTACTTTCAGCGGTGGGTATTACCCCAAATATTGAAAATATTGGTTTAGAAGAAGTAGGTATTCAGACCGATAAAGGAAGAATTTTAGTGAATGATTGGTATGAAACTTCTGTACCAGGTTATTACGCTATTGGAGATGTTATTCCTACTCAGGCATTGGCTCATGTGGCATCTGCCGAGGGAATCACTTGTGTAGAGAAAATCAAAGGTATGCATGTTGAAACCATTGATTATGGAAACATCCCAGGTTGTACTTACTGCCACCCAGAGGTTGCTTCTGTGGGGCTTACAGAGAAACAAGCGAAAGAAAAAGGTTATGATATTAAAGTAGGTAAATTCCCATTATCAGCAAGTGGTAAAGCTACAGCGAATGGAAATACAGACGGATTTATCAAAGTGATTTTCGATGCTAAATATGGTGAATGGTTAGGTTGCCATATGGTAGGAGAAGGCGTTACCGATATGGTAGCAGAGGCTGTAGTAGCAAGAAAATTAGAAACTACAGGACACGAAATCATTAAATCTATTCACCCACACCCAACGGTTTCAGAAGCCATTATGGAAGCCGTAGCAGCAGCGTATGATGAAGTAATTCATATTTAATAGAAATAAATATTGTTAATCAAAATCCACCTCAAAAAAAGGTGGATTTTTTAATTGAAGCTCCGTATTTCTTTTCTATTTTTTATGCTAAAAAAAGCCAACTTAACTACTTTTACATCATCCCGTTGGCTGTAATAGTATTCATTTCCTTTCTTCGTTCGAAAGTCTTGTGAATATTAAAGTTTCTTGACAACGACTACATCGTCGATTTTCTCTACTTTAATTAGATTATTTTTAGATAAATTCTTCGTTGATTTATCCCATTTTTTATTGGAAAGACCTGCCTTTTCCTTTATGTCCATTAAAGGCTGATGCTCTTCGGTTAATAAATCTAAAATCGCTTTTTCATTATCATTTAACTCAATGCTTGGTGCTTTTTTCTCTGGTCGCATTTGCGGGAAGAATAAAACATTTACTTAAAAATCCTTATTATACCTATGTTTTTAAGGGGTTATTGTAGTTCTCTTGACAAAATCGTGACAGTTTTCTATAATATATCTCCTTTTATTTACCCTTATTTACAATGATGAGCATTTTTTATTGACAGGCAAATATACTTATTTATTATTTAGTGAGTTAATTTTTGGTCTACTAATTCTAAATCCCATTTACCATTTCCTATATAAAATGCCTCAACCCAAAAATATGATGGATTAATATAATTCTGATTACAATCGAATTCGCAATAGAATTTCACTAAAAACCCTTGGCTACCAATATACCGAACAAGAATTGGATTGTAGGTGCCCTGACTTATCATTTTACATTTTTGTTTATTCAATCCTTTTTTTATGTACTCTATTGCCTTTTTATAAGCCTTTTTTCTATAATATTCTGAATATTCAATATCCTTTACTATTTCTTCGATTATAATTTCTTTTGTACTTGAAATTATTGCCTTTACCAGTTCATTTTCTACTTGTTCAAGGTTGTAAAATG
Organism: Flavobacteriales bacterium; assembly: GCA_002747105.1. Lineage (GTDB taxonomy): Bacteria > Bacteroidota > Bacteroidia > Flavobacteriales > Weeksellaceae. The sequence goes on along the minus strand of PDSY01000015.1, from coordinate 25,184 downwards.
TCAATCTTTCATTTTTATTTGATGTTAAGAAAGTAAAATAACTAGGACTCTCATTTAGTACAAATAAAGCCATTTTTAATCCTTTTTCATTGATAAAAAATTTATACCCCAAATCTTCATCTAAAACATCTAAGAAATGTACACTATTACTTACCCATTCATTTTTTTTATTTCTTATTACTGAAGTAATAATCTTCTTTGAATTATCAATGGAATGATAAGCTATATCTTCAACTTCCATTATTGAATCTTTCTTACTAAATGTATAATATGAACTTTGGAATGAAATTGTAGGGTCTAATTCTTGATTTTGGGAATACCCTATTTTGATAAATAAAAATAATATTAAAAATGCTAATTTTCTCATTTGATTTCTTTTACATCATAAAAAACTAAAGTTTGGTCATTTACCAGTTCATATCCTATGTTACCCATAGAACTAACCCAAACCTGATGACAAACAGGACTTTCAATATCAAACTCCAATCCTTTTAATCCGCTTAAACCTTCTACCACTCTTTCATTTTTCATTTTATATTCAAATGTCAACCAATCTCCTGTTCTAGATTGCGACTTAAAAGTTATAATTTTCTTTTTAAAATCGAATGTATGATAAGTTGTTTCTATATTCGTTTTAACGATTTTATCTCCTTGCTCAAAATCATTGTTTGAACTGACATATTTAAAGATTTTTAAATCTCTACCTACTTTACTATAGTTGTTTTTGTTTGAATTACTTTCTTTTTTATTATCATTAGTGGAGGCATAAATTGTAAAAAGTACCAAGGCTGATAGTACTGCAAAAACTTTCCACGAAAGAAACTTATCTAAATAATTATCTTGAGGGACTTCCATTGTATATTCACTAGGATGTGAATATACCTTATTTGAAGAAAATAGTTCATCAAAAAAAATATCAGCTATTTTTTTTTCTATTCTCTTATTATTTTCTTTAGAATTGACAACTATTTCAATTCTACTTACATCTTTTAGTTTCCTGATTAGAATTTCACATTTGAAAGTAGTTTCCTGATTATCTATTGTCCATACAATCTTTCTTGTTGTGTGATGCTCAATAACACCATTGATTTTGAGGACTGTACTTTTACAATAATTGAATAAATCATCAGCTTGATTACTTGTTTTTAATACTTCTCTAAACATTTTTTATTAGTATTCTTAATTATTCAACCCAGCACCGATATTGAAAAAAGTTAAACTAGAAAAGGGCACAGTACTGTAGTCCACTCTTTAGTAAGGTACTGGTATACCCAATAAGTGAAGCGAACTAAGCCCGTACCCCCTAAGGAACACGAGCATTAGCTCATCATCTTTCTACTTATTTTTTAAAAATTACCAGTTTTTACTAAAGTTATCAGATGGCTAATGCCTTTCGTATATTTTTATTTTGAATGAATATCTCGTATATGCTTTTATTTTTTATTAATAATACAAATATATAAGATTTTTGTTAATATCCTATAGTTTTCGATATAAAACTTTATCGTATGCGTACAGGTTGAGTTATTTAAAAAGGCACTCAATATTAAAATTTATATTCTTTTTCAGAAATAAAATAGGGGACTGATTTATTTGAAATAATGAAATCCCTTATGAATATCATTTTTTCATCTAATTCTTCTATTAATCTATTGTCTAGTGCATTTTTATTAACCTCTTTAAGTAATTTTTTTATTTGCCCTCTCATTTTACTTTTCTTTACTCTATTATTACTTACATTAAATATTTGTTCTGATATCTTACTATTGATTCTATCATAACCCAATCTTTGTATTCCGTGATAAGATAGATATTTTTGCAATCCATTATGACCTTTTAATAAATATTCAGGGTCTATCCCTAAGGCTTGTTTTTTCACTTTTTTGTATCCATTAAACCAATATTCTAGTAACTTGTTTTGAATAGTATCACAAAATAAGTGTTTCACTTTCATTTCTTTCAGTCTAAAGCGTCTTTTTAAATGCTTTTTTAATTGTATTTCATAGCGTAATACATTTTCATTAATGAATTGATTATAAAAATTGTTTTTCTTTTTATTACTCATCTCTTTCAACTTATCATAATAAATAAAACTTCGAGTATTGGTTGAAGTATAAAATGTAACCGATTCTTTAAATCGTATTGTTTCCAATCTAGGGTATGCTAAAAAACAATTAATATATTCATAAATAGAATGTTTTAAGGGGATATTTATCCCAAAATCAACCCTCATAAGTATTGCTTCTGAAATATTGACATTCAAACTATCTGAAAGCATTTGGATTGCATCTTGGGTTTTATCCCAATCCAAATGGATTAAATTATTTCCGTAATAGAATTTAGGCAGTGAACCATTGAATGATAACCTATGAGGATTATGTTTTTCATCAAATGAAATAGTAATTTTGAAATTGAGTAAATTTGTGGTTTTTGTATATCCGTTTTTTCTAATGGTTTTAGTTGAATCTTGTAACAATGTTTTAAAGTTCGACTTATGGCTTTTGTTTAAGATTATATAACCTCTTATCGTATCTATCATAATGTTTCTATTTAGTGGTAATTGGATTGACTTATTATTATTTGTTTTTTAATGAAATAATCACATTAGATACCTCACACTCTACCTCATCATTTGAAGGTGTGTAATTTTGTAATAAAAATTTTTCTAAATCCCTACGATGTATAAATATCAATTTCCCTGTCGGTTTAGAATGTGGAAGACTTTTTGAAGCAACCATTTTTTGGATATAAGATTGACTTACACCAGTAACAATCGCCGCCTCTGAAGTAGTAAGTAGTCGTTTACGATAAAGGTTTCTTTTTTTTACTTCTTTTTTGAGTATTTTTAACTCATTTAAGATTTTCTTTAAAATAGATTTTAAACTCATAATTTGTTTTTTTTAAAATTATGATACAAAAATCCGAATATATTCAGTATAAATAGATACATACTAAACGAGTGGTAAGTGAGTACTTATTTTTTCAATTATTTTATGTACTGGGTCGTTGGGTTTTATTAAATCTACCTTTTCAGTGTATACACTACTTAATTGTTTCGGTTTAAAATCATTACCTTTTTTATTCACAAATAAGTTTGTTGTCAATTTGTAATGTTGTTTTGAAACATCACTATCAAAATATCCTAAAAGTGAATTTACTAAAAGTGTTAATTGTAATTCTGTACCTATCCATTGTACCTTAAACCTATTAGGCATTTCATTAAATAATTCTTCAAATACCTGGACTGGACAATCAATGAAGTTTTTAGAGGTCAATTCGTCGTATAGTAGTGAAACAAATTTATTTTTATCTATATTATCCTTTAAATGAAAATATGTAATTCTAGACTGCCTTATGGGTCTAATTTGAGTAGGACTTTTACCTATCTTAATAAAGTGGTTATCAATTATCCGTTTCAATTTGATTAGCCTTATTTTGAAATCCATATAATCACTATCCATTTTATATTCGATATGTAAGAGAAGGCTTATAATATTTTTTTCATATTTTTTAAAATACTCATCATAGAAGAATTCATCTTCAATTCTATCATTGTAACCACCACTATAAAAGTCTTCTAATACCAAATAACTTAAATGGGTATCAAAATTGATTAATACCTTATCCTCAAAGTGTTCTACTAATTTTTTTATTTCTGATTTATTCATTTCTTAAAATTTAAAATTATTCATACTATCTACTGCCTTTTGTTTTTCTTTATCAATCACTTTTGCATATACCAAAGTGCTTTTTATATCCTTATGCCCCATCAATTTTGAGATAGTAAATATATTGACACCTGATGAAACTAAAAGTGTTGCAAATGTGTGCCTTGCACAATGAAAATGCACTTTCTTTTTTATTCCTGTTCGTTTAATTAACTTCTTAACTGTTCTATTAATTGAAGAATGATGTTCAGATAGGTTAAATACAAATTCTTTATTGTGTTTTTGAAGTTCTAAAATATTGATTGCATTTTGGTTTAAAGGAATATAAACGATGTTTTTAGTTTTCTTTTGAACGATTTGAATTTTTTTATTCTCAATATGCTTCCATTGTAAATTCATTATATCCGAGACCCTTAATCCTGTATAACAACTAAATAGAAAAGCATTTTTAACTTCATTGTTCCAAAAATCGGTTTCTATTATTTCTTGAACTTCTTCATTGGTTAAAAATATTATTTCCGTTTCTACTTTTTTCGGTTTATCTATATACTTTATAGGATTTTCGAGTATAATTTTTTCTTTCACAGCCTGATTGAGTGTTGCATTTACTTTATTGAAATAGGTTACAATAGAGTTGTTTGATAATCCTTCTTTTTTAAGATACTCTATAAAATTTTCAATCCAACTAATCGAAATGTTTTCAAATGTGATTTTCTTACCTTGGAATTCAATTAAATGTTTTAAGGTATTATCCCAAGCGATTTTGGTTTTATTAGTTTTTTTACTTCCTAATTGTTTAAAGTAGTCTATAAAATTTCCCTTTTGTAATTTTCTTGATACTAAACCGTGTTTTGAGTTTCCTAATTCAATTTCTAATTGAGATTTAATATGATTAACCACTCTTTCCTTTTGTTTCCTTTCATCTTTAGTATCTGTGGGTTCAAATACTACATCTTTTATGGTTTCTCTTACTCTTTTACCATTTAAAATATAATCTAATTGATACTTATAAGGTCGTTTTCGCTTTGATATCTTGGAATTCCCCAAATGCTTTACCCTTAAATTAACTGCCATAATAAAATTATTTAGTGTTATAAATATAATGGATAAATTCGATTCAAGTGACAAGTTTGTGACACTTTTTGAATATTATCTGCTATTATTTGCAACAAAAATAGGCTGTCTAATGACAACCTATTGTAAATATTTAATGGGTACTTTATGAGTACTTATTTTTTGATTGATTTTTATATTAACTTTACAATTAAATCAGTTTCAGTCTTTGTTACTTTCGCTAAATTGTTTTTAGTCAGTGATTTAATAGATTTATCCCACTTTTTATTTGATAATCCTGATTGAGATTTCAAATCACTTAAAGGCATTTCTTGTTCCTTATTTAGGATATCTAAAATTGTTTTTTCTTCATTAGTTAAAGTCACCTGTTTTTTCTCTGGTCGCATTTGCGGGAAGAAAAGCACTTCCTGAATCGATGCGTTATTAGTTAAGAACATAATCAACCTGTCCATTCCGATACCTAAACCAGAAGTTGGTGGCATTCCGTACTCCAAAGCACGAAGGAAATCTTGGTCAATGAACATGGCCTCATCATCTCCTTTTTCGGATAATTTCAATTGCTCCTCAAATCTTTCTCTTTGGTCGATAGGGTCGTTCAACTCAGAATAAGCATTGGCGATTTCTTTTCCACAAACCATTAGCTCAAATCTTTCTGTGAGTTCAGGGTTATCTCTATGTTTTTTGGTCAATGGCGACATTTCCACAGGATAATCGGTAATGAAAGTTGGCTGAATGAAATTACCTTCGCATTTTTCTCCAAAAATTTCATCGATTAATTTTCCTTTCCCCATCGTTTCATCTACTTCAATACCAATCGATAAAGCAAAAGTCCTTAATTCTTCTTCAGATTTTCCTGTAATATCAAATCCTGTAAACTGCTGAATAGCCTCTGTCATTGAAATTCTTGGATAAGGTGCTTTAAAATCAATTTCGTGTTCTCCAAACTGAGCCTTTGTTGTTCCATTCACTTGATGAGCACAGAACTCCAATAATTTTTCAGTGAAGTCCATCATCCAATTATAATCCTTATAAGCAACATAAATTTCCATTGCCGTAAACTCAGGGTTATGCGTTCTATCCATTCCTTCGTTTCGGAAATTTTTTGAAAATTCATACACTCCGTCAAATCCACCAACGATTAACCTCTTCAAATATAATTCATTAGCAATCCTCAAATACAAAGGAATATCCAAAGCATTGTGATGCGTAATAAAAGGTTTGGCAGCTGCTCCTCCTGGAATAGATTGTAAGATTGGCGTTTCCACCTCAAAATATCCAGCATCGTTAAAAAACTGACGCATCGCATTGAACAATTTCGTTCTCTTGACAAAAATTTCCTTCACATTTGGATTCACAGTTAAATCCACATATCGTTGTCTGTATCGTAATTCGGCATCGTTAAACGCATCGTGAACAACACCATTTTCATCGGTTTTCGCCTGAGGCAAAGGTCGTAAAGACTTAGTTAAAAGCGTGAAATCTTTTACCATAATCGTTTTTTCGCCTACATTGGTCGTGAACAATTCGCCTTCGATACCTACAATATCACCGATGTCTAATAATTGCTTATAAACTTGGTTGTATTTTGATTTATCTTCATCAGGGCAAATTTCATCACGGTTAAAATAAACCTGAATCTTTCCATCTGCATCTTGTAATTCGGCAAAGGAAGCTTTTCCTTGTATCCTTCTCGACATTAATCTCCCTGCGATTTTCACTTTTTCTCCTTCCTGAAAATCAGATTTTATCGTTTTTGAAGTATGCGTAATAGTATATTCATCGGCTGGGAAAGGATTGATTCCCAATGCTTTTAATTTATTTAATTTCTCTCTACGAATAATTTCCTGTTCTGATAAAGACATAGTATTGATTTTAATTGACAAAAATAAGGTTTTTTTTGATTTGAAGTGATTTCAGCAATAAAAAATCGCCTAAAAAATTAGGCGATTTTATGTTTTTAGCAATGAATAAGATTTACTTTTTAAAAGCTACATCTTTAATTCTTGCTTTCTTACCTCTTAATTCTCTGAAGTAGAAGATTCTTGCTCTTCTTACTTTACCTCTTCTATCTACAACGATTTTTTGTAGAGCAGGCATATTAATTGGGAAAACTCTCTCTACTGCTACATCACCACTCATTTTTCTGATGGTAAAAGTTTTAGTAGCTCCTGTCCCTCTTAATTGGATAACAACACCTTTAAAAAACTGTGTTCTTGTTTTGTTACCTTCCTTGATTTCGTAATACACTGTAATAGTATCTCCAGCACTAAATTCTGGGAAATCTTTTTTCTCGATGTACTTTTCTTGTACGTAATTTAATAAATCCATTATTAATGATAAAATAAAATTTTGAAGCTAAACAACATTCACGGATTTCGTCAGAGGTTGATTAACAGGTTGCAAAAATAAAACTTTTCATTAAAATGACAAAACATTTATGATTATTTTTAGCTAATATTACTAAAAATCTCCATTTACGCCTAACCCAAATAATGCAAAATCATATTTCGCTGGGTCTTTTGCATCCAATTTCCTTAATATGGCATCTAATTCTACTACGGTTTTCCAATCGTTTTGCGAACGAGTAATCAGCCCCAATTTCCTCGAAATATTGCCTGTATGAACATCTAACGGAATCGATAAATAGGCAGGAGAATGTTTTTGCCACAAACCAAAATCCACTCCTCGATTATCCTTTCTGACCATCCACCTCAAAAACATCATCAACCTTTTTGCAGATGAATTTTTATAAGTAGAACTAATATGTTTCTTACTTCTATGCTCTTTATCGCTTAAAAATATTGCTCGAAAACGATGTAAAGCATGATAATAATTTGTCTCCCCTTCTTCTAATAAGATTACATTTTCGAGAGAAGAATGCTGAGTGTAGATTCGTTTTAGATTCAATATAAATGCTACAAAATCTTCTCCCTTAAAAGTACGATGGACAGAGGTATTCTGAAATTTCATCAGTTCTTTATCAGTAACATTCATCACGAAATCATAAGGAGAATTCCCCATCCAATCGAGCATTTTATGAGCCGATTGAATAATAGACTTTCGGTTTCCCCAAGCGATAATGGCGGTTAAAAAACCAATTATTTCGATATCTTCTTTTTGGCTAAATAAATGCGGAATTTGAATCGGATCATCTTGAATAAAATCAATATGATTATACGCATCCGCCTTTTCGTCTAAAAAAGATTGTAGATTTTTAATGTGCATAGATGTTCCTTTTTATGAGGGCATTGACGGCAAATTGTATTTGAATCGTCATATTTTTAGACCGATTGCTTCTCCTTACAAGCGTTAAAATCACTGAACTTAGAAAGCAAAATAAAAATTAAAAGTATAAAAAATAGGCAAGATAATCTAAACGAGAGAAAAAATAATGAAATCATCTCATTCCCTAATTTTCTCGTTCTCCAATTACTTCTTCACTTTAAAATCTTTATACCCAGGATAAGGGGGAAGATGGTAAGCATTCCAATGCGATTGTAAAAGGGTTTCCAAAAAGGCATCGCTCCTATCTCGGCGCGGATTATAAGCTGTTTTAATATCTACATCGGCGATATTTCCCTTTACATTCCACCAAAAAGCACTCCAACCACCACGCAATTCCTTGATGATCTCATAGACCGTTTTTCCCGTTGCTCGGCTCATTAGTTTAGCAAAAACTCGACCTTCGGTTGTGGTTAGATTTCTTAATTTTTGTTCGTATTCCTCGGCTAATTTCTTTTGCTTTCGTTTGATATACCTTCGTTTTTCAGACTTTCTTTCAATATTGGAAACTTCCTCGTTAATATCTCTATATTGCTCAAGAGCAATTAAAAATAAAGGATAAACTCTGGACAATTTTCTATTGATAAACTTATAATATTTAGCATCTAATTCATTATTAAAATTAGGTTTTCTAACCAATTGTAATTCGTCCATAATAATAACGGTTTCCCCATTAATTTTATAGTATCTAGCTCTTTGTTTTTTATCATAATAATATCGATTTCCAAAATCATCTGTACGCAACTGCTCTTTCGGTATATCATCAAAAGACTTACGCTTAATAGTCTCCTGCCCAAAACTAATTCCTCCCAAAAACAATACAAATATTAATATAAATTGATATAATTTCATTACTTTTACATTTTGAAAACTTAAAGCAAAAATTATACCCTTTTTATTATGAAACTAAAAAAGTCATCGATTAAATTTTTAGAAAAATATTTAAATGTTGCCTCTCCAACAGGTTACGAGAGAGCAGGACAAGAGATTTGGATGGACTATATCAAACCTTATGTAGATGAAATTAAAATCGATCATTATGGTACTTGCTATGGTATTATCAATCCAAAAGCAAAATTTAAGGTAGTGATAGAGGCTCACGCAGACGAAATTGCGTGGTATGTAAACTATATTACCGATGACGGACTCATTTATGTGATTAGAAATGGAGGTTCAGACCAAGTGATTGCTCCATCTAAAATGGTGCATATTCACGGAGAAAAAGGGGTTGTAAAAGGCGTTTTCGGTTGGCCAGCCATTCATACAAGAATAGGGAATAAAAACGAACCTACCCCAAAATTGGACAATATTTTTATTGATTGTGGAGCAACTTCCAAAAAAGAAGTTGAAGAAATGGGAATCAGTGTTGGAACCATGATTACCTACCCTGATGAGTTCTTTGAAATGAATGACAAATATTTCGTTTGCAGAGCATTAGACAATAGAATTGGTGGTTTTATGATTGCTGAAGTAGCGAGATTATTGAAAGAAAACAAGAAGAAATTACCTTTTGGATTGTATATTACTAATTCCGTTCAGGAGGAAGTTGGTTTGTATGGAGCAAGAATGATTGCTGACACCATTAAGCCGAATATCGCTATCGTTACCGATGTTACGCATAATACGACAACACCGATGATTGACAAGAAAAAAGAAGGTGACCAAAAATGTGGCGACGGTCCTGTGGTTTTCCACGCACCGAGTATTCACCATAATGTAAGGGAACTGATTACTAAAACGGCGAAAAAGAAAAAAATACCTTTCCAAAGAGGAGCCTGTAGCCGAGCAACAGGAACAGATACCGATGCTTTCGCTCACTCTAATGGTGGAGTTCCTTCGGCATTAATCTCATTACCATTGCGTTATATGCACACGACGGTAGAAATGGTCGCCAAAGAAGATGTAAAAAATGTAATTCAACTTATCTACCAAACTTTATTGAATATCAAGCCTAATATGAACCTAAAATATCATAAAAAATGAAGACAAAAATGATTGCTCCTTCCCTATTATCAGCAGATTTTGGGAACTTACAAAGAGACATCGAAATGATTAATGAAAGTCAGGCAGATTGGTTCCACATCGATGTAATGGATGGGAGATTTGTTCCTAATATTTCATTTGGATTTCCTGTCATGAAACCGATCAAAAAACACGCCAAAAAATTCATTGATGTCCATTTGATGATTGTAGAGCCTGAGAAATATGTAGAGGAATTCATCCATCAAGGAGCAGATTTAGTAGCGGTTCATTATGAAGCTTGTACCCACTTGCATAGAACGATTAAACTAATCCAAGAAAAAGGAGCAAAAGCAGGAGTAGTGCTTAATCCTTCTACACCTGTGAGTGTTTTGGAAGATATTATTGCTGAAGTAGATTTGGTATTATTAATGAGTGTAAACCCTGGATTTGGAGGGCAAAAATTTATCGAAAATACTTATAAGAAAATTAAACAATTAAAAGCATTGATTGAAAAATACAATTCTAAAGCTTTAATTGAAGTAGATGGAGGAGTCAATACACAAAATGCCTCTCTATTATTTGATGCTGGAGCAGATGTTTTAGTGGCAGGAAGTGCCGTTTTTGGTTCAGAAAACCCAAGCAAAACGATTGAAGAATTAAAGAAATAGATAATTCATTAATAGTAAAAAAAATCCGAGCCTTTAAAAACTCGGATTTTTTCATTTTATGTTTAAGATTGAAATATTTATGCTTTCTTTTTCCCAAAAAAGAATTTAACAATCACAGGAAGCGTTGTTACCAATACAATCACAAGGACTATCATTTCGAGGTGAGATTTTAAATCTATCCCAAATTGAGTTCTGAATAAAGAATCTAAATAATGCCCTGCAAAAATCATTATAAAAGACCAAGCAAATGCCCCAATAATATTATCTAAGACAAACTTCTTTTTGTCCATTTTTACAATCCCAGCAACAATAGGCACAAATGTCCTTACGATAGGTAAAAACCTCGCTCCAATAACGGCAAAAGCTCCTTTTTCCTCAAAAAAGTCGTGAGCTTGATATAGGTATTTTTTCTTAAAGAAAAACGAATCTTCCCTTTCATATAGAGATTTACCCGCTCTATAACCAAACCAATATCCCACCTGATTTCCTAAAATCGCCATTAAAGCAACACTCAATGCTAAAATTGTAGTATCCCAAAAACCACTTCCCGTAGAACCAAAAGTTTCACTAATTAGTACCTCTGCATAAATTCCCGAAACAAATAACAATGAATCGCCTGGCAAGAAAAACCCTATAAAAAGTCCCGTTTCTGCGAAAATAATAAATAATATTAACCAAAAACCACCTAATTTAATATAAAATTCGGGGTTTAATAAATCTTTCCAACTCTCAAAATGCTCCATAATTTAGTCTTAAGTACGCAAAAATAAGTTTTAAATTCATCACTTCAAAAAAAAGAGAAGCCTTTTTCGACTTCTCTTTTATAATTATTCAACAATTCGCATTTTACATATGAATTGCTCTCTTATCCGTAGCGTCTAATGCCGCCTCCTTAATCGCTTCTGCGTAAGTTGGATGCGCATGAGACATTCTCGTTAAATCTTCTGCACTCGCTCTAAATTCCATTGCGGTAACTCCCTCTGCAATTAAATCTGCTGCTCTTGCTCCAATGATGTGGAATCCTAAAATTTCATCGGTGTTTTTATCCGCTAAAATTTTCACTAAACCATCTGTATCTCCTGATGCACGACTTCTTCCTAATGCTCTCATTGGGAAAGTTCCTACTTTATAGTCTGCTTTTTCTTCTTTTAATTGCTCCTCAGTTTTACCAACTCCTGCCACTTCTGGCCAAGTATACACTACTCCTGGGATTAAATTATAATTGATATGAGGTTTTTGACCCGCCAACGATTCAGCAACAAAAACTCCTTCTTCCTCTGCTTTGTGAGCTAACATTGCACCTTTTACAACATCACCAATCGCGTAGATGTTCGCTACATTGGTTTGTAAATGGTCATTTACTTTCACTCTTCCTCTTTCGTCTAGTTCTACTCCTGCGTTTTCCAATCCTAAACCTTCGGTGTAAGGTCTTCTACCCACAGAAACTAAACAATAATCTCCCTCGAAAGTTACTTCTGCCCCTTTTTTGTTGGTTGCCGTTACTTTTACGGTATCTCCGTCTCTTTCCACATTAGAAACTCCCGTAGAAAGACTGAACTTCATCCCTTGTTTTTTCAATACTTTTTGAAGTTCTTTTGATAAAGCACCGTCCATTCCTGGAATAATTCTCTTATCGTATTCGATTACCGTTACTTCAGCACCTAATCTCAAATATACAGAACCTAATTCAAGTCCGATAACTCCACCTCCAATCACTAATAATTTCTTTGGTATCTCTTTTAAATTAAGGGCTTCTGTAGAAGTGATAATTCTTTCTTTATCAATCGGTGCAAAAGGTAAAGCAGTTGGCTTAGAACCTGTTGCAATAATTGTTTTTTTAGACTCTATACTTTCGGTAGAACCGTCTTTTTTAGTAATTTTAATCTTTGTAGCAGACTCAAAACTTCCTAAACCTTCGAAAACGGTAATTTTATTTTTGTCCATTAAAAACTGAATACCCTTTGTAGTTTGTTCTACTACTTCGTTTTTTCTTGCAATCATTCTTGCAATATCAGCCTTTGGTTCGTTGATTAAAATTCCGTGATTTTCGAAATTGTGTTTTGCATTTTCAAAATGCTCCGAACTATCTAATAATGCTTTGGAAGGAATACAACCTACATTCAGGCAAGTACCTCCTAGCGTTGAATATTTTTCGATAAGTGCAGTTTTAAAACCTAATTGGGCACATCTAATTGCCGCCACATATCCACCAGGTCCTGAACCGATTACGGTAACATCAAATTGACTCATTTTATTTTCTATTTAATTATTTTAATTTTTAAAACACAAATTTAAACATATTCTACAAAAAGGCAATGATTTCTAATGAATTTTCGTAATAGTTAAATTCTATGATTTTTTTGTTTATTTTGTTAATCTTTTTTCAATCCTAAAACCTCATCTACCATTCCTTTTTCTTTCGCCTCTGAGGAAGTCATCCAATAATCTCTATCCGATGCTTTTTCTACCCACTCGTAAGATTGTCCAGAATGTGTAGAGATAATGTCATACAACTCTTTTTTAAGTTTTAACATTTCTCTTAAATTAATTTCCATATCACTTGCCACTCCCTGAGCTCCACCACTTGGCTGATGAATCATTACACGAGAATGCTTTAATGCAGAACGTTTTCCTTTCTCTCCTGAAACCAATAAAACAGCTCCCATAGATGCTGCCATTCCCGTACAAATCGTCGCTACATCTGGCTTGATAATTTGCATGGTATCATAAATCCCCAATCCTGCATAGACGCTACCTCCTGGAGAATTAATATAAATCTGAATATCTTTGGTAGAATCCGAACTTTCCAAGAATAACAACTGAGCCGTTACGATATTCGCCACTTGGTCATCTATCCCTGTTCCCAAAAAGATAATTCTATCCATCATTAAACGAGAAAAAACATCCATCTGAGCAACATTCATTCGGCGTTCCTCCATAATATAAGGGGTGATATTCATCGGGTCGAACCCTCTCATATATTGGTCGGTCGCTAAACCATTATTACCTAAATGCTTAGTAGAAAAATCTCTAAATTCTTTTTTTATGTCCATATTATTGTCTTATTTTTCGGCGTAAAGATACATAAATTAAATTACTCATAGACTTAGGAAAGAACTATAAATCTTATTACACCTTGTTCATTGCCACCTGTTACTATATTCGTTGTTATTTTAAAGTCAGTCCAATAAGGTTGCTGGTCACTCACCCACATTGATACTGTATTTGCACGGAGAGCATATCCTCCAACTCTATTCAATTTAATTTTTATTTCTAATTCATATTGATGATTGTTTGGATTATAAGTCATATAGAAAATATTCGGATATTCCGACTTGCCACCTTTTATAAAAGTTAGTTCATTACCTGAAATCAACATATTAGAAGTGTAGTAAATGATATCCAATGACATTTTGTTATTCTGTGTTATTTCATAAACATCATACTTTTTCCCATTAAAATAAGTATTTTCAGTATCTAAGTAAGCCTTTAATGTTATTTCCTCTCCTTTTTGGTAGGTGTCTTGCAATGGTGAAATACTCACTAAATTTGGAATTTTTGTAAAGAATGAACGGGTAGGCGGTTCTCTTTCAGGAATACAACTTATACATACACCTAATAATATCAGTACACTAAATTCATAAATTATTTTTCTAAAATCCATAAAATTGTTTATTAAAGTTTAAGGTAATACTTTAAACGCTACAAGACCTTGTTCATCCATTCCTTCTACATTCGTATCTAAGAAAAAACTATTGTATTTATCACTTCCTTTAAAATGAATAAAACCTTTTGCGTTCAGAATATTTATGCCTGTTGTAGTTAAAATGATTTTAATTTCCAATTCATATTTTCCATTGGTAGGATTGTACAATAAATAATACTCATTTATAGACTCTCCTTGTGAACCTTTTATCATTTCAAATTCATTATCTTCAAAAAGTGTATAGATACTTGTATTTAATCGAGCTTTATCATTACCTGTTATTTGATGTAGGTTCTTTGCCTCTCCTCCAAAATAAGTATTGGTAGCATCAACAGTAATTTTTAAAACAATTTCATCTCCTTGCTGATAAATCTGCTGTAATGGAGTTATGGTTATTAAATCTGCATACTCTGCGATATTTGCTGCAATATCCTCTCTATTTTTATATCTATCAGGACAAGATTGTAACAAACTGATTATCAAAAACGCTCCTAATATATATGTTATTTTTCTAATATTCATAATTGGTTAATTTGATTAGTAAAGTTTTAATTTTATATTTAGAGAAGACCTATAAAAGGTTGAATATAATATCGTTTACACGGAAAATATTTTTTTTCGGCGTAAAGAAACATCAACTATAAAATTCGATATAAATCTTCGTCTATTTTTATTTTTAACTGATTTAATTTATTGATTCGGGTATAATTCTCCATTGCATCTCCCTTCCCTTCTGCGATATCTTTTTTAATATCTTGAATCACTTTTACGATTAATTCTCGCTTATGACGAGCCATTACATCACTGACTACCTTTGGAACAACCTCCTCCTCTGTGCTGAAAAATATATTGTGCTTTTCCCAATTACTCAAATCATAAGGGTTTATCAAGGCATCGGTCACTTTACCTGTAATTTCTTCGTCCATTAAGGAAATGAAAAAATCCTGAGAACAGATTTCATTTTTTTCGATACCATTACGAAACTCATCGACTAATTTTTGATTAATAGGCGATATTATTTGATAATTATCCTCATTAAAATGATGGATAATTTCTTCAATAACGGTAATTTGATAGGCATTATTCTTATCATCTTTCCTATCTATAATATAATTACCATATTTTATCATCAGCTCTACCAATTTTTCTTCCAATACCAAAAGCGGATTGACTTGAAAATCAGCTTTTTTTACAACTTCTAATTTAGGTGTTGGCTCTTGTTTTTGAAGGCGAGTAGGTTTGGTTTGTTTATTTTTAATTTGCTTCTGAACATTCAGTTCGTTGAATAAAGTTCGCTCTGTAATATCAAATTTACTGGCTACTTCTTTCAGGTAAACCTCTTGTTTAAGAGCATTCTTCACAAACGCCACCGATTTTACAATATCTCGAATTGCCTCCGATTTTTTAATCGGATCATCGCCCACCTCTTTTAATAAAATTTCTGCCTTAAAATCAATGAAATCTTGGGCTTGATGCTGAATATAATTCTCTACATATTCTTGATCGTGTTTCCTCACAAAAGAATCAGGATCGTCGCCATCAGGAAATAATAAAACCCGAATGTTCATTCCTTCGGCTAAGAGTAAATCAATACTTCTGAAACTCGCCTTTATCCCTGCTTTATCCCCATCGAATAAAATGGTTACATTATCGGTTAGCCTTTTAATGAGTTTAATTTGCTCTTTGGTCAGTGCTGTTCCCGAACTCGCCACCACATTTTCAATACCGTGCTGATGGAGAGCAATCACATCCATATAACCTTCCACCAGATAACAAACATTCAGTTTAGAAATCGCTTGTTTACTTTGGTTGATACCGTATAAAATATTGGATTTATGATAAATACCTGTTTCTGGAGAATTGAGGTACTTAGCCGTTTTTACATTATTTTTTAAAATCCTCGCTCCAAAACCTAAAACTCGACCCGAAAAACTATGAATAGGAAATATCACTCTTTCTCTAAAACGATCGACACCATCAGGCGAATATTCGGTAAAAAGAGAAAGACCAGATTTCTCCAAAATGTCTTTTTGATAGCCTTTTTCAAGTGCATATTCGGTAAAGGCGTTTCGTTTTTGAGGAGAATATCCCAACTGGAATTTTTCGATAATCTCCATCCTCAGTTCCCTTTCCTTAAAATAGGAAAGACCAATGAGTTTCCCCTCTTCTGTTTGATGTAAATGATGAATAAAAAATTCGTTGGCTACCTCGTGAATTTTATACAATAAATCTCTTTCCGAATAGGCTTTTTTTTCTTCCTCGGTAAGTGCTCTTTTGTCCTCTTCGATTTCGATAGCGTATTTCTTGGCAGCATACCTCAATGCCTCTGGATAAGTAAAACCTTCTATCTCCATTAAAAAAGAAATCGCCGTTCCTCCTTTACCCGAAGAAAAATCTTTCCAAATTTGCTTGGACGGAGATACCACAAAACTCGGACTTTTTTCGTCCTGAAAAGGACTTAATCCTTTATAATTAGAACCAGCCTTTTTTAATTGCACATACTCGCCAATAATTTCTTCCACTCTGATAACGGAAAATATCTTATCTATGGTCGCCTTTGAAATCATTTGGTAAAAATACTCTTTTTTTTAGAAATAAAAACAATACCAGGACTCATTTAGTCTTTTTTAAAAACAACCAACACCTATCAACTCATTGAAAAAAAACAACTTGACACAACCAATAATTTTCTGTATTTTTGCGGTCTTAAATCATTGAATATGTTTAATAGCTTACAAGATAAATTAGATAAAGCGATACACTCCATCAAAGGGCGTGGGAAAATCACTGAAATTAATGTTGCAGAAACCGTAAAGGAAATTAGAAGAGCCTTGGTAGATGCCGATGTGAATTATAAAGTAGCCAAAGACCTTACGAAAAGAGTTCAGGAAAAAGCATTAGGACAAAATGTTTTAACCAGCTTAACTCCTGGTCAATTAATGACCAAAATCGTTCACGATGAATTGGTGGAACTCATGGGAACAAGCCAAGAAGGTATTTCTTTGGCAGGGAAACCAACCGTTATTCTTATCGCTGGTTTACAAGGTTCTGGTAAAACTACTTTTTCAGGGAAATTAGCTCATTATCTTAAAACTAAAAAGGCTAAAAATCCTTTATTGGTAGCTTGTGATGTTTATCGTCCTGCGGCTATTGACCAATTAAAAGTATTGGGAGGACAAATCAATATTCCTATTTATACCGAAGAAGGAGCTACCAACCCTTCTACCATCGCGGAAAATGCAGTGAATTTCGCTAAAGCCAACAATCACGATGTAGTGATTGTGGATACCGCTGGTCGATTGGCTATTGATCAACAAATGATGGACGAAATAAAATCGGTTCATTATTTCATCAAACCTACCGAAACACTTTTCGTAGTAGATGCTATGACAGGGCAGGATGCCGTAAATACAGCCAAAACATTCAATGAAGTTCTAAACTTTGACGGTGTTGTTCTTACCAAATTAGATGGTGATACACGAGGTGGAGCCGCTCTGACGATTCGTTCGGTGGTAAAAAAACCAATCAAGTTTATCTCTACAGGTGAAAAAATGGAAGCCCTCGATCTTTTCTATCCAGAGAGGATGGCAGACAGAATACTTGGAATGGGAGATGTTGTCTCTTTAGTAGAAAGAGCTCAAGAACAATTTGATGAGGAAGAAGCCAAAAAACTTCACAAAAAAATTGCTAAAAATGAATTCGGTTTTGATGATTTCTTAAAGCAAATTAAGCAAATCAAAAAAATGGGAAATATGAAAGACTTAATGGGAATGATTCCTGGAGTAGGAAAAGCCATTAAGGATGTAGATATAGACGATGACGCATTTAAGCATATCGAAGCGATAATCTACTCGATGACGCCTGAAGAAAGAAGAAGACCATCTATTATCAATACCCAAAGAAAAAATAGAATTGCCAAAGGTTCAGGAAGAAAAATAAACGAAGTTAATCAACTCATGAAACAATTCCAACAAATGGGTAAAATGATGAAAATGATGCAAGGACCACAAGGAAAACAACTCATGCAGATGATGAGCAAAGGGATGCCTAATATGCCAGGAATGGGTAATTTAGGAGGTATGTTAAAAAAATAAGAATAAATAATGCTAACTCTGTAGATATCTGAATAGAATAAAAAATCTACTTTTTAGCCCAAACAAGTTCAACCACTGAACTTATAGAATACAAAAATCGCTTAAATTTCTTTAAGCGATTTTTTTTGACCATCAATGGTACACAATACATATCGATATCAAAGGCAAAAAACCTTAAACAATCAATCCATCTTTCATTACTAATTTCCTATCCGTTACCTCAGCGAGTTTATTATTATGGGTAACAATCACAAAGGTCTGCTCATATTTATCTCGTAAATCAAAAAATAACTGATGTAAAGCATTTGCATTTTTAGAATCTAAATTCCCTGTTGGTTCATCTGCAAAAATAATTTTCGGTGAGTTAATCAATGCTCTTGCAACGGCAATTCTCTGAGCCTCTCCACCAGAAATTTCGCTCGGTTTGTGATGCAAACGATGAGCAATTTTCAAATCATCAAATAACTGATATGCCTTTTCCTTTACCTCGCTTTCCTTTTTTCCTGCGATTTTTGTAGGTAAAAGTACATTTTCCAAAGCCGTAAACTCTGGCAATAATTGATGAAACTGAAAAACAAAACCTATATTTTCATTTCTAAATCGAGATAATTCTTTATCACTCCTGTTGATGAAAGATTGTCCGTCAAGTGAAATTTCGGTGTTAAATTTTTGAGGAAAAGAAGGCACATCTAATGTTCCCAATATCTGTAAAAGTGTAGATTTCCCTGCTCCAGATTCTCCAACAATGGATACTACTTCACCTTTTTTAATATGAATATCTACCCCTTTGAGTACCTCTAAATTATTATAAAATTTATGTATATTTTTAGCTATAATCATAATGTAAATCGTTTATAATTTGGTAAGTTTTGCAAATTTTAAAATTAAATTTTTAACTTCATTATGTCCAAAATCCACCTTTGCTTTGATGTTATTTGAATCTGTCCCGTCCAAAAACACCACTTCCCCAACACCAAAACGATTGTGCCTCACTCGGTCACCTACCTGAATATCTTCAACAGAAGTACCATTGGGATTGGTGATTTTTGCACTTGCCACAGGTTTTAATTTTTTGGACATCGTAGGTTGTGTCGTTTTCCTATGAATGGTTTTCTTGGGTGCTTTCTTTTTAAAGGTTCTCGGTGTGTCGCCAAAAATATCAGACTGTATCCCAGCATGATTCACAAATCTGCTCGTTCTAGCAGGATTTAAAAATTCTAAATATTCAGCATCTACCTCGGATAAAAATCGTGAAGGTTCTGCATCGGTAATTTTTCCCCACTGAAACCTCGAAACGGCATAAGAGAAAACCGCCTGTTTTTCGGCTCTTGTGAGGGCTACATAAAACAACCTCCTCTCCTCTTCCAACTCTTCACGGGTGTTGGAACTCATAAAACTTGGAAATAAATTCTCCTCTAATCCTACCAAATGAACGACAGGAAATTCTAAACCTTTAGACAAGTGAATCGTCATTAAGGAAACTTTATCTTCGTTATCATCTTCCTTCTTTTGCGTATCGGCAGAAAGGGCAATATTCTCTAAAAAATTAGACAGAGAAGGGTCGCCATCCTCTATTTGTTGTTGCTCATCAATGAAACCTTGCATAGAGTTCATCAGTTCCTGAACATTTTCTATTCGAGAAATTCCTTCTGGTGATTGGTCTTTTTTAAGTGTTTTAATCAATCCTGTTTTCTTCGCCACTTCCATTGCTACAGTGTAAGCATTTTCGGTTTTGAGCATCACCTTAAAGGCTTTTATCATCGTCCAAAAATCTGTCAACCTATTCAGTGCAGTATTATTTAGTTTTAATCTCGAACCATGAAACGCCAAATCCTCTAAAAGTTGAGCCAAAGTCATTCCTTGGCTATCAGCATAAACAACTAATTTATTTTGAGTGGTCGCTCCTATTCCTCTCGTTGGATAATTAATCACCCTCATAAACGCTTCTCCATCATTCTCATTAATCAATAAGCGTAGATAAGCCACTAAATCTTTCACTTCCTTTCTCTGAAAGAAAGACAAACCTCCATAAACACGATATGGAATGCCCTTTTTTCTTAAAGCCTCTTCGATGGCACGAGTTTGAGAATTAGTACGATATAAAATGGCAAAATCATCATATTTCTTTTGCTCTCGATTTCTGATTTCCCAAATATTTCTTGCGACAAAATTCGCCTCATCGGCATCGGATAAAGCACGATACACCTTTATTTTTTCACCTACTTCATTTTCACTAAAAACATTCTTTTTAAATTGCTCTTGGTTTTTGGCAATCACTACATTAGCCGCATTCACGATGTTTTGAGTAGAACGATAATTTTGCTCCAATGCCACCGAAACAGCATCAGGATAATCTTTCTTAAAATTCAAGATATTATAAATATTCGCTCCACGGAAAGAATAAATAGACTGAGCATCATCTCCTACCACACAGATATTTTCAAACTTAGACGCCAACGCCTTAACTATCAAATACTGAGAGTGATTGGTATCTTGGTACTCATCTACTAGAATATAACGGAATCGGTCTTGATATTTCGCCAAAATAGGTGGAAAACGAGTGAGTAATTCGTTGGTTCTCAACAATAAATCATCAAAATCCATCGCCCCATTTTTAAAACAAGCCTCTACATATTTTTCATAGATTTTGCCCATATGTTTCATATTGGCACGCGTATCAGCTTCGATAAGTTCAGGATTATTATAATAAGCCCTTACGGTAATCAGGTTATTTTTATACTGAGAAATCCTCGATTGTACCTTTTTAGGCTTATAAACATCGGAATCAATCGCTAAATCTTTAATTACTTTCTTAAGAACATTCAACGAATCTTGTTGGTCATAAATGGTAAAATTAGATGGATATCCCAAATGTTCTGCCTCGCTCCTTAAAATCCTTGCAAATACGGAGTGAAAAGTTCCCATCCAAATTCCTCGAGCATCACTATACCCAACCACTTTGGCAATTCTTTCTTTCATTTCGTTAGCTGCCTTATTGGTAAAGGTAAGGGCTAAAATTTGGAAAGGACTAACGCCATTGGTAATCAAATGGGCGATACGCATTGTCAGTACACGCGTTTTCCCAGACCCTGCACCTGCCAACACCATCAAAGGTCCTTCAAGCGTTGTAACTGCCTTATACTGAGGTTCATTAAGTCCTTCTAAATAATCCATTTTTTCCATACGCACAAAAATATTGATAATAAATGCAGGAATCAAATTTTTAAAGATAAATTTAAAGAGAATTTCATATTAGTATTCTCCTTAGGTATATTTGTAAAAAAAGGTTATATTTGTTGAAAATCGTTAATATGAAAAAACTAAAATCGTATTTTGTTGCCTTTTTATTATCAGGTTTAATCATAACGCTTACATTATTTTTACTAAAAAAAATCAATGTACCAGAAGGTGTATATCAATTTGCCCTTATTGCGGTATCTGCCTTATCTGGACTGATTATTTACAAAAAAACAAAAACCGTCGATAGAATTTCTGACGACTAAAGCCTTTTTAGCATTCAAATAAAGTGATTTCTATTAAAAACAATGATTTTCTAAAAAAAATCATTTACTTTTGCTATCAAGTATGTGGAATAAAATTTTAAATTTCCCTCTCATTATTTTGATAAAATTTTATCAAACGGCAATTTCTCCTTTATTGGGAAAAAATTGCAGATACGAACCTACTTGCTCTCAATATATGTTGGAAGCATTGAAAACCCATGGATTTTTCAAAGGTTTATACTTAGGGATAAAAAGAATTGTAAGTTGCCACCCTTGGGGAGGAAGTGGCTACGACCCTGTTCCACCCAAAAAAACTGAAAACATTGAACAAAATTAAACTTTAAACAAGATTATATGAAAACATTGAAACATTTGGGAAAAATTTTATTTTTGGTATTGGTTATTTTTAGCCAAAATTTATTTGCACAAGATTATCCCAATGCACTTTCTGATGGGAAGTTATTAAATGGAGAAAACGAAGTTCCTGTACAACTATTTTCCACCACAAGAAATGCCACTTTATATCAATTTTCTTCCCAAAAACTCGATGGTAATATCCTCGTTTTTTTGAATAAAAGAAATTTAGAATTTTCAAACAATGATTTTTTCAATTACAACCGATCGATTTTAAAAAACTTTAAAGTCGCTGGTTATCAACTATTAGATAAAAACTTCCATGCCTTTGATGGAGAGATTACGACTGACAATATTTTAAGTTTCAAATACCTCTATAAAGGAAAAAAACTTGATGAGGATAAAGCCATTGAACTAGATACTCAATTTTCTATCTGGAACCCTAATATCGCTTTAGAAATAGGACCTATTAAACTTCATTATTATAGTTTAATGTTCGTGATTGCGTTTGGATTGGGTTATATTTTAATGTTAAAAATGTTCAAGATTGATAGCGTGGACGAAAAGTACCTTGAACCGCTTTTCACTTGGACTTTGATAGGAACTATTTTTGGAGCAAGAATAGGGCATGTTCTTTTTTATGAACCAGAACTTTTCCGACAAGATTTTTGGGCAGTTTTCTTACCTATTAGAACCGTTCCTGAATTTGAATTCACAGGATTTTCTGGCTTAGCAAGTCATGGAGCTACTTTTGCACTGATTGCTACGACGCTTTATTACTCTCTAAGAATCATTAAAAAGAATCCGTTTTGGGTGTATGATAGATTGGCAATAACAGTTGCTTTGGCAGGTTTTTTTATCCGATTTGGTAACTTTTTCAATTCGGAAATCATCGGTAAAATGGCTGATGAAAATTCTCCTTTTGCTGTTTTGTTTCCTCAAATGAGCGATGAATACGGGATTACCGTTCCTCGTTATCCGACTCAACTTTTTGAAGCATTTGGTTATTTAACACTATTCGTTTTACTTTGGTTTTTATATAAAAAGACGGATAAAAAATATCAACAAGGTTGGCTTTTCGGTTTGTTTTTCACCATTTTATGGAGTATTCGTTTTATGGTTGAATTTTTAAAAGAACCTCAAGGTGAGGAATATATCACAACAGGAGTTTTAAATACAGGACAATTATTGTCCATTCCTTTTATCATTGCAGGAATTATAATCATGATTATTTCAAAAAAATTCAAAATAAATAATTTAAATTTAAAATAAATTATGTATATTTGTGCCATATTAACCTAAAAAAATAAATATGGGATTTGTAAAAGAATTTAAAGATTTTGCTGTTAAAGGCAATGTAGTTGATTTAGCGGTGGCTGTAATTATTGGAGGTGCTTTTGGAAAGATTACCACTTCCTTAGTAACTGATGTAATTACCCCTTTGTTATTAAACCCAGCATTGAAAGCAGTAGGAGCTGATAAAATTTCTGCTTTAGTTTGGAATGGTGTTAAGTATGGTAACTTTATCGCTGCCATTATTAACTTCATCTGTATTGCTTTGGTATTGTTCTTTATGATTAGAGGGATTAATAATATGAAGAAAAAAGAAGAGGAAAAAGCACCAGAACCAGCAGGACCAAGCCAAGAAGACTTGCTGACAGAAATAAGAGATTTATTGAAGAAAAACTAAATTAATTTCTTAATTGACAATTTAAAAGGTTGGTTTTATATAAACCAACCTTTTTTATATCGCCATCATTTTCCATGAATAATGCCATTTTTTTAGAGTCATTTAAGGTGGTGACTTTATATTGAAATTAAAATACAACAAAGCTTCGTCTAAAAATGGTTGAATACTTTCCATATCCATTTTTTGACCAAAGTTTTTCTCTAAGCCAAAGCGTTGTTCTGCAAAAGCCAAAAATCGATCTATATCGTAATCGTCCATTCCCAAAGCGTGATAATATTCAATATTGATTTTAGATCTTAACTGACGCAAAAATACTTTCTTCGTAGCGTAGTTCAATCGATGCTTTTTCTTTTTAGATAATAAGTAAACAATCCCTCCAATAGCTTGAACAACATCCACCCCCACTGCTCCAGATTGATATCGAGGTAGCGGATGAGGATTGAATGCTCTTGGGTCTTTTTCTGGTGCAGAAGAATGAGCAATATAATCATTGAGTTCTCTCCTCAAGTTTTGGTATTTTTTCTTTTCGTTGAGGTAGCTCAAATCCTTGGTCAAATTACCTGAAAATTTATATTTAATCCTCACTTCTTCAATTTCCTTCGGAAGTCTTTTCAGTTCTATTTTGACAGCATGTTTAAAACTCGACGCATTGACTGAATAGGTAAATCGTTCATATTTTTTTCTTATGAATCTTAACTTATCGCCGTTTTTCACTGAAAGTAAAAACACACCATTTTCATCTGTCGTAAAAACTTTATTTGTCCGAAGATTCAAAATTTGAGTATGGGCTAATCGATATTGGTTTTCGGATTCTACCACTCCCATAATGACTTGTTGAGCCTTTAAAAGAAATCCCATCAATAAACTTATAAATACTAAAAATTTCCATTTCATTTTCACGATTTTAAGCAAATGTAACTCATAATTGATTGTCATTCATTAAAATTAACTTTGCTTAACCTTTTTTATCAATATTTAAATCTTTTCTATTCTTACCACGGAGCAAAATCATACTTTATTCAAATGTTTCAAAATAATCAGTTTTAAATTAACAATCTAAATCACAACTATTTATAAATAAAAAACTTCACTCTTTTGTCTTGAAACAAAAGAGCCAAAAATTCAAGACTGCGGAAATTCGGCTAAAAATAAAGTCAAAAATCTAAAATTTCTAAAACTTGCT
>PDSY01000014.1 GCA_002747105.1 Flavobacteriales bacterium | reverse complement strand
GACTATTTATTTCAAAATTATTTAGATAGATTAGAACAACTATTTACTGAAGGTAGTAAGGTGGAAAAATTTCAAGTGCATTTAAATGAAAATTTAGATTAATGGTTCACTTTTAAAAACATTAACTTATGAAAAATATTGTAATTCTTTTAATGATACTAAGTTTTGTGTCTTGTGATAAAAAGGGGTTGTCTGAAAAAGTGTTGGCAATATAGAATAAATTTAAAATAGTACAGAATTATGAGATATTTTAGCATTGAAAAAACAAGTTTTTTAGTTTTTGTATTAAAATTATGGATTTTAACATGTGTTATTTCTACATTTGTTTATCTTATACTTAATCAATATTCTATTGGTAATATTGTGAGTTTTAAAGAAACAATATTTGATGGAGTATTTTGGGAATCATATTTTTTTATACTATCTATCAGTCTGATTTTTTCAATACCTACAATCCTTGTATTAGGTATTATAATTAAGTTATTAACAGGTAACAAACTTGTTTTAATCCCCATTTCTGTATTTCTCGTTTTTATTTCTTTTTATTTAACAGGCTTTATGAATAGTAGTCATTTAGAAATATCAAATTATATTCCTCCAATTATTTATTCTGCTATCATTTCAATTTTAATTTGGATTATGCCTTTAAAAAAAAAGTATAAATAAACACATCTAACTTTTATTCTTATTATGGAATCTGATGTTTTGATACTATCATTTATACTTTAGAAATCCTTATACAAAGTGGCTGATTTTCCGATTATAATTCACTCTTAATAGGGTTGAGTAGGGTCGGGAAAATCATTACTTCGTTGGCGAAAATATCGGTGATTTTTCCAGCCATTAGTCCCAATTTTTCTTCCATAAATATTGCTCTATTTTCTTCATTATCAAATAAAACCAATAAGTTGTAATTCTTTCCTTCCTCAATCATTTCGCTATAGACTTCCGAAAAAATATACCGCTGAATATGCTCCATTTTTTTGATATTGGATAAAAATTCGTTGTGAAGATATTTCTCCCAATTTTCCAATTGAGGTGCCGTACAATGAAAAGTGATGCTAAGTGCTGTCATAATTTTTTTTCATTTATAGAGCCAATAATCAAAACTTGAGACCTTTGTTTTTTCTCTTTAACTTGAGTTTTTTCTCTCGGTTCTTGACTCTTGATTCTTGATACTAATATTTATTCTTATTTTGTGCAAAAATCGGTATTTTTTTCGTAAATTAGCCCGATTATTAATTTTAAATAAAATAGAAAATTCAACTTATTTGTAATAGGTTGAAAATCAAAATAATATAAAATATTATGCAAAAAGAAGGAGAAAGATTAATTCCGATTAGCATTGTCGATGAGATGAAGTCCTCTTATATCGATTATTCGATGTCGGTAATTGTATCAAGGGCGTTGCCTGATGTAAGAGATGGTTTAAAACCTGTACATAGAAGGGTTTTGTATGGAATGTATGGTTTAGGCGTTTTTTCTAATAAAAAATATTTAAAGTCTGCCAGAATTGTAGGAGATGTGTTAGGTAAATATCACCCACACGGAGATTCTTCCGTTTATGATGCAATGGTGAGGATGGCACAGTCTTGGAGTTTGCGTTATCAGCAAGTAGATGGTCAGGGTAACTTTGGTTCTATGGACGGCGATCCGCCAGCAGCCATGCGTTATACCGAGGCAAGGTTACAAAAAATATCAGATGAAATTTTAGCTGATTTAGATAAAGAAACAGTAGATTTTCAATATAACTTTGACGATAGTTTGCAAGAGCCAACCGTTTTACCATCCAAAATTCCTAACCTTTTAGTGAATGGAGCATCGGGGATTGCCGTAGGTATGGCCACCAATATGGCACCGCATAATTTATCAGAATCCATTGATGCTATTTGTGCGTATATCGATAATAAGGAGATTACGATTGATGAATTAATGCATCATATTAAAGCTCCCGATTTCCCAACAGGTGGGATTATCTATGGTTATGATGGCGTGAAAAGTGCCTTCCATACAGGGAAAGGAAGAATTGTTCTAAGGGCGAAGGTGAGTTTTGAAGAAGTAGGAAATAGAAATGCGATTATCGTTCACGAAATTCCTTACCAAGTCAATAAAGCCGAAATGATTTCCAGAACGGCACAATTGGTAAAAGATGAAAAAATCACAGGTATTCACGAAATAAGAGATGAATCGGATAGAAACGGAATGCGTATCGTTTACGAATTGAAAAATGATGCTATTCCTAATGTTGTCTTGAATTTATTATATAAATATACTTATTTGCAAACCTCTTTTAGTGTGAATAATATTGCTTTGGTGAACGGAAGACCAGAACAATTAAACCTAAAAGATATTATACATCATTTTGTGGATCATCGCCACGAAGTAGTCGTAAGAAGAACTAAATACGAACTGAAAAAAGCCAGAGAAAGAGCACATATTTTGGAAGGCTTTATGAAGGTTATCGGTACGCAAGATGACTTAGATAAAGCGATTGCGATTATCCGACATAGCGAAAATCCTCCTGCGGCGAAAAAAGGCTTAATGGAAGCATTTGACCTTTCAGAAATTCAGGCTCAGGCAATTTTGGATTTAAGATTAGCTCGTTTAACGGGAATGGAGTTGAACAAAATCAAAGATGAGTATGAGGCGATTATGAAATTAATCAATGATTTAGAAGATATTTTATCTAATGAATCAAGAAGATTCCAAATCATTAAAGACGAATTATTAGAAGTTAAAGAAAAATACGGCGACGAAAGAAGAACCGAAATCGACTTCTCCGGAGGTGAAATGTCTATTGAAGATTTTATCCCGAACGAAAGAGTGGTATTAACGATTTCTCACGCTGGATATATCAAGAGAACGCTACTTTCAGAATACAAAGTTCAAAGTAGAGGAGGAGTAGGAAATAGAGCCGCTAAAACGAGAAATGAAGATTTCTTAGAATATATTGTATCCGCAACTAATCACCAATATATGCTTTTCTTCACCGAAAAAGGAAGATGTTATTGGTTAAGAGTATTTGAAATCCCTGAAGGTTCCAAAACTGCGAAAGGTAGAGCGATTCAGAACTTAATTAATATAGAACCAGACGATAAGATTAAGGCGTACATCAGAACTGCCGACTTGAAAGACAAAGATTATGTCAATCAGATGAATGTCGTGATGGTAACTAAAAACGGAACGATTAAAAAGACTTCTTTGGAGGCATATTCTCGACCAAGAACAAATGGTATTAATGCCATTGAAATACGTGAAGGAGATAGTCTTTTAGGTGCGAGATTAACGAATGGAGAATCAGAGATTATGATTGCCTCTAAAAAAGGTAAGTGTATCCGTTTCCCAGAAGAGAAAGTAAGAGAAGTGGGAAGAACTTCTATTGGAGTGCGTGGAATCTCTTTAGGAGATGATGATGAAGCGATTGGTATGATTGTTGTAAATGATGTAGAGAAGGAATCTGTTTTGGTAGTAGCCGAGAAGGGTTACGGAAAACGAACTGCGGTAGATGATTATCGTATGACCAATAGAGGAGGAAAAGGAGTTATCACAATGAATATTACCGAGAAAACGGGAGATTTAATTGGTATTCAAATTGTAACAGATGAAGATGGATTAATGATTATCAATAAATCTGGTGTAGCCATTAGAATGGGTATGGACGAGTTGAGAGTGATGGGTAGAAATACACAAGGAGTGAAAGTTATCAACTTGAAAAAGAATGACCAAATTGCAGCCATTGCTAAAATCGAAATGGATAAAGAAGTAGAGGAAGAAGAAGTTGAAGAAGGTCAAGAAATTGAAGAAAGAGAAGGAAGTTCAGAAGAAAATAATGAGTAAATAGAATCAAGAGCCAAGAGGAGGAAGTAAGTCTTGAATCTTGGTTTTTAACATCTAAAAAAAAAGAAATGAAAAAAGTAATTTTAAGTTTAGCTATTGTAGCGAGTACTTTTGCTTTAGGACAAAAAAAGCAAATCAAAAAGGCATTTTATGCTTTGGAAGAAAATGATTTAAAAGAAGCATCGAAACAAATTAAAGAAGCGGATAAATTATTAGCGGGTAAAACGTATTTGTTAGAGCCCTCTTTATTAGAAAAATTTTATTTGCTAAAAGGATTGGACTTATTAGGAAGTGGAAAAGTAGAAGAAGGAGCAAAGGTCTTAGATAAATTAAATGATTTAGGAAAACAAAAAATCTACAGAGGAAAAGATGCTGATAAAAATAAGGTTTATTTTGTAGGAAAAGCAGCCGCAGATGCTTCTGGGATTTCAGGTTTGAAAGAGAAAAGTTTTACACCAAATCCTGAATTTAAAAAAATGATTTCGACATTAGTTAATCCTTCATTACAAGCTGTAAGTAAAGCTGCGATTGATAATTATAATAATAAAAAATTCGCACTTGCAGGAAAGGGATTTGAACAAACTTATCAATTATTGAAAGCAACAGGTAATGACGATAAACAATACCTTTATAATGCTGGTTTAAGTTATATTTATGCCAAGCAAAATAATACAGCAATCAAGATTTTTAAAGACTTGATTCATACTGGCTATACAGGAGTAAAAACCACTTATACTGCGAAAGATAAAAATACAGGACAAACTGTAACAGTAGATAGAGCGACTTGGCTTTTATTGAAAAACAATGACCAGTATAGTGATTTTAAAACCAATATATCTAAAAGTGTTGAGGAGGATTTATACAATACTACGGCAGCGTTACTGATTGAGGAGAAAAAATATGATGAAGCCAATGCTATCGTAGAAAAAGGCTTGAAAAAATTCCACGGAAGTTCTAAATTATTAAGTCAGCAAGGAGTTATTTATGCTAAATTAGGTAAGAATGATGAGTTTATCAACAACCTAAAAGAGCAGGTGAAAACTAATCCAAATGATGCATTAGCATGGTATAATTTGGGAGTTTTATATGCCAAGTCAAATCAAAAAGATGAAGCAGAAATGGCGTATAAAAGATCAATTACTATAAAGCCTGGAAAGGAAAATAAAAATGCTTATCTCAGTTTAGCCTATTTAATGATGGGAGACGATGAAAAATTTGTAAAAGAATACAATAAACTCATCAATAAAAAAGGAGGAAGAGCTAAAGCGGAAAAAATGCTAAAAGCGAGAAGAGAGCGTTTTAAAAAGGCTTTACCTTATGCAGAAAAAATGTATGAGTTGGATAAGCAGGATATCAACGCAGTAGGTCTGTTAAAGAGTATTTATAGAGCTATTAAAAATAAGGCGAAGTACAAAGAATTTAAACAATTAGAAGAGCAGATGAGTAAATAAACCACTCATCAAAACAAAAAATAATCTCAGTTTTAAAAGCTGAGATTATTTTTTTACCAATATTTTTTCACAAGCATTATGGCTTAGAATAATTTCTTGATCGTTGAGCAAAATTACCATAGAATGGTCAAAGTCTTCGATTTTTGAGACAATAAATGTATCATTCAGGCTCAAATTTCTGTCATTAAGGTAATTAAGAAAAGTATCATCATAGGATGTTACTGATTTAAAAATGACTTTGTCATTTGCTTGACAATCACTCAGTTTAATTAGATTTTGAGCGATAATTTCTCCATTTTTATCAGGAATGGGTTCTCCATGAGGATCAATTTTGGGGAAATTTAAAATTTCGTCCATTTTATCAAAAAATAAAGGCGAATGAATATGCTCTAATTGTTCTGCAATTTCGTGAACATTTTCCCAACCAATGTCCATTTTTTCCACTAAAAACATTTCCGTCAATCGATGTTTACGGACGATAAGTGCTGCTTCTTTTAATCCTTTTGGAGTAATGATTAAAGGTTTATAACTTTCGTAAACCACCCATTTTTTTTCAGCAAACTTTTTCATCATATTGTTCACTGATGGCATTTTTACGTCCATATAATCGCTCAGTTCCTTCACCATTACAGTATTAGAATGCCCACAAAGGTGAAACAATGCTTTCAGATAATTTTCTTCTGTGCGTGTATTTTTCACAACAAATAGTTATTTTTTACAATCAATAGGTTGATAAACTTTTCCACCTTCAAATTTCACAAAAGAAGGATGAGCATAAGTGCCATCATGATGTTTTTTGCCTACTCCTTGGTATAGGTTACCATATTGTTTTAAAAACCAAATATCTTCTGTAATAATAGAATCGGAGTTTAATTTATACTGAACTTCCAATTTTAAGGTGTCTTCTGAAGCAAATCCCATTAAATCTCCAATAGAATCTTTTTTACCTATCCTATGACGGATTTCCCCAATAATCGTACCTGCATTATCATTAATATTGATAAAAGTAGTGTCTTTATTTTGGGCTAAAAAATAACAACCTTGCGGGATTTCTTCCACTTTAAAATCAGATTCATTAATGGCTAAAGTATCTGTTTTTTCGGTGGATGAAGTTGTTTTTTGATCTATTTTGTTACAATTCAAAAGTAATATCACTAAACTTAGTAATGCTGTAGCTTTCTTCATTCTTTTAAGTTTTGGACAAATTTAGTAAACATTTTTTTATTTCTGATATAGAATAAAATTTTTCGTTTTTTTATACACTTATTTCAGTTTTCGAGTCATGGTATTTTTTATTATAGACTCAATTTTTATAAATAGAGAAGTTATAATGGAAGTCAACAAAACCAAGGCAAAAGAGGATAATTTCTAACGAATTAAAAAGTTTAAATGAATTCTTATGAATTATTAATTTAAAATTAACTATATTTGGAGCAGAATAAATATTATTTAAAATGAGAGCAATAAAATTAGGAGTACTTTTAGGTTTCGTTTTTTCTTTTTTGATGATTTCGTGTAGAAAAGAGGATAAAAAAGAGGTAGAAAAAGATTTAGCAGTTCAGTTCAAGGTGGTTTCTGTTCAAAATGCAGTCATAAAATCTGCAGTCGTTCAGATAGGAACAAAACAAAAGATAGATTATACTGTTACGGGAACAAGTTGGGCTTCGGAAGTGAGAACCGTGAATACTTCCGCTAAATTTTTGAGTATTGCTGCGACAGGGTTGTCTGCCAATAACGACTCTCAACTAATGGTGCAAATTTGGGTGAATGGAATAATGGTAGCGCAAGATATAGGCGAGGTAAATGCGGGTTCTACTAATCTAAGTGCTAAGGCTTATCTGAACTTGAACGATTTAGAGATACTTGCTTTTTAATAAACTTACTCAAAAATTACAAAACTTCCACTCGATATCAAGTGGAAGTTTTTTTAGGCTTATATTTTAAAAACAAAATACTATTGGTAATTAGTTGTTTTTCAGTAAATCAGGTCTTTTTTCTTGGGTGACTCTCAAGGCTTCTTCATGTCGCCATTCTTCAATTTTTCCAAAATGCCCACTTAGTAATACTTCAGGAACTTCTAAACCTTTATACACTTTAGGTCTTGTATAAATAGGAGGTGACAAAAGATTATCTTGGAAACTGTCTGTCAATGCACTTTGCTCGTCATTTAATACTCCTGGCAAAAGCCTAATAATAGCATCTGCCAAAACACAGGCCGCTAATTCTCCACCTGTTAAAACATAATCCCCAATAGAAATCTCTTTGGTAATATGCAAATCACGAACCCTTTGGTCAATTCCTTTATAATGTCCACAAATCAACATTAAATTCTTTTGTATGGACAAAGTATTGGCTATCTTTTGGTTAAGTGTTTCTCCTTCTGGAGTGAGGTAAATAATTTCATCATATTCTCTTTGAGCCTTAAGTTCAGAAATACATTTGTCTAATGGCTCCACCATCATCACCATTCCTGCTCCACCACCATAAGGTTCATCATCTATCTGACGGTATTTCCCAATACTCCAATCCCTCAGTTGATGAAAATGAACTTCTGCTAGGTCTTTTTCCATTGCTCTTTTCAAAATAGAGGCTTGAAAAGGACTTTCCATCAGTTCGGGTAAAACACTTACAATATCTATTCTCATATTCTTTTAGTCTAATATCGGCAAAGGTAATTAAAAATCATTGTTGTCCGATAAGTAATACTAAAAAACACCATTTTTAACAATATATTTTTTAGAAATCATTTTTAGTATGTAAAGGTTCAATTTATATTTTGTTATATTTGTGAGATTTTAAGATTAAATACTAATTTTTGAAAAATGT
This sequence comes from Flavobacteriales bacterium, assembly GCA_002747105.1. GTDB lineage: Bacteria > Bacteroidota > Bacteroidia > Flavobacteriales > Weeksellaceae. The sequence continues at coordinate 83,756 of PDSY01000014.1, read as the reverse complement.
CGAATCATCAAAATAATAAAAGCATCAAGAACAACCCTCAAATAATGAAAGCCTGGGCTTTTTACGATTGGGCAAACTCGGTGTATTCTTTGGTCATTACCACTACGATATTCCCTATTTATTATGCACGATTGACAACTTATAAAGGTGCTGATGGAGAGGATTTGAAACATATGATAAGCATTTTGGGAACTGATTTTCAGCCCGATGCAGTGTATGGCTTTTCTCTCATGATTTCTTTTTTAATCGTGGTAATCATTTCGCCTATTTTGTCTTCTTTGGCAGATATTATCGGGAATAAAAAGTCGTTTCTTCAGTTTTTTGCTTACTTAGGGGCGACTTCGTGTATGGGATTAGCGATGTTTACGGGAGTGAACAATATATTTTTAGGTTTATTATTCTCTATTACAGCGAGTGTTGGTTTTTGGGGAAGTTTGGTATTTTATAATTCTTTCTTACCCGATATTGCGACTCCTGATAGGCAAGATACGTTATCGGCAAGAGGTTATATTTACGGATATGTAGGGTCGGTGATTTTAGTACTGATTTGTTTAGGATTAATCATAGGTTTGGGAGGAGACGACCCACAAAAAACCAAATTATTCACAAGGATTTCCTTTTTATTAACAGGAGCTTGGTGGTTTGGATTTGCTCAATATACTTTTAAACACTTGCCTCAGTTTGGAGAAGTAAAGGAGCAGTTGCCGAAAGATTTAGTATTATTAAATCATAGAAATATTTTTAAAAATCATCGTGAAAATGGAGGTTTCTTTTATGTGGTAAGCCGAAATTTAAGTTTCTATAAGGATATCGTAAAGGAGAGTTATAAGGAGTTGTTAAAGGTTAAAAAAGAGCTGTTTGCATCAAGGAATTTGAAGTTTTATTTAAGTGGATTTTTCTTTTATAGTGTGGGAATGCAGACGATTTTTTTGATGTCCACTTTATTTGGAAGTAATGAGTTACATTTGGAGGAAAAGGAATTGATTATCACTTTGTTAATTATTCAAGTAATAGCCATTGTTGGTTCGTTGATATTTTCTCGTTTATCCAAGAAGATAGGAAATATAAATGTGATTAGTATTTCGCTTCTTTTGTGGATAGGAGCGTGTTTGTCGGCGTATTTTCTCAATACCGAAAACCCTTATGCTAAACTTCAATTTTATGGATTGGCGGGGTTGGTAGGTTTAGTAATGGGAGGTTTGCAAGCGATGTCTCGTTCTACTTATTCTAAACTTTTACCTCAAGATTCTATGGAGAATACGACTTATTTTAGTTTTTATGATATTTTGGAAAAAATAGCCATTGTGATAGGAATGCTTATTTTCTCAAGTTTAATTCAGAAGTATGGAGGAATGAGAGTTGCGATGTTGAGTATGAGTATTTTCTTTTTATTAGGCTTGATTTTAACCAGAAATGTAAAGATGAAAAAGTAGGTGAAAACGATTTATGATTATCAGGGAGAGTATTTTTTAGGACTTGTATAAAATTTTCGCTCTCTAAAAATTTCTTGGATAAAAGTATTGATTTTAAAATAATAGATTCCCTCTGTCTATATGGAAGAAAAAAATAATTTTCATCCTTAAAAACCAATAAAATTCATATTTTTTTTGTACATTGCTCCGAAATATAGAAAAATAAAAAATATGAATCAAGAAAACCTTAAAATGATTGCCGAAACGGCTCGTGATTTTGCAGAGAAAAAAATAAGACCTAATATTATGGAGTGGGATGAAAGTCAGACTTTTCCAAAAGATTTATTCCACGAATTAGGAGAAATGGGTTTTATGGGAATTGTTATCCCTGAGGAGTATGGTGGTTCAGGTCTAAGTTACCATGAATATGTTGCCATTCTTGATGAAATTTCACAAGTTGATCCATCAATAGGGCTTTCTATTGCTGCACACAATTCTTTGTGTACCAATCATATTTATGAATTTGGAAACGAAGAGCAAAGAAAAAAATGGTTGCCACAATTAGCAACAGGAAAGGTAATTGGTGCTTGGGGATTGACAGAGCATAATACAGGTTCCGATGCAGGTGGAATGAGTACCACTGCTGTAAAAGATGGAGACGAATGGGTAATTAATGGAGCTAAAAACTTTATTACACACGCTATTTCTGGAGATATTGCAGTAGTCATGACAAGAACAGGAGAAAAAGGAGCGAAGAATAATGCAACGGCTTTTGTGTTGGAAAAAGGTATGCCAGGATTTACTTCAGGGAAGAAAGAAAATAAATTGGGAATGAGAGCCTCAGAAACTGCTGAATTGATTTTTGACAATGTAAGAGTGCCAGATTCTCATCGTTTAGGAGAAGTAGGAGAAGGATTTAAACAAGCCTTGAAAATTTTGGACGGAGGTAGAATTTCTATCGCAGCTTTGTCTTTAGGAACAGCAAGAGGTGCTTATAAATCTGCATTGAAGTACGCTAAAGAAAGAAAACAATTTGGTAAAGAAATTGCGAACTTTCAAGCGATTAACTTTATGTTAGCCGATATGGCAACAGAAATAGATGCGTCAGAATTATTAATCCAAAGAGCTGCTACTTTGAAAAATGCTAAACAACCAATGACCAAAGAAGGTGCAATGGCAAAATTATACGCATCTGAAGCTTGTGTAAAGATTTCTAATGATGCCGTACAGATTTTTGGAGGTTATGGTTACACCAAAGATTTCCCAGCAGAGAAGTTTTACAGAGATTCTAAACTTTGTACCATTGGAGAGGGAACTTCGGAGATTCAAAAATTAGTGATAGGAAGAATGATTACCAAATAAAACCAAGTTAGGCTATCTGAAAAAGGTAGCCTTCCGAATGATTTGAAAAAGTAAAATGAAGAATAAATTTTGGTTTTTCAGATAAATTAGTATATTTGCTTGGTATAAAAATAAATAAAAAATGAAGAGAATATTATTATTTGTATTTTTAATTTTGGGTATTTCTTTAACTTTTTCTCAAAGAAGAAAGATTAAATTCGATAAGGTAGTAAGAGTTAAAAAATCCGAAATACAATGGTGGGGATATAAAATTGTAAAGTCAGAACATACCACGCACACAGGTGTTGTTCCTATGAAAATGGGAAAACTTTTGTTTAATAATAAAAAATTGGTAGGAGGAGAGTTCTTAATTGATATGAGAAAGCTTAATAATACCGATTTGAGAGGAAAAAGCCACGATTTATTGAATAAACACCTCAAGAGTAGCGACTTTTTTGATGTGAGAAAATATCCGATGGCAAAGTTTAAAATTTCTAAACTTATTCCTCAAAAGGATAAAGAATATAATTATGAAGTGGTGGGAAGGATTACCATAAAAGGCGTTCGAAAAACGATTTCTTTCCCAGCGAATATTGTCAAAAATGATTATGCGATTACTTTTACTTCTGCTAAGTTTTCAATTAATAGACAAGATTTTAAGGCATTCTATAATTATTGTGTCAAGGATTATTTTATTAGAGATGAGGTGGATTTAAAAATCCAGTTTTCAACAATTAAATAATCAAATGAATATAAATAAATCCAAGAGCAGAATGTGATAATTCTGCTCTTTTTTGTGAAATGAAGTTATATGTTATCAGTGGTTTAGGGGCAGACTTTAAGGTTTTGGAAAGAATAAACTTTCCCAAAAACCTCGAAGTGGTTTTTCTCCAATGGCTTGTTCCTCATCAGGAAGAAGAATGGGAGCATTATATCGAAAGAATGGCAGAGAGCATCGATAAAACAGAGCCTTTTTGTTTGTTAGGTTATTCTTTCGGTGGTATTGTTGTGCAAGAAATTCACAAGCGATATAAGGCGGAAAAAGTCGTAATTTTAGGAAGTATAAAATCGGACAAAGAAAAGTCGCCACTTATCAAGGCTGGAGAAATCACGAAAATTCCTCGCATTATTCCAAAGACTGCTTTTAATGATAAGGGAGTTGTGATGTATTCTTTATTAAGGAAAATTTTCGATTCCAAAACCCCTGGTGTTCTTCAGTATTTTAGAATGAAAGATCCATATTACTTAAAATGGAGTATTATTAAAATATCGGAATGGAAGTTTGAAAAACTGCCTGATATTATCCAAATTATGGGAGATAAAGACATTGTTTTTCCCATCAAACTTTCTCAGCCAGAGTATATTATCAAAGGTGGAACGCACCTTTTCCCTGCGACCAAATACAAAAAAGTGTCTAAAATTTTGGAGGAAGTTTTTAGTATGTGAAATGTTTTTTAACTCTTCTCTAAAGGAGCATGTTCAAAGCGAAATTCACTCGTTGTTTTATCATAATTTTCTAATAATTTGACTCTGCTTTTTTTCTTTTGGTTTAATTTTTTTAAATTTTTAATGGTAATATTTTTTCTCTTATTGAACTTATGTTTTTTTATTTTTAATTCAATAATGTATTCTTGTTTTCGGTGTGAGTTATTGTTTTCTGGTAACAATCTTTCCAAGGAAATTTGATAACCGTTAAAATAAATACTTTGTTGATACTTACCAAAATTTGTAGTAGATAAAGCAAAAGTACGAGGACGAGAGTGAATACTCATTAACTCAATACTGACAACACCAATACCATTCTTAGCACATTTTTCATTTTTTTTGACACATCTACTATCTTCTATCACTTTTTTAAAGGTGATATTCATTTGATATTTTTTAGCAAAAATATTTTGACCTTCTTTTAAACGAATAATATCGTCTTGTTTCTTTTCTATTTTTGAATTGCTAAATGATGAAGCTTTCTTTTTTTGAGCCGTACAATTTGTAAATAAAAACAAACTCAATAATGCGATTCCGATACTTTTTTTCATTTTCATTAATTTAAAAGATTAGATAATAGATAACGACAAAAAACATTGCTAAACTCATTGTGAAATTAAAACCTGTACCGACAATAAAACCGATAAAGGCTCCTTTTACGGCATCAAAAGCTTTCTTTTTGTTATTAACGTCGTGTAAGAGTTCCCCAACGAAAGCTCCCAAAAGCATTCCGATTAAAAATCCAAAAGCAAGAGGAATAAACAAAAGCCCCAAAATGGTTCCGATAATAGAGCCGACACTTCCCCAACGGGTTCCGCCATATTTTTTGGTAAGTTTGGCAGGAACAATATAATCTAATAAAAGAGATAGGGCGGATAATATTCCAAAAATCCAAATATACAACATGGGTAAATCGTTTTCTGTACCGAATTTGAATAATAATAAACCTCCAAAACAGACCAATAACCCTGGTAAAGCAGGGAGTATAGTACCGATACTTCCAATGATAATCAGTAGTAAGCTGATGATAATAATAATATTTTCACTCATTAAACTATTATTTTTTGGAAAAATACACATTTATTTACGCAAAGCCAAACACTTTTCTTATTTTTGCTAAAATTGAGTATAATATGAAAACGCCAAAAGACTTTATACAAGGATTAAGTGATACAATTCACTTATTTTTTTCCGAATTATTTTCGGACGATATGGCGTTGGTAATGCAAATTATCTTAAAGCTATTGGTATTGGCTGTTTTAATGTTGGGTTTTGATTTTGTACTGAAAAAAATAATGAACTTTTCCTATTATTTATTTAGTAAAAAGGTCAAAAATCCATTTTTGGAAGCTTTAAATCGATGCCAAGTTTTCAATTCTGTGGCTCATTTAATCACTTTGGGATTAGCCAATATTATCATTTCTCCTTTATTTCATCAGCATTCTAATATGTTGGTTTACACTATTGAAATTGTCTTTTATTTATTTACAGTGTATATCGTTTGGATATTATTTAAGAGAGTTTTAAAATCGATTAATTATTTCTATGAACACAAGCAAGATTTCTATAAAATTACGGCGATTAGAGCGATAACACAATCGTTGAATATTGTTGCAATGATCGTTTTTCTGATGGTTGGTATTCAAGTGATTTTCAATATTGATGCCAAAACGATTTTGGGAAGTATTGGAGCGATGACAGCGATTATTTTATTGATTTTTCGAGATACCATTTTAGGTTTCGTTACAGGAATTCATGTTTCAACTTCCAAAAATATGAAAGTGGGAGATTGGATTGCCATTCCGAAATATAATATTCAAGGAACGATTCAAGAGATTAGTTTGCTGACCACGAAAATCATTAATTTCGATAAAACCATTTCTACTATTCCCACTTACGATTTACTTTCTACCGAGATTAAAAACAATCAGGTAATGTCGGAGAGTAACACGAGGAGAATTAAGCGTTCGATTACTTTTAATATTGATTCTTTTAAATTTTTAAATGAACAAGAGATTAAAAAGTTAATGGAAATCAATCTTTTGAGAGATTATTTAGCATATAAAATGAAAATTATCCAAGAGGAAAAAAATACCGTTCTCCATTCGGACAATATTATGAATGGGCAACAGCTTACCAATATCGGTGTTTTCAGAAAATATGTGTACAAATATTTAGAAACCAACCCAAAGATTAATGAAAAGGAGACCATTGTGGTAAGGCATTTACAAGCAAGTTCACAAGGTTTGCCGTTAGAAATCTATTGCTTTGCCAACGAATCAGCCTTAAAAGGTTATGAAGAAATTCAGGCAGATATTTTTGACCATTTATTAACGGTAGCCAAAGAATTTGAATTGGATATTTTACAATTTGGATTTAAGGTTTGATAAAAGTAACCCAGTAGTTTAGTAGTCAGTAATCTAGTTTATTTTGCTTAAAAAAATGAATGAAAATTAAAACTGACTACCAAAAAATAAAAAATTAGAGATAAAGAAATATAAAACTGATTACTAGAATACTAGCAAAACTAGAAAACTGAAGAAAAATGACAAAACTAAGTGTAAATATTAATAAAATAGCCACTTTACGAAATGCAAGAGGTGGAGATGTGCCGAGTGTAACGCAAGTAGCCATTGATGCTCAAAAGTTTGGAGCAGAAGGGATTACCATTCATCCAAGACCAGATGAAAGACACATCACAAGGAAAGATGTTTATGATTTAAAACCTTTGGTACACACCGAATTTAATATAGAAGGAAATCCTTTTCGTCCGTTTATGGATATGGTATTGGAGGTGAAGCCAGAGCAAGTAACGCTTGTTCCTGATTCTAATGAGGTACTGACTTCCAATGCGGGTTGGGATTGTAAGACGCATTTAGATTATCTTACGGATATTATCACTGAATTTAAAAATGCGGGAATTAGAACTTCAATATTCCTTGACCCGAATCCAGCGATGGTAGAATATGCCTCCAAAACGGGAACGGATAGGATAGAACTCTACACCGAAGACTATGCTAAAAATTATTTCATCAATAAAGAAAAAGCCATTGAAAAGTATATTGCTACGGCTCAAAAAGCCACAGAATATGGTTTAGGGATTAATGCAGGACATGATTTAAGTTTAGATAATATTCAGTATTTTGCAGCGCATATTCCGAATTTATTGGAGGTTTCTATCGGACACGCCCTTATTTCTGAGGCGTTGTATTTAGGTTTAGAAAATACTATTCAAGGGTATAGAAAAAGATTGCAAAAAGGCTAAAATAAAACGAAAATGACAGATAATAAAATATTACATTCTAAAATTTACGGACAAGAAAACGAAGGCTTACCATTATTGATTTTTCACGGATTGTTTGGTATGTTGGATAATTGGGGAACTTTTGGAAGAGATTTAGGAGAGAGCCGACCAGTTCATTTGATTGATTTAAGGAATCACGGAAGGAGTTTTCACACGAATGGAATGACACACAAGGATTTAGCCGATGATATTACAAACTATATGCAGTATCATCAGATTGAAAAGGCTCATCTTTTGGGGCATTCTTTGGGTGGAAAGGCAGTGATGCAATTTGCCATTCAGCACCCTGAGAAAGTGGCTAAATTAATCGTAGTAGATATTTCGCCAAAGGCTTATCCGCCACATCATCAAGGAATTATAAAAGCCTTAAAGAGTGTAGATTTTGAACAAGTAAAATCAAGAAGTGAAGTGGAAAACCTACTGAGCCAATATATTCCAGAAAAATCAATCGTTTTTTTCTTAACTAAAAGTTTGTATTGGACGAAAGACAAGAAATTGAATTGGCGATTTAACCTCGATGCTTTATCAAATCATTACAATGATTTTGTAGGAAATGCCATTCAGTTTGGGGTGTTTGAGGGAGAAACTTTATTTATCGCAGGGGATAAATCTAATTATATTTTACCGCAAGATGATTTCTTAATGAAACAACAATTTCCACAATATCAATTAATTAAAATCCCTAATGCTGGACATTGGGTACAAGCCGAAAATCCAAAAGATTTCACCAAAGCAGTGAAAGGTTTTTTAGGTTAGATATTGAGTAATCCAGTAATCAGTTACATAGTAATTGATAAGTATAAATAGAAAAAAGTAAATGAAAAAAATAAGTTTAATTTTATTGATTTTAATTCCGATATTCAGTTTTGCACAGACTGAAAAGCAGGCTTATAAAAAAGTCTCGGCAGAGTTTGAGCAATATTACAATGCTAATCAACCTGACAAAATCTTTAATTTGTTTTCATCAGAAATGAAGACGGCTTTACCGATAGAACAAACAACTGATTTTCTAAACGGATTAAAAAGTCAAGTTGGAAAAATTCAGAAAAGAGCATTTGTAAAATATGTGCAAACTTACGCCTTGTACAAAACGATCTTTGAGCGAGGAACTTTTGCTATCAATATTTCCCTTGATGATAAGGCTAAAATCAATGGTCTTTTTGTTAAACCTTTTAGGGAAGATAATTTACCCCAACTTGAAAGAAATAAAACAAAATTAATTTTACCATTTAAGGGCGAATGGACGGTTTTTTGGGGTGGAGATACCAAAGAATTGAATTACCACGTAGAAAGTGAAGCCCAAAAAAATGCGTTTGATATTGTCATTACCGACCAAAAAGGAAAGACTTTTAAAACAGATGGAAGAACGAATGAAGATTATTACGCTTTTGGTAAAGAGATTATTGCACCTTGTAATGCCGAAGTGGTAATGGTAGTGGATGGCGTAAAAGACAATCCACCAGGTGAACTCAATCCAATTTATATTCCAGGAAATACGGTAATCCTTAAAACAAGGAATAATGAATATTTATTTTTTGCTCATTTCAAACAAAATTCTATTGTGGTAAGGCAAGGACAAAAAGTGAAACAGGGAGATGTATTGGGGCTTTGTGGTAATTCTGGGAATTCTTCTGAGGCTCATTTGCACTTTCATATTCAGAATATTGAAAATATGTATAAAGCGACAGGTGTAAAGTCTTATTTTAATGAAATATTGGTCAATGGTACAATAAAAAAAGATTATTCACCGATTAAAGGAGAAAAAGTGAAAAATAAATAAAACTTACTGATTACTAGATAACTCAAATAAAATGATAACAAACGATCAATTTAAAGCCATAAAAAAACGAATTGAAGATTTACACAAACATCTTCAAATTGAAAAAAAGAAAATAGAAATTGCCAATGATGAGGAAAAAAGTGCATCTCCAGATTTTTGGAACGACTCCAAAAAAGCCGAAGTATTTTTAAGACAGTTGCGTTCTAAAAAGAAATGGGTGGAGGAATATGATGCTATTTTCACACAATACGAAGATTTAGAAGTCTTACAAGACTTTGCAAAAGAGGATAAAGATAGTGAGCAAGAATTGGACAATACTTTTCCAAAATTAGTGGAGAAAGTCGAGGATTTGGAGTTTAAAAATATGTTGTCCAATGAGGGCGACGAACTATCGGCAGTTTTACAAATTACCGCAGGAGCAGGAGGAACAGAATCTTGCGATTGGGCATCGATGTTGATGAGAATGTACACCATGTGGGCAGAGAAAAATGGCTACAAACTGAAAGAGCTCAATTATCAGGATGGTGATGTAGCGGGAGTGAAAACCGTTACTTTGGAGATTGATGGAGAATATGCTTTTGGTTATTTAAAGGGAGAAAATGGCGTTCATCGTTTGGTGAGGATTTCGCCTTTTGATAGTAATGCGAAAAGGCATACGAGTTTCGTTTCGGTCTATGTTTATCCTTTGGTAGATGATTCTATTGAGATTAATATCAACCCATCGGATATTTCTTTTGAGACGATGAGGGCCTCTGGTGCTGGTGGTCAGAATGTAAATAAAGTAGAAACGGCAGTGCGTCTTCGCCACGAACCAACTGGGATTATTATTGAAAATTCCGAATCTCGTTCTCAACTTCAAAATAAGGAAAAGGCAATGCAATTATTGAAATCGAGGTTGTATGAAATAGAACTTGAAGAACGAATGAAAGCACGAAACGAAATTGAGGCGAGTAAAATGAAAATCGAGTGGGGAAGTCAGATTCGAAATTATGTAATGCATCCTTACAAAATGGTGAAAGATGTTCGTTCAGGTTACGAAACGACCAATGTAGATGCGGTGATGAATGGTGATATTACGCCATTTTTGAAAGCCTTTTTAATGGGAGATGGAAATGAGGAAGAAAATGATGAGATTTTTTAAATTTTTTTAGTAATGCGATGAAAAGAGCAATTGTGCTTCATTCTTATTCCGATATGCCGACTGAAGAAGACACTTTTCCTGTTTATTTGAGTTTAGGTTGTCCTATGGTTTCGCCTACTTTTTTCAAGGTGATAGAAAAATATATTAAAAATTCAAAAAAGCCAATTATTATTCATGCTTTTTATGGCTCAAAAATAAAATTATGATAAGGAAGGTTAAGTTTCAAGATGTTGATTTTCAGAAATATACGGATTGTATTCGTCGTTCTTGTCAGTTTGTTTTTCAAGTTGAAAAGGCATATTTGGAAGTTGTTAATGGTGAAAATTGGGATTTTTTAGTCTATAAAGATTATGAGGCGGTAATGCCTGTTCCTTTTGTGAGGAAAATGGGCTTTAAGGTCGTTTTGCCACCAATGGGCATTCAGCAACTCGGTATTTTTTCTCAGCGAGATGAGTTGCAACTCAATAACGCATTTTATGACTTTTTATTAAAGCATTACCGAGTGTATACTTATCCTTTTAATGCGGATAATCAGTTGGAAAGGAATTTGGAATATCGAAAAAATTATATTCTTAAACCTCGCCCTTATCAGGAGGTGAAAATGAATTATTCCATTCATCGAAGACGAAATGTAAGGCTACACGATAAACGAAATAAAGGTTTGGTATTTTCTCAAAGTAAAGCGGATATACAAGTTTTTAAACCTTTCTTTTTGAAAAATTTAATGGGGTATAATGATGTCCCTGAAAAGTTTTTTTCGGTATTGGAGAAGATGTATGATAAAGGTTTTTTGAGAATTTATCAGATTAAAAAAGAGGAAGAGTTATTATCGGTTGCAATGGTAACTGCTTCGGAGAGAGAAGATTATTTTTTAGTTTTCATTAATAATAAAGAGGTTAAAACCAACGCTTCCTCGGTGATGATAGACCAAATTTTACAGCAAACGATTGAGCAAAGGAAATTTAGTTTTTGGGGAAGTAGTATTCCATCAATTGCGGATTTCTATGAGCGATTTGGGGCAGAATTAACCTCTTATCCTGTAATTCCGTTGTCTAAAAAAAGGATTTTTAAAATATAATGCTTATTTTTGCAGACTTTAAATAATGAAATCATTGTATTTAATTGTAGATTTATCAAGAATATTTAATCAACCGTTTTTTCCTTATGTATTTGCGTTGATTTTGGCGACACCTTTTTTGATGTTGCTTAAACAGTTTGTACACGAGTATATTAAAATGAAAAATCAGGAGCTGAAAATGCTCACGATGAAAGGAAATACAGAGAATAAAAGTCAGGCTTATGAGCGAATGGCATTATTTTTGGAAAGGATAAAACCGTCTAATTTGGTAAAGAATTTTGACGCAGACTTAGCCATTCATGAGTTTGTCTATTTAACCGAAAAGACCATTACCGAAGAATTTGAATACAATGTTTCTCAGCAATTGTATATTCCAAAAGAAACTTGGAGTTATATTGTGGAGTGCAAAGAAAGCATAATTAAAATATTAAAACATAATTACGAAGAAATAAACTCAGATACGATTACATTGGAAGAATTTAAAACGATTTTTTTGATGTCGTATGTAGAAAATAACGATTTTATTTCTGAGACAATAGAGGTTTTAAAGAAAGAACTTTTATTGGTAACATAAAAAATATAAAAAATGAAACCAAATTTTAAAGCACATCCGTGGCACGGAATTTCAGCTGGGAAAAATGCACCAGAAGAAGTGAGAGTATTTATTGAAATTATACCAACAGATACTATTAAATACGAAATTGATAAAGAAAGTGGTTATATGATTGTAGATAGACCACAAAAGTTTTCTAATATTGTTCCTGCTTTGTACGGATTCATTCCACAGACTTATTGTGATGAGGAGGTGAAAAAATTAGCGGTAGAAATGGGAGCTGATGATGTTACCGAAGGAGATTTGGATCCATTGGACATTTGTGTATTGTCTTCTCATAGGTTCAACACAGGAGGAATATTGACCGAAGCCGTTCCTATTGGTGGATTTAAGATGATTGATGATGGGGAAGCAGATGATAAAATCATTGCGGTAATGAAAGGAGACCATGCATTTGGACATTATAGAGATGTTTCTGAATTGCCAGAGACAGAAATAAAGAGATTGATGCATTATTTCTTAACCTATAAAAATTTACCAAACGAACCTGCAAAATGTAGAATCCATGAGACCTATGGAGCAGAACATGCTAAAAAAGTAATTAAAGCATCTCAGAAAGATTACGAAACAAATTACAGAAAATAGTAAATCTGTTCTGTTGATACCATTTCACCTTTGAAAATAATCATTATTTTCTTTATGGTGATTTTAAAGACGAAATCTTATAATTTTAAATATAAAAGTTCGGGATATTTTTTCCGAACTTTTTTTATTTGATTTTTATCACTATCAAGCAAATAAATCATCCCATAAAAAGGATGTTTTTAGTAGAAAATTAAAATTACTTCATTTTATTTTCAGTTCAAAATATTATCTTTGTCATTAAAATAAACCAACAATGTCTATTTCAGAAAATTACAAAAAAATAACATCTCAACTTTCTCCAAATATAACTTTAGTAGCCGTTTCTAAAACCCATCCAGTAGAAAAAATTCAGGAATGTTATGAGGTAGGACAACGCATTTTTGGGGAAAATAAAGTCCAAGAATTGGTAGAAAAACAACCTGCTTTACCCAATGATATTCAGTGGCATTTGATTGGACATTTGCAAACCAATAAGGTGAAGTATATTGCTGATTTTGTGGATACTATACAAAGTGTAGATTCTGAAAAATTATTGAAAGAAATTAATAAACAAGCACAGAAAAACGATAGAAAAATAAAAGTTTTACTTCAAATCAAAATTGCTCAAGAAGAAGCCAAATTTGGTCTTAAAGCCGAGGAGGCCAAAGCTATTTTTCAAGATTGGATCAATGGAGATTATCCCAATGTGGAGATTACAGGACTAATGGGAATGGCTACTTTTACTGAGGATGAAAATCAAGTAAGGGCAGAATTTCTTAGCCTCAAAGCTATTTTTGACGATTTTAACCAAATGCAAAAATTAAAAACATTATCTATGGGAATGAGTGGAGATTTTCCTTTGGCAATAGAATGTGGTGCGAATTCTGTGCGCATTGGCTCTGCAATTTTTGGAAGAAGGTAGTTGAGATGAGAAGATAAAGACTTTTCTAACCGATAATCGCCAAAATCCACTAAAAATGGAACGGTTTTTGTTGCTCCATTAAACTTAAAAACTATTTGTTTAAAAAAATAATATTATGCAAAAGATACTTATCGTAGAAGATGAAAAAGCCATTTCTGGGGTTTTAGAAAATATTCTTTCAGACGAATTAAAAGAATGTGAGTTTGTAATTGCCGAAGATGGTTTACAAGGCTATAAACAAATAGAAAAAAAGGATTTTGATTTAATTATTTCTGATATTAAAATGCCCAATATGTCTGGGACGGAATTGTTAAAACAAGCCCTAAAATTAAAGCCTGAATCTACTTTTATCATGATTTCAGGACATGCAGATATCGATACCGCAATCGATTGTTTAAAGGATGGAGCGTACGATTTCATTTCTAAACCTATTGATATTAATCGATTGATAACGAGTGTTAAAAATGCTTTGGACAAAGGACAATTAAAGCAAGAAAATAAAATATTAAAATCTGAAAATAGGCAACTTAAAAAGAAAGTTAGTAAGAAATATCAGATGATAGGTGAAAGTAAAGCTCTGAAGAAAATTCAGGAAATGATAGATAAAGTTGCCGATTCTGATGCAAGGGTTTTCATTACAGGGCATAATGGTGTTGGTAAAGAATTAGTAGCTCATTCTATCCACGAAAAAAGTAGCCGATGCAAAGCTCCAATCGTAGAGGTAAACTGTGCTGCAATACCTTCCGAATTGATTGAGTCCGAATTATTTGGTCATAAAAAAGGTTCTTTTACAGGAGCGATAAAGGATAAAAAAGGAAAATTTGAGTTGGCCAATGGAGGAACGATTTTCTTGGATGAAATTGGGGATATGAGTTTAATGGCTCAAGCTAAGGTTTTAAGAGCGTTGCAAGAGCATAAAGTCTCTCCTGTAGGAAGTGATAAAGAGATAAAAGTAGATGTTCGGGTAGTCGCAGCGACCAACAAAAATATGAAAACAGAAATTGAGGAGGGAAGATTTAGAGAAGATTTATACCATCGTCTTTCTGTGATTGAGATTTATGTTCCTTCTCTTGACGAAAGAAAAGAAGATATTGGTCTTTTAGTAGAGCATTTTGCGAAACAAATCGCTAATGAGCATGGCAATCCAGTTGTTAAATTCGATAAAAAAGCCATCGAAAAACTAAAAACTTATTCTTGGACAGGAAATATCCGTGAACTCAGAAATATCGTAGAAAGACTGATTATTTTAGGAGGAAACCCTGTAACAGAAAAAGATGTGGTAAGTTTCGTAAGGAAATAAAACCGTAGAGACGCAATGCTTTGCGTGTTATTCTAGCGGTGAATTAATCAGTAAATCAAATTAATGATAAATATAAATTACACCAAGCGATTGTTCGTTTTGGCACTTCCTGTCATGCTAACGCAACTTGGGCAGGTTTCAGTAAATATTTTTGATAATATTATTGTAGGAAAATTATTGGGAGCAGATGCTTTAGCGTCTGTTTCTTTGGCAAATGGTGTGTTTTTTTCGGTTTTTATTTTGGCGATTGGTTTTTCATTGGCAATTCCGCCTTTGGTTTCCAATGCTCATTCACAGCATCATCATCGTAGGATTAATCAAATTTTTAGACATGGTTTTGTATTGAATATGTTGATAGGTATTGTTTTGGTCGCCTTGCTCTTTGCTTTGATGCCTTTACTTTATCATCTTAATCAGCCCGAGAGCATCCTTCCTGATACCGAGAGTTATTTAAGCATCACGATAGTCAGTATTATTCCATTTATGGCTTTTCAAACGATGCGAGAAGTATCGGAGGGATTGGGGTATACGCTTGGTGTTACCAAAGCCACCATTATGGCGAATGTTGTGAATGTCATTTTGGATTATGTTTTCATTAAAGGAATACTCGGTTTTCCTCCGATGGGAGTAGAAGGTTCTGCTTATGCAACCTTGATAGCGAGAGTTTTAATGGTGTTTTTTATCATCTATTCTTTACGAAATAATCAAAAAACAAAAAGGTATATGCAGGCTTTCACACTGAATAAAAAGTTGTTCAGTAAGAACCGATTTATACAACTTTTTAAGTTGGGTTTCCCTACGGCTTTGCAGTTATTCTTTGAAGTTACGGCATTTGCAGCGGCAGGATTTATCTGTGGTTTGGTTTCGGTTACGGATATTGCAGCCAATCAAGTAACGCTTAGTTTAGCTTCTTTGACTTTTAATTTGTGTATTGGTTTTGGGGTGGCAACAACCGTAATGATAGGCAATCGTTTTGGTAAGAAAGAGTATAAAGATTTGAGAGAAACGGGAATTAATAGCCTGAAAATTGTATTTATTTTCATGTTCATTTGTGGACTTATTTTCATTTTCGGAAGGAATATTTTACCAACCATTTTTACAAAACCCGAAGAAATAGCAGTGATTGAATTATCTTCTAAGCTTATGATTATTGCAGCCTTATTTCAGTTGTCTGACGGTATTCAAATTACAACCATAGGTATTCTGAGAGGTATTCAAGATGTCAAAATTCCCAGTATTTACACTTTTGTAGCGTATTGGATTATTACGCTTCCTTTGGGGTATTTTCTTTGTTATGTTTTAGATTACGGAGCTTTCGGAATGTGGATTGCTTTGGGGATTGGTTTATCGGTTTCCTCTATTTTATTGGTAATTAGATTCTTAAAATTATCTAAAAACTTACAAATGCGATAACCATTTTTGTATTAATTATAAAGTATATTAATATAAATGGGAGGGCTTAAGTTGTAACCTTGTAAAAAAGACCTCGGAAATTGTAGGTGTTAAGAAAATAAAGTTGAAAATCGTTAAAAAATTTCTTGTGTTCGATGCAAGTGAGGGGAAAAGCGGTGGAGCAAGTTTTAGAAATTTTAGATTTTTGACTTTATTTT
The DNA here is from genome assembly GCA_002747105.1 of Flavobacteriales bacterium. GTDB lineage: Bacteria > Bacteroidota > Bacteroidia > Flavobacteriales > Weeksellaceae. The sequence goes on along the minus strand of PDSY01000014.1, from coordinate 67,206 downwards.
TAGCCGAATTTCCGCAGTCTTGAAATAGTATTCGCCGACTTTATGGAGGCAATTTTTGGCTCTTTTGTTTCAAGACAAAAGAGTGAAATATTATTTTTAAAGTGCTGTAAATTATGTGATTAAGTTGCTTTGTTTTATTTTTAATATATTTTAAGAAAGTATTATTTTGCTTTATTTCATATTACAGCATTTTCGATTAATTCAAAAAAATGTCTTTTGTTTTTTTTGTTGGATTCTAAAACAAAGCTTAATTTTGTGCTATGAATTATCAAAGATTAGTTGTCAGGGGAATTTCGTATAGTCAGTCGCAATCTGGTGCGTATGCCTTATTGTTAGAACATGAGGAAAGTAAAATGAAACTACCGATTGTCATTGGAGATTTCGAGGCTCAATCCATTTCTATTGTTTTAGAAAAGGTGAAATCACCTAGGCCATTAATACAGGATTTATTTACCTCTTTTATTGATAAATCAGGCTATCAGTTGGAGTTTGTTGTCATTCATCAGATGGTAGAAGGTGTATTTTTTACGAATCTCCATTTTAGTAATTTGGAAGGCGAAGAAATTGTGTTAGATGGAAGACCTTCCGATGCCATTGCTATGGCTCTTCGTTTTGATGCTCCAATTTATACCACTAAAAGTATTTTGGAAGAAGCAGGTTTTTTATTAGATATTGATATACAAATGGATGAAGAAGAGCTTGAGGAAGAAATTCAAACTTTTGATGATAGGATTGAGGAAGAAGATGTTGCTATGACGAAAATGTCAAATATTTCCATTGAAAAGTTAAATGAGTTATTGGAGCAGGCTGTAAAAGACGAAGATTTTGATATGGCGTTACTTCTTCAAGAGGAAATTAAAAAACGAGAGAATAATAATTAATCTAAAAAAAATAATAAGCAATGAAGGGTATAAAGTTGAGATTAACGGTGATGAGTTTTTTCCAGTTTTTCGTTTGGGGAGCTTGGTTAATAACGATAGGAACTTATTGTATCAATGCTAAAGGCTGGGGTTTTGAAGAGTTTGGAGCCATATTTTCCACATTGGCTTTATCTTCTATTTTTATGCCACCTATTGTTGGAATTATTGCCGATAAATGGGTGAATTCGGAGGTTTTATATGGTATTTTACAAATTGGGTATGGTCTGGTTTTGTTTTTTGTACCTCAGATTTCGGATCCCGAAACGCTGTATTATGTTATCTTTTTGGCGATGATTTTCTATATGCCAACGATTTCGTTATCTAACTCCTTGGGATATTCTATTTTAAAGAAAAATGGTTATGATGTGGTCAAAGTTTTCCCAGGTATTAGGGTTTGGGGAACGATAGGATTTATTGCAGCGATGTGGATTGTGAATTTCACTAATAGTAATGTCAATGCCAATCAGTTTTATATTGGAGCGGTTGGGGCAATTTTATTAGGGATTTTTTCTTTTACCCTTCCAAAGTGTCCACCTCAAAAACTGATTTCCAAAGATGCTACATTTTTGGAGCAGTTAGGCTTAGACGCTTTTAAATTATTTGCGAATTACAAAATGGCATTATTTTTCATTTTTTCTTTACTATTGGGGGCAGCATTACAGTTGACCAATATGTATGGGGATACTTTTTTACAAAGTTTTGAAGCTGTTGAAGCTTATAAAGATTCTTTTGTAGTGAAAAATTCTACCTTTGTGATGTCGCTTTCGCAGATTTCCGAAACTTTATTTATTTTGACAATTCCTTTCTTTTTGAAGCGATTAGGAATTAAAAAAGTAATGTTAATGAGTATGTTTGCATGGGTGATTCGTTTTGGATGTTTCTCTTTTGGTACGCCAGATGGCTTTGGATTGATATTGATTTTAATATCTAATATTGTCTATGGAATGGCATTTGATTTCTTCAATATTTCTGGATCTCTTTTTGTGGAAACCAGTACCGATGCCAAAATCAGAAGTTCTGCACAAGGGCTTTTTGTGATGATGACCAATGGTTTTGGAGCTTATTTGGGAAGTAAGGCTTCAGGTATTGTAATCGATAAATTCTTTGTTCATAATGGCGTTTCAGATTGGCACGGAATATGGCTTACTTTTGCCATCTATGCTTTAGTGATTGCCGTTCTTTTTGCTGTACTTTTCAAGCATAAGGAAGCATAAGTTGAGGCTAAGGTTGAGGTTAAGGTTAAGACTGTGTGCAGTGCTGAAATTAAATTTTTCGTTTTTTAATTCTGTTATTACTGATTAACTAAACCATTATGTATAAGTAAGTAATTCGAACTTTATGAATGTAGAATATGATTATCGAAAAGATAGTAAATGTGGTGACCCAGACATAGATAGCCTTAAACTATATAATATTCAAAAAATACTTTGGAGTAAAGTATTACCTAACAAACAGCATTTCAACTTAACGAAAATAGGAAATTCGGGAAGGTTGTTATTAAAAAATAACTTAATTGATAACTTATCAAGTGATAGAATGTGTCCTCATTTTGTGAATAAATATAATGGGAAATTTAAAGGGTGGATTTCTGAGGCTGAAGAAGAAGAATTTAAACGAAAAGTCCGCACTATTGGAGGACATATTGTTTTTCCTGCTCATAGAAAAGATGGTTTTACAATTAATCAGGCAAGAGGTATAAATCGGAAGATATGTGATAGGTTTGATTTAACTTTGGAATGTATCAGAAGGTTTTATGAAAAAGAAAAAAGTCCTCTATACAAAACATTGAAAAGATATTCAGAATTTTTTGATATTTTCCTTGATTTCAAAGGATTTGTAGATTTTTTCTTACTTCAAGATTTTGTGAATAAGAATTATCAAGTATTATTTACAATTCCATTTGATGATTTTGAAAGAAAACCATTACCACTGAACGCAAATGAATATCAAGAATATAAAAGTTTAATAATAGAACAAATTGATAAACGAAATTTAAGAGTATTGAGAGGAATGAATAAAAAGGTATATAAGTAAGCCGCAGTTTAGTTTCTTAGTCCGCATTATTCATTTAACTAAATCGCTGATATTAACCGAAATGGAATGAAGTTATAATATTAAATCCTCAGCCTCAATCTTAGCCTCAGCCTCAGTTTTAACCTCACCCAAGGCAACCTTTTCATTTTTTTTGCGTCTTATAAGTAGAAGATGAATATGAAAACCAATTTAGACCGATTATTTTTTGAAGCAAAACAAAATCATAGAAAGGCTCAGAAAGGGCTTTATGATTTGTATGTGGGGAAAATGTTGGCGATTGCTTTATCTTATGTTAAACAAAAAAATGATGCCGAAGATATTGTTTTAAATGCTTTTTATAAGGCTTTTACAAAAATAAATCAGTGTGAAAAATCACAGGCTTTTCCGAGTTGGCTAAGGCGAATTGTGATTAATGATTCCATTAGTTTTATCCGAAAAAATAAGAATATCTTGTATGTAGATACCGAAGTAATCGAAAATATAGGAGAGGAGGAAGAGGAAACTTTTGAGGACTTGTATTCTATTAATATCAAAGAAATACTCGCAGAAATGCCCGATGGTTATCGTTTGGTTTTTAATCTTTATGTTTTTGAAGAGATGAAACATAAACAAATAGCGAGTGTTCTTAATATTAGTGAGGGAACCAGTAAAAGTCAGTTAAGTAAAGCCAAAAAATGGTTGAAATCGTATTTTAAAAACTCCAAAAATGAGAAAGAAATTTAAAATCATCAAAGATAATTATGAACGATTATCAGAACATCCCGATGTAGACTTATGGAATCGTTTGGAAGATAAATTGGATGGGAATCCAAGCCCTAAAAAGCCTTTGTGGACTTATTTTTTAGTGGCATCGGTGCTACTTGTGGGAGGACTATTTTTATTGTTCAATATCAGTGATGATGAGGTATTAAAGACTGATAAAACCTCTTTTTCAATAGAAAAAAGAGAAAAATTATCCAAAACGCAAGAAATTGTAGTGGAAGAAAAAGAAGAAAATGTAGCCATGGTTTCCCCAAAAAACAAAGTTGAAAAAAATGACAGTCCAACTATTCTTAAAAAGAACAAACCACAAAATAAAAAGCCTTTAGCTCAAAATAATATTGTTCAGCAATCCACGGTATTCGTTAAAAAAAATAAGGTGGAAGAGCCAAAATCTATTCTTAAAAATGAAACCTTAGTCTTGAAAAAACAGCCTCAAAAGGTAGTGAAATCAGCTCCAAAAGTAGAATATGTGAATACGAACGATTTACTTTTTGCGAGTGAATTAGAAAAGGTGGAAACAGAAAATCAGGTCAGTGAAAGGGCAAAAATAGGATTGAATGTTTTACCTCCAATACAAGAACCGAAATCAATAGAAATCATAGGAATTAAAATTAAATAATAAAAATATGAAGACAAAAGTATTATTAGCGATGTTTTCGTTGGTGCAAATTCATTTGAATGCCCAAAACGAAAATTTAGATGCTAAAATCAAGCAATACACTCATAAAGTGGATAGTATTGTAACCAGTGAAAAACAGAAAATGAATGCCGAAATCAATGCTTGGGATAGCCGTCTTAAAAAACAAGAAGTTAGCAATGAGCGTTTTCAGCAAGAAAAAAAGAAGATTGCTGAAAAATATCAGCAAAAAATGAATGCCAAAATTGAAAATGAAAGAAATTTGTTGGACGAAATTACCAAAAAGCAAGTCCAAAAATCAATTTATAGCAAGTCTCCAATCATAAAGCAGGAAAAAACAAAAAATTCCATTCACTTAAAATCGGGAGATTCGTCAGGTAGAAAGGAAAAATTTGGTAATATTTTGGTAAGTTATTCCATCACGAATCTAACGGGAAATGACTTTAATGTTTTTAACAAAAACTCCGGTCTTAGAATAGGAAATACCCATTCTATGGAGATTTATTATAGGAGAACGCATCAGTTAGGGAAAGCGAAAAATCCGTTTTTTATTCACTACGGGTTGGCTTATCGTACTGATACTTATATGCCGAAAAAATCGAATGTTTTTGTAGAAGAAAATGATCGATTATTCCTTGAAGAATTTGAAAAAGGAAGGTTGAAAAGGTCGAAATTGAGAAATGTGTATATCCTTGCTCCTTTGGAATTTTCTTATAAAATAAATAAATGGACATTAGGATTGGGAGGTTATGCAGGAATTAATACTCGAAATATCATCAAGGTAAAGTATTATGATGAAAATGATAAGTTTAAAAAGTATAAAACAGTCATAGATAATGGTGTAAACCCTTATTTAGTAGGAGGGAAGTTGAGTCTTTCGTATCGTGGATTTACTTTATTTTTAAAGAAAGATTTTACGCCTGTATTTAATGATAAAGCAGAATTGAATTACAAAAATAATGTTCAGTTTGGTATTGTTTTAGCGAATATAGGAGGTTAATCATCGTATTGATTTTTTCATTAATTGTCTTATTGGATCAAGTTTTAGTCCAATAGGACAATTTTATTTTGGGATATAGGGTCAGAATTTGTGCTTAATCAAAATTTTTGTACTTTTACGCCTAATCAAATCATGGACTTGTTAGTTTTTTCGTTTCAGTACAAAGGCTGATTAGAGTTCAATAAGTGAATAAGATATATTGATAAAATTTATTGATATTTTATAAAAATAATTACTGTGAGAAAGATCATTTTTTCTTTATTTACTATTTCATCTGTATTGTCTTTCGGACAGGATGGAACGAGTATTTATACTTTTCTGAATACACCTGTTTCTGCGAGGCAGTCGGCATTGGGAGGAGATGCAATGTCTGTACGAGACGATGATGTTAGTTTTTCGGCTGTCAATCCATCGCTTTTAAATGTCAAAATGCATAATCAAATTTCCGTAGATGTGGCATCTTATATTGCTGGTACAAAGTATGGAACCATCAATTATGCAAGAGATTTAAAGCAAGGGCATCTGATGTCTATCAATGCCAAATATATGGATTACGGAAAAATGGATAGAACCGATATCGATGGTTTTAAAAATGGAGAATTTAAAGCAGTAGATGCGTGTTTAGGAGTGGGTTATGCTTATCAATTTGAGGACGATTGGACAGTGGGAACCCAACTAAATTATGTCAATTCTAAAATTGATAATTATACTTCATCTGCTATTACCAGTCAATTTGCCATCACTTATCATAATAAAAAACGCAATGAAACACTGGCGTTGTCTATGCGAAATTTTGGGTTTCAGTTGAGTTCATATAACGGGGAAAAAGAAAAATTACCTTTTAGGATAGACTTAGGTTACACTCGTATTTTGGATAAATTTCCTGTGGCTCTTACGGTTACGGCTCATAACCTTCAGAAATTAAATATTTCTTCGGAATATGATAGGGATAATAAAAAAATCGGATTTGCCAGAAAAGTATTTGATCACATTTCCTTTGGTGTAGAATTATTTCCAAAAAAATCTTTTAATATTCGATTGGGATATAATGCCAAAAGAGGAAATGAGTTATCAATTACAGACCAGAGGAATTTTACAGGAATTTCGGCAGGTTTTGGAGTAAAGTTCGCCAATGTTAAGATTAATTATGCCCATACTCGTTATCATAACGCCACTAATGTTAATATGTTAGGAATTGGAATTAATTTATCAGGAAATAAAAAATAAAGGTTAAATGAATAAGAAACCCGTTATTGCGATTGATGGTTTTTCGTCCACAGGAAAGAGTTCTATTTCAAAAGAAATTGCGAAAAGATTAGGTTTAATCCACATTGATACAGGAGCTTTGTATCGAGGGATTACTTTTTTTGGATTGGAAAATTATACCCAAAATAATCAAATTGATATTCCTCAACTCATTGCTAATTTAGACCAAATTCATTTAGTTTTTAAATTAGAAAACGAAGTATTGAGCTTGTATCTGAATGGAAAAAATATTGATCAAGAAATTCGAGAAACGAGGGTTTCTGACCAAGTCAGTCAGATTGCTCAACAAAAAGAAATAAGGGATTTTTTGCTAGATACACAGCGAGAAATGGCACAAAATGGTGGTGTCATAATGGACGGACGAGATATAGGAACGACCATTCTGCCGAATGCAAATTATAAGTTTTTCATGACTGCCAATGTAGAGGAAAGAACCCAAAGAAGGTACCTTGAATTGAAAAAATCAGGCGTGGAAATTGACAAAATGTCAGTTAGGGAAAACCTTATTACTCGTGATAAAATCGATAGTGAAAGGGAAATAGCACCTTTAAAACAAGCCAAAGATGCCATTCTCATCGATAATTCTTCGCTCAATAAGCAAGAAACGATTGATTTGATTCTGTCTTATATTAATTAAGTTATTTTTTGATGATAAAATTCATTTTTATCCAGAGTATATTGGTATAGATTTTGATTTATTAAGGTTAGATAACCAATTAAAATTATATCAAATGTCAAGAAAAGAAGATAATGGAATAAGCCTTTTAACAGGTCTAGTAGTAGGAGCAGCAGCAGGAGCTATTTTAGGAGTTTTGTTTGCACCAGATGAAGGTAAAAAAACAAGAAAAAAACTAAAAAAAGAGTCTGAGAAATTGCAAAAACAAGCCCAAGAAAAAATAAATGAGGCTACGGAGAAAGCGATGGATAAGTATGAGGAGTTTTCTACTACTATTAAAGAAAAAGCAAAAGAAGCAGTAGATAATGTGAAGAAGAATTATGAAAGCAGAAAAAATGAGTTCGTAAAGGAGGAGGATATTCATACAGAATATGATGCCTTAAAATAAAATATTCATACGAATTTAATATAAAAAGGAGCATTTTTTGTTCCTTTTTATATATTTTCTAATAAATCTTTATAAAATGGTTGATTTAATAAAAAATTATGCCACCAAAAAGGCGATGTTGCTTAAATTAGAAGCTACGGAAAAGTCTTCTTTGGCAACGGGTAATATCGTTGTTTTGGTATTGTTGGCACTTTTAGGTTTATTCTTTACTATTATTTTGAGTATAGGTATTAGTTTATTGATTGGCAATTATTTAGATAATTATGCCTATGGTTTTTTAATTGTGGCAGGCGTTTATTTACTATTGTTCATCATTGTTTTTATGAGTAAAAAATCAATTCAAAGAGGGATAGCAAATAAAGTGATCCAATCTATTAATCAGTAGTCATTATGGCAAAGCGATATAAAAATTTAGACGAATTAAGGTTACAAAAAGAGCAACTTCAAAAGGAAGTCGCTGAAATGGAGGATATTATAAAGTTTAAAAATACTACCAAAAGTTTGAGCCAACTTACCAATGGTTTCACAGACCAATATTTGGGAGAGAGTATAGGTAAGAGTGGAAAACCCAAAATGGTGCTCAAAAAAGGCGCTATTGTAAGGTCGTTATCGTCCAATTTGAAAAATAAAATTGCCAATAAAGATGCTATTGTAGGTATTGCCAATTCGGCGATGAATGCAGGGGCAGTAGGAGATATCGTTCAGTTAGGAATTTCTACTGCTGTCGCAGGAATGGCGAAAAAACACCTTAAGAGCAAAAATTGGAAGAAGAAAGCCTTAGGGTACGCCATGATTTATTTAGCTCCTTATGCTATCAAAATGCTAGCCAAAAAAGCAATTGAAGTTCGTCAACGAAAAAGTATTTCGAATATAGAGGAGTAAATATCACGCAGATTTCCATCTTTAAGGTTCAAAGCTTTCAAATTTTCCGTTATCATAGAACCAAACTATTTTTATTATTTTACTCACTTGATTTTCAATAGTTTGTGAGTTATTTTCATTTTCCTTGATTTCTAATCGCTGAGAATCGTCTATTTTTGTTTCTTCTTGTGATTGTATAGCTATAGGGAATTCTGAGGGCGTTTCAGAAAGGATAGTATCTTCTTTTTCTGTAACGCCAAAATTTTCATCATCAATATGAGCAAACAAATCAGGTAGGGTGGGAGTTCCTTTTTCTTCCTCCTTTTCTTTTGGTTTTTCTTCGACAAACATTTCGCCCTCTCCGTTAATTAGCCAATCCCAAGACAGTTTTGGAAAACGAGCTTTTACCTTAATTATAAAATCAAGTGATGCTTTGTTTCTCCCAGAAATAAGATGAGAAATAGAAGAGCGAGGAACATCAATTTCGTCTGCAAATTCGGAATTGTTAAAATTAAAATGTTCAATAATTGTCGAAATTCTTTGATTAATACCTTTTACCATTGTAAAAACACTTTTTACAAAAGTAAATAAAAGATTTTCATTTACAAAACACAAATGTAAATTGATAATATTAACATTTGTAAATGAATACTATAATTACTTGATATACAATGTTTTATTAGTTAAAAAATTGGTAAATAAATGCTAATAAATCGATAGCTGGTGCATTTTGTAAACAGGATGGACAAGTAGAGTAAGTCATCATACAATCGATTAAATCGGTTAATAAATGCCATAATAATCCTATTCCTATCAATCGAAAGGGATTTTTAAAGAAGATTAATAGAAGATAAATACAACCTGCATAATAGGTATGAAGAGGATGGTAGTTAATACTACATCTATTTGCTTCAAATATAGGGTTAGCCATTAAATGGTCAAGGTCAATAAGCATTGTTAATAACAATATAAAATAGGCTTTTTTCCACTTTTTTCGGTAGAAAATAAGGGCGAATATCAGTGGAATACCGAAGTGTAAGAAATAATGAATAAAGATCTGCATAGCTTTAAAATACACCACAAAAATACTCAAATAAAAATAATCAATAGCATTAAAAGATTATTTACTTTTGTAAATAATAGACTTATCCACAATCTCAAGCCTTTTTAGCGTTTAAGTTAGTTGTTCATAAATAAAGGGATTAGTCGGTTTTCACACTTAAAGTAAATGTAAATTATAACTTTAGATAAAATTTATAAAAACCTGATTTTAATGTAATTGTATTTTAAAATTACGAATAATTTAATCCACAAAAATATCAACAGACAAAATGACTTTTGGTGGTGTTTAGCGGATTTACAAAAGTTAATTTTATTTTTTAAAGAAATAAGCGTAAATTTGACAATATTAAATTAGTACTGAATGTTGAAAATTGAAGAGTATTACTTTTGTAACAAGCATTTTCCTAATCGTTATATTTCGCCGAAAAAATTATTTTCTTATCTAGAGTCGGAATATCGCAAGGAAATAGACTTAATAGGAACATCTGTTAAGGGAAATCCGATTTATAAAATTCGATTAGGAAAGGGAAAACTCAAAGTGATTGCTTGGTCGCAAATGCATGGAAACGAAAGCAATGCGACCCATGCTTTATTGGATTTATTGGCGATAAAAAAGCAAAATCCAGCATTATTTGAGTCTATTTTTAATCGGATAAGTTTGGACTTTATTTTGATGCTCAACCCTGATGGTTCAGAGGTTTGGAAAAGGAGAAATGCCATGGATGTGGATATGAATAGAGATTTTCATCAGGAGGCAAGTAAGGAATTTTCATTATTGAAAAATTGGGTTAAAAATCAGCATTACGATTATGCTTTTAATCTTCATGAGCAGAGATCAGTGTTTAGTACTGATGGAGAAATCCCTGCAACGATTTGTTTTTTAGCTCCTTCCGAAGATATTGAAAAGACCATTACAGAAACTAGAAAGCAAACAATGGCGGTGATTTCGGCAATTTATCAATCGATGAAACCGATGATTCCTCAGCATATTTCAAGGTATAACGACGATTTTTATCCGTTTTCTACGGGTGATAATTTCACTAAAATGGGCATTCCTACTATATTATATGAGGGTGGACATTTTCCTGAGGATTATCTACGAAAAGAAACTCGAAAGTACTATGCGATTGCTTTTTATTACGGCTTAAAGGCGGTTGCAGAATTACAAGGAAGTACGGAAAATTGGGAACAATATTTTGATATTCCGAATAATCAGGAGACGCATTTCGACATTATTTATCGAAACCTTAAGATGAATACAGATTTCCCTTGTGTTTTGGATATTGCAGTGCAATATGAGGAGTGTATTCATAAGGGAGATGAAGAAATTTCGTTCATTCCTAAAATTGTGGAAATAGGAGATTTATCCCATAAAAAAGGTTGGAAAGAAATTGACGGTACGAATAAAAAAATCACATATACCGAATTCCCTTCAATTGGTGAAAAAGTGAACTTTAAACTCAAATAAGACAAAATCAATGAAAAAAATATCAGTATTATTTATCCTTATTTTATTGACTTCCTGTTCGACAAGGAGAAGTGCAAGTAGTTATAAATCAAACAGTTTAATTCATAAAGTCGTTAGAACAGCCGAGCAGTACAAAGGAGCTCCTTATCGATTTGGAGGACATTCCAAACGAGGAATGGATTGCTCTGGACTGATTTATCAATCTTTTTTACAACACCAAATTTCGTTTCCAAGAATTTCTCACCAACAGGCAAAAAAGGGTAAAAAAATAAACAAAAGGAATATTAGAAAGGGAGATTTGGTCTTTTTTGCTACTTCCAAAAGCGGAAAAGTATCTCATGTTGGTTTGGTTCATCATATTAAAAAGGGTGAAGTCTTTTTTATTCATGCATCCAGTTCCAAAGGTGTCATCGTCTCTTCGCTTAATAACCCTTATTGGAAACGAAAATACCTTTTTGCCAGAAGGGTTTTATGAAATCATTTACACGCAATCAATAAGTCGCTGTAAAACAGGTCAATAAGTTATTGTATACCAAACCCCTTTCAACGCAATTTTTTTTTCTCGAATCAATTAATTACCTTTGTGGGTCTTGGGATTTAAATTAAAAAAGGAAATTAATTGATGGGGAACAATTCAGTAAAATATACGGAAGATAACATACGAACGCTAGAGTGGCAAGAGCATATTCGTCAAAGACCGGGAATGTACATTGGTAAGTTGGGAGATGGTTCTTCGGCGGATGATGGAATTTATATTTTAATGAAAGAAATCATTGATAATTCTATCGATGAATTTGTCATGAAGGCAGGAAAACGAATTGAAATTAAATTAGACGAAAAAAAGGTTCGTATTCGTGATTATGGTCGTGGAATTCCTTTAGGGAAAGTCGTAGATGCGGTTTCCAAAATGAACACAGGAGGAAAGTACGATAGTAAAGCTTTTAAAAAATCGGTAGGACTGAATGGTGTTGGTACCAAAGCGGTAAATGCCCTTTCCGAATATTTTAAAGTGAAATCTGTTCGTGATAAAAAAGCGAAAATAGCAGAATTTTGCCGAGGAGAAAAGACCAACGATGCTCCAGAAATTGATACTTCAGAGAGGAATGGTACAGAGATTACTTTCGTTCCTGATTTAGAAATTTTCCCCAATTTCAAGTTTAGGAGAGAGTATATTGAGCGAATGTTAAGAAATTACGCTTACCTTAACCCAGGTTTGAAAATTATATTTAATGGAGAAACATTCTTTTCTGAAAATGGATTAAAAGACCTATTGGAAGAGGAGATTGAGAGCCATATTTTATATCCTGTTATTCATTTAAAAGATGAAGATATAGAAATCGCCTTAACCCACTCTGATAAGTCGCAATCCGAAACTTATTTCACCTTTGTTAATGGACAAAATACCACACAGGGAGGAACGCACTTAACCGCTTTTAGAGAAGCTTATGTGAAGACCATTAGAGATTTTTTTAATAAAAATTTCGATGCTTCGGATACTCGAAAGTCTATTATTGCAGCTGTTTCTATTAAGGTAATAGAGCCTGTATTTGAATCTCAAACCAAAACCAAATTAGGTTCTAACGAAATGGGACCAGGTTTAGAAACCGTACGAACTTTTATTTTAAACTTCCTTAAAAAGAAATTGGATAATTTCTTGCACAAAAATTCGGAAACGGCAGAGATTTTACATAAAAAAATACTTCGTTCCGAGAAAGAGCGTAAAGAATTGTCGGGAATACAAAAATTAGCAAAAGAAAGAGCCAAAAAGGTATCTTTACATAATAAAAAATTGAGAGATTGTCGTCAGCATTATAATGACCAAAAGGCAGAACGAAAGTCGGAATCTCAGATTTTCATTACCGAGGGAGATTCTGCATCGGGGTCGATTACCAAATCTCGAGATGTGGAAACCCAAGCAGTTTTTTCGCTTCGTGGAAAACCATTGAATAGTTTTGGACTCACCAAAAGAGTGGTGTATGAAAATGAGGAATTTAACCTTCTTCAAGCAGCTTTGAATATCGAAGATTCTTTGGAAGATTTACGATATAACCAAGTGATTATCGCTACCGATGCCGATGTCGATGGAATGCACATTCGATTGTTAATCATTACTTTTTTCTTACAGTTTTTCCCAGATTTAATTAAAAATGGGCATTTGTACATTTTACAAACACCATTGTTTAGGGTAAGGAATAAAAAAGAAACAAGGTATTGCTATTCTGATGAGGAAAGGCTAAAAGCATTAGCAGAATTGGGGAAAAATCCTGAAATTACTCGATTTAAAGGTTTAGGGGAAATTTCCCCAGATGAGTTTAAGCACTTTATTGGTAAAGACATTCATTTGGAACCAGTAGTGATAGGTAAAGATATGTCGATAGAAGAAATGTTGACATTTTATATGGGTAAAAATACACCGACAAGGCAAAATTTTATCCTTGAAAATTTAGTAGTAGAAGATAATAATATTGATGAAAAATAAATATGAGACTAAGTAATAAAAGTAAAACAGTAAGGTATCAGTTTTTGTATAATTTCCTAATGTTTATTTTGGTATTGGGAGTAGGCTTTTTTTTAATTGACTTTTTCCTTTTGGAACGATTAGGTTGGAAAGATTATTTCTTATTAGGTATTCCATTTATTTTGGTTTTTCTTTTTTTGAAAAGAGGAAGACAAATCTTTGAATATGATAGTGATGGAGAGGTACTAAATATAACCAATAGAAGTGTTATGCCTTTTATGAGTAAGGACTTGAGAGACGAATTTCCCAAGTATAAACTCATGGAGTTTTATTTTACAAATATTTTATTTTCCAAGAATCTATACATGATTATCAGTAGTAAAAAGAAAGGGGAAATTCGTTTAAAGTATGATGTTTCCTATCTTACCAAAAAAGAAATAAAAGATTTAAAAACTTCTCTAAATAGAGTGATTAAAAACAATAAAGAAAACCAAAAAATTAACGAGCAGCAAAAATAATGAAAGAGGAATTTTCACACCAAGAAGATACCTTAAAAAAGGTATCAGGACTTTATAAAGATTGGTTTTTAGACTACGCTTCTTATGTAATTCTCGATCGTGCTATTCCATCTATTTATGATGGTTTTAAGCCTGTGCAAAGGCGTATAATGCACTCGATGAGAGAGTTGGAAGATGGACGATATAATAAGGTGGCGAATATCGTTGGGAATACAATGAAATATCATCCTCATGGAGATGCTTCTATTACCGATGCCATGGTGCAAATCGGTCAGAAAGAATTATTGATTGATACCCAAGGGAACTGGGGAAATGTTTATACAGGAGATTCGGCGGCAGCGGCGAGGTATATTGAGGCGAGATTGACCAAATTTGCCCTTGAAGTGGTTTTCAATCCTAAAACTACCGAATGGTCTAAATCCTATGATGGTAGAAATAATGAGCCTGTCGATTTACCTGTAAAATTCCCAATGCTTTTGGCACAGGGAGTAGAAGGAATTGGGGTTGGTTTGTCCACCAAAATTTTACCTCATAATTTTAATGAATTAATAAAGGCTTCTATTCAGCATTTAAAAGGAAAGAAATTTAAGATTTTCCCTGATTTTTTAACTGGTGGATTATTAGATGTTTCCGAATATAAAGACGGCGAAAGAGGTGGTAAGGTAAGAGCCAGAGCAAGAATTACCCAAAGAGATAAAAACACATTGGTTATTACTGAATTACCTTATTCTAAAAATACAGGAGATTTAATTGATAACATTCTGAAAGCCAATGATAAAGGTAAAATAAAAATTAAAAAAATTGAGGACAATACCTCGGATAAAGTAGAGATTTTAATTCATCTTCATAATGGGATTTCTCCTGATAAAATGATAGATGCCTTATATGCTTTTACCGATTGTCAGGTTACTATTTCGCCTAATGCGTGTGTGATTGTTGGCGACAAACCGATGTTCTTAAGCGTTTCTGAAATCTTACGAAGAAATACCGATTTTACCGTTCAGTTACTCAAAAAAGAATTGGAAATTGAACTTCACGAACTCCAAGAAAAATGGCATTTTGCTTCCTTGGAAAGGATATTCATTGAAAATAGAATTTACCGAGATATAGAGGAAGTGAAAACTTGGGAGGAAGTGATTTCTACCATTGATGAAGGATTAAAACCTCATACTCAGCATCTTATTCGTGAGGTAACCGAAGAAGATATTATTAAACTGACAGAAATTAGAATTAAGCGAATTTCTCGTTTCGATTTAGATAAATTTAAGGAGAATATTTTAGCCTTAGAAGGTAATATTGAGAGGGTTAAACATCATTTGGCTCATCTCATAGAATATGCTATTGACTATTTTACAGACATTCAAAAAAGATTTGGAAAAGGGAAAGAAAGACGCACAGAATTAAGGGTTTTTGATACCATTGATGCTACAAAAGTAGCCGTTGCTAATACCAAATTTTATGTCAATCGAAAAGAAGGATTTATCGGTACTTCGCTTAGAAAAGACGAATATGTATTCGATTGTTCTGATATTGACGATATTATCACTTTCCGAAAAGATGGGACAATGCAAGTGGTAAAAGTGGAACCAAAAACATTTGTTGGAAAAGATATTATTCATGTTGCGGTGTGGAAGAAAAATGACAAACGAACGGTTTATAATATGATTTATAGACAAGGAAATGTGGGACCTTATTATATGAAAAGGTTTTCTGTAACTTCCATTACTCGTCATAACGAATATCCTTTGGCATCGGACAAAAAAGGCTCTCAGGTGCTTTATTTTTCAGCCAATCCGAATGGAGAGGCAGAGGTGGTCAATGTGCTTTTAAAACCAGGAGCGAGAGTAAGAAAGACCAAATTAAATATTGATTTTTCCGACTTAGCCATTAAGGGACGAAACTCCAAAGGTAATATCGTGACTAAATATCCTGTGAAGAAAGTCGATTTAAAAGAAGAAGGTGTTTCTACCTTAGCTCCTAGGAAAATTTGGTTCGATGAAACCGTAAAACGCTTGAATGTAGATGGGAGAGGAACGCTTTTAGGAAGCTTTAGAGGAGAGGATAAAATATTGACTATCAATACAGATGGAGAGGCAAAATTATCAACATTTGATTTGAGTAATCATTTTGATGGAGAATATTTAGTATTGGAAAAATGGCGACCAAAACAGCCAATAGCTTGTATTTATTTTGATGGAGAGAAGAAAATCTATTATATCAAGCGATTTGTTTTAGAAGACCATACCAATCCACAAATTTTTATGCCGTCCGAACATCAAGCCTCTTTTATCGAAACCGTAATTGTAGATGCTGGGGCGACTGCAGAAATGATTTTTGCTAAAGTAAAAGGAAATCAAAAAGATCCTGAAATTATCGATATTGATGATTTTATTGCTGTAAAAGGAATTAAAGCGATTGGAAACCAATTGACGAAAGATAAGGTGAAAACCTTTAATTTTACCATTCCTGAAAGGGTAGAGGAAGAGGAGGAAAAAGTAGAACAAAAACCTCACGAAGAGGAACATTTGGACGAAGGAACAATTGGAAATCTTTTTGAGGAGTAATTAAAAAAATATGGATATATTAGTCATTATTATTATAGGAATAACTTGTTTTATCAGTTATAAAGGGTTTGGAGATAGGCTTTTATTTGAAAAGTATAAATTTAATGTAGAGGCTATTGCTAAGCGAAAAGAATATATTAGGTTAATCAGTTCGGGGTTTCTCCATGCCGATTGGATGCATTTATTTTTCAATATGTTGTCTTTGTATTTCTTTCAGGGCATTGTGATAACAGCTTTTGGGAAAATAGGTTTCTTATTGATTTATTTTGTTTCCATGATTTTGGGAGGCGTATTCAGTTTGTTGATTTACAAAAAACAGCCTTGGTATTCTGCCATTGGAGCTTCGGGAGCTGTTTCTGGAATTATTTTCTCGGCAATTTCGATTGCTCCTAACGAAATTAGTGTTAATTTTTTACCAGGTTGGTTATTTGGTGCGGTCTATTTTGGTTATTCTGTTTATATGATGTTAAACCCAAAACAATGGGATAATTTAGGACACGCTGCTCATTTGGGTGGAGCATTTTTTGGGTTGGTTTATGCGGTAGCAATTTATCCTAAAGTGGCGATGAGTAATGCTTTTTATTTGGGAATGATGTCTTTGCCTTTAATTTATTTAGTTTATCATATTTTTGTTAGGAAGAAGTTGTAATAGAAAACTTTATGATACAAAAAAGATTCAGAGTTTCCCCTGAATCTTTTTATTTTTGTAGAATAAGATTAATTTTATTTTACAAGTCTGATTGCTGTTTTTCTATCGGCTTCTCTTTCTTTATC
This sequence comes from Flavobacteriales bacterium, assembly GCA_002747105.1. Lineage (GTDB taxonomy): Bacteria > Bacteroidota > Bacteroidia > Flavobacteriales > Weeksellaceae. The sequence continues at coordinate 49,818 of PDSY01000014.1, read as the reverse complement.
AGAAGCATTTTCGTCAACAGTAGCAAATTCTTCTCCATATCCTTCTGCTCCTACTACTTGGTCAGAGTTTACAGCGGCTTTCACTGCATCTGCTCTTTTTTGAGATAAAGCTTTGTTACCTGCATCATCCCCTTTTTTATCTGTGTAGGCTCCAATTTTAATTTTAGCATCTGGATAAGCTGCTAAGATTTTCTTTAAATTATCCAACTGAACTTGAGATTCTGCTGTTAAAGTCGTTGTACCAAATTCAAAGTTTAAGTTATCAAAGTTGAACCATTTTGTTTTTAATTCTTCCGCTGAAGCATTTTTATAGTCATCAGAGTTTAAGAATGCAACTATTTGGTCTTCGATACCTCCTTTGTGAGCTTTCAATTTTTCTCCATTAGGTAATTCAACTTCTATAGCTCCTGTTTCATCGGCTCCTCCTGCTGTATCTTGAGAATTAGCTTCATCGGTATTACCATCGGTTGTTGTTACATTTTCTGTACCAGCAGCCGTGTTTGTATCTGTTGCCTTCTCATCTGTTGTTTTATTATTGCATTGTTTCCATAAGAAAAATCCTGCTGCTAATAGCAATAATAGTGGTAATAACCATTTCCAAATAGAACCACCACCCTCATTATTATTTGATGATCCTAAAGAAGAAACATTTTCTACTTTATTAGTTACACTTTTTGCAGTATTACTTGCACCATCTACCACTGCATTGGCTGTACTTGAAACTTTATCGGCAACACCACCAAAAGCGCTTCCTAATCCTAATGCTCCTAAAGATAAACCAGCAGGTAACATAGAAGAAATATTAGATTTTTGACTTTCCAATAATTTAGTAACACCAGAAGCATCCAAATTATTATCAGTAGCATATTTCCCCACAGAACCTAATGTAGCTCCTGTAACCATATTTAACAAAGAGCTTGATGAATCTTGGCTAATTCCCGCGAATTTAGAAATTCCACTTAACAAACTACTTTGTTTATCCCCAAATAACATTGGTAAAATAGACGAAATAATAGAATTATTAGCAGTTCCACCTAATAAATTTCCTAAAATTCCGCTTGTAGCAGCACCTTTAATAGCGTCAAAGACACCTGGATTACTCGCGTTATTTCCTAATCCTCCTAAAATAGCTGGTAATAAACCACTGATTGCTTTAGAAATTCCTGATTCGCTTTCTCCTAATTTCGTTGCAGCTTGTGAAACAAGTGCTGGACCTAATTGTCCCTTGATTAAATCAATTAAATTTAGTGACATAATAATATTTTTTATTGTTTTGTGCTAATGTACAATAAAAAATTAATATAAACGCAATTTTTAGTTGTATTTTTTAATATGCTTTAGCGAAAATTACTCTTCTCTTAGAAGGTTTACCACTGATTAAGGAAACACCTTCTTCCTCTTCTGCATCCAAAGGAATACAACGAATGGTCGCTTTGGTCTCTTGTTGAATTTGTTCTTCTTCCTCTTCAGTGCCGTCCCAATGGGCAGAGATAAAGCCTCCTTTCTCTTCCAATACTTTTTTAAATTCCTCGTAAGTATCAACTTTGGTGATATTTTCTTCTCGGAAATCCAGTGCCTTTTGGTAGATATCCTCCTGAATGGTTTTCAATAAATTTTCGATATAGTCTTCGATATTTTCTAATGGCTGAATTTCTTTGGTGCAGGTGTCTCTTCTTGCAATTTCCACCGATTTTTTCTCTAAATCTTTAGGGCCAATCGCCAATCTTACAGGAACACCTTTCAATTCGTATTCTGCAAATTTCCAACCTGGTTTACTTTGGTCGTCATCGTCAAATTTCACCGAAATTCCTTTTGCACTTAATTTCTCTTGTAATCTTGTCGCTACTTTGGTAATCTCTGCCAATTGTTCTTCATTTCTGAAAATAGGTACAATAACCACCTGAATTGGTGCTAAATTAGGTGGAAGAACCAAACCTTTATCATCAGAATGAGCCATTATTAAAGCTCCCATCAATCTTGTAGAAACTCCCCAAGAGGTTGCCCAAGCGTGTTCTATTTTCCCTTCCTTATTCGTGAATTTCACATCAAAAGCTTTGGCGAAATTCTGTCCTAAAAAGTGAGAAGTTCCTGCCTGTAAGGCTTTTCCATCCTGCATCATTGCCTCGATACAATAAGTTTCCTCTGCACCCGCAAATCTTTCGCTTGGTGTTTTGAAACCTTTAATTACAGGTACTGCCATTACTTTTTCGGCAAATTCTGCATAGACATCAATCATTTTTTCGGTTTCTTCGATGGCTTCTTCTTTGGTGGCGTGAGCCGTATGTCCTTCTTGCCAAAGAAACTCTGCGGTTCTTAAAAACAGACGAGTTCTCATTTCCCAACGCACGACATTTGCCCATTGGTTAATTAAAATTGGTAAGTTCCTATACGATTGTACCCAATTTTTATAAGTATTCCAAATAATTGCTTCCGAAGTTGGTCTTACGATCAGCTCTTCTTCTAATTTGGCTTTGGCATCAGGGATTAATTTTTGAGGATTATCAGGGTCAGATTTCAAACGATAATGCGTTACTACTGCACATTCTTTTGCAAAACCTTCTGCATTTTTTTCCTCTGCTTCAAAAAGACTTTTGGGAACGAAAATCGGGAAATAAGCATTTTGGTGTCCAGTTTCTTTGAATCTCTTATCCAAATATTCTTTCATTTTCTCCCAAATAGCATATCCATAAGGTTTAATGACCATACAGCCACGCACTCCTGAGTTTTCTGCCAAATCTGCCTTTACAACCAATTCGTTGTACCACTTGCTATAATCTTCGCTTCTTGAAGTTAATTTTGCCATTATATCTAATTTTTAACACCACAAAAATATAAAAAAAAATGTAATAATGGTGCATTTAGAACCGAGATATTAGGGGACAAAAGATGGTGTTAATGTGTGTATTCTGTAAATGCCTCTTCAATACTATTGAATTTCCCTTTAAATTCTTCGATAGGAGCATCTTGAATAATTTTACCTTTATTAATCAAAATAACCCTTGTACAAAGCGCTTCTACTTCTTGCATAATATGTGTAGAAAGGATAACGGTTTTTTCTTTTCCGATGGTTTTAATAATATTTCTAATTTCAATAATTTGATTAGGGTCAAGTCCGTTGGTAGGTTCATCAAGAATCAGTAAATCAGGCTGATGAATAATTGATTGAGCCAAGCCCACTCTTTGTTTGTACCCTTTTGATAATTGATTGATTTTTTTATTTTTTTCTGATGTAATTCCTGTCAAATCAATCACTTCATCTATTCTTGAAGAAGGTATTTGGTGTAGATTGGCTACAAAAGAAAGGTATTCTTTTACATACATATCCAAATAAAGAGGATTGTTTTCAGGTAAAAAACCCATTTTCTTTTTACAAATGATAGGAGATTTTGTAATATCTTTTTCGTTGAATAAAATTTGTCCTTCATCTACCTTAATAGCTCCCACGATAGACTTCATTAATGTTGATTTTCCTGCTCCATTGGCACCTAACAAACCAATAATTTCATTCTTTTGGATATTGATATTAACGGAATCTAAAGCTTTTTGTTGCTTAAATTTTTTGGATAGATTGATGATTTGTAAAGCCATACTATTAAATTAGTTGGGAACAAAAGTAAAAAAATAAAAACTCATTCCATAATAGAATGAGTTTAAAATTTTAAAAAATTGAAGTGAGGCGACTTTTAACGACGACTTCTTCTTTTCTTTCTTTTCTTCTTTTGAGGAATATTTTTTTTCTTTCCAAAAATTTTATTGATTTGTTTTTCAGTAAGATACTCAGATTTTGCCTTGAATTTTTTTCTTTTGTTGACAAAATGAATAAACTGAACAGTTTTTTGTCCAAAATTTCTTGCAAAATGAAGTTCGATAATATCATGAGGGAGTTCCAAAATAATGTTTTCCTCAGGCATAGAAATAAACCCATTAGCAATCATCTTGTATAGATTATCAAAATCTTTATTGATGTCTTTAAAAGAAAAAGACCTAAAAGTATTCAAATTACTTGAATTGACATCTTGATAATTAAAAGTATATTTGTTTTTATTTTTATAAAGTGTAACGGAAGCTTCTTTTCCTACCTTCGTTAGCATTTCGTTTTTTACTACCTTTATTTGTGCACTAAAAGTGTAAGAAATGAAAAGAATAAAAATTAATAAAGTTTTTTTCATAGGTTTTGATTTTATTTAATGTTCATCAGTATCTTCAAATACAAATACTGTGCAAAAGTAATATTTTTACCCTATAAAAAAAACTAAATGGCAAATAAAAGTGAAAAACTTCCCCTAAAAAACACAAAATATTTCATGAAACCTTTATCTTTGTGGAAAATCAAAATGAAATTATGAATATTATATTAGCTTCCACTTCTACGATTTTTGGTGGAAAATATTTAGCATATTTAAAAGATGAATTGGTCAAATTATACCAAGGAATAGACGAAATTTTATTTATTCCCTATGCCAGACCAAACGGAATGACCCACGATGAATATACCAAAATAGCCAGCGATTTTTTCGCTCAAATTGATATTAAAGTAAAAGGAATCCATGAATTTGAAAATCCTCAAACCGCAATTCAAGAGGCGAAAGCTTATTTTACAGGAGGTGGAAATACTTTTTTGTTGGTTAAAAATTTGCACGACAAAGGCTTAATGAAGGTATTGAAAACCGAAGTAGAAAAAGGAAAACCCTATTTGGGAACGAGTGCAGGAAGTAATATCGCAGGGCTGAATATGAAAACGACCAATGATATGCCGATTGTCTATCCACCGAGTTTCGAGTGTATGGGATTGGTGCCTTTTAATATTAACCCTCATTACCTTGATCCAGCTCCAGAATTAAAGCATAATGGTGAAACAAGGGAAACGAGAATTTTGGAATTTTTATCTCAAAATGATGAAAAAGTAATTGGATTAAGAGAAGGAAACTGGATTCGTAAAATTGGTACTAAAATCACAATAGAAGGAAGTAGAGAAACGAGAATTTTTGAGAAAAATAAAACACCTTACGAAGTTTCTGTTGGTACAGAATTAGTTTAAAATTTTAAAAAAATAAAAATGGTTCAAAATATAAAATTTCAATTTCTTGGCTCTTGGCTCTTGGCTCTTGGTTTTTTAATCAGTTCATTGAGTTTTGGACAAAGTGTTCAGCAGAAATTGAAAAGAGCAACCCAGAAGTTCTTACAATCTCCTGCTTGTTATTCGGCGAACTTATCGTTTTTTGTGGCTGATGAAAGGGGAAGGTTGGTTTATGAATATAGGGGGAACAAAGGGCTTTCTACGGCATCTACACAAAAGATTTTCAGTTCGGCAATGGCATTGGAGGTTTTAGGGAAAAATTATCGATACACGACAACAGCATCGCATACAGGAAATTTGAACAATGGAGTTTTAAACGGCGATGTGGTAGTCCATTCCAACGGCGACCCAACGCTTGGAAGTTGGCGATACGAAGGCTATAAACCAGAAAATTTTAAGGCTCAATTTATTCAGTCGTTAAAAGACAAAGGTATTCAAAAAATTGAAGGAAATTTGGTTATTGATGATACTTATTTTGATTTTCAAACCATTCCGGGTGGTTATCCTTGGGACGATTTAGGGAATTATTATGGAACGGGCGTTTGGAGTGTAAATTGGCGAGAAAATCAGTTTGATATGTTCATGAAAGGGCGAAGTATGAAGGGATTTAATATCAATATGGATAAGATAAAATGGGTAAATGAAGTGAAAGTAGGAGGGAAGTCTGATAAAAGTTTGGTTTTTACCGCTCCACACTCTAATGTTGCCCTTATTAATGGTACTTTGCCCAAAGGTAAAAAAATGACTGTATCTGGCTCTATTCCTAATCCTCCATATCAATTGGCGTTGGAATTGAAAGAAGAAATCCTAAAATCTAATATTGCATTTTCGGGCGAAATAATCACGAATAGCCAACAAAAAATCAATGGAAAAGAAATCATTAAAGCACCTAAATCTAATATTTTCTTTACTTATCAATCCCCCACTTTGGATAAAATAGTCTATTGGTTTTTAAAGAAAAGCGTGAATTTATACGGTGAAACTTTCGTAAAAACCGTTGGTAAAGTCAAAAAAAATAAAAGCAATTATAAATCGAGTGTTGCCTATATGAAGTCCTTCTGGAAAAGCAAAGGCATCAATCCTTATATGATAAATTTCGCTGATGGAAGTGGGCTTTCGCCACAAAACTATGCCTCTGCAAGAGCCGAAGTTCAGGCATTATTGTGGGCTAAAAAACAACCTTGGTTTAATGCTTATTACAAAGGTTTTCCAAAGCAAAAAAACGGAATGAAGATGAAAAGTGGAACGATTAGAGATGCGAAAGGTTTTGCAGGTTATCATACTTCGAAATCGGGAAAAAAATATGTTTTTGCGATTATTGTGAACAATTATCAAGGTTGGAGTGTGAGTAAGGATTTATTTAAAATTTTAAATCATTTGAAGTAAGTTGAGAAAATTCAATGATGATAAAATGAAAATAATAGAAATTAAATTTAGCAAAAAACAATTTATTGTAACTGTTATTTTAACAGTAATATTATTTTGTGGGGTATTGTATTTAATTGATTTAATATTTTGGAAAACTAAATCATTAGAATATTATATTTATTTCAGTATTTTTTACGCAATTTTAATGAATGTATTTTTTCATTTTATTTCAAACGATATTAAAGACATTATGCCAAAATTAGAAGAAAATGAACAGGTTAAATTCAAAGGAAAGGCTAATTTTTATGGTGGATTGAAATCAACTGCTGGAGCATTATTTTTAACTGATAAAAAAGTAATTTTTAGGTCGCATAGTCTAAATATTCAAAAAGGGCAAACCAATATTAATTATGAAGACATTAATGGAATTATTAAGCGAAAAACCTCTTATTTAATTCCTAATAAAATAAGAGTAACCATTAAAAATGGACAAAAATTTGATTTTATAGTCAATAACCAAAAAGAATGGTTTGAAAAGCTAAATATGGTAATGACTTCTTATCAAAAATAAAAAAACATGAAAAAAAACTACCTTTCTAAAATGAATATTGGCATTTTGTATGCGTTTTTCACTGCTTTTGTTTTTGGAATGGTGGTTTATTCTGTCTTTTTGGTAAAGGAACTTCGACAGAGGGAAGCAAGTAGAATTCAGGTTTTCGGAACGGCAATGAAAATTCTACAAAATAACGATTTTGATTTAGATCCCAATATCCAAGATTTACTTTTTGCAGTGGTTCAGGAAAATGACCAAATTCCCGTTATCATTACCGATGAAAATAAAAAACCGCTCCTTTTCGAGGGAACTTACCGTAATATTCCCCAAGAAATTATCAATGATAAAGTGCAACTTCAGCATTATATTGAAGATATAGGGGAAACTTATCAGCCTTTTGAAATTGTCATTTCCAAAACCGAAAAACAATTGGTTTTTTATGATAATTCTAAGTTGTTGAACGATTTACAGTATTACCCTTATGTATTGGGTGTTTTTATTTTTGCTTATTTAATCTTGTCTTTATGGTTTTTAAAAACGGTAAAAAAGACCGATGAAGGTTTCCTTTGGGCAGGTTTGGCGAAGGAAACGGCACATCAGATTGGTACGCCGCTTTCCTCAATGATGGGTTGGATAGAGGTGATGAAATTAGAAAATCAAAATACCGAAGGGGTAATAGAAATGAGTAAAGATATCAATCGTTTAAAGACCATTTCGGAGCGATTTTCCAAAATTGGTTCTACTCCTGAACTTAATGATGAAAATTTAAACCAAACCATTCAACAGAATTTCGATTACCTTAAACAAAGGGTTTCCAATAAGATAGATTTTAGGTTAATTACTCCTCGTTATATTATCAAAACGCCTCATAATTCAATTCTAATGAGTTGGGTAATAGAGAATTTGGTTAAAAACGCCGTAGACGCAATGAAAGGAGAAGGAATGTTGAAAATAACTCTTTATGAAGCTAATCATCGGGTTTTTATTGATTTTAAAGACACGGGAAGTGGTATGACCAGTGCACAAGCCAGAAATGTTTTTGATACAGGATTTTCCACCAAAAAAAGAGGTTGGGGATTAGGATTGAGCCTTGCTAAAAGGGTGATAAAAGATTATCATAATGGCGATATTAAAGTGGCTCATACCGAATTAGGCAAGGGAACTACTTTTAGGATTAAACTACCTATTTTGTCTGAAAAATAGGAGGTGTTTTTATGTAGTTATTTTGTTCGTTTAACCACATCATCATCCTTGCCATACCGTTCCTGTCGATATTTTAGATAATCTTGATAAGTGAAATTTGGGTCTTTCCTTTTGGTTCGTTCATCGGTGAAATCTTCCCAGTAACTTATAATATATCCAGGATATTTCTCTAATATGGGCATCACAATAAGCTGTGCATCTCTACCATAATGTTGCTCTGTGTAGCTTAAATAATAAAACCGATTATTTTTAACATCTTCCCATATCAATTTATTAGGATTATTGTTAGTCTTGTCTATCGGTGTTTTAAACTCTGTATAGTTAGGTTTGCCTAATCTTTCTTTTAGCTTTTTGAGTAACTGTTCGCTTTGTTTGGTGTCCAACACATTTAACCAATATTCTGTAATAAGATTGTTCTTTGTGTTATAGAAAAACACTGCACAATTTTGAGTAGGTGCTTTAGGGTTTTTACCTGAAAAGTCTATGCCAGCAAAATATAAATGTGAAGATATGGTTGTTTCTTTATACTCAGGAGATATACCTCTGTTGTGTGTTACTGATTTGATATTTTTAGGCAATATTACCGAGATATTATCTACATTAAATTTGATGTTTGTCATGTCAAAATCAGACTGGGCATTACAACTTTGCAATAAGCTCATCAAAAATAAAAGTATTAAAAATTTCCTCATTTTTCTATTCATTTTAAAAGTTCTATTCGTTCAGGTAGTAGGTGACATTCCTTTTTATTCAGGTTTTACACTAACGAAATCTTTAGGACTTTTATTGAAATTCATTTTGTCTTTCAAGGATTTTTTCATGAAAGAGACGAGTTCATCTATGATTTTTTGTTTGTAAGTCGGTTTATAATAAATAATACTAATCTCTCGGTAAGGGAAAGGTTTGGTAAATCGAGTGATTTTTTGTTTTTGCTTTTCCGAAAGTTGGTCAATGGCCAACTCGGGTAGGATACTTACGCCACCTATTGTGTCTACCATATGCAATAAAGTACTGATATTAGAACCTAAAAAATTGAGATTTTTTGGTTTAAGAGAATTTTCTTTCAAGTGGCAAATATGCTCAAACTGAGTTCTCAAGCAGTTGCCTTCTTCCAATAACCAAATTTGGTCTTTCTTAATATTTTCAGGTAGAATATAACCATCGATATCTTGGTTATCAGCACTATAGACCATCAATTCTTCGTTGAATAAGATATCATTATGAAAATCTTTTGCTTCGCTATGAGGTGTGGCGATAATTCCTGCATCCAACTCACCAGATTTCAAGGATTTAATGACATTTTTGGTGGTCATTTCCTTGACATTCATTTCAATTTTTGGGTTTTCATTTAGAAAACTAAAAATATGCGTTGGTAAAATATAACTGGAAACAGTAGGAATAATTCCTAAATTAATCTTTCCACCGAGTATATTATTGAGTAAATCGGCTTTATTTTTAAGTTCATTTACCGAACCTAAGATTATTTTAGCATGATTAATAATTTCCGTTCCAACATCTGTCGTACGAATAGGGTGGGTAGTTCTATCAAAAATTTTAAGGTCAAGTTCGTCTTCTAACTTCTGAATCATAGCACTCAAAGTCGGTTGGGTAATGAAACACGCCTTTGATGCTTTCCCAAAATGTTTGTATTTATCTACTGCGACAAGGTATTCTAATTGCTGGATATTCATAATCTAAAATTCAACTAAACAAATGTAATAAAAATATTTGAATTGGCGTTGGTTTAACGGTTAATGTGTTGATATTCAGTATTGTAAAATATTTTTTTTCAATCGAATAATCATTTATCGTTTAAAATGATATTTTCCATCTTTAAACTCTGCCCAAATATGTTGAAGACCATTGGTTAATAAGATTTCTTGAGCTTGAATGATAGAATTATACCTTGCGGTTTGTTCAAATGTTTTTTCGGTAAGTGGCACTTTCGGTGCTTTACATTCGATTAAGAGGTAGGGTTTTGTTTTTTTGGTAACCAATAAATCAATTCTTTTGGTTAATCCGTTGAGTTCTATTTTTTTTTCGGAAATCAGTGCCGAAGTAGCAAAGCCTTTCGTTTGTGTGAAATGATGTATCCAATGTTGCCTTACCCATTCTTCGGGAGTAAGCAAAAGCCAATTTTTTCGTGTGATATCATAAATAAAATACTTATCTTTGTCTTTTCGTAATTGAAAATCAAACGATTCAGTAAAATTAAGTTTAGGAAGTTCCATATAGCGTTATGAAAGAATTAAATTCAGTTCTCAAAAGTATAAAAAATAAAACATTTTTACCGATTTATTTTTTCCATGGGCAAGAACCTTATTATATTGATAAGGCGGTAAAATCTTTTGAAAATGATATTCTGTCCGAAGAAGAAAAGGCTTTTGGACAAACCATTGTGTACGGAAAAGATACGAATTTGGCAGAAATTTTGGCTTTAGCCAAGCAGTTTCCGATGTTTGGCGAACTGAATATCATCATTGTTAAAGAAGCTCAGGATTTAAAAATAAAAGAAGAGGAACAGAAAATTTTTGAACATTATATCGAAAATCCTGTACCAACGACGCTATTGGTTTTTGCCCATAAACATAAAAAAATAGACGCTCGAAAAAAGTTTGCTAAATTACTCAAAAAGCAGAATCAATTATTTTTAAGTGAGCCTGTAAAAGATTATCAATTAGCCAATTGGATTGCTGATGAATGTAAAGCACTCGATATTAAAACCGCTCCGAATATCACTTTTCTTTTAGCCGAATATTTAGGAAACGACTTATCGAGAATTGCAAATGAACTCCACAAACTGAAACTTATTTTAAAGAAAGATGAAGTTTTGGACGGAAGCATGGTAGAAAAACATATCGGTATCAGTAAGGAATATAATGTCTTTGAACTTCAAAAAGCCATTGGCGAAAAAAATGAAAATAAAGCCTTTAAAATTGTGCATTATATGGGCAAAAATCCAAAGTCTAATCCTATTGTAATGACGATTGGAAACCTCTATAATTTCTTTTCTAATATTATTATCCACAATACAATGTCTGGTTCCAATCCTACAGAAATCGCTTCTGCGATGGGCATTAACCCTTATTTCTTAAAGGAATATGCACAGGCAGGCAGGCTTTACCCACTGAAACACGCCACAAGGGTGATTTCCATTTTGAGGGAAATAGATTTAAAAAGTAAAGGTTTGGGAGCCAACCAAACACCAGACGATGAATTACTTAAAGAATTGGTTTATAAAATCATCAATGTTCATCAGATAAAGGTGGAGGTATAAAAAAGAAAATGATATTTAATTATTTCTATTAATACTAATTAATTTAATAGATAAAATAAATGAAGTAAAATTGGTAATCAGTTATTTTTTACGAATTTTGCATTCAGAAATAAATAAAAGAATTAAAAAAATAAAAACTATGCAAGAAAATATTTTAGATTGTGTGATTATTGGTTCGGGACCTTCGGGATATACGGCAGCGATTTATGCAGCGAGAGCAGATTTGAAACCAGAAGTTTTCACGGGACTTCAGCCAGGTGGACAATTGACTACCACTACGGAAGTAGATAATTTCCCAGGTTATCCTAACGGAGTTACAGGAACGGAATTAATGAACGATTTGCAAAAACAAGCCGAAAGGTTTGATACCAAAGTTCATTACGAAATGATTACCAAAGTAGCATTTTCTAAAGAAGTAGGAGGGATCCATAAGATTTGGGCAGGAGAAAAAGAAATTCAGGCGAGAACGGTGATTATTTCTACAGGAGCGACTGCAAAATATTTAGGTCTTGATGACGAGAAAAAATATAGTGGAGGAGGAGTTTCTGCTTGTGCTACTTGTGATGGATTTTTCTACAAAGGTAAAGATGTTATCGTGGTAGGAGCAGGAGATACCGCAGCAGAAGAGGCTACTTATTTAGCTAATATCTGTAATAAGGTAACGATGTTGGTAAGAAAAGATTATTTCAAGGCTTCCAAAGCGATGGAACACCGAGTAAACAAAACTGAAAATATCGAAGTGAAGTTCAACCACGAACTTATCGGTATCGAGGGAGAGAATAATTTGGTAGAAAGAGCCGTAGTGATTAACAATCAAACTAAAGAAGAATCTAAGATTGATGTTCACGGAATATTCATTGCCATTGGACATAAACCGAATACTGATATTTTCAAAGGTCAGATTGATTTAGATGAAAATGGTTATATCATTACCAAAGGGAAATCTACACATACCAATTTACCTGGTGTTTTCGCAGCGGGAGATGTACAAGATCATATTTATAGACAAGCGATTACAGCAGCAGGAAGTGGTTGTATGTCGGCAATGGACGCAGAGAGATATTTGGGCGAATTGGCATAAATAAAAATGAAAAATTTATTCTATATATTTATAGGAGGAGGATTAGGGAGTGTTTTGCGCTTCCTAATTTCTGCTTTTACGCAAAAATGGTGGAATATCAATCATTTTCCTATGGGAACATTTTTGGTAAACATTATAGGGTGTTTTTTAATTGGTTATCTCACTTCTTATATCAAGGTGGATAATTATTTAAAATTTTTATTGATTACAGGATTTTGTGGTGCATTTACTACATTTTCTACTTTTTCGTTGGAGACTTACCATTTGTATCAAAATGGACATTTGTACACTGCGATAATCTACATCGTATCCATTGTGAGCATAGGTTTATTGGCTTTTTCGATAGGGTTGAATTTAGGTAAGTAAAATTTTTCTTATTGATAAATAATAAGTTATAAAAAACTTCAAAAAAAAGTTTGCACAATAAAATAAAAGCACCTATATTTGCACCACTGAAAAACGAAATACTTATCGTTTTTGGAGAAATGGCAGAGTGGTCGAATGCACTGGTCTTGAAAACCAGCGAGGGTAACACCTCCGGGGGTTCGAATCCCTCTTTCTCCGCAAGTTAAACCGTAATTGCTTATTAATTAAGTTTTTACGGTTTTTTATTTTAACCAAATATTACATCAAGATATACGGTTCGTTTTATATCTAAGAACACCAATTTTACCAGATGAGTCTTAAGATTACGGAGTGATAATTCAATTTTGTCATCTTATATTTTTACATTTTATTTATTTTTGTTAACTTCGTGAGGATATAAAATTTTTAGGATATGGGTTATGATTTAGAGCAGGAAAACAAAGAGATTTTAGCGAAGTATAAAGATTTAATTTCGAATACTTATAGGGAATTAGACGAAGAGAAAAATAAACTCATTCGCAAGGCTTTTGATATCGCATTAGATGCCCATAAAGACCAACGGAGAAAGAGTGGAGAGCCTTATATTTATCATCCTATTGCTGTGGCAAAAATTGTTGCAGAGGAAATTGGTTTGGGGGCAACTTCTATCGCTTGTGCTTTGCTTCATGATGTTATAGAAGATTCGGAATATACTTACGAGGACATCAAAAGACTTTTTGGTGAAACAATTGCTGATATCGTCAATGGACTGACTAAGATTTCTGTGATGAATAATCAAAACCTCTCTGTTCAATCCGAAAATTATCGAAAATTATTATTGACCCTTTCAGAAGATTTTAGGGTAATTTTGGTCAAGATTGCCGACCGACTTCACAATATGAGGACGCTCGGAAGTATGCGACCAGATAAACAGAAAAAAATAGCATCGGAAACGGTCTATATTTACGCTCCATTAGCTCATCGTTTAGGCTTGTATAATATCAAATCCGAATTAGAAGATTTATCTCTAATGTATAATAACCCAGAGGTGTATAATGATATTGTAAGTCAGTTGGCGATTGCCAAAGAGCATCGCCAAAAATACGTAGAGGAGTTTAAAAAAGAAGTTTCTGAAAAATTAAACGAAGAAGGGCTTAATTTCAATATTAAGGGAAGAGCCAAAGCCATTTCGTCTATTTATAGAAAAATGCTCAAGCAAGGGGTTTCTTTCGATGAAATTTATGACAATTATGCGATTAGAATTATTTATAAGTCTGATGCTAAAAATGAGAAGTTTATCGCTTGGAAAATTTATTCTATCGTGACCGATTTATATCATGTGAACCCTTTGAGAATTCGAGATTGGATTACGCAACCTCGTTCTACTGGCTATGAAAGTCTTCATTTAACGGTTTTAGGACCTGATAATAAATGGATAGAAGTGCAAATTCGTTCCGAAAGAATGGATGATATTGCCGAAAAAGGAGTGGCGGCACATTATCGATACAAAGAAGGATATGGTAATAAGGAGGATAGGAATTTTGAAAAGTGGGTAAAAGAAATCCGAGAGGTGCTTAGTCAGCAGAAAAGTTTATCGACCAACGAGCTTTTGGATAATATTAAAATGAACCTTTATGCCAAGGAGGTTTTTGTATTTACCCCTAAAGGTGAGATTAAAATATTACCTGTCGATTCTACCGCATTAGACTTTGCTTATTCTGTGCATACAGATTTGGGTGCGAGATGTTTAGGTGCAAAAGTGAATGGTAAATTGGTGCCGATTTCTCATGTGTTAAAAAATGGAGACCAAGTAGATATTTTATCTTCTGAAAATCAAAAACCTAAATTAGACTGGCTTGATTTTGTGAAAACTTCCAAAGCAAAATCTAAAATCAAACATTTCCTTAATAACCAAAAAAATGAAATGGTTTTGGAAGGTAAAGCCTTTTTACAGAGAAAACTACGACATCTAAAATTGAAGTACTCTGATGATGAGGTGAATAAGATGCAAAAGTACTTTAACCTGAACAATTCCAAAGAGTTATTTTTGGCTTTTCAGACAGGGCAATTGGATGTAAGTGATTTGAAAAAGTATGTGGAGAGTAAAAGTGTCTTTAATACCTTTATTAATCGATTTAGAAAAACCAGCATTGGTAAAAATAAAACGCAAAAAGCTACTTCCGAGAACTTGGATATGATTGTTTTTGGAAAAGATCAAGAAAAATTAGATTATTCTTTTGCCAAGTGTTGTAGTGTAGTTCCTGGAGATAAAATTTTTGGATTCATTACTATTTCTGATGGGATAAAGGTACACAACGATAAGTGTCCTAATGCCATTAATATGAGGGCTCAATATGCATATCGAATTCGAACGGCTGAGTGGGTCAATGCAGAACGATTCCAAAACAGAATTAAAGTAGAATTGCAAGGTTTAGATAGACTGGGAATGATTAATGACATTACAGCCGTTATTAGTAATGATATGAATATTGATATGAAAGGAATTTCGATTACGACAGATGGTGGTATATTTAAAGGGATTGTCCACCTTGAAATTAAAAATAAAAACCAAATAGAAGCCACCTTTAAAAAACTAAAAGCCGTTAAAGGAATTGAAAAAGTAAGAAGAATATAATATTTTCATTTCAAATCCCTCTCTAAAAGGGAGGGATTGATGTTTTTTGGTATTTGAACCGTGTTTCATTGGCTTTGTATTCCTTAACTGAAATCACTTTCTATTCTATCCATTAAATCATAGATTTCTTGTAGGGTTAAGAGTTCCATTAGTTCTTTTTTGTATTGCTTAAAATGAGGAACTCCTCGGAAATAATTTTTATAATGCTGACGCATTTCTAAGATTCCTGTTTTTTCGGTTTTCCAATCTACGCTCCATTCTGCATGTTGTTTTACCGCTTTTAGTCGGTCTTTCATTGTAGGTGGAGGTAAGATTTCTCCTGTTTTTACATAGTGTTTTATTTCATTGAAAATCCAAGGGTAACCAATTGCTCCTCTACCAATCATAATCCCATCACAAGCGTATTTGTTTTTGTATTCAAGGGCTTTTTCTGGAGAATTGATATCGCCGTTTCCAAAAATAGGAATTTCGATATTGGGGTTTTGTTTAATTTTGGAAATATATTCCCAATCGGCTTCTCCTTTATACATTTGGGAGCGAGTTCTTGCATGGATAGTCAATGCTTTAATTCCCGTTTCTTGTAACCTTTCTGCGACTTCAAAAATATTGATGCTTTCGGTATCCCAACCTAATCTGGTCTTGACTGTTACAGGTAAATGGGTAGATTTTACGACTGCTTTGGTAAGTCTTATCATCAGGTCAATATCTTTCAAAACACCTGCTCCTGCACCTTTGGTAACTACTTTTTTTACGGGACAACCAAAATTAATATCTACTAAATCAGGTTCTACCGTTTCCACAATTCTGGCAGACATCGCCATGGCTTCTTCATCTCCTCCAAAAATCTGAATTCCCACAGGTCTTTCGTAATCAAAAATATCCAACTTCTTTTTCGATTTTATAGCATCACGAATAAGTCCTTCTGAGGAAATAAATTCAGAATACATTAAGTCTGCTCCGTGCATTTTGCACAATTTCCTAAAAGGAGGGTCGCTCACATCTTCCATTGGAGCTAATAATAACGGGAAATCTGAGAGTTCTATATTGCCTATTTTTACCATTCGGCAAAGATATGAAAATTTAAAATTTATTTATTCCTTTTTTATTTTGGAAATGTTTATTTGTACCTTTGCCTACTTTAATATTTCGTTAGTCTAACTCCTTATGAATACTAAAAAGGAAAAATACACTCAACTGATTAAAACCAAAGCTCAAGAGTATGGTTTTATGGCTTGTGGTATTTCGGAGTCTGGTTTTTTGGAGGAAGAAGCTCCATATATGGAAAATTATTTAAAGCATAATTTTCATGGAGAAATGAAATATATGGAGAATCACTTTGATAAAAGATTGGATACTAGATTGTTAGTGGAAGGTTCTAAATCTGTTATTTCTTTAGCGTATAATTATTTCCCAGAGGAGGAAATTGTTACAATAGATAATTTTAAGATTTCTAAATATGCTTACGCTTACGATTATCATCATATTATTAAGGATATTTTAAGAGATTTAGTAGAGGAACTGAAAACGGAAATAGGAGATTTTGAATGTCGAGTTTTTGTAGATTCTGCACCTGTTTTAGAGAGAGCTTGGGCAAAAAAATCGGGAATTGGTTGGATAGGGAAAAACGCCAATTTGATTACCAAACAAAAAGGTTCGTTTTATTTTTTAGCAGAAATTATTTTAGATGTAGAATTGGAATACGATGGAGCTACAACAGACCATTGTGGACAATGCACCAAATGTATAGATGCTTGTCCTACCGATGCCATTGTAGCTGATAAAATCGTAGATGGCAGTAAGTGTATTTCTTATGCCACCATAGAATTGAAAGACGAAATTCCTCATTATTTCAAAGATAAAATGCAAGATTGGATGTTTGGTTGTGATATTTGCCAAGATGTTTGCCCTTGGAATCGTTTTTCCAAACCTCATCATCAGCCTCGTTTTTTACCCAACGAAAAATTAAAATCTTATCGAAAAAAGGAGTGGAAAGAAATTACACAAGAACTTTTTTCGGAGATTTTCAGAAAGTCACCTGTTAAAAGAACCAAGTTTGCTGGTCTTCAAAGGAATATTCATTTCCTTAGTCAAGATGTATAAATGAAATACTAAATTGTTTTCATAAGCTTTTATTTTTTATTATATTTGATGCTAAATCTAATAAAAAATAAAAGCTTATGAAAAGAATTTTATGTATTTTAAGTATGTTGGTTTTCTGTCATTATTCGTTTGCACAGGGTTTTCCAACTACAAAATGGGAAGATAATACCGATGAAACTTGGTATGATGCTTCGTTGGATACTTTTGAAATTAATACCGCAGAGGAATTGGCAGGTTTGGCATCTTTGGTAAATGCTGGAAATGATTTTTCGGGAAAAACTATTTTGTTAACCCAATCTATTGATCTTTCTCAACATTTATGGACACCGATAGGTCAAACAACGAGTTTGCCTTTTTCGGGGACTTTTGATGGGGTAAATTATGAAGTTTCGAATGTGAAAATTAATAGTGCTGCCCAAAATATCATAGGTTTTTTTGGTCATTGTATCGGTTCAACCATTCAGAATGTAGTGGTGAAAGATGCTCATATCATTGGTAAAGATACCGTTGGTGGAGTAGTGGCTAATTTATCTACGAATAGTCTAATGACCAATTGTCATTCCAAAAATATTCAAATTCAAGGAGACGCTACTGTTGGTGGTTTGGTAGGTGGTTTACTTACCGATTCCAATATTACCAAAAGTTCTTCGGAAGGTAGCGTTAGTGGAGTTCAGCAGATTGGAGGATTGGTAGGAACGGCTTGGAATAAGAGTGAAATTTCGGAATCTTATTCTTTAGGAAGTGTTCAAGCGAATAATATTGCAGGTGGTTTAGTGGGATATTGTACGATGAGTTTTGCACCCAATACCATTAATGTTGTTAAAAATTGTTATTCAAGAGCGAGTGCTACGGCAACGGGAGATAGTGCAGGTGCTTTGTATGGAACGGCTCAATTTAATGGTGCTATTTATAATTCTTATGGAACAGGACAGGTGA
Organism: Flavobacteriales bacterium; assembly: GCA_002747105.1. GTDB lineage: Bacteria > Bacteroidota > Bacteroidia > Flavobacteriales > Weeksellaceae. The sequence continues at coordinate 31,243 of PDSY01000014.1, read as the reverse complement.
GTGCTTCTACGAATGCAGGTGGATTGGTAGGTATGATACAAAACGGAACTGTAGAATACGGCTATTATGATATCGAAACAACAGGGCAAAGTATCGGTATTGGTGATGCTGGTATGACTCCTGATCAGATTAGTATTGAAGGAAAAACAACCAGTGAAATGAAAACACAGGCAATGGTAGATTTACTGAATACCAATCAAACTAATATTTGGACGATTGATCCAAATGTGAATGATGGTTATCCTATTTTGGCCAATTTAACTTATGTAATGTCAACAGACGAGGTTAAAACAGGTACTTTATCTGTGGAGGTTGCTCCTACGATGGTACAAGAAAGTTTCACGATTTATAACGATAAAAAGTTGAAAATCAATTATGAAATTTATGATAGGTCAGGTCGTTTATTGAAGCGTTCGGAGATGACACCAGATTCTAAAATTGTGGTAAATGTTCAAGATTTTCATTCAGGAGTTTATATCGTGAAAGTACAATCTCCAGACCAATTTAAAACCGTTCGTTTGGTTAAAAAATAATCTAAAAAAATAGATACTAAAAACCCCATAAACAGTAGAGTCTATGGGGTTTTTCTATTTTGAGGAGGAGAGGCTTATACATTAAACCTAAAATGCATTACATCTCCGTCTTCTACAATATATTCTTTTCCTTGCACGGCTAATTTCCCTGCTTCTTTGACTTTGGCTTCCGAACCATAGGTGATGAAATCTTCATATTTAATCACTTCGGCACGGATGAAACCTTTTTCAAAATCGGTGTGGATTACTCCTGCGGCTTGTGGTGCTGTCCAACCTTTACCAATTGTCCAAGCTCTTACCTCTTTTACTCCTGCAGTAAAGTAAGTTTGTAGGTCTAATAAATCATAAGCTTTTCTAATCAATCTATTTACGCCTGGTTCTTCTAAACCAAGTTCTTCCAAGAACATTTGTCTTTCTTCAAAACTTTCTAAATCATTAATATCAGCTTCTATTTGAGCGGCTAAAACTACCACTTCGGCACCTTCATTTTTTGCCATTTCTTCTATTTTACCTACCCATTCGTTACCGTTTTTCATCGAATTTTCATCTACATTACAAACATATAAAATCGGTTTATTGGTCAAAAGCTGAACTTCATCGGCATAAGGCTGAGCCAATTCATCTAATGCTAATTCTCTTGCATTTTTACCACTTTCTACAAATTCTAAAACCTGTTTTAAAGTTTCGTATCTTAAAACATCTTCTTTTTTTCCAGACTTAATGAATTTTTTGGCTTTTTCTGTCGCCTTAGATAAGGTCTCGATATCTTTTAATTGTAATTCGGTATCGATAATTTCTTTATCTCTAATCGGGTTTACAGAACCTTCTACATGAACGATATTTCCGTTTTCAAAACATCTTAAAACATGAACAATTGCTTCACATTCACGGATATTGGCTAAAAACTGATTTCCTAAACCTTCACCCTTACTTGCTCCTTTTACCAAACCTGCGATATCTACAATTTCCACTACGGCAGGTAAAACTCTTTCTGGTTTTACAATTTTTTCCAACTCAAAAATCCTTTGGTCAGGTACCGAAACCGTTCCTAAATTAGGTTCTATGGTACAGAAAGGATAATTAGCAGATTGTGCTTTGGCGTTACTCAGACAGTTAAATAAAGTTGATTTCCCTACATTAGGAAGTCCTACAATTCCACATTTCATATATTGTTTCGTTTTTGTTTTACATTTAATTTGGCAAAGATAGGAAATAAAAAAGTTTAATGGAGTTTAAAATAATTCAAAGTTAAAGTTTATACCATTTCATCTTTAAAATTAGCATAAAAAAGATAGGTGTTACTTCCAAAAAAAAAGCGTCCCAAAATTGGAACGCTTTTGTATTGAAAAGAACTTAGATTATTTAAAATCTGCATCTTTTGCTTTGTTGAACTCAACAGACTGAACTTCCATTTTAATGTCCATTCCTCCCATTTTTTGATTAGTTGTATAAGGAACTTTAATTCCATTTACCGCTTTATAGTTAGCGTAAGTCGTTGGCATTGTTTGTCCTTGTGCAGACTTCACATCTCCCACTTTTAATCCTGTTTTTACGCTATAATACATTTTGGTAGTACCATTTACGACCACATAACAAGACTCTCCTGCATAATCTTCCACGCCATCTACTTTGTAATCAGCTGACTGACCAAAAGATAATTCTGGGAAAACCAATTTAGCTTTTGCCATTTCTTGCTTCATATTTTCTGGCATTGGCATTTTTTGTCCTCTTGCTGATATATATCCATCTTTCCCGTCGAATACAATTTTCTGCATGGTTTGTCCCATCATTTGAACATCCACCATAGATTTTCCTCCATTGGCAATGATATTCGTCATATTCATTTCCATTCCTTGTACTGTTGCTTTAGCTTTTACCGTCATGGATTGGATTTTTTCTACTGCAGATTTTCCTCCAATGGCTTGGATGTATTTTTCTCCAACAGTAGCAATACTCACTGCTGCTTTTTTAGCCACAGGTTTCTTGATAGGGTTAGCTTCTTTGTCAAAGTATTTTACAGGGTAACCTAATTTCTCTAATCCATTTCCAATTTCCGTTGCTTTACCAACGATGAAAATTCTACTTTGGTTAGGTAAAACAACAGATTTCATTGCTTTTTTAACATCGGCAATACTTACATTATCTACAGATTTTAAATAATTAGTATAGAAATTTTCTGGTAAATTATTTATTTTTTGACTTAATGCAAAATCAGCAATAGTAGATGGTTGCTCCAAAGAACGGATGAATTCTCCTTTTTGTTTTGCTTTAGCATTTTTCAATTCTTCTGCAGTTACATTTTCGATGCCTTTAAGTTCTTTCATAAACTCTACAACGGCTTTATCGGTAACTTCGTTTCGTACACTTGCAAAAGCAGTAAAACTTGGCGAATATTTACTCATTGATACACTAGAATACGCTCCATAAGTAAACGCATTTTTCTCTCTAAGATTTAGGAATAATCTCGCTTCTCCACCACCACCAAGGATGTAATTTCCAAGTGTTGCTGCAAAATACTGAGGATTATTTTTCTTTACCTTGTGCAAGTTTCCTACTTTAATGATAGACTGAACAGCATTTGGAACATTCACTACATTAATTTCGGTTTGTGCTACATTACGATGAGCAGGTCCAAGTGGTGCAAACTTTGTAGTAGATTTTTTCCACTTTTTAAAGTTTTTCTTCACCAACTTTTTCACCTTCTTAAATTCTACATCTCCTACAATAACTAAATAAGCATTATTAGGGGCGTAGTATTTTTGGTAAATATTTTTTACATCCTGAGGTGTAATTCTTTGGATACTTTCTATGGTTTCGAATTCCCCTCTTGCGGTATTTTTACCATAGATTAAAGCACCTCTTGTCTTTTCTGCAATCGCCTCAGCACTTTTTTCACTTGATTTAAGTTCTTCAATTGTTCTTTTTTTAGCATCTTCAATTTCTTTAGCATCAAAAAGAGGATTTTTGATAGCATCAGCCATCATTCCTAAGACTTCTGGGAAATATTTACTCAAAGAATTTGCGTATGCCCCCCCTGAGTTAATACTCAATCTTGCACCTAAAAAATCAATTCTTTCATTGAAGGCATCTTTGCTCATATTTTGAGTTCCATTTCCTAATTGCTCACTCAAAATACCACTTACCCCTACAATTTTACCTTCGTAATAAGGTGGTCTATCCATTCGTAGACTTACATTTACTCTTGGCAACTTATGGTTTTCTACCACCATTACTGTTAAACCATTTTTCAGTTTAAAAGTTTGAGGTTTCTTGATATTAATAGTTGGAGTAGGTCCAGCAGTCGGCATTTTATTAATGTCGATTCTCTGTGCAGAAAGCATTCCTGATACTAAAAATGCAGCTGCGATATATTTAAAATTATATTTCATTTTATTTCTTTTTTTCTGGTACATAATTAACAATTACTCTTTGGTTAGGCTTTAAATATTTTTGAGCCACCTTTCTCATTTCTTCTCTTGTGATACTTCTGTAAATATCAATTTCTTTATTGATTAAATTCGTATCTCCTTTTAACATATTATAATCTGCTAAAGAGTGAGCAATCCCTTGAATACTCGAATTGGCATTCACAAAATTATTCTCATATTGATTTTGAAGTTTTTGGAAATCTTTTTCAGAAATCAGTTGTGTTTGCATTTTTTTAACCTCTACATCAATATCTTTTTGGATAGTTGCTTTAGTTGTTTTTCCCATAGGAATAGCAAAAAGGGCAAAAACTCCTTCACTTTCAAAACCTACACTTGCCGCTTGTACAGCCAATACTTTTTTCTCTTTATCTACCATTTTTTTATACAAAACAGAAGATTTTCCACCACTTAAATAAGTAGAAATCATATCCAATACTTTACCTTCTCTTGTGGTATTTCCTGGAACTCTATAGGCAAAAATATAGGCAGGTTTCTGAATGTTAGCATCCGTTACTGTAACTTCTTTTGCTTTGGTAATAGGAGCGTCCTTAATATAAGTAAATGTTGGTTTTACTCCCTTTGGAATACCTCCATAATAAGTTTGAATCCACTTTTTAGTTTGTGCTGGATTAATATCTCCTGCCACTACCAAAGTAGCGTTGTTTGGCATATAATATTTTTTATAGAACGCTTGGAATTCTGATAATTTAGCAGAGTTTAAGTCTTTCATAGAACCAATCACTCCCCAGTTGTATTGAGATTTTGTAAACACACTTGCTAATACAGAATTTAACAAATTACCATAAGGCTGATTGTCCATTCTCAATCTTTTCTCTTCTTTTACCACTTCTCTTTGCGTATCTACACCTACCTGATTGATAATCGCATGACGCATTCTTTCAGCTTCCATCCAAAGTCCTAATTGTTCTTTGTTAGATGGGAAAGTTTCGTAATAGTAAGTTCTATCATTTGTTGTATTCGCATTATTTGAACCTCCATTAGAAGAAACAATTTTAAACCATTCTTTTCTTTTGATATTAGGTGTCCCTTCAAATAACAAATGCTCAAAGAAGTGGGCAAAACCCGTTCTTCCTTTTACTTCATTTTTTGCTCCTACATGATACATTACACCTGTTGTAACTACTGGTGCTGAATTGTCTTGATGAAGAATAACATGCAACCCATTTGGTAAATCATATTCTTCGAACTTAATTTGCTGAGCGTTCATTGTTGCTCCTATAAAAGCAATTGCCGCAGCACTTAATAACTTTTGTTTCATTCTCTAAATGATATTAATTAAATTTATTTGTTCTAATAAGTATCAAAATTAAGCAAAATGTTACAACTTATCAAAAAATTATGTTTTTTTAACTTTTTTAACCTTTATCATTTCAATTAATATTCGTAAAATTGCATTAAAATAAATTTAAAGTATATGAAATTTAAAAATCAAATCTTAGCCCTTTCGGCTGTGGCAACACTTTTGGTAAGTTGTAATGATAAAAAAGGTGATACTACAAAGAATGACAAAACACCTTCTAATGTGAAATTTAAAAGTTTAAAAGATTCTGCCTCTTATGCAATGGGATTGAATTATTCTAGAAATGTTTTGCAATTTGAAAAAACATTAGATGTCAAAGAAAGTATCAATAATAAAGAAGTTATCAAAGGATATAATGATGGAGTAGCTGCATTGAAAGGAAAATCTCCTTCTTATATTCAAGGGCTTATTGCTGGATTGCAAAAAGAACTGATGATGAAACAAATGGATACGACCAATGTTTTATCGAACGAAATGGTTTTACAAGGTTTAGAAGACGGACTGAATAAAAAAGAAGCCTTAAATGATAATAAAGCCTTGCAGACTTATCTTGCGCCTATTCAGCAAAAAGGACAAGCAAAAATGCAAAAAAGAAGACAGGCGAGATTGGATATTTTAAAGGAGAAAAATTTAAAAGCAGGAAATAAATTCATCGAAGAAAAAAAGAAAGACGGTTTTCAAGTGACCGAAAGTGGATTGATGTACAAGGTCATTAAAAAAGGAGATGATGCTAAAAAACCAACAGATAAAGATTTAGCAAAAGTCATCTACACAGGAAAACATATCGATGGAAAAGAGTTTGATTCTTCAAAAGGAGAGGCAAGAGATATGAGAGTAAGTGGCGTGGTTCCTGGATTTAAAGAAGCTCTTAAAATGATGTCAAAAGGAAGTAAAATGCAGATTATTCTTCCTCCAGCATTAGGCTATGGAGAAAATGGAAACCAAAGAATTGAACCTAATTCTGTATTGGTTTTTGATTTGGAGTTAACGGATTTTGCTCCAGCACCAAAGCCAAAAGCACCAAAACCAATGCAACTTTCTCCTGAACAAATTCAGAAAATGATGCAAAAACAAAGAGGAAAATAATTCCTAATTATCTTTCATACAAAAAACGAGGATCAAATGCGATTCTCGTTTTTTTATACCATTTACTAATCTTACTTTACAAAATCTGGTTTAACTATTTTACTCCTAACCACAATAATAACTCATTTTTTAGTAACTTTTATTTTTCAAAAAAATGTATATTTGAAGAACGAAACAACATTTTGTATGAAACGAGAACACGAGGATACGAGAGAAACGCTCGCACCAGTGGCGAGGATTTTAAATATTCTCCAGTAACTGTAAGAAGACCAAAATAATTTGCTATGAAAATTATATTTTTTTTATTTTGTACCATCATTTATGGACAAAATAGTGTAGAGCTTAAATATGAACTTTTGGATAAATTTGAAAATGCTGATTTAAATTACAAAGGAATAGACTCAATAGATTCATCAACCAAAGGAATTGCAATGTTAGATTCGGTCTTTAATGTTGTAGAGGGTAAATATTTCGTTTATAGATATATTACAAAAGATAGAGGTCTATTGTTTGATGAATATAAATCCAATCTAAATAATTTAATTATTTTAAAAGTTGATTCTAAAGGGATTATTGTTGATGGATATAAATATTTGTTACAAAATCCTGAAATGCCCTCTAAATGTTATTTATATAGAATCACAAAAAAGAAAAAATTAAAGTCAAAAATTAATATATCAACTCTAAGATTTAAAAGGGTTTTGGTTGGAGAGTTTCAAAGTTTTAAAGTTTGTGAAGGCATTCCTTTATTTCTAAAAGATAAGAATGTTTTAGAGAGGTGGTAATGTAATGTATCATAAATGGCTCTCCGTATTTAAGCATATTTAAACACTTGTTTTAGGTAATGTATCAGAAATAGGGTTTTGTATTTAATAAGTGTAAGTTTTAATTTTAGTGTAAATATCTCACTCATACACAAAACAATAAGTCATTTTTAAGCAACTTATTTTTCAAAAAAATGTATATTTGAAGAACGAAAAAAAATATTTTGCATGAAACGAGAACACAAGGACACGAGCGAGACGCTCGCACCAGCGGGGGGGCGTGTGAAAGTAATGTTTTTAATGATGTATCTAAATCTGTTTAGTTGTTCTTTTTTTGGAACGAAGAAAAATCCAATGATAGAAGAAAATTCATATAATAAATCTTATGATAGAGATAAAGAACAGATATCAAATTGTTTTATTAAAAACGTAGAATATTTTAGGAAATATCATAGATACGATAAAAAAATATATGTAAACAGTACTGATAGACTGAAAAAGGAGCACCAAGAGTACTATAAAAAATATCCTGGTGCAGATAGGGATCCAGCAAATTTTTTTGAGCCATACGCTACAAGGTACAGCTTAGCAAAGGATGATTATGTATCTTCCACCAAACCGACAAAAAGTCAACTAAATGTAAAAACAAATACTATTATTTATTCACAGGATAGCTTGTTTTGTGTTGCTTTTTTGATAATAGAATTAAAATATGATGATATTGATGGGTTGGAGTCCAAAAGAGATAACAATAGTAGGTATGACGGAAAGGCTGTAATAGGGTATAGGAAAAACATAGAAAACTCTTTTCAAATATATCCTTTAAATAAACATAAAGTAACTGGCTTTGAGAATTATGAAACAACTGCAACGATGTTGAAAAATTTGTATTTCAATAATCTAAAAGGAAAAGGAAGTGCTGGAGGAATTTATGAGGGTATGACGTTTAATCAGAATGTAGGAGATAAATATTTTTTTACAGAATCCCCTTATTTTAAAAAGCATAAAAGCGGGTTATATAATTTTATGATGTATAGACATTTAGGTAAAGAATATCAGTATAATTATCAGTTTTGTAGGTAATTTATTAATAGTGTCTTGTATTTAATAAGTGTAAGTCCTAATTTTAGTGTAAATATCTCACTCATACCCCAAATAATAACCCATTTTTAAGCAACTTATTTTTCGAATATATATAAAAGAACAACACAAGGATAGGAGAGAAACTTGTGTCAGTGGGGCAAATAGATTTAAAGAAGATGGACAATAAATTAAATATGAACATAGCAAATTATCTAATACTATATGTTATTAATATTATTACCTCAATCACTATTATGAGCTTTTATGATAAGAATATGAGGTTTATAATTCCCGTTGTTATTACAATATCAGTAATGTATTTTCCTATATTAGTGCTGAATTATTTTCTAAAAACTTTTAATAATATTATTTACAAAAATTTATTGTACTTAATTTTGGGGCTTTTGTTTTATATGGTTTTAATCTATTTTATTAATGGTCAATTAGAATTAAAAGATATTTTGATAAATGATCCTTCAGGTTTTGTGACAATTTATTCTTTCATTTTTTATATTATATTGTACACTGTAATCCTCTCAATAACTAAATAATGTATCAGAAATAATAATTAGACTACAAATTCTCACAAAAAAAACGAACGATATTACTATCGCTCGTTTTGTGTTTTACTAAGTAAAATTATTTTACAAAAGGTGGTTTAACTACTTTTGCAGGGATTACTTTCTTTCTAATTTTAATGAAAATATCCGTACCCAATTTGAAGTGTGGTCTATCTACATAAGCCAATCCAACTCCAATTTTTCTCATTGGACTCATTGTTCCAGAAGTAACTTTCCCAATCGTATTTCCCTCAGCATCTACTACTTCGTAGTCGTGTCTTGGAATACCTTTTTCTTGCATTTCGAAACCAACTAATTTTCTACTAATTCCTTCTTCTTTTTGTTTTGCTAAAAATGCTTTATCTACGAAATCTGTATTCAATTTGGTAATCCAACCCAATCCACCTTCTAATGGAGAAGTCGTATCATCAATATCGTTTCCGTAAAGACAGAATCCTTTTTCTAATCTTAAGGTATCTCTCGCTGCCAATCCACAAGGAATTAAACCTTCTGGCTCTCCTGCCTCTACGATAGCGTCCCAAAGTTTTTCGGCATATTCGTTTTTGAAATACAACTCAAATCCTCCAGAACCTGTGTAACCTGTATTAGAAATGATAATATCTTCAAATCCAGCCATTTTTCCTACTGCAAAGTGATAGTAAGGGATTTCTGAAAGGTTGGTGTCGGTTAGTTTTTGTAAAATTTCGGTGGCTTTAGGACCTTGAATTGCCAACAGAGAAGTGTCATCAGAAACATTCGTTAAGTTAGCTCCAAATTTTTCGTTGTATTGACTGATATGATTCCAATCTTTTTCGATATTAGAAGCATTAACCACCACAAAATATTTTTCATCGTTCATTTTATAAACGATTAAATCATCTACAATTCCTCCTTTTCCATTCGGTAAGCAAGAGTATTGTGCTTTTCCGTCGGTTAAAGTGTTTACATCGTTGGTGGTAACAAATTGTAAAAGATCTTTTGCTTTTTCACCTTCCACAAAAAATTGTCCCATATGGGAAACATCAAAAATTCCTGCTTTCTCTCTCACAGCGAAATGTTCTTCGGTAACTCCCGAATATTGAACAGGCATTTCAAAACCCGCAAAAGGAACAATTTTCGCTCCCAAAGAAATGTGTTTGTTGTATAATGCTGTTTTATTCATAATATTAATTTTTTATAAATGTTGTTGATATTCTTTTAAAATAATTTTAAACCATTCGGTAAATTCGTCTGGTTTTTCGGTCATTTCTTGGTTGAGTTGTTCCATAGAAATATACCTCACTTCCGAAACTTCTTCGGGGTTAAGGTTAAATTCACCCTCATAAATTCCCGTAAAAACATAGTCTAATTCGTGTTCCCAAAGTCCCTGACCGACATCGGCTTTATAAATGAAATGAAACTTTTCGCTAATCTCTGCCGAAATACCTAATTCTTCTTGTAGTCTTCTAATACCAGCTTCGTGATAGGTTTCGTTTGCTCTTGGGTGGGAGCAACACGCGTTCGTCCATTGGTTAGGGGAGTGGTATTTGGTAGAGGCTCTTTTTTGTAAAAGCATTTCCCCTTTGGAATTGAATAAAAAAACAGAAAACGCACGATGTAATAAGCCCTCAATATGTGCTTGTTGTTTGTCCATCAAGCCTAAAACATCATCTTTTTCTGATACTAAAACCACTTTTTCATTCATAACAGACAAATTTAAGTTTTAATATTGTAATGATGAAATTTTAATACCAAAAAAACATTTTTATTTTCAAACATAAAACAGTATTTCTGATACATTAGCCTAAAACTAGGTGGGGTAATTGTTTTTTGATCAGGTTTAACTTCACTAAAAATAAAAAGGATAAATGAAAATAAATATAATGCGCTCATCATATTGTAATTCAACCTCGAATAGAATGAAATTAAATTACTTTCAGTCGAATATAAATAGGGAAGTGGTCGCTATAACCGCCCAAATAGCGAGTGCCGACATAAGTTCTAAAAGGTCTTCCTTTGAATCTTTTATCGTAATTCCTAATTTCATCGTGATTGAAAATCTGAGCTTCCTGAAATTCAAAACGGTGGTTTCTCAGATTGATAGAGTAGATAATTTGGTCGAAAGTTAAACCAAATCGTTTATAAAAAGTGGTATATTTTCGGTTTTTAAATAAATCTAAAAATGGATTGAAAAACAAATGCCCGTCCATTAAACTTTGAATATTCGGCTCGTTAGGATTCTCGTTAAAGTCGCCCAAAATAATAACCGCTTCATTTTGATTTTGAATCATTTCGGTGGTTTTTTCCTTGATTTTATTTAAAATAAAACCTCTTTTTGGGGCATTGATATCATTTTCTCTCTTAGACGGAAGATGAACGATAAATAAGTTTAAAACTTCGTTTTCATAGCGAACCCTACAATATAAAACATCTCTCGTTGTATCGTAATTATCGGGGTTATCATCTTCTATTTCAAAGAAATAAGTAAAAGGTTCAGCATACAAAACCTCTATTTTGTTCGTATCATAAAGCAAAGCGACATCAATTCCTCTCTCGTCCATCGAATCAAAATGAACAAAATCATATTGCCCTTGAAAAACTTTCTGACCGACTAAATCTCGGAGCACTCTGTCGTTTTCAATTTCACAAACTCCAGCCAAGATAGGTAATTTCTTTTCTGTTTTTTGTATTAATTCAAAAACAGAGGCGATTTTGTGTAATTTATTTTCGTATCGCTTTTTTGTCCAATTCTTTAAACCCGATTGTTCCTTATCACCAAAAAAATCTGGAAGAAATAAATTTTCCAGATTATAAAATGAGATAAGCTCGTGTTGATTTTTCATTTTCTTTTGATTAGAACCAAGAGTCAAGAACCAAGATTCAGGATAAATTTGGGAATAAGATAATCTAAGAATATAACCTCATAACCCCATAACTTTTTTAACCTTAAAATTTTCTAAGGATATGGAGCCATTTCCACTTCTAAACCTTCGAGTTCTTCGGTGATATGGATTTGGCAACCTAATCGACTATTATCTTCTACATGAAAAGCCTCTGCAAGCATTGCATCTTCTTCATCTTGCATTTCGGGAAGAGGGAAGTCGTTGAGTACATAAACCTGACAAGAAGCACACATTGCCATTCCTCCACAAACGCCAATTTCTCCATCCTCTGCAAGTTCATAAGACCGAATAACTTCCATTAAGTTCATCGACATATCGGTAGGAGCAACGATTTCGTGCGTTACTCCTTGTCTATCCGTAATTTTAATATTTACATCAGTTGCCATAATTGTTTAGTCTATTTTCTTTACTACTGCTTTCTCAGCCTGTTTTCTTGTTCCATCAAAACCGTCTACACCACTTACTGTAGTATATTTTAGGACATATTTTTTACCTGGGTTGATTCGGTTATAAACACTCTGACACATTAAAGTCGCCTCGTGGAATCCACAAAGGATTAATTTTAATTTACCTGGATAAGTATTCACATCCCCAATCGCATATACACCTTCTCTATTGGTTTGATAATCAAGAGCGTTATTTACTTTGATGGCATTTTTTTCAATTTCTAATCCCCAATCTGCAATAGGACCCAATTTTGGCGTTAAACCAAATAAAGGAATGAAATAATCGGTTTCTACATTGATCATTTCGTCTCCTCTCTTAATGGTTAGTTCTTCGATTTTTCCATCGCCTTTTAGTTCTACTACTTCGGCAGGAGTAATCAAGTTGATTTTTCCTTGATTTTTCAATTCTTGTACTTTCTCTACCGAATCCAAAGCGCCTCTAAATTCGTTTCTTCTGTGTACCAAAGTTACTTCACTTGCTACATCAGACAAGAAAATACTCCAATCCAATGCAGAGTCTCCACCTCCTGCAATCACGATTCTTTTATCTCTGAATAGCTCTGGATTTCTCACGAAAAATTCCACTCCTTTTTCTTCGTAATCGGCTAAGTTTTCTAAAGGTGGTTTTCTTGGTTCAAAAGTTCCTAATCCACCAGCGATAGCTACAGCTTTTGCTCTATGAACGGTTCCTTTATTGGTGATAACTTCAAACCATTCATCGTCTATTTTCTCTAAACTTACAGCGGTTTCTGCTAAGGTAAATCCTGGTTCAAATTGTTTGATTTGCTCCATTAGGTTATCTACCAATTCTCCTGCTCCTACAGATGGATAACCCGGAATATCAAAAATAGGTTTTTTAGGATACAATTCTGCTAATTGTCCACCCGGTTGAGGAAGTGCGTCAATAATATGACACTTCATTTTTAAAAGTCCTGCTTCAAAAACAGCGAATAAACCTGTTGGTCCTGCTCCAATGATGAGTATATCTGTTGTTATCATAATTTATATAATACTATAAATGTTAAAATAATTTTGATTAAAATTTTTGCAAACTTAGTAAAAATAAAAAGAATATTAATGTTACTTTTGTAACATACAAGGAAGTGAATTGTATGATATTGGTCATGTTTTAGAAAAATTTGGCAAACATTTTGTATATCATGCTATAAAATCACTAGGCTGACTTATCTTTGTATTCGGTTATTAAATGGTTTTTTTAGTATTAAAATAAATTAGTAATAAAAAAAAAATAAAAACATGAAAAGATTATTTACATTAATATTGGCATTTTCATTAACGATAATGAATGCTCAGAGTTTCAATAATATAAAAGATGGTGAGTATTTAAAATATAGAATACATTATGGTTTTTTTAATGCAGGCTATGCCCAAATAAAAGCTAAAAAGACCACTTATAAAGGGAAACCTCATTTGCATATTGTAGGAACAGGGCGTTCTACAGGAGCTGTGGAAACTTTTTTTAAGGTACGAGATAGATATGAAACCTTTATTGATGCTAAGACAGGTTTACCGAGTTATTATATAAGAGATGTGAAGGAGGGAAATTATACGCAACATTTAGAAACCGAATTTTATCATCATAATAATGTACTTCGTTTGATGGATAAGGAAAAAAATGAGACCAAAGGTAAACTCATAAAGTTCCCTAAAGCCATGCAAGATATGTTGTCGGCATTCTATTATTTGCGTTCTACCAAACCCGAATTGTTAAGGAAGGGTTATAAGAAAAACTTAAATGTTTGGATTGATAATGAGCGATTTCCATTTCAGTTGAGGGTGGCAGGAAAGAAGAGGATTAAAACTAAATTTGGTAAAATAGAAGCCATTAGAATTATTCCATTGGTAAAAAGTGGGCGAGTTTTTAAAGACAAAGAAGGAGTAGAATTGTGGGTGAGCAATGATAAGAATTTAATTCCACTTTCTGTTCGAGCAAAACTCGTAGTGGGTTCGTTAAAGGCTGATTTAGAGGATTATAAAAATGTAAAATATCCACTTAATTTCCATTAAACTTTCTCTACAAAAGGAATATTAGGATTCAAAATTTCAAGGATTAAATGCCGAATAGAAACCATTGCATCGTCTAAATTTCCTTTGGTATAATCTAACGGAACAAAGCCTTTATTGGCTTCAGCAAAACTCCAAATTCCCGTAATTAAAGGCTTGTCTTTATATTCGGGGATTTGTTTTAGTGCATATTCATAAATCGCCAGTTGTAAGGCTTGTTTTCTATCATTATTCATTAAATAGTCGGCGATATTATTCTCCGTGATTTTAAGGTTTAAATTTTTGGTTTTTGCTGTTTTATAATCGATAATTCGAATCGTGCCGTTCAGTTCGTCTATTCTATCGATAAATCCATAAAATGCAACTTGGTTTTCAGGATTATCCTCTAAGAATTTAATATCTCCAAAGTTTTTTTCGAGTTCCAAAATCCTTAATTGGTTGCCACTTTCCACCAGTTCCATGTCTTTTTTAATGATATTTTCAATTACTTTTTTAGCAATAGAACGATGGATGAAGTTAATTCCTTTTTCGTAAAACTCTTTTTGATGTTGTAATTTTATAATGGCTTTTTCTAAGTTTTCATCAACGCTTTTTAGGGCTTGGGCTAAATTATTTTTGGTTAAAAACTGACCGACCAAATCTTGGTAAATAAACTCCAAAGTAAAGTGCACCAAATTCCCATAATTACGCTGGGATAATTCTTCTTCAATTTCTGTACCTTCTTTGATTTTCAGTATTTTATACATATAAAAATCAATAGGGTTGTATAAGTAAGTTGTCAGGTGAGATGCCGAAACTCTTGATTTCCATTCTTCTAACTTTTCTAAAACCTTGGGTGTTTTTTCAATCTTTATCGGTTCGGAATTATTAGGTTCAGAAAAATTTTCAATCACGGTATGTTGAATTTGGTGAGGACTTTCCAATTCAATCTGACGAATAAATCTGCTCTTTTCACCTGTATTCACGCCCGAACTTAATGCGTTATAGGATAAATAAATATTTTCGCTTCCTTGTAATAATCGGTAAAAATGATAGGCATAAATACCATCGTTTTCCAAGAAAGTGTGCATTTCAAAATGTCGCCTTACATCGAAAGGTAAGTAAGTGTTTTGCGTATTTCCCAAAGGTAATTTACCTTCATTAACGGACAATAAAATCACATTTTTAAAATTCAATAATCTGGTTTCCAACAATCCCATGATTTGTAAACCATTTAAAGGTTCTCCTTGAAAATCAATTGTTTCCGAATGTACAATTTGATTGACTAAAACTTCTAAAATTTCAAAATCAATTTCAAAGCTAAAAGGTTTAATTTGGTTTTTAATAATCCTAAATGCATTTTCAAAATGCGTGATATTTTCAAAATTAATATCATCTAAATCATTCATTTTGAGTTGATAACAAATCGATATCAATTCATCTAAAAACGAATGAATATTATCAGATTTTTTCAATACAGCGAAATAGGACAAATCTTTTAAGTATTCTACCAAGATTTTATCCGAAATATAAACGATATTTCTTTCCTCAATAAAATGTTTGAAACGCTTTATAATATCATTATCTACTTGATGTGTTGGGAAAACTTCAATAATTCCTAAAACATCTTTATAATAGTAAGAAGTTTTTTTGGTCAGTTGTTTTTGAAGGTGAAAAATCGCTTTTATGGCATTGGAAAAGTTCAGGTTTTTCACAGGAAATCCCATTGTGATATTAATATAATCCACTGATTTTATGGCGTCTAAACTTGCAGGTAAAAGGTTTTCGTCCAACAAAATAATGGCAGTATTGGAAAGATTTTTATCGTTTTTTTGACAATTTTCTAAAATTTCGGGCAGTATTTTGGTCTGAGAAACATTTCCTGAAACTTCAAATACTTCGATATTTTTGGGCTGACTAAACTCGTTTTCCACCCACGAAAAAGGACGGTTTTTATCCCACTGTTTCCAATTTTTAATCGGTCGTAAAAATTTCCCAGCCTCTTGTTTTTCATCCTTAAAATAATATTCATCTGCTTGAAAGAAACATTCTGCTTTTCGTTGCTCCAATAAATTTTTAATCAGTTTTTCTTCAATGGGCGTTAGTGCGTTGAATCCGCAAAATATAAATTGGCGTTCTGTTTTTTCTACAAAAGCTTTGATTTTCCCTTTTGCAATCTGATGAATCAGCCCTGAAGTTGCCCAATTTTTAGCTGAAAATTTTTCTTTTAAAATCGGAAGAAAAATATTCATGTTTTGCCAAAAGTTTAGAAATTTCTGCCTTGGTACTTCTTCGTCACCTAAATGCTGAGCCCAATTTTTAATTCGTTCTTCATCGAGCATAAATTCGAGTACCTTTTTATCGTCCTCGGTAAATTTTAAAATATCGTCCCAATCTTTTGCCAGAGTAGGAAACCATTTTAGAAAATCATTGAAATTATCCTTGGGGCTAATCGGTGTTTGATGATAAATTTCATAAGCATTTAACCAAAGCGAAATCCCATCAATAGGCTGACATTCTGCAATTTCTTTTATTAAATCATCAATGGTAATAAACTCGGGTAGAAAGCCAGAATAGGCTTTTTCTTCTAATATTTTTTTGATAAAAACCACAGGTCTTTTTCCTGGTAAAACAAAATGAAAATTCCCTAAATCTTCATTCTGTTCTAATAATTGATGGATGATTTTGGATAGAAATTGCATTATTTATTATGATTTAAAAATATTCCCTTTTGGAAGGTAAACTACTTTTTTGGTTTCGAAAAATTCCTCTTCAAACTGATTTTTCAGTGGATGAATTTCGCATTTTATTCCTGCTAATTCCTCGGCTAAATCGCCTCCTTTAAGATATAAAACACCATTGTGTTTTGGGTTGAATTGTTCCTTTTCAAACTTACCTTTCAGCCATCTTAAAAAAACAGGCATCTGAGTAACAGCTCTACTGACCACAAAGTGAAATTGATCTTTGACTTTTTCTGCTCTTCCGTGTATCGTTTTGACATTCTGTAAATTGAGTGCAGTTTTAACTTCATCTACCACCTTTATTTTTTTACCGATAGAATCCACTAAGGTAAATTGAACTTCAGGGAACATGATAGCCAAAGGTATTCCTGGGAAACCGCCACCTGTTCCGATGTCTAAAACTTTGGTATGAGGAGCAAACTCCATTATTTTGGCAATTCCCAAGGAGTGTAAAATATGTTTTTCGTAGAGCGAATCCATATCTTTCCTTGAGATGACATTGATTTTAGCATTCCATTCTTGATATAAACCTTCCAATTTTTCAAACTGTTCTATTTGCGTTTCGGTAAGGTTAGGGAAATATTTTTGTACTAATTTTACTGACATTTCATTTAATTCTTCTCACAAAAATAGTTTTATTTGACCGATTAAACAAAAAAAAGTTTTATCTTTGTTAGATTCATTAAGACATTTAAAAATTAAAAGATGGAAAGGCCGAAGAAGTAAAAGATTAGCTAATAGTTACATTGTTAAACTATATTTTAATCTTGATTCTTGGTGCTTACATCTTGATTCTAAAAATAATAAAATATGGAAAGACTGTCGAAGAGAGTACAAAATTTAGGGTATTCAAAAACATTTGTAGTATCAAATAAAGTTCGAGAAATGAAAGCCAATGGGGTAGATGTAATCAGTTTGACCTTGGGAGAGCCCGATTTTGATGTACCTCAAAATATCAAAGCATCGGCGGAAAAGGCAATAGAAGAAAATTACAGTCATTATTCTCCTGTGGCAGGTTTCTTGGAACTTAGAGAGGCGGTTTGCCATAAACTGAAAAGAGATAATGATTTGGATTTTAAACCCAATCAAATTTGTGTTTCCAATGGAGCTAAACAATCTATTACCAATGTTTTTTTAGCCATTCTCAACGATGGCGATGAAGTGATTGTTCCTAAACCTTATTGGGTAAGTTACGAGGAAATGGTAAAAATGGCGGGAGGAAAGCCTGTTTTCGTGGAAACGGATTTGGAACATCATTATAAAATGACACCAGACCAATTAAAAGATGCGATTACCCCAAAAACAAAAGCTATTTTGTACAGTTCGCCTTGTAATCCTTCGGGAAGTTTTTATACCAAAGAAGAATTGGAAGGTTTGGCAAAAGTAATTGAGCAATATCCTCAGATTACCGTTATTTCCGATGAAATTTATGAGTATATCAATTATGAAGGAAAACATGCTTCTATTGCTTCTTTTTCAGCGATAAAAGACCAAGTGGTGGTGATTAACGGAATGTCTAAAGGTTTTGCAATGACAGGTTGGCGTTTGGGGTATTCTGCAAGTCCAGAGTGGTTGGCAAAATCGGTGGAGAAAATCCAAGGTCAGGTAACGAGTGGAGCGAATACCATTGCTCAGAGAGCAGCAATCACAGCCTTGAATACAGATTATTCGGAATATCAATATATGGTGAAGGAATTTAAGAAAAGGAGAGATTTAATTTTTAATTTAATCCAAGAAATTCCTCACTTTAAAATGGAAAAACCTCAGGCTGCATTTTATGCTTTCCCTGATATTTCGTATTATATCGGTAAAAAATTAGGTGATACAAGAATTGAAGATGCAGATGATTTTGCTTTGTTTTTATTAGAAAAAGCATTTGTCGGTTGTGTGGGCGGAGATTCCTTTGGAGCTCCAAATTGTATTCGTTTTTCGTATGCTACTTCGGAAAGTCAGATTATAGAGGCAATGACAAGGATTAAACACCTTTTGGCTGAATTTGCTTAGTCCTGAGTTCAAATTATTTATAAAATCAAAATAGATAATCGCATTGATAGATTTAATTTATTGAAATAAGTTTATTAATAGATAAAATATAAATAAATTTGCACTAGTTAGAAAGAAAATATTAATTAAAAAAGAATAAAATTATGGCATTAGTAGGAAAAAAGTTCCCAAATGTAACTGTAGATGCAATCTCTAAAACAGGAGAGAATTTAAGAATCAATATTCTTGAAGAAGCAACAAAAAATAACCAAAAAGTATTAGTATTCTGGTATCCAAAGGATTTTACATTCGTATGTCCAACCGAATTACACGCTTTCCAAAATGCTTTGGCAGAGTTTGAAAAAAGAAATACGAAGGTAATCGGTGCTTCTTGTGATACAAACGAGGTTCACTTTGCTTGGTTGAATACTCCAAAAAATCAAGGAGGAATCGAAGGAGTAACTTATCCTTTGATCGCAGATACACACAGACATTTGGCTAACGAATTACAAATCGTAGACCAAGATTTCATTTATAATGAAGAAGCTGATACAGAAGAATTTACAGGTTCTAATATGACTTTTAGAGCGACTTTCTTAATCGATGAAACAGGAAAGGTATTCCACGAGGCAGTAAACGATATGCCATTAGGAAGAAATGTAGATGAGTTCTTAAGAATCATTGATGCTTATACGCATGTTCAGACGCACGGAGAAGTTTGTCCTGCTAATTGGCAAGAAGGTAAAGAGGCGATGAAAGCTGATAGAAATTCTACTGCTGATTATTTATCAAAGCACTAAAATTGAATAAATTTTGTTTTAAAAGTTTTTAGAACATTATTATTTAAAGGAAACAAAAGGGCGTTAATTGTCTTTTCGTTTCCTTTTTTTGTTGACTGATTACTTCATTCTAAAAATTCTTTTTAACCAATTTAATTTTTTTGGAGTATAGGGAGGAAATTTAAAATTTGGTTCTCCCCAAGTAGTATTTTTTAGTACAGATTTTTGATGCGAAAATTCTTTAAATCCATGCTCTCCGTGATACGAGCCTATTCCGCTTTTTCCTACACCTCCAAATGGTAAGTATTCGCTTGTGATATGCATCATTATATCGTTAATGCAACCTCCACCAAAGGAAAGTTGATTTTTAAATTGGTTGATTTCCGATTGATTATCCGAGAATAAATAAGCAGCCAAAGGTTTTTCTTGTTGATTGATTTTATCAATAATTTCATTGAAGTTTTCGTACTGAATAATCGGTAACAAAGGACCAAAAATTTCATCTTCCATTATTTTGTCCTCCCAATTGACATTATCTAAAATAGTAGGCGAGAGGTAACGATTTTGGGCATTGTAATTTCCGCCATAAATCACTTTTTTCTCGTCTATTAAATTGATTAATCGATTCAAATTTTTATCATTAATAATTTGGCAATATTCTGATGAATTATCCTTATAATCAAAGCTTTTTAACCTTTTAATTAATGATTTTATAAACTCCTGATGAATAGACTGATGAACCAAAATATAATCTGGTGCAATACAAGTTTGTCCTGCGTTGAGAAATTTTCCCCAAACAATTCTTTTGGTAGCAATGTCTATATTGGCAGAAGGTGTAATGATAGTAGGACTTTTTCCGCCCAATTCCAAACATACAGGTGTTAGATGTTGAGCCGCAGCTTGATACACGATTTTTCCGACACGAGAACTTCCTGTATAGAATATTTTATCGAATTTCTGAGCAAGTAGCTCGGTGGTAGTTTCTACACCACCTTCGATTACGGAGATATATTCTGTTGGAAAATTTTCATTGATGATTTTTTTCATTACAGCAGCACAATGAGGTGCGATTTCACTCGGTTTGACGATAGCGGTATTCCCTGCGGACATCGATGCTATGAGTGGAGCGAGACATAACAAAAAAGGATAATTCCATGCTCCAATAATCAGCGTTACACCTAATGGTTCATAAATAATACTCGGTTGTGCTAAAATGGTTTTAACATCTCTTTTGCATTTTTTAGGTTGGGCAAGTCGATGGAGATTTTTTAAATAATAATGAATACTCTCCTGTAATGGAGCAATTTCTGTGGTTAAAATATCGAATTCAGATTTTTTAAAATCTTGATAAACAGCCGTTTTTATTTCTTCATTGTATTTTTTGAGCAATTCGGAAAGTTTTTTCAGTTGTTGTTTTCTGAAATTCACATCTTTGGTGAAATGCTGATGAAAATACTCACGCTGTTGTTGTATGATGGTCATTTTTGGTTGTTAAGGTGTTTATTTGTTTATATTGTTACATTTGCTACATTACTACATTACTACATTACTACATTGCTACATTACTACATTGCTAAATTGCTACATTGTTAAATTGCTACATTATTACGCTTGTTTCAATAACCTTTTATGCACTTTTTTACTTAAAAACACACTAAATTCATACAATACCAATAATGGGAGAGCAGCGGCAAACATACTGAATAAATCAGCTGGCGTAATAATAGCAGCGGCAACCATAATGACAACAATAGCGTGTCTTCGGTATTTTTGTAAAAACTGAGGCGTGAGAATACCAATATTGGTTAGGAAATACACTACCACAGGAAAAAGGAAAATTAGTCCCATTCCTAAGACAATTTGTAAAAATAAGGCTGAATAATCCGATAAATCAAATAACTGAGTGATAGAATCCGAAATGGAGAATAATAAACCAAAATTAATCGCCAAAGGTAAAATTAAAAAATACCCCACCAATATTCCTAAAACAAATAATATCCAAACAAAATTGATGATAAAAACCGCATTTTTTCGTTCGTTCTGATGAAGAGCAGGGCTTACAAAACGCCACATTTCCCAAATGACATAAGGGAATGCCAAAATAAGTCCACCAAAAAAAGAAACGGACATCATTACATTAAACTGTTGCATCAATTTTTTCTGCTGAACGGCAAAAGTATCGGGGAGTACAAAGCTTTCCTTTCCGAAAAGTTCCAAAGTAAATTGATTAATAAACTTAAAGGTTACAAAGTCATTTTTGGTAGGAGCAAAGAACACATGATCCATTATCCAATTAATATTAAATCCGACAATAATTGCTCCAATTACAATAGCAATACTCATTCTAAAGAGGTGAGCTCTTAGTTCTCCAATGTGTCCCCAAAAGGACATTTCTTTTTGTTCGTTCACAGTATTATTTATTTGAAAGTACGAATGTATTAAAAATTAGCTTAATATTAATTAATCCCTTCATCTAAAAGGCGATGAATATCGATAATTCCGTTGTATTTACCGTTGGAAGTAACGATAAGTTGCCCAATATTGTTTTCTTTTAAAATGCCCATTGCCGTTTTTGCCAATTCATTTTTATCGATGGTTTTGGGATTTTTAGACATAATATCTTCAGCTTTAATATTGGAAATATCATCATTTTTCATCAGCATTCTTCGTAAATCTCCATCGGTAATAACGCCGATAATTTCTTCATTATCCGTAATAACGGTTATTCCGTGAGCAGACGAACTGATAGAGATAATCACTTCTTTAATCGGTGCATTTTTTTCCACAAAAGGTTTTTGAGTAGAAAGAAATTGCTCCACCTTTGCAGTGAGGTTTTTTCCTAAACTTCCTCCTGGATGAAATTTAGCAAAGTCTTTGTCTTCAAAATGATTCATTTTCATGAGCCCAACTGCCAAGGCGTCTCCTAAAGCGATTTGAACCGTCGTAGAACTCGTAGGAGCAAGGGCATTAGGACAGGCTTCTTTTTCTACAAAAGTATTCAGTACGATGTCCGATGCTGTACCCAATTTGCTATTGAGATTTCCTGTCATTCCAATAAGTGCCGAAGCATAATTTTGTAGATAAGGAATTAAACTCACAATTTCTGGCGAATTTCCTGAATTAGAAATACATAAGACCACATCTTGTTTTTGGATAACTCCTAAATCCCCATGAATGGCTTCTGCAGCGTGAAGAAACTGTGAAGGTGTTCCAGTAGAATTTAAAGTTGCTACGATTTTGTTTCCTACATGGGCAGACTTTCCAATTCCCACAACAATAAGTTTTCCTTTTGCTGAATGAATCGTTTTTACAGCACTAGTGAAATTATCTTCTAGTCTATTTTTCAGATTTTTAAGTTCGTTAATTTCAATTTCCAATGCTTCTTTTGCGTATTGGATAATGGCTTGATTTTCCAAGTTATTCGATTTTAAAAATTAATTTTTATGTAAATATACAATGAATATTTCAAATTTATTTACTACATTTGAAATATTGAACCTGTTTGTACTTTTTCAATTGGCTAAAAAATAAATTATTTTGGTTTTAATTCAAAAAGGACAAATGGTAGTTCGTCTGCAAATTTAAGAAACTAATTTAGATGGATACAAATAGTTTAGATTTATCGAAAGAATTAAAAAAATATTTTGGTTTTTCTTCCTTTAAAGGACAGCAAGAAGAGATTATTAGAACTTTGTTAGGGCGTGAGGATGTTTTTGTCTTGATGCCAACAGGTGGTGGTAAGTCTTTATGTTATCAATTAACGGCTCTTATTTCTGAGGGAACAGCAATTGTTGTTTCTCCTTTAATTGCCTTGATGAAAAATCAGGTGGATGCTATTAATGGATTGTCATCAGAGGAAGGTGTGGCTCATGTTTTAAATTCATCACTAAATAAAACACAAACCAAACAAGTTTTTGCTGATATTAGAGAGGGCGTTACTAAATTGTTATATGTAGCACCAGAAAGTCTAATAAAAGAAGAATATATTGAATTTTTTAAGACCGTTAATATCTCTTTTGTAGCCATAGATGAGGCACATTGTATTTCGGAGTGGGGACACGATTTCCGACCAGAATATAGAAACTTAAAATCCATTATTGATAAAATTGCAGATGTTCCCATTATTGCTTTAACGGCAACGGCAACCCCAAAAGTACAAGATGATATTCAGAAGACTTTAGGAATGAACAAAGCCAAAGTTTTTAAAGAAAGTTTCAATAGAGCGAATTTATTTTATGAAGTTCGACCAAAGGTAGATATTGATAAACAGATAGTTCGATTTATTAATGAAAGAAAAGGAAAGTCTGGAATTGTCTATTGTCTCAGTAGAAAAAGGGTGGAAGAATTTACACAAACCCTTCAGGTGAATGGCATTAATGCACTTCCTTATCACGCTGGTTTAGACCAAAAAACAAGAGTGGCTAATCAGGATAAGTTTTTGATGGAAGATTGTGATGTAATTGTTGCTACGATTGCTTTCGGAATGGGAATTGATAAACCTGATGTACGATTTGTGATTCATTATGATATTCCAAAATCTTTGGAAAGTTATTATCAGGAAACAGGTCGAGCAGGTCGAGACGGCGGAGAAGGCTATTGTTTGGCATTTTACGACCCAAAAGATATTGAGAAATTAGAGAAATTTTTAGCCCAAAAATCGGTTTCAGAAAGAGAAATTGGTCTTCAATTATTGAATGAAGTGGTTGGTTATGCCGAAACTTCGATGAGTAGAAGAAAGTACCTATTGCATTATTTCGGAGAGGAATTTGATGAGAAAAATGGAGCAGGGGCAAAAATGGATGATAATTCCGTGAATCCACCAAAACTAAAAGATGCTACCGAACATCTTGAATTAGTGCTGAAAATCATTCATGATTTAGAAGAAAAATTCAAGACAAGAGATATTATAGATATTATTTTAGGAAATGAAACTGCTGTTGTAAAATCTTATAAATTAAATGCTTATACTCATTTCAATTCAGGGAAAGGAGAAGGTAAAAATTATTGGAAATCCATTATAAGACAAGCCACCGTTCAAGGTTATTTGTATAAAGATATTGAAACCTATGGCGTTTTAAAATTAAGCGATAAAGGAAAAGAAATCGTAAATGGCGCATTGAAGGTGAACTTTTTAATTGCAGAAGACAGAAAGTATGATTTAGACGAATTAAGGTCAAAGTCAAGTGCGTCAAGTGCCCAGAAAACAGTCGCTTTGGACAAGGTTTTATTCGCTCAGCTGAAAGATTTAAGAAGAAAAATCGCCAAGAAAAAGGGCATTCCACCTTATACGGTTTTTATGGATCCGAGTTTGGAAGATATGACGATTCATTATCCGATTACCATTCCAGAAATCGCTAAGACTTACGGTGTAGGAGAGGGAAAAGCTAGAAAATTTGGAAAAGAATTTGCCGAATTTATCGCTCAGTATGTAGAGGAGAATAATATTGAAAGAACCCAAGATATGGTGCTGAAAACCGTTGCCAAAAAATCTAATCATAAGGTTTTCATTATTCAAAGTACCGATAAAAAAATAGATTTAGATGATATTGCCACAGCGAAAAATCTTTCGATGGATGAATTACTGAAAGAAATGGAATCTATTGTTTATCAAGGAACTAAATTAAATATCGATTATTATATTGATGAAAATTTTGATGAAGATATGATAGAGGATTTTATGGAATTTATGAACGAATCCGAGACAGATGCTCTTGATTTCTTACTTGATGAATATGGCGACGAATTGACCGATGAGGAAGTGAGAATGCTAAGGATAAAATTCATTAGTGATGTGGCGAATTAAACTCGTATGCTTATTTATTTTAGGTTCGGTAAGTTGTTATTCACAAGACTATCAACCGATTGAATTAGCAAAAAAATTATTTACAACCGATTTTCCTAATGTTCAAAACTACATTAAGGGCGAATTTAAAGGACGCCCTAATAAAAATGATTTAGCAAAAGGAGTAAACACAAAGTTCAAAACCTTAACATTAGATCATAAAAATGCAGTTGTAAATGTTACAGTTACAGATAGTTTAGGTAAAGGGGTAGATGCTTATTTACATTTTGAGAGAGAAAATGTTTGGAAAATAACAGCACTTAGAGGCTTGGCGATGACGGGTTTATATTTTCAAATGTTGGAAGATTACGATAAAATGTCTGATGATGATATTAATCAACTTATTATTTCAAACAAAAATAATATAGATTCATTTCGGAGTAAAGAAGAATTCTTGACATTAATGAATAATATCCGACTTACGGTTGCCTTGGATGATGATATTGTTAAACATTTTAAAGATAATCAATCTAAATTTTACGCTTTAAAAACGGAAATACAAAAATATAAAAACACCAATCCAAAAGCGACTTCAAAAGAAATCACTGCCCATTTTAAAAAACAAATTCAAAATCTATATCTTACCAGTTATGGTTGTTTAGATTTAGAATGGCTTTGTGAGGAGTGTTTTTCTTTTACTATTGGAGGAATGGTGGATAATATGGTTGGATATTTTTACTTGCCTAATGGTGTGAAACTTCCAAAAACAAACCCATCTCGGTTGATTATGATTAGAGAAATCGGTGAGGGTTGGTATATGTTTAAAACGACATAATTAGACGAAATGAGAAAAAAAAATAAACAAGGTATATTCTGTATTTCACTGGATTTTGAACTGTATTGGGGAATTAGAGATAAAAAAACAGTACAAGAATACGGTCAAAATGTAGAGGGTGCTTGGAGGGTCGTTCCAAAATTATTAGACCTTTTTAAAAAATATGATGTTCACGCCACTTGGGCTGTAGTAGGGGCAATGGTTTGTGAAAACCAAAAAGAATTATTTGATGTTTCTCCCAAAATAAAACCTCAATATGCAGATGAAAACTTATCGCCTTATGGACAATTTTATGAGGAAATTCATCAAATAGAGGCTCAATATATTTTTGGAAAATCATTATTGAAAATGGTAGAAAAAACACCTTTTCAAGAAATAGGAACACATACATTTTCTCACTATTATTGTTTGGAAAAAGGACAAAATAAAGCGTCTTTTTTATCCGATTTAAGTTCGGCTTTACATATTCTGAAAAAGAATAATATTACCGCTCATTCATTTATATTTCCTCGTCATCAGCATAATCCTGAATACATCAATGAGTTTAAAAATTATGGCATAACTACTTATAGAGGAACGGAAAAAATTTGGTATAATTCATCATCGGTAGGTGCAGAAGAGGGCATTGTGAAAAGAGCCGTTCGTTATGCTGATTACTTTTTAAAAATGGGAAGTCATCATTGTCAAGATATTACAGAAGTCAAACAAAATGGATTGTATAATATTAGGGCGAGTAGATGGTTAAGACCGTATAGTAAAAAGTTAGAAAAATTAGATTTTTTAAAAATGAGGCGTATTAAAAATCAAATGACATACGCAGCCAAAAATGGGAAAATTTTTCAACTTTGGTTTCACCCACACGATATAGGAAGCGATATAGATAAAAACTTTGAGTACCTTGATACTATTTTTGAGCATTATCAATATTTAAAAGAAAAGTATCGTTTTAAAAGTTTAAATTTTAAAGAAATTAAAGATTATATAGATGGAAATCATTAATTATAATAAAAGTTTACACAATAAAATAATTGATTTTAATAAACAAGCATTTCCTTTGCGTAAGGGGGTAGAGGCGTCTTTTGATAGAAGATTTTATGCCAATATTGCGGGGAATTATATAGAAAAAACCTATTATGTAGTAGATGAAAAAACGCAAGAGGTATTTGGTCAGTTTTTAATTATGGCGAATCATTTTTATTATCAACAAAAAAAATATGAAGGAGGTTGGGGTTTTGATTTTATTATAGATGAAAAACTTAGAGGACAAAAAAAAGGAAAAATTCTTGCAGAAAAGGTGATGAAAACACCTAATTATTGCGTATTAGGAGTGTCTAAGGCATCAGAGCATTTGCATTATAAATTAGGAAATAAAAAAGTAGGAGAGGCATTTCGTTATATTCGATTTTTGAACTTATTGAGTCCGACACGACTTATATTCAAAAAGTCAGATTTTGATAAATATAAAGTCAGTTACCCTGAAACGATTAAGGCAAATAAAATGTCGTTTAAAAGAATTACATATGTTCATCAATTACCTGATAAGCCGTATTGGAATGAAAATAAATTGGAGTGGGATAGAAGTGCTGAATTTTTGAAATGGCGTTTTTTTGAGAAAGAAAATAAATATGCTTTTTACATTAGTGAAGGTAAAAATGAATATTTTGTTGTTAGAAAAGTTCGATGGCGAAATTTAAATGTTTTGTTATTGGTAGATTACCGATATAATGGCGGAAAAGTATTTGAAAATATGTATAAAATGGTTCTTAAAATTGCTAAAAAAACAGATTGTAGTGCGGTGATTTCTTTGTCCAGTAATCAAGAGGAACAAGCTTTTTTAAAACGAAAAATGAATATTAAATTTGGTGATTCTTTATTGGTAATGACTACTTGTAAAGAGGTGGGAAATGTAAAGGAAGCAAGTGTAACTTTTGCAGATTCTGATGCTGATAATTTTTATGG
Source organism: Flavobacteriales bacterium (assembly GCA_002747105.1). GTDB lineage: Bacteria > Bacteroidota > Bacteroidia > Flavobacteriales > Weeksellaceae. The sequence goes on along the minus strand of PDSY01000014.1, from coordinate 3,057 downwards.
AGATAATATATGGTAAGAAAAAAAATTATATTTGTACTCACGGTTTTAGGGCCAGGCGGAGCAGAGAAAGTCGTATCTATGATTGCCAATAATTTGGACAAAAAGAAATACGAACCCAAGGTCATTTTGTTTGAAGATCTCCCAGAGCATAGCCATATGTTAAATGATGATGTTCAGATTTTAGAAACCAATACAAAGCGAATAAGAGAATCTTTATTTCCGATTTTAAATATCATTAGAAAAGAAAAACCTGATATTGTTTTTAGTAGTTTTGGGGAGGTGAATGCGTATATTTCTTTGTTTTTAAAGTTTTTTAGAAAGACTAAATTTATTGCCAGAGAGACCAATGTCGTTTCTCAACACGTGGTAAGACCAGAGATTAAATTTTTCTATAAATTTTATAATAATTACGATAAAATCATTTGTCAGAGCGATGATATGCAAAATGATTTATTGGATAACTTTAAGATAAACCCTAATAAAATAGTGAAAATCAACAACCCAGTGGATTTTGATTTTATTAATGAAAAATTAGCCATTTCCGAGCGACCAAAAGCATTTGGTACTGCTATGAAAAATGTGGTGGCGATTGGGAATTTATCTGCACGAAAAGGCTTTGATAACTTATTGAAAGTTTTTTCTCACTTAAAAAATGAAAAAATAAAACTCCATATTTTGGGCGATGGAGCAGATAAAGAATTACTTCATCAGATGAAAAAGGATTTAGGTTTAGATAATGTTATTTTTCACGGACAGCAAAAAAATCCTTATCAGTTTTTAAAATTTGCTGATTTATTTATTTTATCATCAAGGTATGAGGGCTTTCCAAATGTACTTTTAGAGGCAGGAGCTTGTGGCGTTTATGCCTTGGCGAATAATTGCCCTGGTGGAATAAACGAAATTATTTTACCTCAAATTAATGGGGAAATAGCCGATATTGAAAATCATGAAACCTTTGCCGAAAAAGTAAAAGATTTAGTCGGTGGAAATTATGATAAGGCTAAGATTGTCAATGCTATACAATCAAGGTTTTCAAAAGAAATTATTATGAAAAAGTATGAAGATACTTTACTAAATTGGTAGTTTTTTACTGATAACGCTGATGCTCTTTTTTCTTAATAAATAGACGGATAATTGGAGCTAAAAGTCTTTTATATTTCTCCATATCAAATAATTGGGAATCTGTCGTGGCTTTATAACTGAACCAAATACTAAACGGAAAAAAGACAATATTGGGTAACCAAGTTGCCCAATAAGGGTTCATTTGTCCTGCCCACGCCATATTTTCTGTCCATAAATTTAAGGTATAAGAAATAATATAGATGATAATGGAAATCACGACAGGTAAACCAACCCCACCTTTTCTAATGATAGAACCTAAACTCGCACCGATTAAAAAATAAATAATACTTGTAAAGGAAAAAGCCAACATTCTCTGTTGATGCATGACCACTTTACTGTGATCTTTATGCATATAATTCACCTCACTATGATGAGCATCGCTAGATTTCTTTAACCTTTCTAATTTTTTATAAGCCGAAAATAAAATGCGGTTTTTAGTCGATTTATCCAAAGTATCAAGCTTAAAATTGGTCTTGATTTTCTTTTTGGATTTGGGATTTTTACTGATGTATTTAATATAACTATTAGCCTCTGTAAGAACCTGATTTCCAATACTGTTTAAATTTTTGACATGTTCCTTTTTTTCCTCCTCAATGGTCTTTTCGAGTGTAACATAATTTTGGAATTTATAACTGTTTTTAATTTCTTCTTTGTCCAGATTTTTCTTTACAAACTCACTGATATCAAACAAATAAGATAAGGTGTCAAATTTAATGACTTGGTCGGGTTGCCTTTTCCTTTCAGAATACCTTATACTACCGATAAACTCGTCATTAATATAACCGTTATACAATTCTAATTTTAAATAATTGATGTTTTTTGTATTGATGAATTTTCCTTTTTTCGCAATAATAGACTGTTGATTTTGATAGGCATTTGCCTTTTTACGAATAAAAATACCTTCCACATTTTTGCCATCTTCATCAAGGAACTTATCAAATTTCAGGGTGAAATCCGAAAGGGTAGAGATGAACTCTCCTTCGGTGAAAATCAGTGAGGGTTTTACATTTCGGATATTACTTTTCATATTCTCTGCCTTCCTCTGAAAATCGGGAATAAGCGTATTAGAAAAGAAAAATAAGAGAAAACAAAAGCCTACACTTACGAAAAATAAAGGAGTCATTATTCTTAATAAAGAACCTCCCGAAGCCTTAATGGCAACAAGTTCGTAGCGTTCGCCTAATCCTCCAAATGTCATAATAGATGCCAATAAAATAGTAAGAGGTACTATCATCGTTATCAGGCTCATACCAAGATAGTAGAGCAGTTTTAAAATTTGAAATACAGAGAGACCTTTCCCCACAAACATTTCCAGTTTTGACCAAACAATACTTATCATAAAGATAAAAAACAGGATACTGAAAATGAATAAAAAAGGACCAAAAAAAGTCTTAATAATATATCGGTCTATTATTTTAAACATTCGACAAAAATACTAAAAAATTATGAATTTATAGTATGATGAAATTGGTGTTGAGATGAAAGAATATTCGCAGCATATTATCTAATTTTATAATATAAAGCGATGTTTTTATTTTTTTTAATGGTTGATTATTAACTTTTTAGGTGTGTTCATTATTGCTTGTGGTAAAAAAAATTAATGTGTTTACTCTCATTTGCACTTCACCAAAAATAAATGTAAATTTGCCCCTTTGTACGATATTGCATCGTAAGGGAAAGTAAATCACCATGAAAATAAAAGTTAGAGAAGTTAAGGACAAAAAGGATTTAAAAACCTTTATTTATTTGCCTGAAATTATTCATCAAAGCCATAAAAATTGGGTTCATCCTTTGTATATGGATGAGAAAAAGTTTTTTAGTAAAAAGGAAAATCCTGCTTTTCAACATAATAAAACAATCTTATTACTTGCTTTTAAAAACGGAAAACCAGTGGGTAGAATAATGGGTGTTATTCCTCTGGAATTCAACGAGATG
>PDSY01000007.1 GCA_002747105.1 Flavobacteriales bacterium | reverse complement strand
GCTTTTTTAGGCTTCTTTCTTCGTAACTCCCTTATTTTTAGGCTTTTTTAGGCTCTTTTCCTTTCTTTCTATCTTTTACATTCTGGTTTATGCCCTATATATTTAAAAGAAATTTCTGAGTAATTATTTTTGAAACATAGTCAATGCAATCAATTAGCGTTTTTGATATCATAAAGGTAGGAATTGGTCCATCTTCTTCCCATACAATGGGACCTTGGAAAGCGGGACAAATGTTTTTGGAGAAAATCAATGCTACGCATCAGATGGATGATGTGGAAGAGGTGTTTATTGAATTTTTTGGTTCATTAGCCAAAACGGGAATAGGACATGGAACCGATATTGCAGGAATGCTCGGTATTGAAGGGGAAGATTATATCACGATAGATACCAATGCGATTGATGAAAAGATTGCTCAAATTAAACAAACCGAAAAAATAAAAATCGGTGGACAGAAAGAAGTGCCTTTTATCCAGGGGAAGCATTTGGTTCTTAATATGAAAGAAAATTTAGATTTTCATCCTAATGGAATGATTTTCAAGGCTAAATTCTCTAATGGAGAAGAACTAATACAAGATTATTATTCCGTTGGTGGTGGGTTTGTAGCCACAAAAGACGAAAATTCTATAGAAAAAAAGGCAATTACTACGCCTTATCCTTGTCACCGAGGTAAAGATATTTTGAAATATTGCCAATCTTTGAACCTCAATAATATTGCAGATTTGGTTTATATCAACGAAGAAGCTTGGAGAAACAAAGAGGAAACCAAAAAACAGGCGTTGTATATCTGGCAACAAATTCAAGATTGTATTTATAAAGGAATTACCAAAGAAGGTATTCTCCCAGGTGGCTTAAAGGTTTCTCGAAGAGCCTCTACGCTAAATCAAAAATTATTAGGAACAAATGAGTTTGCCAACTTCCAAGAGTGGTTTGATAAGGTCAAAAAAACGGAACCCAATTTTACGACCATCAATAAATGGATTTCTTGTTTTGCTTTAGCCGTCAATGAAGAAAATGCAAGCTTCGGAAGGATAATCACGGCTCCTACCAATGGAGCAAGTGGCGTGATTCCTGCCGTTTTGATGTACGCTCAGGTTTTTACAGAAGCAACAACGGAAGATGATATTATTCGTTTTATTTTAGTGGCGGGAGAGATAGGAACTTTATTCAAAAAAAATGCAACGATTTCTGCGGCAATGGGTGGTTGTCAGGCAGAAGTGGGTGTTTCTTCGGCGATGGCAGCCGCAGGACTAACCGAAATTTTGGGAGGTTCTCCTGACCAAGTTTTAATGGCGGCAGAAATTGCCATGGAGCACCATTTGGGACTGACTTGCGATCCGATTGGTGGATTGGTGCAAATTCCTTGTATCGAACGAAATTCAATGGGAGCGATAAAAGCCATTACCGCTTCTAATATTGCCCTCGAAAGTGATCCTAGTAAAGCCCGAGTAAGCCTCGATGAGGTGATTCAATCCATGTGGGATACGGCTCAAAATATGCACGAAAGATTCAAAGAAACTTCCGAAGGAGGATTGGCAATTTCCGTAGCAGTACCTGAATGTTAATAATGTAAGAAACATCAGGTTTCGAAAATGCTTACACTTTGTCTTATTTTGTTTGTCATTATAGATTGATATTCAATATTTTTCAGAGAATAATTTTGTTTTTTAGGGATAAAACTTTACATTTACGGAGTTAAAAATAAATTATAACATTATGAAAAAAATTATTGTATTATCAATTTTGACATTATCAATGTCGGCAGTAGGGGTTTCTTGTAAAAAGAAAAAAGTAGAAGAAGTGAAGACCGAAGAGGTATCAGCTGTAGATAAAAAAGAAGAGGTAGAAGTAAATGCGGTAGATGCTGAAGTTTTACAAAAAGTAAACGATGCATTGAAAGATTTTCCTGTAGAAGTGAAAGATGTAGACGGTGTTTTAACACTTACGGGAGAGGTTTCTGCTCAGCAAGCGAGAAAAATAAAAGAGTCTATTGATGCTTTGAAGATTGGAAAGTATAATAACGAATTATCTGTAACTACAAAATAATCCAATGATGTTAAAAGAAAAATATGCAAGTGTAATATCAGCAGCGGAGTCTGCTGGGATTTCGGATTTAAGTGTTAATGAGCAAGATGGAGTACTTTATATTTCAGGGAAAGCGTGGAGTACTGCTAAAAAAGATGTCGTTTGGGACGCTTTGGGAGCTATAGATGCTACTTATACAGCATCGGATATTAACCTAGATATTCAGATTAATGAATTGACAGCAGGGACTACTTTGACGATTGCTACGGAAAGTTCTAATTTGAATATTCGTCAAGAACCATCTACAGAAGCTCCTATCGTAGGAAAAGCGGCAAAAGGGGAAGAAGTGGTATTGGTAGAGCAAACTTCTAACGAATGGTGGAAGATTAAAACCAAAGATGGCGAAGAAGGTTACGCCTATACAAGATATTTAAGTGTATAAAAATTAAATATTATACAATAAAAAAAAGGATAACGCTAATGGGGTTATCCTTTTTTGTTTAGTAGAAATACGATTGTCGTATTACTTTACTTTTTTCATTTCATTAAAAGTAACTTTCTCTTTACATTTTGTGAAATGAACTTCAAAACGAGGATTTTTTTCTGGGTAAGAGATAAGGTATTCTGGGCAAGGCTCTTGTTGAGCTTTACTTCTTTTAAAATCAATTTCTCCTGCCGAGATAATGCTATCTTTTAGAAATTTTTCATCAATTTGGAGCGTTTTCATTTGTGCTGAAAATTCAGGACTAAATTCAAAATCTTTACTCAATGTCTCCGCAATTACTCGACTATTGGGTAAATATCCAGTGCATTTTGCTCCTTTTCTATTAAATACAAAAAAGACAATAATCAATCCAGGAATAAGTCCCAAAGCATAGAATTTAAGTTTTTTTAGCATAGTGATACTATTTAGTGATAAAAGTTGAGGGCAAAGATACTAATTATTTGAAATTAACGATTCGAAAACCATTATCTTGTGTGATGGTCATTTCGTGAAATTCGTCCTCTTCGAGGTAAGGTTGATAAATGTCTGCCCATTCTATAATACAAAGGTTGCCTTCGTCAAGGTATTCTTCGAACCCGATATCATAAAGTTCTTCAATATCTTTTATTCGATATAAATCAAAATGAAAAATTTTTCCTTTAGGACTATTGTATTCATTTACAATGCTGTAAGTGGGAGAGGAGGCTTCGTCTTGACTGCCTAATTTTTTAATTAAAAATTGAGTGAAAGTTGTTTTTCCTGCTCCTAAATTTCCTTTTAATAACAAAATAGGCTTGGATAATTTTGGAACAATTTTATCCACAATCTCTTGCCACTCTTCTAACTGGTTGATTCTAAATTCCATATTTAATTCATCAATTAATAGGGTGAAATCATATTACCAAACCGATAAAATATGACTTCACCTTGATTGTCAAAAAAAGGGCTAAATTAGCCCTAATTAAAACCTTTAAGCTTCACAGCTTGAGCAACTTACAAAATTCACCATCATTTCTTTAGAAACCGATGAACTTCTTTGATAATACAATGTTTTTACACCTTTTTTCCAAGCTTCAATACAGATGTGATTCACATCTTTAATAGGCATCGTAGACGGAATATTAAGGTTTAAAGACTGAGATTGGTCGATATACTTTTGTCTTTGTGCTGCCTGTGTAACGATTTCCATTGGAGAAATCTCCTTGAAAGTTTTAAATACGGCTTTCTCTTCGTGTGTCAGTTCTTTCATATGTTGCACAGAACCATGATTCAGCATAATGTCTCTCCATACATCTTCGTTGTCTAAGCCTTTTTCCTGAAGGAGTTCTTTGAGGTATTTATTTTTTCTCATAAAGTTACCTTTCGCTAATCCTGCTTTATAATAATTAGAAGCAAATGGTTCAATTCCCGGTGAAGTTTGCCCTAAAATCGCTGAACTTGAAGTAGTTGGGGCAACTGCCATGACCGTGGTATTTCTTATTCCATAACCTTCCAATAATTCTGGTTCTCCATAGATATTAGCCAATTCTTTCGATGCTGCTTCTGCTTGTTCTTTAATATGTTTAAAAGCTTTGGCATTAAATTGTGTCGCCTCAAAACTTTCAAAAGGAATTCTGTTTTTTTGTAAATAAGAATGATAACCTAACACACCTAAACCTAAGGCTCTATGCTTCATTGCGAAGTTTCTTGCCGCTTGGAGGTAAAAATTTCCTTCTGTTTTTTCAATAAATTCAGATAATACAGCATCTAAGAAATAAACGGCTAATTTTACAGCATTGGTGTCTTTCCATTCATCGAATAACTCTAAGTTCATTGATGATAAACAACAGATGAAAGATTCTTCTCTTGTGGAAGGTAGCATAATTTCTGAACATAAATTACTGGCATTTATCTTCATGTTTTTATCCTTATACACCTGAGGTTTATTTCTATTGATATTATCGGTAAAGAAAATATAAGGAAGTCCTTTTTGCTGACGACTTTCTAAAACTTTTGCCCAAACTTTTCTTTTTTCGATATCTCCATCTATCATATCTTGCATCCAATAATCTGGTACACAAACCCCAATAAAAAGGTTTTGAATAGAACTTCCTACACTTTTAATTTGTAAAAATTCTTCAATATCTTGATGGTCAATATCCAAATAAGCCGCAAATGCACCTCTACGAACACCACCTTGTGACACAACATCCATTGCTGTATCAAATAATTTCATAAAGCTTACAGCTCCAGATGACTTTCCGTTATCGGTTACCGCAGTACCTCTATGTCTTAATTCTCCGAAATAACCCGAAGTTCCACCCCCGATTTTCGTTTGCATAATCACCTCACCTAATTTTTGGGTAATCCCTTCGATGCTATCAGGTACATGTACATTAAAACAAGAAATCGGTAAACCTCTCTGTGTTCCCATATTTGCCCAAACAGGAGAAGAAAAACTAATCCAACCTTTTACAATCATTTCCTTAAATGCAGGCTGAAGTTCAGGTTTGTATAATCTCTTTGCTGCGGCTGTGGTAATTCTATCAATCGCTCCTTCTACGGTTTCCCCTTTTAGAAGGTAACCTCTATTGAGCATTTGTTCGGACTCTTCATTGAGCCACCATATATGTGTTTTTTCCATTGTGTTATTGGGGTTTAGGATTTAGGGAATTAGGGCTTAGTGCCAATTCCTTATATTTATTTTTATATTTCATCAGGTTTAGGATTAAAAACTAAGGATACCAATCCCTAACATCTAATCCCTAAAATAAATCATTTGCGGTAATAGGTTTATCGTGTTTGGTGTAATCCACAGGTCTTTTCGCAAAGAAATCATCCAGAGAGTTTGAGAATACCTCTTCCTCGAACCACTTCATTGGACGGTAATCTTCCGAACTTACATTATAACGGGTATCCATATTGATTTTCTTTAAACTATCATCTACTCTGTATTTCATGAAGTTTAATAAATCTTTTTTCGAGAAACTATCAATTTCGCCCATTTCAAAAATCCAATCCAAAATTTCTTGCTCCACTTCCAAAGATAAATCAACCAACTTATAGATATCTTCTATGTCTTCATCGGTTAATAGTTCTGGCTGTTCTTCTCTAATTTTGTTGATTAAATAAATCCCAGCATTAGCGTGTAGTTGTTCATCAATGGAAGTCCAAGCAATAATATTACTCACATTTTTCATGAAGCCTTTAAATCTCGTGAAAGATAAGATAATGGCAAACTGACTGAATAGCGATACATTTTCAATCAAAATACTAAATAACAACAAAGAAGAAACATATTCTTTTGGTGTTGTAGAATTAGCATTTTTGAGTACTTTAGATAAGAAGTCAATTCTTTTTTTCATCGCAGGGATTTCCACCACATTTAGGAATTCATCATTATAACCCAAAACTTCCAATAGACGAGAATAAGCTTCAGAATGGCGAAATTCGCATTCTGCAAAAGTAGAACCTAATCCGTTTAATTCAGGCTTTGGTAAATGATTGTATAGATTTCCCCAAAATGTTTTTACAGATACTTCTATTTGAGCAATAGCCAATAACGCATGTTTTACCGCGTTTTTTTCGTGTGGTGCTAACTGAGATTGAAAATCTTGCACATCGGCAGTGAAGTCAATTTCCGAGTGCACCCAAAATGCTTTGTTAATCGCATCGGTAAATTCTAATACTTCTGGATATTCAAATGGCTTGTAACTCACTCTTTTGTCAAAAATTCCCATACTTCTTTTGTGTTTTTAATATTATACTTCGTACTAAATGTGAAAATGTGGATAAAGTTATAATCTATTGTTTTACAATAGGTTAAATTCAATTTTATTCACAAATGATTGTGAATTATATTTCACAGTGTCGGATGACAAAGGTAGGAAAAACATCATCAAATTTACAATAGCAAAATGCTAAAACCTTGAATAATAAGTCTAAAAGTTTTCCACAAATTCACAGATAATTGATTATTAGTAAGGTTAATGAATAAAATAGGAGAATATTCCCCTTATTAAAGGTTTTTAATTTAAACAATATTTTAAATATACTTTAAATAAAGGTTTTTGAGTTAAACAGTTTGAAGGTAAAAAGATTTTTTATTTTCTTCGTTCATCAATTTTTTAGTAAATCGAAAAAGTTTAAATGAGTTCAATTAAAAAAACTTTACTTTTGTAGGAAAATTACGATTTTGAAAAAATTACTTAGTGAAACGATTATTTACGGAATTGGAGCTATTTTACCCAGAGTCATTACTTTTTTACTGAATCCTTATTATATCGACCAAATTGATAGGGAAGAATATGCACAATTTGCTAATTTATATGCATGGATAGCCTTTGTTAATGTGGTTTTATCCTTCGGTTTTGAAACTTCATTTTTTAGATTTTCAGCTGATAAGGGTAGGGAAAAGAAGGTTTTTAACACCTCTTTTTGGTATTTATTTGGTACGGCGAGTGTATTTTTGTTGGGTATTTTGATTTTCAATAATTTTGTAGCGGAGGCCATTGGTTATGGTGAATATCCTCATTTTATAAGGTGGTTTGCATGGATTGCTTTTTTTGATACGCTTTGCATTATTCCTTTTGCTTGGCTGAGGTTTCATAATAGACCAATTCGTTATTCTGCAGTAAGGGTAATTCAGATTTTGGTACAAACTCTGGTGGTTTTGGCTTTGTTTAATTTTGTGCCAACCGATTTCTCTGCATCATTGGGTGCTGAAACCAAAGTTTCTTATCCGTTTTTTAGTAATTTAATCGGTAGTTTTTTAGGTGCTATTTTACTTCTTCCAATTATATTAAAGGTAAGATTTCATTTTTCCAAAACTTTATTTGTGGAAATGTTAAAATATTCATTTCCAATAATGTTGGCGGGGTTAGCTTTTATGGTAAACGAGAATTTTGATAAGCTGACACAGTTTTATGTCATTTCTAAAGGTGACTCTGGTGCTTATGGAGGTTGTTATAAATTGGCAGTCCTAATGACGCTTTTTGTAACCGCTTATAGGATGGGCGTAGAGCCGTTTTTTTTCAAGCAAATGAAAAATGAAAATGCGAAAATCACTTACGCCAAGGTAACGGAATATTTCACGCTTTTTGCTTCGGCAGTGGCAATGGGAATCATCGCTAATATCGCTTGGCTAAAGACCTTGTTTATACGAGATGAGTCTTATTGGGTAGCCATTGATATTGTCCCTGCTATTATTATTGCAAATCTTTGTTTTGGGATTTATTATAATCTTTCCACTTGGTACAAGGTGACGGATAGAACCATTATGGGAACTTATATCTCTTGGGCGGGAGCTTTGATAACCATTGCTTTACATTGGTTTTTATTGCCCAAATTTGGATTGATGGTTTCTGCTTGGACAACATTGGTGGCTTATTTTACCATGATGATGCTTTCCTATTTTTTAGGTCAAAAATATTATCCTATTCCTTACGATATCAAAAAGATAGGTTTTTCATTTTTGGGATTGGTAATATTTAGTTTTATTTCTTATCAATTATTTAATGCTAATATTTGGGTAGGGAATATTTTATTTATTATATTTGTTGGTCTAATACTATTCAGTGAAAAAGAGTTTATCTTGAAAAAAGTTTTGAAAAGATAATGATTTGGCTTGATTTTTGGTGTGAGTAATCGAGAGATAAAAAAAATAACGAATGAAAATAATTGTACCCATGGCAGGTAGAGGTTCTAGATTGAGACCTCATACGTTAACCGTTCCAAAACCATTAATTCCTATTGCAGGAAAACCAATCGTACAAAGGTTAGTAGAAGATATTACTAAGGTGGCAGGCGAAAAAATAGATGAAATCGCTTTTGTTATCGGAGATTTTGGAGAAGAGGTAAAAGAAAATTTAATTAAAATAGCAGAATCATTAGGAGCGAAAGGGAGTGTTTACCAACAGGACGAGCCATTAGGTACGGCTCATGCTATCAAATGTGCTGAGCAGTCTATGCAAGGAGATGTAGTAGTCGCTTTTGCAGATACTCTTTTTAAAGCCGATTTCGTCTTGGATAAGGAATCCGATGGGGTGATTTGGGTCAAAAGAGTGAAGGATCCAAGTGCTTTTGGTGTAGTGAAATTAGATGATAATGGATTTATTACTGATTTTGTAGAAAAACCAAAAGACTTTGTTTCTGATTTAGCAATTATTGGCATTTATTATTTCAAATCGGCAGAGAAATTAATGGACGAAATCAATTATATTATTGATAACGATATTAAAGGTGGTGGAGAATACCAATTGACCGACTGTCTTGAGAATTTAAGAGCCAAAGGAAATAAATTTTCGTTAGGCACAGTGAACGACTGGATGGATTGTGGAAACAAAAATGTCACCGTAGCCACCAATTCTAAAATTCTCAATTACGAAAAGGAAACCTTTGCGAAGGCACCTGCATCGGCGAGGATAGAAAATTCTTTGATTATTGAGCCTTGCTTTATTGGAGAAAATGTAGAAATCATCAATTCCAAAGTGGGACCTAATGTCTCTGTAGGAAATGGAACGAAAATCATTAATTCTAATATTAATGAAACGCTTATTCAGGAGAATAGTATTGTAGAAAATGCCAACTTGAATAATTCTATGTTAGGTAATTCTGCCAAATATAGAGGCGTTTCGAGAGAGATTTCTTTGGGAGATTATTCTGTTTTGGATTTTATTTCGGAATAGTCTATACATAACAAAGTATAAGCAGTAGGCTGTAAGTGATAAATTGTAGGGTGATTTTATTACTTAAAGTTTGCTGTTTATTTTTTTATAATTGAATATATGAAAAAAATAACGCTTTTGCTTTTTTGTATTTTCCTTCTAGGTTGTAAAACTCAGAAGGGGAAAGGAGCGGATTCACCTATGGGAAACTCACCTATAGATACGAGGGAAGGGATTAAAAATACGCGTTTTTTTTTCAAAGAAATTCATCGGAAATCAAAGTTTAAATCGTTGAAAATCAACGGTAAGATTGATATTGAAACAGATGATTTTATTCCCACAATTAATAGCACGATTTATATTGAAAGGAATAAAAAAATATGGATTAATCTTTCTTCGTTTTTTGTGAATATAGCCAGAGGATTGGCGGAGAAAAAGCAATTTCGGGGCTATCTGAAAGTTCCCCAAAAAAGAGCGATAGAAGGAGATTATGAAAATTTAAAAAGTATTTTGGGGTTAGATTTTTTAGATTACCAAGCACTTGAAAAATTACTTTTGGGACAAACTTTTATTCCTGTGACTGCCTCGGATTATATTTTAACACAAAATAGCCAAGGCTATCAGTTAAGTTCTATACGAGATATTCAACTGAATACAACTAAAAATGAAAAATATAAAATAGAATGGTCTTATAATCAGTTATTTGAATTGGAAAAAGTGAAAATTAATAATCTTGCTCAAACAGAACAGATTCAGATAATATTTTCTAATAGAACAGATTTTAAGGGGTTAAAACTTCCTCAAAATGTTAAAATAATTATAAAAGGCGAAAAAAATACGGCTATTTTCATTGAAAATACGAAATTTGGAGATTCAAAGATGAAGACTCCTTTTAGGATTCCTAAAAATTATAAAAAGTTGAAGATTAATGACTAAGAGAATTATTGTTATACTAAGTGTTTTATTGTTCGGATTCACATTTGGGCAAAGGCAGAAAAAAGAGCAATTGAAAAGACAGAATATTGCACTGAAAAAAGAGATAAAAAAAATCAATCAAAGTTTAGCAAAAACCAGAAAAAAATCTAGACTTTCTATTGCCTATCTTAAAAATGTAGAGAAAAAAATACAATTGAGAGAGAAGGTTTATAGGAATACCCAAAAGGAAAAACGATTGATAGAAGATGATGTTTATCTTCGTCAGTTGGAGATTAATAGGCAAAATAAGGCATTGAAAGTTTTGCGTAAAAATTATGCGAAAGTCTTGGTAAATGCTTATAAAAATAGAGGAACTCAAAATAAAATCACCTTTGTTTTATCTTCTGATAATATTGCTCAGGCAGTGAGAAGGGTGCAATATTTAAGGCAATATTCTAATTATCAAAAGAAAAAATCCGAAGAAATCAAAAAGGCAGCGCTTTTGTTGAAAAAATCTATTCAAGAGAAGAAAAAATCGATGACGCAGAAACAGATTTTATTGTCTAATCAGCAGAAAGAATTAGCGACCATTAATGTAGAAAAAAAACAAAAGGAAAGGCTTTTGGAAGATTTTAAAAAGAATGAAGCAAAACTAAAGTCTCAATTGGTTCAAAAGCAAAAAAAATCTAAGCAGTTAGAAGCAAAGATTAGGAATATTATTAATGAAGAGATAAGGCTTGCGAAAATCAAGGAAGCAAAAGAGAAAAAAGCTCGTTTGGAAAAAGAGCGAATAGCCAAAGCGGCGGCGGCAAAAGAAAAAGCAAGAATAGAAGCAGAGAATAAAGCCAAGGCAGAAGAATTGGCAAGGGCAAGGAAAGCAGCAGAGGAGAAAGCAAGGAAAGCCCGAGAATTACTCGCCAAGAAAAGGGCAGAGGAAAAGAAAAGGGCGGAGTTAGCCAAGAAAAAAGAAGCCTCTGAGAGAGAGAAAAGAAGAAAACTAATCGCAGAAAGAGAAGCGAAAAAAGCAGAAGAAAAGGCAAGAGAGGCGAATAAAAAATTGGCGGAAGCTAAAGCGAGGGAAAGAGATTTAGCGAATAAAAAGAGAGCAGAAAAGAAAAGAGCAGAAGAAAAAATTAAAAAAGATTTTGGGTTAGCCAAAGCCAAAAGTTCTAAATTTCCATCTTATAAAGGGCAGATGAGTTGGCCTGTTTATGGAAATATTACGCATCGTTTTGGAAGACAACCACACCCTATTTATAAAGGGATTGAGGAGGATAATATGGGAATAAAAATTGCCGTAAAATCAGGTGCGAAAGCCAAATGTGTTTTCCCAGGTCAGGTGTCCAGTATTATGGATAATGGCGATGGCACTCGTACCATTGTTGTAAAACATGGTCAATATTTTTCTATTTATTCTAATATGAAAACTTCCAATGTTTCTAAAAATCAGAGTGTTTCTGCGGGAACCGTCTTAGGAACGGTAGGAGAGGATTATGATGGTGTTACCACTTTGGATTTTCAAATTTGGAGAGGAACAAAACCCATCAACCCTTTGCCTTGGTTAAAATAAAAATCGTAAATTTGCAAAAAATTCAATTATGAATAGTTTATTAGTAGTACTTGTGATTGGCTGGCCACAATATTTAGCCATCGCTGTAATTTTGTTGCTTCTTTTTGGAGGTAAAAAAATCCCTGAACTGATGAAAGGTTTGGGTTCTGGTATCAAAGAATTTAAAGATGCTGTAAAGGAAGACGACAAAGAAGAAAAGAAAAAAGTAGATAACGAGAAATAAATAAAGTTATGACCTTTACGAAAAAGGCTTGGGATATTTTTCAAGACTCAATTCGTCATTATCATATTGCCGATAATGTAGACACACCGATAAAAAATCCATTTGAGAAAGGGAGTTTGGAACACCTTTTGTACGCTAAAAATTGGATTGATACGGTGCAATGGCATTTGGAAGACATTATCAGAGATGAAGAGATAAATCCTGACGATGCGTTGAAGTTGAAAAGAAGGATTGATAAATCTAATCAACAGCGAACGGATTTGGTAGAGTTTATAGATAGTTGGTTTCTTAATAAATACAAAGATATAACCCCACAAAACGAAGCGAGAATCAATACCGAAACTCCTGCTTGGGCGGTGGATAGGTTGTCTATTTTAGCATTGAAAATTTATCATATGGACTTGGAAGCAAATCGAAAAAATGCGTCCGAAGAACATCGTGAAAAATGTACTCAAAAGTTGAACGTTTTATTAGAACAAAAACAAGATTTGACTACTTCTATAGATCAATTATTGAACGATATCGAAAAGGGAATCGTTAAAATGAAGGTCTATAAACAAATGAAAATGTATAACGACGAAAGCCTAAACCCAATCCTTTATCAAAAATAAAGTGAATGAAAAAAGGGGTCTTATACTTAATTATTTTGTCGAAATTACTTATTTCTTGTATGACAGAGGCAAATCATCATGCTCCGTTGAAAGATTCGTTGACCATCGAGGAAATGAATACTGAAGCCTTTTCACAAACGGTACAAAATACGATGAAAAAGAATGTCTATGCAGGAGAAATGACCAAATCTGTAGCTTCCATTCCTTCCACAAGTAGTGCCGAGTTGAACGCTAAAGTAGTACTTTTAGAAAATCAGATGAGAGCATATTTGGAAGCCAGTGGAGATAAAAGTTTAGAGCAAAAGACATTTGAAAAGATAAAATTGACCTACAAAAACATTCAGGGATTAGTCAAAAAAATCACTGAACAAGAAAGAGAGCAATTGAAAGTTCCTTTGGTTAAAATAAAAACTAATATTACAAAATTAGAAGCCTTAGAATCTGAAAACCCATGATTAAACCACAGTCAGAAGCAAATGTTCCAACGGATTTTGGCACATTTAAAATCGTTGCTTTTTCCGATAATCCAAAAGATTGGACACCTCATATTGTTTTAATTGCAGAAAATACAGACTTTTCCAAGACTGTTAATGTTCGTTTTCATTCCGAATGCATGACGGGGGAGATTTTTCATTCCAAAAAATGTGAATGTGGTCAGCAGTTGAGTTCTGCAATGCAATATTTTCAGAAAAATGGCGGATTGATTATTTACCTTAGACAAGAAGGACGAAACATTGGTATCATTAATAAATTAAAGGCCTATGCTCTTCAGGAGAAAGGCTTAAATACTTTGGATGCTAATTTGGAACTTGGTCTACCAGCCGATGGTAGAGATTTTCAGGTGGCTATCGATATTTTAAAATATTATAATATTAAATCTATCAATTTACTCACCAATAATCCCGAAAAATTGAAGTTTGTAGAGCAGAGTGATATCATTTTAAAAGAAAGAATTCCTTTGCAAATTCCGTCTAATGAAGAAAATGAATCTTATCTCGAAACAAAAAGAGATAAGTTTGGACATTTTTTATCGTAAGTATTTTTTTAGGTTCAAAAAAACCTTGCTAATTTTTAAAATTAACAAGGTCAAAACTATAAAAAATATAAACTATTTACAGTTGCTGTATTTTAACATTTTTAAGGTTGAAATGTTCTGCAACCGCTTCATAATCACTAAAATCCATTCTAGATGTTCCTGTAGTACTTCCTGGGACAATTACAATTCTGAAAGTCTGGTTTTCTAAAAATGCTGGTGTCGTAGAAATATCATAATTTCCTCCCGCCATAATTCTAATATCATCTCTACTAAAATCAAAATCGTAATCTAATTCTCCTTGGCTTAAATAGAGGGTTCTTGGAATTTGCTGCCAAACTGGCGAACCATTATTCGTAGTATCAGACATTCTATAGATTAAAAGCATATCGCTACCCACTAGAGGGTTTAAAAACTCTTTGTAAATCGTCCAACCATCACTATTTGTATAAGTGAAATTAATATTTCGTAAATCATAAACTGTTGCAATAGTATCATTGTCAATATATGAATCTCTGTCTCTATCCACTATGCAACTCACGCTTAAAAATAGAAACCCTAATAATAATAAATACCAATTCTTTCTCATAATACTTTCTTTTTGGGGGTTAAACTTGTCAAATTAAATTCAAAAGCCGTGCCAAATAACAAATTCATATTATTTATCCCTTAAATAACCTCTAAGATAATGGAAATATTTGTTTTAAAAATGAATCTTAGAAAACGGATGATTATTGATAATTAAATTTTTCACTACTTTTGTAAGATAACGATTAATAAATTAAATGAAAAAGCAAATAATTTCAAGCCTGTTATCGGTATTATTATTAACGATGATTTTCAGTTGTTCTCGTGAAGATTTACCATCCAATAATGGGGAAGAACCCATAGCACCACCTGTGGAAAATACAATTGATATTAATCATGATGGGCAACTCAACATTCTGATATTGGGTACGAGTAAATCGATAGATAATCATTCAACCGTGTTTTCTTGTCAGCCTATCGCAACAGAACTTCATAAAATATTAACACAAGATACGGCTCTCAACCTTGATATTAATGTCAGTTTCGAAGATATTTATCAAAGTAAAGTCATTACTTTTGGTTTGGGGCAATCTGCACATAATTTGGATTTTGAGCATTATTCTCATTCCTTAATGCAGTATTATTATTGGCCAGAAAATCAAGAGCAAAGATGGGCTAATTTAGAAGGTCATCTTACCAAAAAATGGGATTTTGTTATCATTTCAGCAGATACCTATACGATAGAAAAAATACCGGGATATTATGCTTTGGGGGTCAATAAAATTGCATCTAAAATTGCCAAAGGAGGAGCGAAACCATTGCTTTTAATGCAATGGAACAAAAATGCAACAACAGCGTCTTTCAAGCATTTTGAAGAATTTACTTATCGAACTGCCGATGGTGCAAAAACCCAAATAGAAGTTGTTCCAGCAGGTTTGGCTTGGGAAAGTTTACCTGATGCTAAAAAGGATGAGGCTGCTCAGTTTCCTACTCCAAATGGTGTTTATCTCACCGCATCAGCAATTTATACTCAAATGACAAATAAAAGTGCTAAAGACTCTGATTATCAGTATGACGATGAAATAGCAGATTTGGTTTTGACCAATAAAGAAAATCAAAAAAATAAAACTCATTATACGGGAGAACGCAATTTTATGTCTCCTTTTAAAGCCTGTAATATTGAGGATAACCAACTGAACTATAATCACACAGGGTCGAGTTCGGAATATGGTATTTTGCAAGGTTTAAAGTGGGTGGTTTTACAATCTAATCGAACGCTAGTCAATGGAGGGGCTTACCCTATTAATTTCAATTATGGAAGAGCAAATACCAATTTTGAGGCACATAAACGTTACAAAATTGACCCAACAAAATTTGATTTTTCCTTTGGTTTTCCAATGCAAGATAATGGAAATCATGGAAATAACTCTATGCTTTACGGCTTAGATAAGCGGTATAGTCAAGCAGAAAACGGAACAGATTTAGGAACAGCTCTTTATATGATTAGAAATGCAGAACTTCCAAATGCTCGTGCCATTCCTATTCGTACACTTTATGCTCAGCTTCAAGAGGCTATTCCTCATCATTCGGCGTATAGTGACAACTGGCATATGCATGGTAATCTGAATAAAGCCATTGGAGCCTATATGTTTACCATGCTTACAGGCGAAAATGTTCTACCTAACGAACCTGCCGATATCAACTCTAACGAGTGGAAAGCGTGGAAAGCTCATCAAATTGGTTATGAAACAGCCCATACTTTAATGTACCTGAGAACTACTCCTTGATTTCAATGCCATACTATTTTATGATTGATAAATGGGTGATGTCTTTTTGAAAGCTTTATCCAAATTTCATAATTTATATAGTGTTTTTACCATTATAGAGTGAATGCAAAGCTTTCAATTCTATTCATAAATGGAATGCCGTTAAGATTTTTTTCTTAAAAGTTTTTTTATTCTTAACTTTGGTGAAAAATTAATTTATGAGTATTACACATTTAGAACCAAAGATAGTTTGGAAGAATTTTGCTGCTTTGAATGCAGTACCAAGACCTTCCAAAAAAGAAGAAAGAGTTATTGCTTTTATTAAAAAGTTTGGAGAAGATTTAAATTTGCCCACTACAGTAGATGAAACGGGAAATGTAATTATCAAAAAACCAGCTACCAAAGGGATGGAAGATAGAAAGTCTATCATTTTGCAATCGCACTTGGATATGGTTTGTCAGAAAAATAATGCGGTAGATTTTGATTTTGACACTCAAGGTATCGAAATGCTAGTAGATGGTGATTGGGTAAAAGCGAATGGAACAACTTTGGGAGCTGATAATGGACTCGGTGTTGCTGCCATTATGAGTATTTTGGAAAGTGATGATATTCCTCATCCTGATTTAGAAGCTTTGTTTACAATTGATGAAGAAACAGGAATGACAGGAGCTTTTGGGCTAAAGGCAGGTCAGCTAACAGGTGATATTTTACTGAATTTAGACACGGAAGAAGATGATGAAATCGATATAGGCTGTGCAGGTGGAATAGATGTAACGGCTCATCAAAAATATGAGGAAGTAATTACGAATGGAGAAACTTTGAAAATCACGGTTAAAGGTTTACAAGGTGGACATTCGGGGATGGATATTCATAAAGGTTTTGGAAATGCCAATGTGATTTTAGCCAGATTATTATACAAAGGAATCAATCAGAATATTCAGTTGATTAGTATTGATGGTGGTGGATTGAGAAATGCTATTCCAAGAGAAGCAAATGCTGTTTTTAGTCTTGAAAATGCAACGGAATTTATCAAAAATGCCGAAGTTTTAAAAGCTGAAATTATAGAAGAGTTTGATAGCGTAGAGACGAATTTAGAAATTAATATCGAAAGGGTAGAGGTATCCGAAAAAGGAATTAGCCACGAAAATACCAAGCAGATTATTTTGGCTTTAAAATCAGCCCACAATGGCGTTTATAGAATGAGTCCAGATGTAGCAGATTTGGTAGAAGCTTCCAATAATATCGCAAGAGTGGAATTGAAAAACGGTCAGTTGGTGATTAAAAATTTAACTCGTTCTTCCGTGGAATCTTCCAAAATGCAAGTAGCAGAGCAGTTGAAATCGGTATATGAATTGGCAGGAATGCAAGTGGATTTTGCAGGTTCTTATCCAGGATGGAAACCAAAACCAGGTTCAGAAATCGTAAAAGTAATGGAAGAAATTTATGAGAAGCGATTCAATTCTAAACCATCTGTGGTGGCTTGTCATGCAGGTTTAGAGTGCGGAATTATCGGTGCTCATTATCCAAAAATGGAAATGGTGAGTTTTGGTCCTACAATTAAGGGAGCTCACTCTCCAGACGAAAGAGCTAATATTCCTTCTACTCAGAAGTTTTGGGGATTCTTGAAAGAAATTATCGCCAATATTCCTAAGAAATAAACAACGGAAATTTGAGCTTAAAAAAGGGAAGTCGTTTTTAAATGACTTCCCTTTTCTGTTTGTTGTTTTGTTTTTTATTCTACGATTATTTTAACTACCTTTAATGGTGTTTGTAAAAGGTAATGTCCTTGCTGAAGCTCGCTGATATAGATATAATTTTTAGTACCGAAAGGCTTTTGAATGGTTTTCACCAATTGTCCAGACATGGTGTAAATTTTAATCCATTTCATTGACTTAGCATCTTTTCCTTGATAGTAAATAATACCATTTTTCACTGGGTTAGGATAAAAATAGAAATCATCAGGATGATTTACTTCATCTGTATCTAAAGAAGTATAGCAATCCCAACTCAAATCGTCAAAGGCAACTCTATTTTTAGTGGTATCCGAATTATTGGTGATTTCAATAGTAAAGTCCCCTTCGATGTTGATATTATTAATCGTTATGGTTTGTTGATTTTCGTTATAAGGAATAGTTCCAACGGTATTTCCATTGATAATCAAATCAAAAGTTCCCGATGTACCAGAAAATTTTCTTTGAGTAGTTACGGTTAAAGAACTGATTCCTCCCGAAATAGTAGAAGAACTCAAAGAACAATCTTTTCTAATGGTAATGGCTTTACCATAAATACTTTGGTCGCTTCTTGAATTGACTGCTGTCCAAGTAATTCCATTATTGGTCCAAGTTCTTGTAGTATAAGTATTTGAATACCCTGTTGGGATGTTTTCAAAATCTTCTGTGCCACAACTTCCTGCTCCACCTCCAGTAGAAACTTCGAGTGTCGTTTCCGAACTCACATTACTCGGTTCAGAGCTATTTCCTGCAGCATCTTTTGCTTTGATGTAAAACTGATAAGTCGTGTTAGGCGTTAGTCCATTAATGGTTTGAGAAGTAGTACTTCCTGAAACGGTGCTATGCAGCTCTCCATCAAGGTAAATTTCATACGCCGTAACGCCGATATTATCGGAAGCTTCAGTCCAACTAATATCAATGCTATTTGCGGTAGGATTGTTTGCTATTAAATCCGTAGGAGGAGTTGGGTTTTCTGTATCAGGAGTATAGTTCCAAATGATATTGACGAATTCTGGATGGTCAATAAAAGGGTTCCTATTTCCTTGATAATTATAGGAAGCATTATTTCTGTCTATTTCTGTTGGAGAAACAGGGTCTTGATTGTGCCAAGTTAAAAGTGTATTTAGCTCCCACTGTGTAAGTCCAAGGTGTTTATCGGAAGGGTTAATCATTCCGTGAGATTCAAAAGAAGGAATTTGATTTTCATAACGGGTAACGAAATAAAAAATCATTCTTGCTACATCTCCCTTAAATTCATCGATAGGTTCAAATACCTTTCCTGTATAAGTTCCAGAATTAGATGCGTAGCCTATTTTTGAACCATTTTGGGTGATTTTAGTTGGATTGGTTACAACACCAAATGGGAAATTACTTCTTGAACTATTGATGCTACTATCCGTTGCACGAACAAAATGAATATCATTCTTCATGGGTTCCTGATGGTCAAAAACACTTTGAGGAACAATATGCTCTCTATTGTAGCAATGTCCATTATTTGTTCCTCCACTTCCACATTGGCTTGCTCCTTTTATAAAGGTGTAAGGATCTTCACCAGTAGGGTTTTCGGAGTAAATATCTAATATCGTTCCGTCATTTTCGTAATGGTGGTCAATATCAGTATTATAATTGATATAAGCATTCCAAATACCACTGTATCCGTGGTCAACATGACCTTGTGTGATGATATCACATAATTTTGTTTTTAGGGTAAACCCTGTTAAACCATTCGCATCATCATAATATCCATTTGGGATTTGTCCCAAAGCAAACTCTATACTTAATAAAGCTATAAAAATAAACTTTCTCATGGTAAAGTGTTTTAAAAATCTGTGCAAATTTATAGAGGAAATTTGATTTATCCTTGTATTTTAATCATTCATAAATATGAATTTTATCAGTTTTAATAATCGTTCTCTTTTTTTTGTTAAGATGGAGGATTGATATGGGTAGTTTATCATTAATCATCCGTGTTTTATAGGGTTGAGGTTAGGGGTATTAATCCATTAGAGTAGATTTATCAGGCTTGTTTTTTTTGATTCATAAATTTGAATTTATTATGGATTGATTTTCTTTTCCAAAAACTTGTACTTCATTAAAATTTAGGTTATTTTTACGCCTATTAAATTTAGAAGATGAGCAAAATAGCAGATAAAAATCAAGTTTTAGGACATCCAGTCGGATTATTTGTACTTTTCTTTACCGAAATGTGGGAAAGGTTTTCTTATTACGGAATGAGAGCATTATTGGTTTTATTTTTAGTAGCCAAAGTTACCGATGGAGGTTGGGGCTGGGAGAGAAAAGAAGCCTATGCTTTATTTGGTTGGTATGTAATGTTGGTTTATTTCTTGCCAATGCTTGGAGGTTGGCTCGCTGATAATAAATGGGGACATGTAAAGACCGTCATTATAGGAGCATTGATTATTACTTCTGGACACGCATCAATGGCAATTGCCGATTTACCAATTGGTCTAAATCTTGACTTTTTGTTTTATATTGGTTTGTTACTCATTGTGTTGGGGACAGGATTATTTAAACCGAATATGTCATCCATCGTAGGAAAAATGTATCCGCCACAGAGTAAAAAGAAAGATGGAGCCTATACGATTTTTTATATGGGTGTTAATTCTGGAGCTTTCATTGGAACGCTTTTAGTGGGTTGGATTGGTGAAACTTTTAGTTGGACTTGGGGCTTTGGGTTAGCAGGAATTTTTATGCTTTTTGGCTTGTTGCAATTTTATTTTGCGAGAGATGTTTTTGGAAAGGAAGCATCAACACCTACTTTTAAACTTCAAAATCAGAAAAACGAAAAAACAGCAACGAAAGATAAAAAAGAAGTTCCATTTACTTCGGTAGATAAATTTTTAGCCTTAATCGGTGTTATTTTGGCAGTCACTTGGGTGGTAGAAGGTGTAACGGCAGTAGTAACAAGAGGTTATCACTTCTTGCCAGAAACATTTATGGGCTATCATATCTCAACGGCATTTGCATTCTTTTTGGTTTCCTTGATTATCTTTTTGATTTTAGGAATTTCAAGAATGAGAAGGTTCGAAAGAATTGAAAGAGATAGGTTAATCGTTGTTTTTACGATTGCATTTTTTGTCATTTTCTTTTGGGCGAGTTTTGAACAGGCAGGAACGACAATGACGGTTTTTGCCAAAGATTATACCAATAGAACCTTAACCGACTCTTGGGCAACGATTTACAAAGTAATTGATTTTGTTATTTCCATTGCACCAATGTTGGTTTTAACTTGGGTAATTACTAAATTGAGTAAAGCGATTGTGAAGACAAAACCGTTGACCATTTTCTTTATTGCGGTTAGTTTTTTAATCATTTGGGGATTGGTTATTTGGAGAGTTTATGATAAATTATCAGGGAATGCTACGCTTGTTGATACTTCGTGGTTTCAGATTTTAAATCCTTTGTTTATCATTACATTGGCTCCATTATATTCTAAATTTTGGGAAAAGTTTTCATTTTCTGCTCCTCAAAAATTCTTTGGTGGTTTAACGCTTTTAGCATCAGGATTTGGCGTTTTAGCGTTAGGAGCATCTAATATTCCTGCGGGAGCAACATCGGCGACTGTGAGTATGGCTTGGTTGATTTTAGCCTATCTTTTACACACAATGGGAGAACTTTCTATTTCGCCTGTTGGTTTATCGTATGTGAGTAAATTAGCCCCAGCGAGGATGTTAGGATTTTTATTCGGGTTGTGGTATGTATTTACAGGATTAGCGAATAAATTGGCGGGATTGATGGCAGAATCTTCGGAAGAAATTGCCGATGAATATGGGATTTCCATCTTTTTCTTAATTTTCACGATTATTCCGTTCACGGCGGGAGTGATTATTCTTTTATTGAATAAACCCATTAAAAAAATGATGCACGGAATTGATTAATGGCATAAAATTTGAATTCATAAATCTATGGTTAAAAGGGTATTTACTTTGTTTTCAATCTTCTTTTTTTGCCTGTCTTTTTCACAGGTGAAGTGGTTGAGTATGGAAAAAGCTTTACAATTACAAAGCGAAAACCCGAAAAAAATATTTATACAATTTTATGAGACCTCTTGTAAGGCTTGTAAAAAAATGGATCAAACGACTTATCTAAATCCTCAAATTCAGGAGTATATCAACAAACATTATTATCCTGTAAAGTTCAATATCAAATCCACTGAAAATATTCAATATAAAGGGCAGGAGTTTCAGTTTAATAGCAAGAGTAAATTACACGATTTTGCACTTTATATGAATGTGAATTTGAGTCCAAGTATGGTTTTTTTAGATGAGAAGGCGAACCCCATTACGATTTTGCAAGGTGGTTTAACGGCGATAGAAATTAATCCCTATCTTCATTTTTTTGCTACAGATAAACACTTGAAAATTAAGACTAAAAAAGATTGGGAAAACTATTTATTAAAATTTAAAGCTAGAATGAAAGATTGAAGTTGTTAATCATAAAGAAGTACCTTTAATTCAGATTTTAATAGCCCTTATTTTCCTTATATCTCTATGGTAAAACCTTGTGATTATTTTTTTAACATTATCTCTCATCAAAAAACAATATTGGTTTTCTGCTATTTTTAGGGAATTTTAATTTATTGATTTCAGCAGCAGAGTAAAATTCTATTTTAGGGGACACACGAAGTTTTGCTCTAAAATGGTCTTTTACTTTGTTTACTAGAATCTCTGACGGTGTTTCTGTTCCTATCTTTACTAAAATTTCATCTGTTCCAATGGCATTTTGGCTAATTTGAATGACGTAATTTTCTACAGCATCAAAATCATTTAATAAATTGTACATCGCAGGAGGATATAAAGTTGTTCCTTTGTATTTTATCATCTGTTTTTTTCTGCCGACTACAGGACTTATTCTGTCAGTATTCCTTCCACAAGAACATTTTTCACTGTGAAATCTAACAATATCACCTGTTTTGAAACGCAACAATGGCATTGTTTCCACGCCCAAAGTGGTAATGGTTAGTTCGCCATATTCTCCCGTTTTTACAGGGTTGTTGTTTTCATCTAAAACCTCTGTGATTATCAATTCAGGATGATGATGTCCTCCTTGCCTTGCCTCACATTCGGTAAATGCCGTTCCCATTTCTGTTGAGGCATAGGTGGAAAATAATTTAATATTCCACTTTGAAGTTATTTTTTCCCCTAAAACATTGAGTGAAAAGTCTTCATTTCGCAATGCTTCGCCAATACAAATTACACCTTTAACGCTGCTTTTATTACAGTCAATACCATTATTTTCGGCATATTCAATTAATTTCAACAAAAAAGACGGTACGGCAACCAAATAAGTAGGTTCAAATTTCAGAATAGAATCCCATTGCAATTCGGGAACTCCCGCTCCCACTCGAATAATACTCGCTCCTAATTTTCGTACGCCCATAAAATAGGCCAATCCTGCCATAAATCGTCTGTCAATCGTGGTCATCAGTTGTACAGTGTCATTTTTGGTTACTCCTGCACAAGCAAACGAAATCGCCTCATTATAAGCCAATCGGTCTAAATCTTTATCTGACAAAGCAACTGTCACAGGTTTGCCTAATGTTCCGGAAGTCGTTGAATAATCTACAATTTTATCCTTATCAACACAGAAAAAATCATTGTTTGAAACCTGTAAGTCGTCTTTTGAAGTTACGGGGATTTTGGGTAAATCTTCCAATGTTTTTATTTCTGAAATATCAATATTGTTTTCCCTAAAAAATCGTTGATAATAATTAGATTTTTCATTTAGATAAACTAATAATTCTCTTAATTTTTCTTCTTGAAACGCTTTGATTTCGGCAGTTGTTTTTTGCTCTATTTCCGGTATCATTATAGTTTTCTATTCGTTTTTTTAAGTTTTTTCTCTACTTTTTTCCTGTCAGGGAGCGTTGTAATTTCTTTGGTCAAACAAATTTCAAATGCTTTTTTTGCCTTTGCATATTTTTTTTGTTGATAATAATATTTCCCAACTAAATAATATACCTCCCAAAAATCAGGATTTAATTTTTTGAACAAATTAAGTGTATTTTCGTCAATAATTGCTTCTTTTTCTATTTTTTCAATGATTTTTTGTCTCAAAAGCCGGTGCTTCTCATAATTTTGATACGTTTCTGTGGCTAAAAATTTAGATTTTGAAATGCTTAAACGCTGTTCTTGAATTGGGATTTGATAATTTTTACTTTCAAACTTATCAAAAACGTTGTTCAAATCATAACAAACAAATTCGCCCAAATTATAAGGGTTTGACGACACCCAAACTTTTAAACTTTTAGGTTGAAAAACAATGCCGTGATGTGCCAAAAGTTGATTTAAAGCCTTTTCATTTCCGTATCCTATTTTTTCGCCTTTTAATCCGTCGGTATTTCGTAAAATGGATACCGCTTTTTTAGGCGTTAGTTTCTCGGGAGTTCCTAATAATTCTTGCATTTTTTGATAACGATACATTGAATGACTTTCCTTTTTTTGTTTCTTGTTATTTTTGTCATTAGTGTAAACCGTTGAATTAAAATGATTTGAGCAAATTAATTTTTCAGAATTGGGCAATCTATAAACTCCAAATTTTTTAGGCGACATTTCAATACTCACCGCAAAATTATCCTTTGCACTGGATACCAAAATCGCTTCGGCAACAAACACTTTTTTCTTTTTAGCAATTGCGATGGCTTCATCAATATTGGAAGCGTATTGCAAAATTTCTCTGGTAACCAATGAAATAGGTGTTTTTGCTACCCAAGGAATATCTGATTTTCCGGCATTAATCGTAACGGTTAAGCCTTGGTCGTTCATTCCTGAGACTACACCAATCATTCCACCCCAAGTAACCGACATAAAACGGTGTCCCTTCTTCGGATTTACAAATGAAATAATTTTGTTTTTGGCAAAATGACGAACAACCCACCAATGCTAAATCTTTGAGGGCGTGACCAATATCGTGAGCACCGTGCAAGTATAAATTTCTGTGATAATCATCGGCAATATAATCATAATCGTTACCTGCAAACTTTGATATTCCGTAAATTTCGGCTTTGTATTCGTTGGGAATGTGTAAATAAATTTTTCGGTTAAACCACGCCAGAAATTTTCGTAATAAATATTGTTTGGTTTTAGAAGGAATAATCTCTTCAATTTTTGAGAAAAATATTTTTTCCTGTTTTTGATATAACTCTTTGGTTAAACTTCCCGTCAACAAACCGCGTTCAAGGGCATCGCCTTTTACATATAGTTCATACATACCTTGTTGATTTTTACGCAGTTGATTCGCTCCAATAACAAAAGTACTGTCATTAATTTTAGTTCTGCTTATATCAATTTTTGAATTAAATTGACTTAAATTCGGAACATCTTTCAGCGATTTTGATACGCCGCAAGAAGTCAAAATAAAGACTAGAACTAAAAGGAATATGTTATTTATTGGCTTCATTAATTTTGTTAATTAAATATTCTTTTCCTAAAATTTCAGCACAGGCAGATACCGCACTAATTGTAACCCCTAAAACACCGTGCATTTTTACGGATTGCCC
>PDSY01000006.1 GCA_002747105.1 Flavobacteriales bacterium | reverse complement strand
AGTCTCTTTCATCACATACACAAATGCCACAGGGGCTTTTAGCCTTGATGCTATTGCAAAAACACCTGCCGGAAATTTTGCTTTTTTGCCTAATAATTCGGCTTCTAAATATTTGGAATTTTCAAAATATCGGTCGCCCGTAAAACACACTAATTCATTGTTAGAAAGAGCATTATTAATATCAAAAATATGCGACATATCTTCCTTGATATAAATAAATTTTGTGTTGGGTTTTCCTGTAACACTTTCTAAATATTCCTTGATTTCATTGCGTTCATTATCAACGGTAACAATATTAATTTGGGAATTAAAATCAATTTCTTTAAAGAAATACTCGGCAATTTCAAAATTACCAACATGAGCCGAAATTAAAACGCCTCCTTTTCCCTCTGAAAGTAGTTGTTTTAATTTATCAATACCGTCAAATTCATAGGTGAATGAATCTCGCATTCCTGAAGCAATGGCTACTTTATCAATGATGGTTTGACCGAAAACAAAATTATTTTTAAACGTACTCCAGTAACTTTTTAAAACACTATATTTTAACCTCTTATTAAAATAATAAAAGATGGATTTAGAAGATTCACTAGCAAATAAAACAAAATAAAGAGCAACAAAATACAAAATAAAATATGCACTTCTTACTCCTAAATTTTTAATTAATGATACAAAAATTTTATACCCTAAAACTGTTCCTCTTGATTTTCCTTGCCAGCTCAATTTTTTTATTTTAACTTAATTTTTCTAATGTAGATTTCAAGTCTGCATCAGGAAAAATGTCGCTTTCTTCAACTTCAAATTCGTCTATTAAAAATACATTGATTTTCTCAATAATTTCGTTTTTATTCATCTTTTTACTTGTTCTTAAAACTTTTTACAATTAATGCTGAATTTGTTCCCCCAAATCCAAAAGAATTGGACAAAAATACATCAAATTTTTGATTTAATACTTTTTTAACAATATTTAATTTTTTTGAAACTTCATCTCCCTCTTTATAATTGAGGTTTGGAGCAATAAAAGAATTATTCATCATTAAAATGGAATAAATAATTTCACTGGCACCTGCCATCCAACATTCGTGCCCTGTCATTGACTTTGTAGAACTTACAAATGGTTTTGTTACTCCAAAAACTTTATCTATTGCAATGGCTTCATTTGCATCACCGACAGGAGTTGAAGTAGCGTGAGCGTTAACATAGGTTATTTCATCAGGTTGCATTTCCGCATCGGCTAAAGCTTTTTCCATTGCTTTTGCAGGTCCTTCGGCTGTTGGAGTAGAAATATGTTCGCCGTTAGAGGAGAATCCATAGCCAACCACTTCTGCTAAAATAGTGGCTCCTCTTTTTATGGCAGATTCATAAGATTCTAAAATTAGAGTTGCCGCACCTCCACTTGGCACCAATCCATCACGGTCTTTATCAAAGGGGCGACAGGCTTTTTCTGGTTCATTTTCATTTATTGAAAAAACGCCCAAACCATCAAAACTGGCAAAAGCATATTTGTTAATTTCCTGAGCCCCACCACAAACAATCATATCTTGCATTCCATTTTTTATCATCATATAAGCAAGACCTATGGAATGTGAACCACTTGCACAGGCGGCACTAACGGTAAAATTAATACCTTTCAATCGAAAAATAGTCGATAAATTCATTGTTACCGTGCAATTCATCGATTTGAAAATTGCTCCAGAACCAACCAAAGTAGTGTCGCCTTTTTCTCTAACTTTATCTACGGATTCTATCACAGATTTTCCTGTACTATCGTTTCCGTATAAAATTCCGACTTCATGATTATCTAAATATTCTTGAGTGATTTTTGCATTTTCAAAAGCCTCAATCGTTGCCAAATAAGCAAATTCGGACTCTTGTCCCATACTCACTCTTTGTCGTCTCGATAATACTTTTTTTAGGTTGGGTTCCTCTATCATTCCTGTCAGCCCTGAACGATACCCAAATTCTTTGCGTTCTTCATCAAAAACAATCCCAGATTTCCCTTCCTGTAAAGATTTTTTAACCTCATCAAGATTTTTTCCGATGCAAGAATAAATTCCCATTCCTGTTATAACAACTCTGTTCATTTTCTATTTTTTACGAATAAATACCACCATTAATGTTTATCACTTCTCCTGTTATATAGGATGATTTTTTGGAAGCTAAAAAGGATACTAAATCTGCAACCTCTTCTGCTTCGCCAAATCTATTTACGGGAATTATTTTTTTTAATTCACTTTCATCTAATTCTTTGGTCATATCTGTTTTTATAAATCCCGGAGCAACTGCATTTACGGTTATTTTACGCTTTGCTACTTCTTGGGCTAAGGCTTTTGTTGCGGCAACAATCGCTCCTTTCGCCGCCGAATAATTAGTCTGTCCTGCCGTTCCTTTTACACCAGAAACAGACACCATATTGATAATTCGTCCGTATCTGTTTCGCAATAATTTTTGAATTAAAGTATTGGTTACATTAAAAAATCCGTTTAAACTTGTATCTATTACATTATGCCAATCTTCCGATGGCATCCACATAAACAAACCATCTTTTGTAATTCCCGCATTGTTTATAATTACTTCAATGACAGCATCTTTGTTGTCTTTTTGCCAATCCTCTAAAACTCGTTTCACATCATTAGCATCTGCTACATTGAATTTTATAATTTCGCCTTGACCACCATTTTGTTGTACCAAATTCAAAGTTTCATTTGCTGCAACTTCGTTTGAATTGTAATTTATCAAAATTTTATAGTCCAAATCTTGGGCTAATTTCACACAAATTGCTCTCCCAATTCCTCGTGAACCTCCTGTTATAAGTGCATATTTCATATTTTTTTATTTAATTATTTTCACAAAGGGTTCTGCATTATCATACCAAGTATTATTTAAAACTTTTCCATTCGGTAATAAATATCCCCATTGATTTTTAAAACCAACCCTTGCCATCCCTCTTATGAATCCTCTTTGGGCATTTTTAGTAAAAACAGAAAACATTGTATTAATTTTATATTTATCTTCAATGACTAATTTTCCTTTTTTATTGATAAATCCCCAAAGTTTAGAATTCTTAACAGGTGCTAAATCCTCAGAAAAAATTTCAGCATCTTTGAATTTTTCTTCAATAACAATTTTCCCTGTTGTATCAATATAACCCCATTTTTTTGATGTCATAACAGGTGCAAGACCACATGAAAAAGCCCTCGCCTTTTTAAATTGGGGTTCAATAACCCATTTTCCAGATTTGTCAATAAAACCTATTTTTTTATTTTTACTTTTAGCATAGGTTAAATTCTGACCATTAAATTCCCACATTTTTACCGCATCAGGGACAGGTGTGAATTTTCCGTTATTTATAATTCCCCAAACCTTATCTTTTTGAGCAATGGTTATTTTGTTTTGATAAGCGCTTCCTATTCTTTTATAAATAGGTTCAATAATGACTTTTCCTTCTGTATTGATTAATCCCCAAAGTTTCCCTTTATTTATCTTTGCAATTCCATTGTCAAATTTTAAAATTTTATTATAGGTTGGTTTTAGAATGATATTTCCTTTGGTATCAATTAATCCTATTTTTTTATCCTTTTTTATAAAGGCGATTCCCTCCTCATTGAAATCGTATAGTTTTTCAGAATCAGGCATTTTAATTTCTTTTCCCGTTTTATCAATATAAAACCATCTTTTATTTTTAAAAACAACCGCAATGCCGGAATGAAAAGATTTTACTTTATCAAATTGAAAATCAATCACCATTTTCCCTACGGCATTAATAAATCCCCATTTTTCGTTTTCATCATTAAAAACAGCGGCAAGATTATCACTAAAATTTCCTGCTTTTTTATAACTTGGTTTTATTTTCCACTCACCGTTTTTGTTTATATATCCGCAAAGACCATTATCTCTAACCAGAGCAAGCTCTTGTGAATTAATATTTTGTACGAAACTAACAATGAAAATAATTGTTGCGATAATTTTTGTTTTCATTTTTTAATCTTTATTTATTAAATATTCCTTAACCCTATTCACATAAGGATACATAATAGGGTCTTCCTTAAATACAGGAACAATTGCTCTAATTTCATCAAATAATTCCTTCGTTTTTGAGGACAATTTATTATAGTTTCCTAAATATTCAATAGCCTGAATAAGTGTGATTATTTCTATAGCAATAACTTCATAACTATTTTCAATGACTTTTTTAGTCATTAAAGCAGAATTGGTTCCCATGCTCACAACATCCTGATTATCATTATTATTAGGGATGCTATGTACATACATTGGATTGGATAAAGTTTGATTTTCGGCAGTCGTAGAAGTTGCTGTAAATTGCACCCCTTGCATTCCAAAATTTAGACCTAATTTACCTAAATTCACAAATGGTGGAAGAATATCATTTAGTTTATGATTTAATAAATAGTTCAACTGACGTTCAGCTAGCATAGAGGCTTTTGTAATAGCTATCTTAAGTTTATCCATTTCAAAAGAAATGTAATCGCCATGAAAATTTCCACCATGATAAACTTGCTGTTTTTCTAAATCAATAATTGGGTTGTCATTAGCCGAATTTACTTCATTAATCAAAACTTCCTCCACTGAGTTTATCGTATCCAAAACAGGTCCTAAAATTTGAGGCACACATCGCAAAGAATAATATTCTTGCACTTTTTCTTTAAAAACGTCTACCTCTTTTTTGTTATCAGTATAAAGATGTTCTTCCCGTTTTCTGATGAGCATACTATCTCTTAAATGCTCACGCATCATTTTAGCAACTTCCTGTTGTCCAAAATGTTTTTTTACACCATTTAATTCGGTAGAGAAATGGTCATCATAAGCTTCAACTATTTCATTTATTGCAGAAGAAATTTTCATCAACCAATTAAATAACCTTTTAGCATGAATTGCATTCACAATACCGATTCCTGTCATTACAGAAGTCCCGTTCATCAGAGATATTCCTTCTCTAATTTCAATACGAATAGGTTTTAACCCTTCTTTTTCAAAGACATCTTTTGTTTGAAGACGTTCGCCCTTATAAAAAACTTCTCCCTCGCCGATTAACACCAATGCTAAATGAGCCAATTGCACTAAATCACCACTGGCACCAACGCCTCCGTGTTCATAAATCAAAGGGGTGATGTCTCTATTGATAAGTTCCGTCATCAATTCAATTACTGATAAATTCACTCCTGAATTACCTAATCCCAAAGTGTTTAAACGAGCAATCATTGCCGATTTAACATATTTTGGTGAAAGAGGATTTCCGCTACCAGAAGCATGACTTCGAATTAAATTAACTTGTAATTGTTTTCCATATTCCTCATCAACCTTATACTGAGCCATGGGTCCAAAACCTGTATTTACACCATAAATAACTTTGTCTTTTGAAAAATCTTGAAGAAATTTAAAACTTTCCTCTACACGATTTTTTAAGGCATTATCTATAACTAAGTTTTCTTTTTGAAATAAAATTTTATAAAAATCTTTTAATGTTAAATTATTTTTGATTGTTGGCATTATTTATTATCTTTGGCTATTCTTAATAAAAAGACAAAGGTAATCATTTTAAATCTAACTCAAAAATGAAAACAGATATTTTAATTATTGGTGCTGGACCTGCTGGAACCGTTGCAGGAGCCTATCTAAACAAACGAGGTTTTAAAGTAGTTATCATTGAAAAAACTAAATTCCCAAGATTTGTAATCGGTGAAAGTTTATTGCCAATTTCTATGGAACATTTTAAAGAAGTTGATTTTTTAGAATGTCTTGAAAAGCAAAACTTTGAGGTGAAATCAGGAGCGAGATTTATGAGAGGGAAGGAAGTGTGTCTGTTTGATTTTAGTAAAAAATATACCAAAGGTGCAGATTGGACTTGGCAAGTTCCAAGAGCAGATTTTGATAAAACACTGGCTGATGAGGTAGAAAAAAGGGGTGTTGAAATTCTATATGAACACGAGGTTGTTGGGGTTAGTTTTAATAAAGATTATTCATCTGTAACTAAGTTTAGAGATAAAAAAGGGAATGTTAAAGAAATTTCAGCAAGATTTATTGTTGATGCCAGTGGCTATGGGCAAGTTTTACCACGATTGTTAGACTTGGAAGTACCATCGACTTTACCGAAGCATTCATCTATCTTTACTCATCTAAAAGATATAAAAAGACCCCATGGAAAAGAGGGAACACTTATTTCATTTGATATTGTAAAGCCTGATGTTTGGCTTTGGGTAATTCCTTTTTCAAATGGAACAACGAGTATAGGGTTTGTAGGAACAACGGAATTTATAAATTCTTATAAAGGAACAAACGAAGAAGTTTTAAGAGAGATGTTAAAAATGTCAGATTACTACTATGACCGATTTAAAGATGTAGCGTTTTCATTTGAACCACATAAAATTCAGAATTTCTCTAAAGCATCTAAACAACTCTATGGTAATGGTTATGTTTTAACAGGAAACAGTGCTGAATTTTTAGATCCTGTTTTTTCGTCAGGCGTTGCTTTTGCTACAAAATCAAGTTTATTGGCTGCAAAATTGATTGATAAAACGTTAAAAGGGGAGCAGGTTAATTGGGAAAAAGACTATACAGAGCATATCAAAAAAGGAGTAGATGTTTTTAAATCCTATATTAACGAATGGTATAATACGAATTTACAAAAATTATTTTTCCACCGACCTGAAAATCCAGAGGTAAAAGAAAAAATTTGTGCTGTTTTAGCAGGTTATGTTTGGGACGAGACGAACCCTTTTGTTAAAAAACACAACAGGGCAGTTGCTTCAATGGCTCATATGTTAGGCAGTGAGTAAAACAAAATAGGTCAAAATAAATGTTTCGACCCCATTTTAATTTCTATCAAATCCAAATTATCTATTTTGTTTCTTGATATACTTAGCCATAATTTTAGCTAATTTGGCATACGATTCCGAAATTCTATATCCTGAGTTGTAATCATTTCCCATTGCTCCTCTTCCCCTAACATCTTTGAATGTGCCTGAAACTAGAGTGTTATTTGGATTATTTTTTTCAAAAATAGTTACCGTTGTATTTATTTCTGCATCGTGTCTCCACATACCAACATTATACCCAGGATAAATTTTAGTCGTATGTATTTTCATCACATATTTTGCTGAATTTAGGTTTTTATCAACTTTTATATTCCCTTTTTTAAACCTTTTATTAAAAGATGCTATAAATTTTGGCTCGTATCTGTTTTCTCTATCCTCAAACCAAGATTTTCTAAAAACTTCTCCGCTTCCTTTTTGTTTCTTTTCTCGTTTAGCCATTTTTTCTTTCAAAAACGCTTCCTCATTTTTGAACTTAGGTATTTTAACATCCGTATAATCAAATACAAGATTATATTCTGAAATTCCTTTTAGGTTTTTCAATTTGCCTTCTTCCACGTTGAATTTTTGTGCATTTACTATTGTTAATGAAAACAATACAACAAACATTAATAGTGTTTTTCTCATTTGAATCAAGTTTTATATTAATTAAATTTATCGAACAAATATACATTAAATATTTATATTTTTTTCAATTCAATTTTTTGATGTTTTACTACCAATGGAATAGATGTGTTAGGTCTTTAACTCTCTGAATTTTCATAATATGTGTTTTAGAAAGGGGAAATGGAAAGCGATTGGGTCTGAATGATTTTTATGATTCTTTAAAATTCAGTGTTTTGTTTTTTCATTAATTTTTCCGAAATTCGGCACTTAGATATTTTTCAATTTTGATCAACTTAAAAACTCCCATAGCGTATTTAAAAGGAATTGGTGAAGAACGAGCGAAATTCATCACCAAGGTTTTGGATATTAAAACGGTGGAAGATTTTTTGCATTTTTATCCGATTCGTTATGTGGATAGAAGTAAGGTTTATCAGATTAAAGACTTGTCGGACAATCTGCCAGAAGTTCAACTAAGAGGAAAAATCCATCTTTTACAAGAAATAAAAACAGGTAAAACCAAACGACTTTCAGCGAAGTTTACCGATACAACGGGAACCATAGATTTGGTTTGGTTTAAATATTCCAAATGGCTGAAGGAGCAAATTCCACAAAATAAAACGGTCACCATTTTTGGAAAGGTCAATCTATTTAATCGGCAGTTTTCCATGGCTCATCCAGAGATGGAAATGGAGGAAAAGCAAACCCAAGAAGACCGTTTGAAACCCATTTATTCGAGTTCGGAAAAACTGACCAAAAGAGGACTGAGTCAAAAATTTTTTCAGAAAACACTCCTTACTATTTGCAAGGAAATCCCGAATTTAATTCAGGAAAACTTACCACTTTATTTAATTCGAACTTTAAAACTAATGCCCCGACAAGAAGCGTTTTTGAATATTCATTATCCTAAAAATTGGGCGTATTTTGAAGAGGCGAATCGGCGATTAAAATTCGAGGAGGCATTTTTTTTTCAACTGAGTTATGGACTGAAAAAACAAAATCATCAGATAAAATCCAAAGGGAATCCATTTCCTATCGTGGGTGATTATTTCAATGGTTTTTATCAAAATCATCTTCCTTTTGAACTCACCAATGCTCAGAAAAGGGTTTTAAAGGAAATTCGGAACGATATGAGAAAAACTACTCAAATGAACCGACTTTTACAAGGAGATGTAGGTTCTGGGAAAACCATGGTGGCTTTGCTTTCGATCTTATTGGCGATGGATAATGGCTTTCAGTCTTGTATGATGGCTCCTACGGAAATTTTGGCTCAACAACATTTTAATGGCTTGGCAGATTTATTAAAAGACACGGACATTAATATTCAAATTCTTACAGGAAGTACCAAAAAATCGGAGCGGAAAAAAATTCATGAGGCTTTATTGGACGGAAGTTTGCATATTTTGGTTGGTACTCACGCTATTTTGGAAGATGTCGTTCAGTTTCAGAATTTAGGTTTAGCCATTATTGATGAACAGCATCGTTTTGGAGTGGCTCAGAGGGCGAGGTTATGGAAAAAAAATAGCATTCCACCCCATATTTTAGTAATGACAGCAACACCGATTCCGAGAACTTTGGCGATGAGTTTTTATTCGGATTTAGATGTTTCGGTGATTGATGAAATGCCTTTGGGAAGGAAGTCGATTGTTACGGCTCACAGAAGGGAAAAAGACCGATTGTATGTTTTTC
The DNA here is from genome assembly GCA_002747105.1 of Flavobacteriales bacterium. GTDB lineage: Bacteria > Bacteroidota > Bacteroidia > Flavobacteriales > Weeksellaceae. Next base: position 16,870 of record PDSY01000006.1, on the reverse strand, counting down.
ATTTTTGTCGGCAGGAAATCGAAAAAGGAAGGCAAGTTTATTTTGTTTATCCATTGATTGAGGAGTCAGAAACTCTGGATTATAAAAATTTGATGACGAGTGTCGAGCATATAGAACAGTTTTTTGAAAACGAAAAAGTCGCTGTTCTTCATGGTAAGATGAAACCCAACGAAAAGGAAGATGCCATGCAATTTTTTGCATCAGGGAAGGCGAAAATAATGGTAGCAACAACCGTTATTGAAGTAGGCGTGAATGTTCCCAATGCGTCGGTCATGGTAATAGAAAGTGCCGAAAGATTTGGTTTGTCTCAGTTACACCAGTTGAGAGGTAGAGTAGGGCGTGGAGCAGAGCAAAGTTATTGTATATTAATGACTTCCGATAAATTAACCAATGACGGTAGAACTCGGATTAAGACGATGTGTGAGACCAACGATGGCTTTAAACTCTCAGAAGTAGATATGAAACTAAGGGGTCCAGGGAATATTTTGGGAACTCAGCAGAGTGGCGTAGTGGATTTCAAGCGATTGGATTTAGTAAGCGATGGCGTATTGATTCAGCAGTCGAAAGACTGTGTGGCTCAGATTCTTAAAAAAGACCCATTTTTAGGCTTGCCTGAACATCAGGTGGTAAAACAATTCTATCTTCATCATTTTAGAACCAAGAATCAGTGGGGAGCTATTTCGTGATGCTTTCGTCAGCTTTTAAATCTTTTTAATTTTCAAATAATTTAATTTTTCTTATTTTAGCCAAAAAATAAATTATGGGATTATTTGATAAGAGTTCAAACCCTGTGATGAACGAAGAGACATTTCGTTCGGATGCGGTGGTGTATACGGAGAAAATGACACTCAATGGTACGATTCAAAAAACAGGAATTTTATTATTGATAACGATTGCTTTTGGGATTTTTTCTTGGAATCAATTTTTTAGCGGAGCTAATATTATGTTTTATCTTATCGGTGGTGTTTTTGGTGGGCTTATTTTGGCGTTAGTTATTTCTTTTAAGCCTCATTTGGCTAAATATCTTGCCCCTATTTACGCCGTGTTTGAAGGTTTGTTTTTAGGAGCGTTTTCTGGTTATGCTTCCACACTGATGGCTGTTTCGGAGAACGGATTAGCAACAGCAAATGCTACTTTGCCTTTGCAAGCAGTAGGACTTACAATGCTTACTTTCGTGATTATGTTGGGACTTTATCGATTTAGAATTATCAAAGTAACGCAAAAGTTCAAATCGATTATTATGGGCGTAACTTTGGCAGTAGGATTGTATTATTTGATAGGATTTGTATTGAGTTTATTCACCGGTTTTACTTTCTTTCATTCGATGAGTAATTCGAGTTTGCCGAGTATTCTGTTTTCTGTATTTGTGGTGGCTTTGGCATCGTTGAATTTATTATTAGATTTTGATTTAATAGAAAACGGAATTAAAGGTAATGCACCAAAACACATGGAATGGTTTGGAGGATTTGCTCTGTTAGTAACTTTGGTGTGGTTGTATTACGAAATATTAAGATTATTGGTGAAGCTCGCCAGTCGTGATTAATAGAAATTATAGAGGATAAAACTAAAAAGGGAAACAAAATATAAAGCGTTTTGTTTCCCTTTTTTGGTAGTGTTTAATAATGATTTAACAATGTGTTTCTGACTCATCCGATTTATCCAATTCGATGGTAGAATGATGAATATTGTGATGAATAAGTTCGTGTTTAAGTTCGTGTTTTGCACTTAAAAAATCTTCAAAACTTACACCATCTTCGAGTACGATATGAACTGTAAGTGCATTTTGAGAACTACTAATTGCCCAAATGTGTAAATGATTAATTTTAGAAATCATTTCATTTTGAAGGATAACTTGTTCTATATTATGAGGGTCAATATCCTTTGGAACGCCATCTAATACTAATTTCACACTTTCTTTTAATAATCCCCAAGTAGAAAATAAAATCACAATTGCAATAATGAAACTAATAATAGGGTCAATAATATTCCAGTTGGTATAATAAATAATAACACCAGAAATAACGACGCCCACCGAAACAATAGCATCAACTAATAAATGTAAAAAAGCACCTTTAATATTAATATCATCTTTCTGTCCTTTGAAAAATAAAAAAGCAGAAATACTATTGATTAGAATTCCTATACAAGCGGTGATAATAATGGCTTTTCCTCCTACTTCGGGAACACTATTGAGTCTTTCAATGCCTTCAATGATAATATTGATAACGATATAAACGAGTAAAATCGCATTAATCAGTGAGGCTAAAATAGAGGCTTTTTTATAACCATAAGTATAGAGATAATTGGCAGATTTTTGGGCTAATTTCATTCCGATAAGGGAAATGACCAAACTGGCAACATCGCTTAAGTTATGACTTGCATCGGCGATTAAAGCTAATGAATTTTTGGCATACCCTACTACAAATTCAATAATGGTAAAAATAATATTCAACGCAATTCCAATATAAAAAGCCCTATTGATGTTCTGTAAATCGGGTGCGTGATGGTGGTGGTGGTCGTGATGATGACTCATAATTAAATTATTTTACACAAAGTTATGAAAAAATAATACGATATCGTATTACTAAACAACCAAACAACTAAACAACCAAACAACTAGACGACTAAATATCAATATCCACCAAAACGGGACAATGGTCAGAATGTACGGCTTCGCTGAGAATAACGGCACGATTGAGTTTGTTTTTCAATGCTTCGGAAATAAAATGATAATCCAAACGCCAACCTTTATTTCTCGCTCGGGAGTTTTGTCGGTAACTCCACCAAGAATATTGATGCGGTTCCGAGTTTTTCTCTCTAAAAGAATCTAATAAGTCACATTTTTCCATAAATTCGGTCATCCATTCTCTTTCCATTGGTAGGAATCCAGAAACCGTTTTTAATCTTACAGGGTCGTGAATATCAATGGCTTGATGACAAATGTTAAAGTCGCCACAAATCACCAAATTCGGAATGCTCTTTTGTAATTCTTGAATATAATCGGTAAAATCTCGACAAAAGTCCATTTTGAAATCCAGCCTTTCCATATTTGAAGCCGATGGCACATAAACCGAAATAATGGAAATATCCTCAAAATCTACCCTGATAATTCTCCCTTCGGTATCATATTTTTTGATGCCACAGCCGTATTCGATATGAATAGGCTTTTGTTTGGTGGCGATTCCTACTCCGCTATAACCTTTCTTTTCGGCGGAAAACCAATACGAAGTATAACCTAATTCTTCGAATGCTTGGGTATCTATTTGTTCGGGTTGGGCTTTACTTTCTTGAAAGCAAATGACATCTGGATTAGCAGATTGTATCCAATTGGGTAAGTCTTTTTTAAAAGCAGCTCTAATGCCATTGACATTATAAGAAATAATATTCATTTTGATTTAATTAAAAGATTGAGTGATTCCTCGTGTTCTTCGTTATGATTGCATACAAATATACATTTTTTTCATTTAAACGGAGGTTTATTAAATAAGTGTTTATTTGTTTGAGTACAAAATGCCATTTCTGATAGATTATCTATTGTACTTCTATCCATTGTGGTACTTCTTTCCAACCGTTTAGAGGAATAGGAACACTATCAAGAATAGGGTATTCTAACAAAATTTTTGAATTTTTTAAATTCAAACTATCGAATTTAACTAAAAATTTTTTACCTAAAAAGTTCCCTTTTTCACTATCTGTAATAATTTTCGTGTACGAGTTTGAAATTGTTCCATTTATATAATAAGTACAGTTAGACCAATTTTTGCCACCCATTTCGATTTTTTCAATTTTAGCAATAGTATATTTGATGTTTTTATTCAATTTTTCTTTTTTATCAAAATTTTTTAAAACTTGATGTAACACCAATGAAAAAATTAGAACTAAGATTATGGAGTATATTATTTTCTTTATCATTTTCTTGATTTAAGTTTTTGATTAACATTTCTCCTCACTATCGAGAATATATCACTTGTATTCTCATTGTTTTATACAATTTTTTCATTTCTGATACATTATCCCAAGATTACCAATCAATACAACTACATTGACCATAATTTTTAAATTGAAAATTATTTTTTTTATCAAGAAAAAAGCATTCAGAAAATGGATCAAAATATTCAAATTTAAATTTTTCTTCTTTTACAATGATTTTATTTTTTGAAGGTTTAAAATACAAACTAGTGTTTTTTATATTTTTGTGAGCTAGATATATAGTATCATTATCTTCTATATAAACGCCTCTAATGTATCGCATGTCAAATTTAGGTTTATACACCCCTATTTCCATAAAAACAGTATCTCTTTTTTTATGGAAAATAACTGTAAAATTATGTTCGTTTCTATAATCTCCTCGTAAAGACATCATTTTTTTTACTTCATAAATTGATTTTTTTACATTGCCGTTTACATCGCAACTTTGTATTGTATATTTTTGGGGCGTAAAAACTTTATCTTTTTTACAACTAAAAATAATAGTCAATAAAATTAATAATTTAATTCTTTTTGAAAGGGTAGATGTCATGAATATATAATACTTGTTCTTTTCTTATTCAAATATACTTTTTTTCATTTAAATACAGAGGTTTGCTTCACTTTTTCGGTTCCAAAATACAAAACGGAATAATACATTCCTCTAAGGAAATCCCACCGTGCTGATAAGTTTCTTTGTAATAATTCGCATAGTGATTATAGTTGTTAGGGTAGGCTAAAAAATCGTTGTTTTTAGCAAAGATATAACTCGAACTCACACTGCTTTTAGGTAAAAAAATCTTTTCAGGTCGAGTGACTGCCCATACTTCTTTGTCGTTGTAAGATAGGCTTTTACCTGTTTTGTATCGAATATTAGGAGAAGTATCTCTATCGCCGACAACTTTGATGGCTTTTTTGACATAAATGGTTCCGTGGTCGGTGGTTAAAACGAGTTTGAAACCATTTTCCGATGCCAATTTAATGATTTTCAGTAAGGCAGAGTTTTTAAACCAATTATAGGTAAGCGAACGGAAGGTTTTATCATCTCTAATGAGCTGATTAATAATTTCATTATCCGTTTTGGCGTGAGAAAGGATATCGATAAAATTATAGACAATCACCAATAAATCTTCCTTTTTGTATTGGTTGAAATCGTTGAGGATTTTTTGTTCAAAATGGGAGTTTAAAATTTTAATAAATTTCATTTGGTTATGGAATAAACCAAGTCTTTTCATTTGGTCTTGAAGGAAATATTCTTCAAAATCATTTTTTCCTCCAGGTTCATCATCATTTTTCCATTGTTCAGGGAATCTTTTACTGATTTCTGAGGGTAGAAGTCCTGCAAAAAACGAATTCCTTGCATATTGCGTCGCTGTTGGGAGAATGCTATAATAAGCATCTTCGGAGCTTTTTTTGTAAAATTTCGTAAAGAGAGGTTCTATGGTTTTCCATTGGTCATAACGCAGGTTGTCGATCATTAGGAGTAAAACTTTATCTTCCGAAAGCTGAGGTTTTACTTTTTGCTGAAAAAGCGTATGGCTCATCAGTGGTTTATCGTTTCCGTTGAGCCAATCTTCGTAATTTCGTTCAATGAATTTGGCAAACTGAATATTGGCTTCTTCTTTTTGATTTTGTAATAAATCGGCAAAATGATTGTCAAAAACTTTATCGAACTTCATTTCCCAATTCAGGATTTTTTTATAATACTTTGTCCAATCTTCATAAGTGGCTAAATCGTTCAGTTCCAACGATAAATTTCTAAATTCTTGCTGATAAGAACTGATGGTTTTTTGTTCTACCAAATCGTCTTCCTGTAAATTTTTCTTTAGGGATAATAAAATTTGGTTCGGATTAACAGGCTTCAGGATATAATCGGCAATTTGAGAACCAATGGCTTGTTCCATAATGTGTTCTTCTTCACTTTTGGTTACCATTACAATCTTGATGCTATTATCTACATTTTTAATCATCGGAATAGCATCTAACCCCGAAATTCCCGGCATATTTTCGTCCAATAATACCAATGCAAAACTTTCATTTTCTAAAATTTCTAATCCTTCATTGACATTATTAATGGGCGTTAGTTCGTATCCTTTTTTCTCTAAAAAAACGATATGAGGTTTCAATAAATCTACCTCGTCGTCTATCCACAATATTTTTTTTGACATTATTTTCTTTTTTCCGAAGATACAAAATTAAAGATAATTAAAATATTATTCCATTGATTTTTTCTTTCTTCTCTAAAAAACGAGCTCTTTTTCAATTTGTTTTTATATTATACCCATTTCGATGTGATATCTCCTATAAAGAGAGGCATGCGATAAATTAAGTCGATATTGGTATCCAATCATATTATATAGATCATACAAGCTTGGTTATTTATTTTGATGGGTATAATAATAACCGAAAATATAGCCTAAAAAATGTCATTAAAAGAAATATTTAAAAGATGACCTACATTTTTGCTTATTCTCCCCAAATTTAGTTGATGTCAAACTTTTATTCTTAAATCGTATAATGAAAAACAAGAAACAAAGAAAATTAAAAAACATCAATGAAATTTTAAATAATTCTTATCTTTGTCGTTAAAACCCAATCTATGGAAAACATCAATACGGAATGGATAAATGATTATCCTAATCCTTTGTTAATTGCAGGTCCTTGTAGTGCAGAAAGCGAAGAACAAATGCTTACTACGGCTCGGCAAATGAAGGATTCAGGGAATGAGATTTCGTTTTTTAGGGCAGGGATTTGGAAGCCGAGAACCAAGCCTAATTGCTTTGAAGGAGTGGGAAGTATTGGTTTGGATTGGCTGAAAAAAGTCAAGGAAGAGGTCGGTTTTAAAACAGCTACCGAAGTGGCAAATGCTCATCATATCGATGCGGTTTTAAAGGCAGATGTAGATTTGATTTGGATTGGAGCTCGTTCTACGGTTAATCCTTTTGTAATTCAGGAGATTGCCGAAGCACTGAGAGGAACGGATAAAATTGTTTTGGTTAAAAATCCGATTAATTTAGATTTGTCTTTGTGGATAGGTGCTTTGGAGCGATTGGCAGGACAAAATATTCAAAAATTAGGTGTTATTCATCGAGGTTTTTCTACTTATAATAAAACGAAGTATCGAAATACACCTCATTGGCAAATCCCTATTGATTTTAAAAATTTGTTTCCTCATCTTCCGATGATTATTGACCCTTCTCATATTTGTGGGAATAGAACGGGGATTTTTTCGGTAACGCAAGAGGCATTGAATTTAGACTATCAAGGAATGATGATTGAAACGCATTGTAACCCTGATAAAGCGTGGAGTGATTCAGCACAGCAAATTACACCTCAAAAACTTAAGGAAATAACGGATAATTTGGTGATTAGAACAGCAAAAACTTCATTTGATGAAATAGAACGCTATCGGACTTTAATTTCTGATATTGATTTTCAGATGATTGAATTATTATCCGAACGAATGAAGTATGCTGAGGTAATAGGGGAGCTGAAAAAAGAAAAAAATGCAACTGTTTTTCAATTAGAAAGATGGAAAAAAATCACCGAATATGTAGAGGATAAAGCCAAGGAAAAAAAATTAAATCCTCGTTTTTTAATGAAATTATTCAAGGTGATTCACGAGGCGTCTATTGATGTACAAAATAAAATTATGCTAAAAAAGTAATCAATTTGAAAGGAACTATTATAAAATCTACGGGAAGTTGGTATCAAATTAAATCCGCTGACAATCAGCAGGTTTATGAGGCGAGGATGCGAGGTAAATTTAAACTTCAAAAATCAAGGCTGACCAACCCTATTGCCGTGGGCGATGAAGTTGAATTTCAGTTGGAATCCGATGATGTAGCGTGGATTACGAAAATTTTTCCAAGGAAAAACCATATCATTAGAAAGTCGGTAAACCTTTCTAAACAGGCTCATATTATTGCTTCTAATATTGATGTGGCGTGTTTTATTTTTACCTTAAAATACCCTGAAACTTCTTTAGGTTTTTTAGATAGGTTTTTAATTTGTTGTGAGGCGTATGATATTCAGCCTTTGATATTATTCAATAAAATGGATTTATATCAAAAGGAGGAGGTGGAATTGGTGAAATTTATCCAAGAGGATTACGAAAAAATAGGGTATCAAACCCTTCAAATTTCTTCTTATACTCAAACGAATTTAGACGCATTGAAGAACAAGCTAAAAAATAAAGTTTCTGTATTTTTTGGGCATTCTGGTTGTGGAAAATCTACTTTGGTCAATACGCTTCAGCCTGATTTGGATTTAAAAACCTCCGAAATTTCCGAGGTTCATGAGAAAGGAAAGCATACTACGACTTTTGCACAGATGCATTTTTGGGATTTTTCGGGAAGTGTTATTGATACACCAGGAGTTCGAGAGTTTGCATTAATTGATATTGAAAAAGAAGAAATCCAGCATTATTTCCCAGAGATTTTTGAGAAAAGAAAAGAATGTAAATTTCATAATTGTATCCATCTCAACGAACCCAAATGTGCCGTGATAGAAGGGGTGGAGCATGGCGAAATTCTTCCTACACGATACGAAAATTATCTTAAATTGATAGCAGAATGCAAATAAAATTAGATTCTTTCGTGGATTGATGTTATTATACTGATGATAGGTCAAATTAATTTTAATTTTATTGAAAATTTGGTATTTAATGAAAAATTATTAAATTTGCCCTGTATAAATCATTAAATATTTAAAAAAATGAAAAAGATTTTATTTTTAGGATTGGCATTAGCAACGTTAACAGCTTGTAGAAAAGACGACGACAAAAAAGATGAACCAAAAGAAGAGCAGTCTTTATTAATTGGTACTTGGAAAAGAGAGAAGATAGCCATTGTTTCAGGAGGAAGTAATACCGATTTATATGCAGAGGTAGCAGATGAATGTACAGGTAAATCTACACTTGATTTTAGAGTAGATAATAATGTGGAATCTCACTCTTACGCTTGGAATCAAGATAACACGGAGTGTCAGGATTTAGGAAAAGATACAACACCTTATTCTTATAATGAAGAAACAAAAAAAATGACAATCACAGGTGATGAAGGAGACCAAGTTGTTGATGTTAAAACATTGACTTCAACTAAATTGGTTTTGGAGTTTCAAATGGAAGATCTTGATAGTGATGGGGTCGCAGATTACGCTCAAATAGAATTTAAAAAGTAATTTTTAACGGTATAATAGTCAAAGATAGTTGGCGAAAACCTCTATAGGTATTTACTGTAGAGGGTTAGGTAAAAGTTTTATGAAATATGTTTCATAAAACTTTTTTTTTGCATTAAAAATGGCAAAAAAAAGCGAAGTTGGGTTTGTGGTAATTGAAGGTTATTTTATAAAGAACCTTTAAAATCCTTTTAGTGTAAGTGTCAAAAGGCGAAAATAATCCAACGAAAACATGTCAATTTTAGAGTTGATGCTACTTGCTTTAATCAGTTTTTTTTTATAGTGTGTCAAGATGATTTAGAGATGAATCTACTCAATTGATTCACTTTACTGATGGAGAATATTATCACAAATAGCTGTTTATTCTTAATCACACCAAGCATTTTTGACCACATTACCAAATTAATAATCATGAAAAAGAAAACCCAGCCGAAGCTGGGTAAAAACTAATAACCATGAAAACTCAAATTAAACATGAGAATCATTATAACTAATACAATAAGCGTGCCAAAAACGATTTTTTAATCATTTTAATGGGTGTTGTTTCTTTAGAATGGGTTTAAAAAAGATTATAGGCATTGCGAAAAGAAAATATATTTTGTACTTTTGTACCATAAATAAATATTTTATGGCAGGGAAAACAACCTTTACAATGATTAAGCCTGATGCCGTTTCAGACGGGCATATCGGAGCAATTTTAGGGAAAATTACAGAAGCAGGATTTAAAATCAAAGCAATGAAGCTTACGCAATTGACCGTTGCTGATGCTAAAAAATTCTATGAAGTGCACGCAGAAAGACCATTTTATGGAGAATTGGTAGATTTTATGTCTTCGGGACCTATCGTTGCAGCAGTTTTAGAAAAAGAAAATGCGGTGGAAGATTTTAGAACATTGATTGGTGCTACAAATCCAGCAGAAGCAGCAGAGGGAACGATTAGAAAAATGTATGCGAGAAGCATGGGAGAAAATGCTGTACATGGTTCTGATTCTGACGAAAACGCTTTAATAGAAGCACAGTTTCATTTTTCAGGAAGAGAAATTTTCTAAATCGTATTGAATTTTAACAAGAACTTAAAGAAAACGAGTTCGGATAGGAAAAAGTCGTCTAAAAAGCAATTTTTAGACGACTTTTTGGTTGATTTTGGGATTGTTTTAGATTATTGTTTTGTGATGTAAATTTAGATTAATATTTCAAGTTTTTTCTGAATTTAATTTTATTTAATTTGTTTTTTTGCGGTGAAATGATTATTTTCGCTCAAAATAAGTATTATGTTAAAAAATAGGTTATATAGATCACTGTCTTGTTTCTTGATTTTGTCAGGAGTAGTTTTAACTCAAGCACAGGAAGTAAATAGGCTGTCACCACCACCAGAACCTAAGACTGCACAAAGTTTGATGGAAGGGGCTTTTATTGATGTAAATGTACCACCTTATGTGGAGTCAGATTATGAAATTGAGCAATTGGTTAGTGATGTTTTAATTAAAGGAGGAGCGTCTGGTGATTGTGCAGGTGCTGGGGTTTCTAATGTAACGATATCACCTAACCAACCTGTTGCAGATGAGACGAGAGCTTGGGGGTTTTTTAATAAAGGAACAACAAATTTTCCTTTTGAGGCAGGGATTGTTTTGGTTTCAGGAAAAGCAAAAGAAACAGGAAACACTTTAGTAACGCAAACCATGAGTAATTCTCCAGGTTCTGGAGGAGATGCGGATTTAACAAATGCGATTGGTGAAGCAAGTTTGAACGATGCCGTAGCATTAGAATTTGATTTTGTACCTACCAGTCCAAAAGTGAAGTTTAGATATATTTTAGCTTCAGAGGAATATACAGGGTCTTTCCCTTGTTCTTTTGATGACGGTTTTGCTTTGTTGTTAAAAAAACAAGGAGATCTTAATTATCAAAATTTAGCAGTTTTACCTAATAATGCAGGACCTGTGAAAGTTACCAATATCCACGGTCCTATTCCAGGAGATGTTTGTCCACCTATTAATGAGCAATATTATGCAGGGAATAATGATCAAAATATAGAAACCAATTTTAATGGTAGAACAGTTCCCCTTACTGCTGAAGCGGATGTAATACCTGGGGAGACTTATCATTTTAAGTTAGTGTTGGCAGATGCAAGCGATACGCTATATGATATTGGAGTATTCTTAGAGGCAGGATCTTTTGATATTGGTTTAGCATTGGTGGATACTTCTGGAGTTCAACTTCCAGATGAGCTAACGATATGTGAGGGTTATTCTGTTGATATCAGTAGTTCTGTGGATGCTGAAAATGTTAATTATCAATGGTCTTTGGATGGTGTTGATATTCCAGGTGCTACAGGTCCTACTTATACAGCTTCAGAGGCAGGTATTTATTCTTTGACAGTAACGGTAGATGGTAGTCAGTGCCCTGCTGAAGCAGAAATCAAAGTCAATGTTATTTCTGGTCCACAAAGTAATTTTGACCCAATTTCAGGGATTATTTGTGATAATGAAGGTACAATTGTTTTAGATGCGGGAGCTCCACCAGCAGGACAAAATTATACTTACTCTTGGAGTACAGGGGCTAATAGCCAAACGATTACAGTGGATCAAGGAGGTATTTATACGGTAGATATAGATAATGGAGTTTGTACAGAAACTTTTTCAACAGAAGTGAAAAAAGCTGAATATCCGGTTATCAAAGATGTACAATATGATGATTCAGGTATGTTGACGATTACTGCGGAAAATAATGGTCCAGGAGATTTAGAATATTCTATAGATGCTGGTCAAACTTGGCAAGATTCTAATATTTTCAACCCTGTTGATAGTAATATTGATATTGATATAGTGGTAAGAGTAAAAGAAACGAATTGTGATACTCCTGTTCCTTTCTATACTTTTAGAATGATTAACTCTTTCTCACCTAACGAAGATGGTTCCAATGACGTTTTGGATTGCACAAAAATTTCTACTTATAAGAATTTTAGCATTGTAGTAATTGATAAATATGGAAAAACGATTTTTAAAGCAGATGGAAAAGATTATTATGGTACTAAAATTTGGGATGGTCGTTTCCAAGGAAAATTATTACCAACCGATTCTTATTGGTATAGATTAGTCTATCAACATCCAATTAATAAGAAAATGAAAGTAAAAACAGGTTGGATACTGCTTAAAAATATAAAAAAATAAGTAAAAAAAATAGGTTGAATATGATAGATTCAGAGGTCTTTTTTCCTCTGAATCTTTTTTTATCCTTAAAATTCATCTTCATAAACTTTGAGTATTATTTTATTTCCACTAAATTTGTACATTATTAAATTTAACTAAAAAAAATAAAAAATATGTCAAAAGCAATTTCTCAGGTTCCTTTTGCTGTCAATGAGCCAGTAAGAGCCTACGAACCAAATTCTCCAGAAGTAAATTCCCTTATCGCTACTTACAAAAAAATGTGGGGCGAAAAAGTGGAAATCCCAATGATTATTAATGGAGAAGAAGTCAAAACTTCTAATAATGTTACATTACACTCTCCACAAGACCATCAACATAATCTTGGTTTTTATCATAAAGGAGATATGTCTCATGTAGATAAAGCCATCGAATCTGCCTTGGCTGCAAAAGCAAAATGGAATGCTTTAGGTTGGGAGCAAAGAGCTTCTATCTTTTTAAAAGCCGCTGATCTTATCGCTGGACCTTACAGAGATAAATTAAATGCAGCAACCATGATTGCTCAGAGCAAGAATGTACATCAGGCAGAGATTGACGCTGCGTGTGAGTTCATTGATTTCTTAAGATTCAATGTAGAATTTATGACCGAAATGTACAGCGAGCAACCTGTTTCTGATAATGGAATTTGGAATCGTTCTGAGTATAGACCATTAGAAGGATTCTGTTTCGCAGTTACTCCATTTAACTTTACAGCGATTTCTGGTAACTTACCAAGTTGTATGGCAATGTTAGGAAATGTAGTGGTTTGGAAGCCTTCTGATAAGCAAATTTATTCTGCAAAAGTGATTATGGAAGTATTCAAAGAAGCAGGATTACCAGACGGAGTTATCAATATGATTTTCACAGACGGTGCAGAAACTGCTGAAAAAGTAATGTCTCACCCAGACTTTGCAGGGCTACACTTTACAGGTTCTACGCATGTATTCCAAGGTATGTGGAAAATGATTGGTAATAATATTCACAACTATAAAACTTACCCAAGAATTGTAGGGGAAACAGGAGGTAAAGACTTTATTATGGTTCACCCATCTGCTAATGTAGATGCAGTAGCTACAGCAATGGTGAGAGGTGCTTTTGAATATCAAGGACAAAAATGTTCTGCTGCATCAAGAGCTTATGTACCGAAATCACTTTGGGCAAAAGTAAAAGGAGCGGTTGAAAGTCAGTTATCGACAGTAAAAGTAGGTTCTCCAGAAGATCCTTCTAATTTTATCAATGCTGTAATTGATGAAAATTCTTTCAATAAGTGTAAAGGGTATATCGATAGAGCGAATGCGTCTAATGAGGCAGAGGTAATCATCGGTGGAAAATGTGATAATGCCAAAGGTTGGTTCGTTCATCCAACGGTAATTGAAACTACTAATCCTCAGTATGAGAGTATGGTAGAGGAAATTTTTGGTCCTATCTTAACGGTTTTTGTTTACGAAGACGAAAAATGGGAAGAGACTTTAAAATTAGTAGATGCTACCTCTCCATATAGTTTAACGGGTTGTGTTTTTGCACAGTGTAGATATGCAGTTGATGAAGCTTATAAAGCATTAGAAAATGCTGCTGGTAACTTCTATATTAATGATAAACCAACAGGAGCAGTAGTAGGTCAGCAACCATTTGGTGGAGCGAGAGCATCAGGAACAAACGATAAAGCAGGTTCTAAAATGAACTTACTAAGATGGGTTTCTGTACGAAGTATAAAAGAAACTTTTGTTTCTCCAAAAGATTACAAATATCCTTATTTAGGGTAATCGTAAAAAGGATAGCATTTCAAAAGTCCTTTTTATAAAATCAAAAATCGCTTAAGGCTTGTTCTTAGGCGATTTTTCTATTTAATGGAGTTGTTTCATAATTCATTTACTCATAATACGAGTTTAAAATAATATTAGTATCTTTCGAGGGTTAAAAAAAATAGAATGTTTGAATTAGAATATGAGTTAAAAGAAATTGATGTTAAAACTTTTTATGGAGTTAATAATCAGTTTTTTAACCTAATAAAATCCACCTTTCCTACATTGAAAATCGTGGGAAGGAATCATTTGATTTATGCCAAGGGTAACAAAGATGTATTAGCTATTTTTAAGGGGAAAATGGATGATATAGTCGATTTTTTGCATCGGTATAATACAATGGAATTAAAGGATTTGGAGAGTATTTTAAATTTAAAAGATGAAATTGAACGAGAATTGGTTTTCAGTCAGGATATTATCGTCAAGGGAGTCAATGGTAAAATCATTAAGGCGAAGACGACCAATCTGAAAAAATTGGTAAGGCAAGTGGCTAAAAAAGATATGGTTTTTGCCGTAGGACCTGCAGGAACGGGAAAAACTTATACCAGTGTCGCATTAGCGGTAAAAGCTTTGAAAAATAAAGAGGTAAAAAGGATTATCCTTACTCGTCCAGCTGTAGAAGCAGGAGAGAGCTTGGGTTTTTTGCCAGGAGATTTGAAGGAAAAATTAGACCCTTATTTACAACCCTTATATGATGCCCTACGGGATATGATTCCTCATGAAAAATTAGAAAGCTTTATTGAAAAAAGGGTAATAGAAGTTGCTCCTTTGGCATTTATGCGAGGAAGAACTTTGGATGATGCTTTTGTTATTTTAGATGAAGCTCAGAATACGACACATGCCCAAATGAAAATGTTTCTAACCAGAATGGGAATGAATGCTAAGTTCATCATTACAGGTGACCCTCAGCAAATTGACTTACCTTTAAAGCAAAAATCGGGGCTAAAAGAAGCAATGAAAATTTTAAAAAATATTAAGTCTATTGGGTTTATTCATTTATCCGAAGAAGATGTGGTAAGACATTCTATTGTGAGGAAAATTATTTCTGCTTATCAAAAAGAAGAGGAACGGTTACGAAATTAATCATTAAATCGTATTGCTTTATTATGTTGATTTTCAATATGTTAAATATCTTTAATGAAATCTTCGTATTCCAAATAAAATTCTTCTAAACCTGACATTTTTTCATAGAAGAATTCAAAGGTTTCTCGCCAAGTATTTTTGTTGAAGATAGAAACGCCATGTTTCTCTGTCCAAACTCGGCTGATGACCTTTCCGTTAGGGAGTGTATAAAATTCATCTTTGTGAAATTCACCGATATAATCCTCCAAAATCGCTTCTAAAGACCAAATTTTTTCATAATAAGCATTTCGGAAAAGTTCATCTTTCATTTCTATATCTATGGCGACTTCCGCTTTCTTTTTATCGATATAAAATTTAAAAGAAAAACCTTTTATCCCCGTGTTATAGAGTGTCCATTTTCTAGGAAAAGACTTTCCGAATGCTGTCCAAAACTCTTTTTTGATTTTTTTTGCTTCGTCTTTTGAGAACATTGGTTTCGTTTTTACATCACAAATTCAGCTCCAAAAACATCACAGAAATGTTTTTTGATTTTATTTTTCACCTCTGCTATTTCTTCATCGGAGAAGGTTTTCTCCAATTCATTTTTGAGCGAAGTAACCGATTTATCTTTAATCCCACAAGGAATAATATAATCAAAATATCGCATATCGGTATTTACATTGAGGGCAAAACCGTGCATCGTAACCCATTTTGAGGTCTTTACGCCCATGGCGCAAATCTTTCGAGCATAAGGTTTTCCAACATCCAACCAAACGCCAGTTTCTCCTTTACTGCGTTCTCCTTTCAGGCCATATTCGGCGATTACCCTGATGATAACTTCCTCTAAGTTTCTCATATATAGATGAATATCGGATTTGAAATTGTCCAAATCCAAAATAGGATAACCTACAATCTGTCCAAAACCATGATAAGTAATATCGCCACCACGATTGGTCTTCACGAAAGTAGCATTGATTTCTTTCAGTTTATCCGTATTGGCAAGCATATTATGTTCATCGCCCGATTTTCCTAAGGTATAAACATGAGGATGTTCTACGAAATAGAAATAATTGGGTGTTATTTGGTATTCTTCTTCGGGATTATCTCTGTTTTTCAGTTTTAAATCAATGATTTCCTGCATTTTTTTTTGTTGAAATTCGAATGCGGAAAGGTATTCCATTAGTCCTAAATCCTTAAATGCTATTTTTTTATTTTGAATCATACCGATGAGTATTAAAATGATATAAGCCACAAATTTACAAAAGTTTCCATTGGTGCAAAACTTTTTATTGATTCGTTTTAATACAAGACTTGATATCTGATAATAAGAAATCATCAACGCATGAAAATAAGGCTATGGCTTTATAAAGCGAATAAAATAATATGTTGTTTATCATTGATTGCCAATAAAATGATTATTTCATTATCCGCAATCTTTTCAGCATTTTTTTGGTGAAATTTCAAAAGAAATCAAACTGACCAAAACAAAAACCGACTATTGGTAGAGTGGTTTGATAGACTATAAATATCAATATAATACGAACAGGCCAAAATACCCAAGCCGAAGTCGTCTCTTTACCCAATCCAATAAAGGACATCAAGGGCTTGGCGATGAATGTCGCAAAAGAACCGTTGATTGAAAAAACAACAAAAATCAAAAACAAATCTAAATTCGAGCTAA
>PDSY01000005.1 GCA_002747105.1 Flavobacteriales bacterium | reverse complement strand
TTACAAAAAACTTATTTTAGACTAATAGTTCGAACCCGTCTCGTTTACCAACGAGATGACAGGCAGGTATTCTAACCAGCTGAACTACCAGATCTTTTTATTTTTTGATACAAAAACTTCGTAATGATTAAGAACTACCGCTCCGTTTTTGTGAGTGCAAATATACAACTTTTATAATAACTTGCAAATTAAAAATAAAAAAAATGCTTTCCTACAACGGAAAGCATTCATTTCCAATGCGTTTTTTTTTAAATATGTGCATTTAATTTTGCAGCAATAGATTCTTTTGATTCTACTCCTACGATTTTATCAACCACTTCTCCTCCTTTGAAGATTAAAATGGTAGGAATATTTCTAATACCGTAGTTCACGGCAGTTTCTTGATTATTATCAACATCTACCTTTCCTACTACTGCTTTTCCTTCAAAGTCGTTTGATAACTCATCAATAATCGGAGCTAACATTCTACAAGGACCACACCAAGTTGCCCAAAAATCTACCAATACTGGTTTGTCTGTGTCTAAAACTGCTTCTTTAAATGAAGCATCTGTAATTTCTAATGCCATTTTAATTTATTTTTTAATATTAATATTCTACAAAAGTACTTTTTTTATTGATAAAAAACACTTTAACTTATCTATTAAAACGATTTTGTTTATCTATTTTAGATTTTCGTCAGCGATAACTTTCAATTCTTTTACAAAAATATCAATTTCTTCTTTAGTCGTTAAATGACTAAAAGACACCCTTAATGGGCTACAAGTTGCCATTTGTTCGTCTTCTAAAACCATCATCATTACCATAGACATACTCGCCGCTCCAGAAGAACAAGCACTCCCTTGAGAGATGGCGATTCCTTTCATGTCCAACTTCATACTAATCATCGGGTCTTTGAATGGTAATAATACACTCAATACTGTACATAAAGCATTGTCTTTTTCGGCACTTCGTCCATTGAATTTTACACCCTCTATTTCTTTGGTCAATTGTTCAATAGCGTATTCTTTTATCTCTTGCATGTGTTGGGTGTAAGCTGTTAAATTATCCATAGACAATTCTAAAGCTTTTCCCATTCCCATAATTCCTGAAATATTTTCTGTTCCTGCCCTTAGGTTTCTTTCTTGACCTCCACCATTAATCAATGCTTTTAAACCTGTTGATTTTCTAATCAATGCAAATCCACTTCCTTTTGGACCGTGAAATTTATGTGCAGAAGAAGAAGCGAAATCGACTGGGAGTTGAGAAAAATCTAAATCCATATGAGCCACTGTTTGCACGGTATCCGAGTGGAAAAGCGCATTGTGTTCTTTACAAATATTTCCTACCTTTTCAATATCTAAAATATTTCCAATTTCATTATTGGCATGCATTAAAGTTACCAGAGTTTTCTTATCCGATGATTTTAAAACCTTTTCTAAATCGTTTACATCAATATCTCCTTTTTTATTAGGGCGAAGATAAACGACTTCTACACCACGGTTGTTTTTCATTGCCAAAACCGATTCTGCAACACATTTATGCTCCAAAGGAGAAGTGATGATTCTTTCTACACCAAGATGGTCTACACAAGATTTGATAATCATATTATTAGACTCTGTTCCACAAGAGGTAAAAATAATTTCGGCAGGAGAAACCCTAAAATAATCTGCAATTTTTCTCCTTACACTTTCCAACTTTACTTTTGCCTCCTGTCCCACACTATGCGTAGATGAAGGATTTCCATAAGTGTTTTTCAAAATGGATAGCATCTCGTCTATTACCTCATCCACCAAAGGCGTAGTTGCTGCATTATCTAAATATACTTTATTCATTATGATTATTTTTTTAAGCCCCAAATTTAATGAAAAAAAATGAATGCCAATCTAAGTATCGTTTTATTTTATCCTAATCAAAAGCATTAAAAAACAAGCTTTTTTTATAAACCCGACGCTAAATCCCTCGCTAAAAGAGAGGGACTTGATTTATTCTATTTCTTACTTTTAATATTGTTGTATTATTTTATTTATTGCTTTACCAATGTCTGACTAGCAACAATTTCGTTGTCTTTCATTACTTGAACAAAATAATTTCCAGTAGGTAAACCTTCTAAACTAAATGTAGTTCCTGTTGTAGAAATAACGATTACCCCCATTGCATTAGCCACAGTGATTTGGTAAGTTGGTTGTTGAGCATTTCTAGCGAACAAATTATTTCCATTACCAAATAGGCAAGGGTTGATGATTTCAATTTGATATTGGTTAGGAATTAAGCTATTACCCACAACACCTACATTGCCACAATCAGAAGGTGGTGGAGTATTAAAAAATGTAAATGTAAATTTCTTTTCTCCACATTTATTGGTTATGGTCACCTCCATAGGGATATTATTAAGCGGTGCTATTGCTGGACCATACATTATTTGCCCTGTATCTAGTCTTTTCCAAGCAATACTTTCAATGGCATCTATTCCTTGCTCTTGCAATGTGGCATCATCTACTTTACTTTCAATATATAACTGCAGATTACCCTCATTCTTTTTTCGAACTTTAGGTTTTCCTACCCATACTTTTTTGAAAGTTGTATTAGAGGCATCTTGATCCCATAGTTTAACTTTCAACCTAATTAAACCATTCGCTCCGTTTTTAGGTGTAAATGAAAACTGAGACGCATTGTTTGGACTGTTTATATCAACTAAATTGGCTCCTTCAAGAAAAGACCATTGAATATAAGGTGCAAAACCTGTGGTATAAAGCATTTCTCCACTATCATCACAGATTATAGATTCCCCGCCTATTTTTATTTTATCTCCACAAAGATTAGTAGAGGTTATTGTTTTATTTTGCAAATTAGAGTTATTAGAAAGTTGATTCATAATAAATCGCCCATTTCTATCACTAAAAGAAATATGATGCTGATTATCAACATTTACCTTTTCTACTACAAAATTATCAAAAGGAGAAAGGGCTGCATCGTCTTCTGGAGAATAAGACCGTTGGTAATCATCTTCTGTAAGGGTTTGTGTTCCTCCATGAATACATAATGCACTTGGGGTAGGAATAAAGCCAAATTGATTAACCTCCACTTCATCTTGAAAATCCTCTGGTAACTGACTTTCTGCAAGGTCATGTTTTCCTCCACCGTATTTATCATAAGGTAATATACCACTAGGTTGATACGCACTCCCTTCTACAAGAGTACTCTGTGCTGGGAGAAACCATAATATTTCCTTTTTATATACAATACTACCATCATAGAGTTTTTTATTTGAATTGAGATGCGTCATTGGTTTTACAGTAAAATTAAAATCACACCAAGATGTTCCTGGTAATATACCCAACAAAACAGTACCCACATCATCAAAGTCAAACCCTAACATAACACCTAATAAATCTGAAAATAAGTATTGTTTATTAACTTCCATATTTACATTAAGTAAATTTTGCAAATTTTGGTCTGTACCACATTCGCTACCATTGGAGATGGCTACATTTCTGGTTTGTTGTGGAAAACCTTTGGCATTTAATTCATTTTGCCAAGCATTATGAATAGAGTTGTTGATATTATCCCCAATATCCACATAATTGATAAGCATCTGTCTTGCAGCAGGTGTACTTGTAATGGTTAAAATTTCTCCCACCGAACCCCAATAGTCTTTTGAAACAGCAGGAACAATATAATTTCCTACAATCGAAGTATAAGGAGCTTTGATATAGGCACGAGTTAGATTATTCATCATATACTGCATGCCAAGAGGAATATTAGCACCCAAATGCGGGGAGTCGTGGGAGATATAGAGTTTAGTATCGTGGTCTTCTCCGTTGTCCTCCATATCTTTTAAGGCGTATCTTGCGACGAGACCACCCATACTTTGTCCTAAAACCACATTTTTCTCATTGCCTACTTTATTATTATTAACCCAATGAATAGCCGCCTTTAAAGCCTTTGCATTATTTTGAATAAAATCTGTCCCCTTCGCCCAATCTACATAAATGATGTCGTAGTTGTTTGTTAAATAATTTTTTAATGTATAATTATTGTCATAAACGAGAGTGTTTAAAAACCCCTTTATCGTATTCTCTCCTGCCTCTTCACTTGGATGGATAATATGCCCTAAATCAAAACCTTCGGCAACAATAAAGGGTTTTTGTATTTTCTGATGCCCTGGTGCTTTTTTAATGTAGAGCGTTGCCAATGTCGCACTCAAAGTAGGATACCAAGGAGAATTGGGTGAATAAGTATATTCTTTTATTTTTACCTTTTCATATTCACTGAAATCATCACCGCTTCTATGATAAGAAGAACGGGTAATGTCCACATATTTGTCTAAATCTCCATCTACGGTAAACTGCGTATGCGTATAGAGTACCTCCCCAGATTTTAAAGTCAGTTTAAAAGTCCAACGATAAGTTCCCAGTTCATCATAATCTACAGGAATATAATCGTCATAAGGCAATACCTTATAAGGACGATTATCTGCTAAACGATATTCTATTTTGTGAACTTCGTCCATCTGATTGCTTAAAAATAAATCTTTGGGAAATAAAATGTTAAAATGGAGGTTGTGAGAGGAGAGGCAAGCGGGAGCAATGGCGAATACGCTCTGTTCTTCATACGGATTTTGCCATACTCCATTGATGTATTTATCTTTTAAAGAGGTGCCATTAAAATCCAGTTTATAAAGACTTCCGTTATTTTTAGCATAATTTTGTACTTCTTCGGAAAATTGAGCATATTGATAATACATACCTGCCAAAGGAATTAAGTGCAATTTTTCTTCGTTTTTCCAATCGGCAACAAAATCCATTGGTGTTTTTTCAAATATTGTAGCATTACTGAGCCTACTCATTACAAGCGTATTGTAAATATTTTGCAAGATCTTTGGACTGGTATAAGAACTATCGGGTATAGTACCATTGTACTTTTTAAGGTCTATAAACTCTACCGCTGCATCTAATAACAAACCGTGAGGAATTTTAGATTTGTCTAAATCCTTAAATTTATTTTGTAGGGTATTTTCTTTAATTTCTGCATTAGCAGGTAAAGGTAAACCTTGATTAGAATAAATATTTTGAGAGTAAGACATAATGCTTACCAAGAAAAATGTTAAAATGTGTAATTTATTATTTTTCATTGCTTTTAGGTTTTATTATTGTATAAATTTTTTATCAAATCTTCCTTGGGTAATATGTATCACCTCCCCATTTCCATTAACATTACCTCCATCAAATTGAAAATACCCACTTACAATCTGTTTATCTTTATCAAATTTTGTAATGGTAATACTTCCTGTATTTTGAGAATTTGTAGCATAATCATCATCAGTACTCGTAGAGTACCCCCCTCCGTTTAAATCATTTAAAATATATGTTTTTGTAGTAATGTCGGTTGTATCTTTAATAAAAAACCTTATGAGACTATGAGATATACTCCCTTCTGGTCTTGCTAAAACTATTTTTAAACGATACTCTCCTCCATTAGTATTTGGAGATGGATATTCATAATATGTTTTAAAAACAAAGTGTGAACTTTTTACTTTCTGTGCCACCCAAACTTCGCCATTTACCAAAGCACCTCCTGTGTTTTTACCTTCTTGTGTGGCAGGTGGTAAAACAGTAGGGTCTTGTTCTTGTTCTCTGCATCCGTAAAGGCTTATAAATACTAAACCTAATAATAGTAATTTTTTCATAATGTTAATATTTTTTTTGGTTGTTATAAAATTATATCGTTACGAAGTTATAAAATTATTTTTAATGATTATAAATAACGAGAATTATTTTATCTAATTTCTGCATTAGCAGGCAAGGGCAAACCTTGATTAGAATAAATATTTTGAGAATAAGAGATAATACTTACCAACAAAAATGCTAAAATGTGTAATTTATTATTTTTCATAACTATACTATTTTTTTAAAATCTTTTATCAAATCTCCCTTTGGTGATATGAACCACTTCTCCATTATCATTTACAGCATCAAATTCAAATATTCCACTTACTATTTTATTTTGTTTGTCAAATTTTGTGATTTTGAGGATTCCAATATTATTGATACTAGTGATATAATCCATCCATAAATCTGGTGTATAAAGAGCTTTATTTACATTATTTAAATAATATGTTTTTGTTGTAATATCGTCAATGTCCTTAACAATTACATCTATTGAACTATTTGATTTATAAAGGTATATTTTTAAATAATACTGGTTATTTGAGAACCCATATTCTGTAACAGGAACACCGTTACCTATAATATTAAGCTTTTGTTTTTCCGCCACCCAAACTTCGCCATTTACCAAAGCACCTCCTGTATTTTTACCTTCTTGTGTGGCGGGTGGCAAAACGGTAGGGTCTTGTTCTTTTTCTCTGCATCCGTAAAGGCTTATAAGTGTTAAGCCCAGTAATAGTAATTTTTTCATAATATTAATGTTTTTTTGTTGTTATAGTTATATGGTTACGAAGTTATAAAATTATTTTTAATAATTACAAATAACAAGAAGTGTTTTATTTAATTTCTGCATTAGCAGGCAAGGGCAAACCTTGGTTAGAATAAATATTTTGAGAGTAAGACATTATGCTTACCAACAAAAATGCTAAAATGTGTAATTTATTATTTTTCATTGCTTTTAAGTTTTATTATTGTGCAAATTTTTTATCAAATCTTCCTTGGGTAATATGAACAATCTCCCCATTTACATTTACGGCATCAAACTCGAAAGTACCACTTGCAATATTTTTGTTCCTATCGAATTTCGTTATCGTGAGAGTTCCTACATTTTCTGAATTAGTATAATAAGTTTCTTCAAAAGAAGAAGATTTTGCAAATAATCCCCTATTTATAGAGGTGTTGTTTAAGGCGTAAGAACCTTCCTCAATATGATTATATTCATCATCTATATAAATAGACAAATGATCATTACCATTATATTCTCTCAAAAATATTTTCAAACGGTGTGATGTGTTTGAGTAATTATAATTATTAAATCTTGTATCATACTCTATCCTTGCCACCCAAACTTCGCCATTTACCAAAGCACCTCCTGTATTTTTACCTTCTTGTGTGGCGGGTGGTAAAACAGTAGGGTCTTGTTCTTTTTCTCTGCATCCGTAAAGGCTTATAAGCATTAAGCTTAGTAATAGTAATTTTTTCATCATTTTAATGTTTTTTTGTTAATACGAAATTATAAAATTATTTTTAATCGTTATAAAAAAACTCACATTCCCAATAGAATGTGAGTTTTAAAAAGTTATTTCAAGTATCGTTAATGAAAAAATCTATAATGACCTTTGTTTGCCCAGTTTAACATGGGTTTATCACCTTTTGTGTCTCCAAAAGCAATAATTTTATCATATTTCTTGCCTTTTAAAACCAATTGTAACCGATTCACCTTTTCCTCGCCATTGCAATTCTTGCCCATAAAACGACCTGTGAATTTTTCATCTTTAAATTCTGCCTGAGTCGAAATTAAATTCATTCCTAAACGCTCTGCAAAAGGTTTCAACCAGATATCCAAAGACGCCGAAACTAAATACATTGCTGTGTGTTCTCGGTCTATTTCATCGATAAAAGATAACGCGTTTTCCCTGATAAGATTCGGATAGTTTTGCTCAAAAAATAATTGAGCTTTATGTTCTATATTTTGTCGAGTATCATCTTTAATAATCGAAAAAATAAAACTTCGTTTCACCTTAGTTGCACTCACCAATTTCATTTTCAATAAAATAAATAAAGGAAAATGCTTTAAAAACTGAAAATAATATCTTTTAGTATTATAAAACTTCAAAAATAAAAACATCGTGTCCTTGTAAGTCAGTGTTCCATCAAAGTCAAAACAATAGATTTTTTTCATACCATTAGGGTTTAGGATTTAGGGATTTGGATTTAGGGAAAACTTAACGCCTTAGTGGAAAATGAAGAAATATGCATTCGCAACTAAGCCCTATCTCCTTCGCTCTAATTCCTTATAGATTACATTTTCAATTTTTTAAATATAAATTCAGGAATATTTCTGATAATCAACATTATTAATCGCCAAATAGGTAAAACATAAACCACATTTTTCTCTTTTTTGTATGCTTTATAAATACAATTCCCTGCTTGTTCTGGTGTAGCTGTTAGTTTCGGATTGAGAGGCAAACCTTCGGTCATCTTCGTTGCCATAAACCCTGGTTTTACGGTAAGAACATGCACCTTTTTATGAAATAAATAATTCCTTAACCCCGATAAATAAGCCGTAAATCCTGCCTTGGCACTTCCGTAAATAAAATTACTCTGCCTCCCTCTCTCTCCTGCCACAGAAGACAAAGCAATGATTGCCCCTTTGCGTTTTGCTTCCATTTTTTGAGCAAAATGATTGATAAGCGGAACTAATTTAGCGTAATTAATATCAATAATTCTCTGCGTATTATCAGTGTCATACAAACCTTCCTCGGAGCCTTTTCCTAAATACCCCGTTGCACAAAAAAGTAAGTCGGAGTGAATATGTTCAAATTTTTGTTCGTCTAATTTTTCAAGTAAATTTACCTCAAAAATCTCCGAACTTTGGGTATATTTAACCTCGATATGCTGAGCGAACTTCTGTGTTGTTGCTCGATTGGAAGTGAAAAGGTAAATTTTTTCATACCTTTTTCCCTCTTTCAAGACTTTCTCTACAAAAGCCTGCGCCACTTCCGAATTGCTACCTAATACAATCATATTTTTATTGATAATTAATGATTTCTAATTCTTTTATCCTGAAAAGAAACGAATTTTGAGTTATTGATATTTTTTAAATAATTAGTCAATGATGGTTTACTCATGCTATCTTTGGTCAAGTAAATTCGTCCACCAAATCGCTCTACAATTTCGTCCAACTGAGCGACTAATTTTTTCAATTTTTTGTTGACTTTAAAATCTAATGCCAAGGTATACCCTTCGATTGGAAAAGAATTATACGCCTGAGGATTATGTTTACCAAATAATTTTAAAACTGCTAAAAACGAACCATTTCCACTATTGGCAATCGTTTCTAAAATTTGTTTCATTCCCTCTTTTCCTTGCTCTTTTGGAATAACCATTTGATACTGAATAAAGCCTTTTTTACCATAAATTTTGTTCCATTCGTTAAGGACATCTAACGGATAAAAAAAGGTTTCGTAATCCACAAAACTATTGACTTGCTTTTTTCTTTGCTTTCCGTAATATAGCCAATTGAAAATTTTAACGCTCAATTTATTAAGCACAAAACCTGGAAAATAAAACGGAATGGTCGGTTGGGGTTTCTTTTTTAAATGCAATGGCGACTTCTTTTTGCTCGTTGGTAATTCATCAATAAAAGCGTGTTCTCCTCTCATTAAGATAGAACGACCGATATTTTTGCCCTTTTGAAGGCAATCTATCCACGCCACATTATAAGTCCAATCTTCACTTTCTTCAAAAAGTTTGAAAATTTCGTCTAAATTAGACGCCTTAATACTTTCCTGACGAATATAAGCTGTTTCGATATTTTTCAGTTTGAATTTCGCTGAGAGGATAATTCCCGTCAGTCCCATTCCACCAATGGTTGCCCAAAATAAATCTTCGTTTTTTTCACGAGAGCAAGTCAGTACCTCCCCTTTTTCATTCAAAATTTCAAAAGAAACCAAAAATTCCGAAAAACAACCTTCGGCGTGATGATTTTTACCATGAACATCAGAGGCTATCGCTCCACCAACGCTCACAAACTTCGTTCCCGGTGTTACATATAAAAAATAGCCTTGAGGAACAATCAATTCCAAAACTTCGGACAATAGAACACCAGATTCACATTCTATAATACCATTTAGCCTATCAAAATGAATGAATTTATTGAGTCTCTTCGTAGAAAAAACATGCTTTCCAAGTGAAGCATCGCCATAACATCTTCCGTTTCCTCTGGCAATAACTTCATTTCTATTTTCTACAAAATCTTTAATTTTCGAAACCGTATCTTCCGATTTCATTTCCACTTCTACCACAGGGTAATTTCCCCAATTGGTTACTTTTTGAATATAATTCGGTTTCATCAGTTTAAAAATTGTTTTTCATAGATTAATACTAAAAATGCCACCACCCAAATGACAATAGTCGCTTGAATATAGCGGTCTTTATAAATAATTTTGGTAGGCGATTCGGTTTTATTATACACCAAAGTTTGTTGTAAATACCTTAAAAAAGCAAATACCACAAAAATCACGGTATAAAAAACTTTTTTCCCAAAACGCTCCTGAACTTCGGGCATTAGGGTAAACATAAGATAAGAAATAATGGCTAAAGTTACAGAAACCGACAAAGCAATATCCGTAAACTGAACATTATAACCGTCCAAGGCTTTCCTTGTTTTTCCTGAAATCTGAGCATTAATCAGTTCACCTCTTCTTTTACCAATCGCCAAGACGAGCGCCAAGACAAAAGTGAGTAAAATTGCCCATTGAGAAATAGGGATTCCCGAAGCATAACCTCCTGCTAAAACCCTCAAAACAAAACCAATAGCAATAATACAAACATCAATAATTGCCACATGTTTTAATTTAAAAGTATAAGCGATATTCATTATGGTATAACTCAGAATGATCACGGCAAACTTCCATAAAGAGAGATTGAAATAATACTCAGCAAAAAAATACAACCCAATATTCAACAAAATTAAAACCAGCAAAACAAGAATGGCTGTTGGTTTGGAAATTGCTCCACTTGCCAAAGGTCTATGTTTTTTTTCAGGGTGTTTTCTATCGGACTCGATATCGGAATAATCATTGATGATATAGACACAACTCGCCGCCAAAGAGAATGAAAAAAAAGCGACTAAACTTTTCAAAAACAAATCGGTATGAAAAAAATTCCCCGAAAAAACCAAAGGTAAAAAAACAAAAATATTCTTCACCCATTGATGTGCTCTAATTAGTTTTAAATAATGTTTCATCTTTTGTTTTTCGTTGCAGGTACAAAAGTAAGGATTTTATTTGAAGTAATCCTATTTATATCAAATCGAAATTGGTATTAGTCTTTGAAAATACGCTACAAAAAAAGTCCAAAATCTTAATGGTTTTGGACTTTTTGTAAACTAATATCAATTAAGTATTGGTATTTATTTATACTTATATTTAGAAGCTTCGTCTATCATCTTTTTATTGGCAGTAATAGCAAATTCCACTCTTCGGTTTTCCGCTCTTCCCGCAGCAGTATCATTGGTTGCTTTAGGTTCCGTCTCTCCCATTCCCATTGTGAACATTCTGGAAGAAGCAATACCTTTTGATATTAAATACTTTTTAACTGCATTGGCTCTTTTTTCCGATAATGTTTGATTGTAAGCATCACTTCCTTTGCTATCGGTATGTCCGTAGATATTGATATTGGTATCTGGATTATGCTTTAAGACTTTCGCCAATTTGTTTAAATTAGCCTTTGCAACTGTTCCCAAAGCTGAAGAATTGAATTGAAAATTCACCATATTTTCTTTCATGGTAATCTTAATACCTTCTCCTACTCTTTCCACTTCTGCTCCTGGTAAAGTTTGCTGAATTTCTTTGGCTTGCTTATCCATTTTATTACCGATTCGGTTTCCTACTACTCCACCAATAACTCCTCCTAAAACAGCACCCAAAGCACCATTTCCTCCTTTTCCGATATTGTTTCCTAATACTCCACCAATGACCGCTCCTGCTCCTGCTCCAATCGCTGTTCCTCTTTGTTCTTTATTAGAATTTTGCAATGCCTCGCAACTCGTTAACAACAAACTTGCCGATAAGAATAATACGGCTACTTTTTTTATTTTCATTTTTTAAATTTATTTATTTTTTACTTTTGAACTCTTTGGAAATTATATATTACATTCACCACTTCTCCATCAAAAGGGATAGACTGTTTCAAAGAAAAAGTATTTTCGGAACGCTCTATTAACATTAATTTGTACCCTGCAATAACGCTTTTGGCTTTCACATCGGCATGAACTCTCTTAAACTGAAATGTATTACCATCCACCACCTCAAACTTGATAGGCTGAGTAACCGACTTACAATTGGTTAAGGTATAAGAACCCGTATAATTATTCGGGACTAACTTCCATTGACTTCCTTCAAAACATTTAGCATCTACACCTTCATTAAAAGGTTTTATTCTAAAATTTTTACTATTTTGAACACTGGTTAAAACCCAATCTCCTTTCATTTTTAGAAATGCTGCTCTATCCTGTTGTGCTTGTTTTCCTTTTTTAATCGTAGAACAAGAAGTTAATGCTAATGCTCCCAAAAATCCTACTAATAATAATTTTTTCATTGATACTGCTTTTAAAATGGTTGGATGAAAAAATTATGCCAAAGTCTGCTTTTTTAAAACTTTAATTTTGGATTAAAATTATTTCGCACTAATCCTTTATATAGAAGCTTCAATTACGAAATCATAAATTATCCCTAGCGAACTCACGACACACCAAACTAGCAATATATATACTGCCGCTTTTGGTCTTATTTCAGAATCTTTAAAATTTTTAGTTTTGAGAAATTTTAATAAAAGTATAAGAAAAAGAAGATTAAAAACTATATGTAATACATTTATGATATAAAAATTATCTACAAACAATAATAGTAAATGTTCAAAAAAATAAGAAACAGTAGATAAGAGTATTAAAATTAAATAAAAGTATTTAGATTCAAGTATTTTTCTCATATTATTATTTCTTCTTAGGTGCTTTTTCAATTGCTGTAATTACTTTTTGCTCGTTCTAAACATTTGTTTAAGTGCAGAATAGTGTTTCTGATACATTACCTTACCCGAATAGGGTCGCTACATCTAATCAAACAAGGGTATTTTTGAATATCAATATTTCCTGACCTTAACCCTTTATACAAACATTTAAAATCAACATCAGGTAACTTATATTTTTTTATAAATTTATTATTTGACACAGAATTCCCTGTCTGTTTTCTGTACATTTCTTTAAAATCTCGTAAAAAAGTCAAAAAATCATTGCCATTAAATCCTTTTAGACGATATGTCAACCCTGTTTCTGAATTGATAGCTAGAATATAAATAGTATTTAAGCCATGAAAAAAACTTAAAGACTGTATTTTAGAATCTTCATTTGATAAGTTTTGAATCGTGTTTTTCAAATCAACCTTATAGTATTGAAATGGATCAATAAAATAATATAAGGCAGAGTTAACCTTCAAAGTATCTATATTTAATTCTGCTGAATCACTAAATATTTGATATAAAGCATTATCTTTGACTACACCCTTTGTAGATGAGTGAATCGTTAACTTCTTATCTAAAAACAATTGCATTTTAAATATATCTTCAATATCTAGACTAGATTGTGCTTTTACAACCACACTACTAAAAACTAATATTACACAAAGTATATACCTCATTCCCTCTTATTTTTTTTGAATCATACCTCCCTCGCTCCTCTTCGTTATTACACACAAATATACTTTTTTTTAACCTTGTAGATACGAGTAAAAGGAGAAAACAAGTTTTTTACTTAAACACAAAACACCATTACGGGCAATCTTCTCCCCAACATATTTTTTTTATATTCATTAATTTCACAATCTTATCCGTGAGTTTTTTATCAGATACATATCTACCAGGGCTCACTCTATACACGACTCCATAACGATATGTGAATATAGCCTGTATTTTTTTTCCACATACAAATATATCTACATCTCCATAACTATACCCAACCATTAAATGCTTTCCCTTAGAAAAATGTTTAATTCTACTACAAATAAAAAAAATATCTTCCTTTTTTTTCAGAATTAAATTTTTGTCCCCTCCATTCTCTTTATACTACCTATTTTCAATTTTAATTTCTTGAACCTCATTACAATCAATATTTGTTTCACATCCTAAAGACACAAAACAAATTAATAACAATAAAATTAGATTTTTATTCATTTTTCACAAATTAATAATGTTTCCTTGTGAGTACGAGCAAAAATGCTCTTACCAATAAAAAAATATCGTAAAATGATTAATTAAAATACAGTCATTATACAATAATCAATTAATCATTTTACGATAATCAACAAGTTATCGCACAAAAAATCATTTAGATTCTGCTACTTTTCCAATCGTTAGACCTTGTACCAAAATACTAAACAACACCGTGAAATAAGTCGCTACCAATAGTACCTCTTTTGCTCCGCCATCAGGTAGAGATAAAACTAACGCCAAGGATAAACCTCCTCTCAGTCCACCCCAAGAGATAATTTTTGCATCGTTTTTATTTAGGTTGAAGAACTTTGGAAATGCCTTTAATGGAACATAAACCAAAAATGCTCTCGTCAATAAAACAATCAATAAAGAAATAGCTCCCAAAACCACATACAATATTTCGAAATCTACCACGATTAATACAAATGCAATCACTAAGAATAATAACGCATTCAGTACCACATCTAATAATTCCCAAAATTTATGCACATACTCCAAAGTGGTATCACTCATCGATACTTTGGTTCTGAAATTCCCTACCATCAATCCCATGACCACCATTGATAACGCTCCCGAAATATGGAAATAATTCGCCAAATAATATCCTCCCATTACAAATGCCAAAGTCAATAAAACCTCGGTTTCGTAGTGGTCAATTTTCTTTAATAAAAAGTGTAAAACATAACCGTAGATTAGCCCTAAAATAATACCTCCTATCGCTTCCTGAACGAATAAGATTCCAAAATGTGCCGTATCAAAATCTCCTAATTTTAAAGTGTCCATCAGTGCAATAAAAATCACAACACCTACCCCATCATTAAATAAGCTTTCCCCTACAATAATGGATTCGGTCTTTTTAGGCACTCCTGCTTTTTTCAATATCCCTAAAACAGCAATTGGGTCGGTAGGAGAAATCAATGCTCCAAATAATAAGCAATAGATGAAATCAATCTCAATGCCCAATGCCTGTGATGCGAAGTAAAATAAAGTAGCAATAATTCCCGTGGATAAAATTACGCCTCCCAATGCAAAACTGGTAATCGACCGAATTTGAGATTTTAAATTTGCCCAGTTGGTATGCAAAGCCCCTGCAAAAAGTAAAAATCCAAGGAATACATCAATAATGAGTTCATCAAGCCTCGCTTTTTGTAAAAAATCTTGAATCCTATGAATATCAATATCTACCCAAAGTTCGGATAATAAAACCCCTAGAGATAAAATAGTGGATAAGAAAAATAAGCCTATTACAAAAGGTAATTTTAAAAACCTTTGATTGATAAATGCAAAACCTGCCGAAAGGCAAATTAGCAACATAAATATTTCGTATAAATTCATTTTGTTTGAGTTGTTTAGTTCTCTAGTAACCTAGTAATCTAGTTAAACTAAACTACTGATTACTAGACCACTGATTACTGGTTATTTTCTCTTCTCTCTCAGTTTGATTTTAATTTTTTCGATGCTTTCTTTGGCTTCTTTTTCCAAAATCAAAGACGCACTCATATGGATTCTATCAGGCATCAATTCGTTGAAATGGTCTGTACCTTCCCAAGATACCTTTTTCACCAATGCCAATGCTGCATCACTTCTCGTGGCTAATTTTTCCAAAAAGGCATCTAAGGCTTTATCCATTTCCTCAATATTTTCGGAAACGGAATGATAAACATTATGCTCTTTTGCCCATTTTGCACTTCTAAAATCGGCATCTATCGCCATCGCCGAAAATTGAGATTTTCCAATTTTTCGCTCTACGTAAGGTCCAATAACAAAAGGTCCAATCCCTAAATTAATCTCCGTAAGTGCCAATGCAGAATGCTCGGTTGCAAAACAATAATCCGCTCCACAAGCCAATCCCACTCCACCTCCTGTGGTTTTCCCTTGCACTCTTACCACTACAATTTTACCGCAATTTCTCATTGCATTCAGCACCTTAGCAAATCCTCCGAAGAATTTTTTTGAGGTTTCTAAATCATCAATAACTAATAATTCATCAAAACTCGCTCCCGCACAAAACGCTCGCTCTCCTACGGATTTTACCAAAATGGCTTTTACTTCTTTTTTTGCTCCTTCCTCCAAAATGGTCTGAGCTAATTTCTCCAAAATTGCACCCGGTAAAGAGTTACTTTTTGGTGTTCCGAATGTAATTTCGGCTATTCTATTTTTAATTTCTGAACTTACAAATGCTTCCATATTTTTTATTTTTAAAAGTTATCTAGTATCTAGTACGCTAGTCATCTAGTAGGTTAATTAAACTAGACTACTGATTACTAAATCACTAATTATCAAATCAACCCAAATTGCTCAAAATGATGTGTAAAGTGTTTTCTGTGTAATAATTCCCACATCTCTTTATTCAACATTCCAAAAACGAAATTCAGATGCTCGGCAAAAGGATTCTCCTTATAATAGACAATATATTCCTGTAAAGCCTCCATAAACGCATCTTTGGCTTTATCTAAATTTTTATGTCTTAATTCTGGCAAACTACCATCTGCTGGTAAAAACGGCGCATTAAATTCTTTTGGCATTTTATGATGTTTATATAAAGAATCTTGGTATTTCTCCAAATGCTCTTCTTCGGTATAGCATTTTTCTGCTTCTGGCTGACCAACACTATATTTTAAAGTCATCTCCAAATGCTCCACCATATGCTGAGGCGTCATTTTCCCCCACTGAGGTTTTGTATTCTCCGATAAACCATTTATTATTTTTTGAATTTTCTTTTTATCCATTTTAATAAATGGAGATTTTTTAGCCACCAAAGTTAAAATAGTAGCCACACAAACCACCTCATCTCTTTGGTTTACAACCTCAACCAACCATTTTACCACACCACTTGGAATATTTCTTCCTTTTACTCCTCTATTGATTTTCTCCTTCGCTGTTAAATAAACCGTAATCGTATCTCCTGCATAAACAGGCTTAAAGAATGCACAATCTTCCAATCCATAATTCGCAATTACAGGTCCTTTTTTACCTGAAACAAATAATCCAGCAGCAGCCGAAAGAATGAAATATCCGTGTGCTACTTTTTGGTCGAAAATCGTTCCGTTTAAACTCGTAGCATCGGTATGAGCATAAAAATGATCCCAAGAAACATTAGAGAAATTCACAATATCAGCATCAGTAACTGTTCTTCCTGCCGTTTCCAAAGCCGTTCCTACTTCTACCTCTTCAAAATAATATTGGAAAGGATGTTTATCGGTATATTTTTTCTCTGCTCCTTCGGTATATACTTTGGTAATCGCTGTTAAAATATCTGGCGACCCCTGAATAGCCGTTTTTTGTAAAAAGAAATGAAGACCATCTAAACCTCCCATTTCTTCTCCTCCTCCTGCTCTTCCTGGACCTCCGTGCATTAGCGTTGGTAAAGGCGAACCGTGTCCTGTACTCTCCTTCGCATTATCTCTATTCAGTACAAATATTCTTCCGTGCTGAGATGCCATTTTCCAAGAAGTTTCTGCTACAAATTTCTCATCGTGAGAAACAATAGAACCTACCAAACTTCCTTTTCCTCTCTTCGCCAAAGCCGCAGCCTCATCGGCATCTTTATACGGCATAATTGTAGAAACAGGTCCAAAAGCCTCTACATCGTGAGAAATATTTTTCTCAAAAGGTTTATCGTTATAGAATAATTTTGGCGTAAAGAACGCTCCTTTTTCAAAATCGGCACCTATCAATTCGTGCTGACCATCGTAAATCAGTTCCGTTTCAGATTTTAAGATATTTACCTTATCTTTTAATACTTCTACTTGCTCTTTTCCAACAATCGCTCCCATTCTCGTAGCCCTATCCAATGGACTACCTATCGTTACTTTATCTAAAGCCTTTGATAATGCATTCTGTACATCACCCACTAAATTTTCAGGAACGATAATTCTTCTAATTGCCGTACATTTCTGACCTGCCTTGGTGGTCATTTCGTTTCTTACTTCCTTGATAAATAAATCAAATTCAGGTGTTCCAACTTTGGCATCTAATCCTAAAATAGAACAGTTCAAAGAATCTGCCTCCATATTAAACCTAACCGCCTGACCAGCAATTTGAGGTAAACTTTTCAGCATTCTTCCTGTTTTAGCAGAACCCGTAAACACCACCGAATCACCATCTTGAACGAAATCCAAAATATTCCCCGGTTCTCCACAAACCAATTGCAAAGCCCCATCAGGAATAAATCCACTTTCAATCATATCCTTAAAAACTTCATTCGTTAAATACGAACTATAAGGCGAAGGTTTCACAATACTCGGAACTCCTGCCAATAAAGAAGTGGCTAATTTTTCCAACATTCCCCAAACTGGAAAGTTATATGCATTAATCTGCACCGAAACTCCCTCGCAAGGTGTTAAAATATGCGTTCCCAAATGCGTTCCATTTGCTGAAATTTTTTGCGTTTCGCCATCTACCCAGAAAGGTGTATTCGGCAACATTCTTTTTGCTAAACCAGAATAAGTGAAAAAAGTTCCAAATCCTCCCTCAATATCTACCCAAGAGTCAATATGTGTTGCTCCCGTTTGATATGATAGTTGGTAATACTTTTTCTTTCTTTCTAATAAATATAAAGCTACCTTTTTCAGCATCTGACCTCTATCATAAAAGGACATTGATGCTAAATTTTGATAACCTACTGTTCTACCATAATGCAAGGCTTGTTCAAAATCTATCCCTTGCGTATCAGATATCGCAACCAACTCTCCATTGACTGCATTGTGCAGTTTTATTCCTTCTCCATTTCCTTCAACCCACTGACCTGCTATATAATTTTTTAATTTCATACTTTATTTTTTTTAGATGTTAGACCACTTCGTTATTAGATGTTAGATATTAGATTTACAATCTTATGCTCTAATTTCTAACTTCCAATCTCTAACCTCTATTAGTTACAATTCCACTACTTTCTTTCCTATTTTGTACACCGTTCCTCTGAAACTGGCTACTAGTTCTTTGTTTTGATTGGTCACTTTAATATCATAGATCGCCGTTTTTCGTGTATCTGAAATCTGAATACTCTCTGCAAAAAGTTCATCACCCAATCTTACGGCTTTGGTAAAATTGATAACGCAATTTAGTGCCACAGCGGCATTGCCACTATTATTTCCCGAAAAAGCCAACGCCGAATCCGCAAAAGCAAAAGTTACTCCTCCGTGAACGGTTTTTAAACCATTTATCATTTCTTGTTTAATCGGCATTTTCAATAAACAATAATTAGGTTTTACCTCTACGATTTCAATTCCTAACCATTGCGAAAAATAATCCTGATTAAACATATATTCCGCCGTTTCTAATGCGTTCATTTTTTCTAATTTTATTTACTGATTTATGATTTATTGATTAACTGATTTATTGATACATTGTTAAACTGTTACATTGCTACATTAATGTGTTAATTTTCAAACTGCACAAATATAATGAATTTTGTTGATTTTTATCATATTTTGTAAGGATAAATTTCATCGGAAGAAATGAACCAATTTAACAAGCATTGCGTGCATTACAATACGATATACATTGTACAGATGCAACAAAAAAAGCGTAAAAATCTCATCAGAAATTTTTACGCTTTTATTTTAATGAATAATGTTATACCAATTTAACGATACTCAACATTATAAACACCTTAACAATAGATTATAATTCTCTCATTAAAGGACTTTGTCTGTATCTTTCTTCTTGATAAGTTTCATATAAATTTTGAAGCGTTTTGGAAACCTTAGCATACCCTATTTCTTTCCCCCAAGCTAATAAACCTTTTGGATAATTCACTCCTTTTTGCATTGCCAATTCAATATCTTCATCAGAGGCTAATTGCAACCTTTTCATTTCTACCGCTTCATTGATTAACATTGCTAATATACGATGAAAAACAGTTTCATATAACTCGTCGTTTTTCTTTGGAATAGGTTTTACTGCTCTCTCCGAATAATCATAAAAACCTTTTCCCGTTTTTCTACCGTGTAATTTGGCTTCGCTCATTCGCTGTTGCAATAAACTCGGTTTGTATTTTGGGTCGTAAAAATAATCTTTATACACCGTTTGCGTTACGGCAAAATTCACATCAACACCTATTAAATCCATTAATTCAAAAGGTCCCATTCTAAAACCTCCCAAAGATTTCATCGCATCATCTACTTGCTCTGGTGTGGCAATTTTCTCCTCTACAATTCTTAAAGCCTCTCCATAAAATGGTCTTGCTATTCTATTCACGATAAAGCCTGGAATATCCTGTGCAATAACAGGCACTTTTCCCCAAGACTTCATTAAATCATAAATTTCCTGTGGTAAACTTCCCGCTGTTAACAGTCCTGAAATCACCTCTACTAAAGGCATTAACGGTGCTGGATTAAAGAAATGAATTCCAATAAATCGGCTCGGTTTTTTCAAATCTGCTGATAAAGAAGTAATGGAAATAGACGAAGTATTAGAAGAAATCACACAATCTTCCGAAACATAATTTTCTAATTCCGTGAATACCTTTTGCTTAATTTCTTTATTTTCAATAATGGCTTCTATCACTAAATCAGCGTCTTTCAGTTCCGATAACTGAGAACAAGGTTTAATTCTATTAAAAATCGCTTTTGATTCCGTTTCATCGATTCTCCCTTTTTCTACTAATCGATTGAGTATTTTTTGTAATCTCGCTAATGATTTTTCGGTCTGAACTTCATTAACATCGTATAAAAACACATTACATCCATTCGTAGATGCCACCTGTGCTATACCAATCCCCATCGTTCCAGAACCAATAATTCCTATATTTTTCATTGTTTATTTTTTTTATAGAGGTTAGATGTTAGAACACTTCGCTTTTAGACATTAGATTCACAATCTAACCTCTAACTTCTAATCTCTAACTTCTAACAAGTTTACTCTCCTTTATAATTCGGTTTTCTTTTTTCTTGAAATGCCTTTACACCTTCGAAAAAGTCGGCAGTGTGAGCAGATTTTTGTTGTAAATGAGCCTCCAAATCCAATTGATTACTCAAAGTATTGTGATAAGATTCATTGAACGCTCGTTTGGTGTAGCCAATCGCTTTCGTTGGTAAATTAGCCAAATGCATCAATATTTTCATTGCTTCTTCCTCGAATTTTTCATCTTCGAAAACTTCAGCAATAATCCCTCTATTCAATGCCTCTTTTGCAGATAATTTCTTGCCTGTAAAAGTCAAATAATTCGCCAACTGTCTTCCCATTAATTTAGGCAAAAAGTAAGTTCCTGCCGTATCAGGAATTAATCCAATATTAATAAAAGCTTGTGCAAAATAAGAAGATTCTTTGGCTATCGTAAAATCACAAATCAAGGCTAACATCGCTCCAGCTCCTACAGCAGGACCATTCATTAAAGAAACTACTGGCTTTCCACAATGAGAAATCGCCTTTACCAACGGATTATAGTAATCCTGAACAATTCTTTTGACAATTCTGTGTTCATGATGTTTTTTACCTTCCACAAAAACTTCATCCA
This sequence comes from Flavobacteriales bacterium, assembly GCA_002747105.1. Taxonomy (GTDB): domain Bacteria; phylum Bacteroidota; class Bacteroidia; order Flavobacteriales; family Weeksellaceae. Next base: position 7,459 of record PDSY01000005.1, on the reverse strand, counting down.
AATTTTGCCCAGAACAAAAGGCTCTTCCACGACCCGAAATCGCTAAACATCTTGCCGTTTTATCGTGGGTATAATATTCAAAAAAATCTCTCAGTTCCGAAAGGGTCGGCTTCGTTAAAGCATTTAAGGTTTTAGCATCATTAAGGTAAGCTATGACCAACTTACCGTCTAAGTGTGTTTCTACATCAAATTGAGTGTACATAATATTTTGTTTTTTAGAGTCAAGCGCTAAGAACCAAGAGTCAAGACTTATTTATTTTTAACAAGAGAAGAATCATCTTGGTTTTTGATTCTGAATTCTTGCCTCTTTTTCATTAATGACATTTAAAATAGTCAAAAGGTTCTAAACAATCTTGGCATTGATAACTCGCCTTACAAAGCGTTGAACCAAATCTACTAATCTGTTTGGTATTTTCCGAACCACAACGAGGACATTTTTTAGGCACTTCCAAATGGTCTTCGCCCTCGCCCTTTTCTGGTGGAGCAATGCCATATTCCCTTAATTTTTCTCTCGCCTCATCGGTAATCCAATCTGTTGTCCAAATAGGGAACATCTGTGTTTTCACTTTAGCCACCAATCCATTCTCCTTCAACAATTTAACAATATCTTCTTCTATACTAAACATCGCAGGACAGGCAGAATAAGTCGGTGTAATGATGATTTCCACCTCTTTTTCGGATAAAAATTTCGCTCCCCTTACAATTCCTAATTCTACGATATTAATCACAGGAATTTCTGGGTCAGGAATCTGAGATAATAATTTTAATAAGTCCATTTTTGTCAATGTAATAGTCTAACAATGTAACAATTTGATAGTGTAACAGTTTAACAATGTAATAATAATTGGTACATTGGTACATTATACACATTGGTACATTAAATACATTTACCAAATACAACCTGGATAGGCTCTTTGCATATATTGCAATTCGCAAAGGATATACCCAAAATACTCGGTATGAATCCCTTTTCTACTTCCCTTTTGCATAAAATCGCTTTCAGGAATGGATAAACCAAATTTTTCAAAATCTGCTTTCACTTGGTTCAACCAAGCATCATGAAGTTCTTTTGAAGAAGGTACTAAATTTAATCTAACTAAATTTTCTTCGCCTTCCACTTCATCAAATAAACCGCCTGTATATTCCCAAAGGTTATTCAAAGCCTTTGCCATTCTCTCTTTACTTTCATCCGTTCCATTGGCAAAAATATTCATCCAAGAAGAAGTATGCGTATAATGATATTTTACCTCTTTTAAAGATTTTTTCGCCAAGGCAGATAAGTTTTCATCTTCGCTATTGGCTAATCTTTCGTATAATAACTTTTGATAAACACTAAAGAAATACACCTTCAAAATGGTTTGTGCATAATCTCCATTTGGAAATTCTACCAATTGTGCATTCCAATATTCGTGTTCGTATCTCAAAAAGGCTAAATCGTCTTCTGTTTTCATTTCATCATAAAACGAAGTAGCATATTTATAAAAGTTAGAACTCTGCCCCAAATAATCCAAAGCAACATTGGTAAGTGCAATATCTTCCTCCAAATAAGGACCTTTACCACACCATTCTGCCAAACGCTGTCCCATTATGAGATTATCATCTGCAAGTTTTAATAGATAGTTTTTCATTTTCTTTCGATTTAATAAATTAGAAGTTAGACCGCTTCGCTTTTAGACATTAGATACTAGAATTTCTAACCTCTAACTTCTAAAACCTAACCTCTTATTTTACATATTTTTAACATCGTTTGGAATTTCATAAAAAGTAGGATGACGATATAATTTGTCATCTGCTGGATCAAAGAAAGCCTCTTTGTCCACTCCCTCCGAAGTTACGATATATTTACTTGGCACTACCCAAATGGAAGTTCCTTCTTTTCTTCTTGTATAAACATCTCTCGCATTCTGTAATGCCAACTCTGCCGTTGGTGCTTGTACTGTTCCTGCATGTTTGTGAGATAATCCCGGTTTTGTTTGGGTAAATACTTCCCACATATCTAAATTACTCATAATATTTAAGTTATAAAGTAACAAGGTTAAAAAGTTATAAAGTTTTCAACCTTATCTATTTAATTTTTATTAGTGTAACAATTTACCCGTGTACTAATATAACAATAGAATAATACATTCGCACTATTGTTAAATTGTTACATTGCTACATTATTTGGATTGATTACGAGCAAACGCCAAGGCTGCTTCTTTCACCCAAGCATTTTCTCGTTGTGCTTTTCTTTTAGTTTCTATTCTTTTTTTATTGGCTGGACCATTTCCTCTAATAACATTCATAAACTCGTCCCAAGGAAGTTCAGAAAATTCATAATGCCCTGTTTCTTCATTGAATTTTAAATTTTCATCAGGGATAGTCAGTCCTAAAAATTCAGCCTGAGGAACCGTAACATCTATAAACCTCTGACGCAAAGAATCGTTACTTTCTCTTTTCACTCTATAATTCATTGATATTTTTGAATTTGGAGAAGCGTCGTCATTAGGTCCAAACATCATCAATGCTGGCCACCAAAAACGATTTAATGCTTGCTGAGCCATTTCTTTTTGTTGTGGTGTTCCCTTACAAAGGGTCATTAAAATTTCATACCCTTGTCTTTGGTGGAAAGATTCTTCCTTACAAATCCTTACCATCGCACGAGAATAAGGTCCATAAGAATTTCCCATTAGCATTACTTGGTTCATAATGGCTGCACCATCTACCAACCAACCAATCGCTCCAATATCTGCCCAACTTAACGAAGGATAATTAAAGATACTTGAATATTTAGCCTTTCCTTTCAGCATATCGTTATAAGTAGCATCTCTATCGGCTGGAATTTCTCCATTACCTAAAGTTTCCGTAGCTGAATACAAATACAAACCATGTCCTGCTTCATCTTGGATTTTCGCCAAAAGAGCCATTTTCCTCCTCAACGAAGGTGCTCTGGTAATCCAATTTGCCTCTGGTAACATTCCCACTACCTCCGAGTGAGCGTGTTGCGACATTTGTCTTACCAATAATTTTCTATAATCCTGAGGCATTACATCTTTCGGTTCTACCTTATTTTCCTCTTGGACATATTGTACAAATTTATCTAAATCCATATTCTTTTTTTTAGAGTCAAGAATCAAGAGCCAAGATTCGAGACTTATTTATTATATTAAAGTCAAGAGGCAATATTCAACCTCTAACTGCTTTTTTTCACTAACTTAGTCTTTTATTTTATTTCAAATTTCGCCTTCATTTCAAACCTTAATTTTATTTTCTTTTCATTTTCAACTCCCTGATTACGATTTGAATTCATAACAACATTACTACTAGTCGTTGGAGATCTCCAAAAATAATTGTCGGAGTTTAATTCAGTTATTGAAATAACATTTCCAAGTTTTTTATCAATTACTGCTAAAAGATACTTTGCCTTTTCTTTTGCCGCAAGTAGAGCTTGTTTTTTAACTTCTTTTCGATAATGAACAAGATTTTTATTTTTAAGCTCTCCTATTTTCATATAGTCAATTCCTTTTCTATCAAGCTTAGAAATAATTTCGTTTATAAGCTTAAAATCGGTCATTGAAACTTCAAGTTTCTTACTTATTAAAAACTCTTTACCTCTATACCTCCAATAATTACCAACTTCGGTGGATTTTACATCTTTCCTTTTAATCCCTAATTCGCTCAAATCTTTTAAAAGTTGTTCTTCGATTTCTCTTATACTGACCTTGTTTTTATAGTCATCAAACTTTTTCTTTTTCTTAAATTCCTCTTTCCAGTATTCCTCTATACCAATAATAAAAATAAACTCATCTGGCTGAATCAACATTTCAGCACTTCCCGTTACTTCAATATACCTAGTTTCCTGTGCAGAAACATTTATCCCTAAAAGGACAAAACAAATAATTAATGCTAATTTAAACTTCATATACACTTACTTAATTCTCATCATATTATTAATTTAACAGTGTAACAATTGGTAAACTTTCACATTGATTAAATTGGTACATTTACATTCTACACATCAAAATTCAACATTACTACATTCGTAGTTGGGTGGCACTGACAACTCAGTACAAAACCTTTTTCCACTTCTTCTTCCGTTAAAGCGAAATTCTTTTCCATAAATACTTCTCCCTCTAAAACCTGAGCCTTACAAGTACAGCACACTCCACCTTTACAAGCGAAAGGAACAGGCACTTGCTCCATCAAGGCTTTATCCAAAATATTCTCCTTTTTTGAGTTTAAATGAAAGTCGTATTCATCATCATCTACGATAACCGTTACCATACTTTCAAGGTTAGGAATCTTTTTAAACTCCTCACTCATCTCCCCATTATCTTCATCATCAGGAGCCGCAAAATATTCGTACATCACTTGAAGTGAAGGCACTTTTCGCTCTGATTTCAAATAGGTAGAAATGGTTTTTATCATCTCCGAAGGTCCACAAATAAAGAACGATGCTTCCTTTACTGGAATTTCAAAATGAGCCAATAACTCATCTAATTTTTCAGGAGAAATTCTCCCTTCAAACAATTCGTTTTCAAAATGCTTTTCACGAGATAAAAGATAAACCACCTTCAATCTTCCCTCAAATTGCTTTTCTAAGGCATCTATTCTTTCTCTAAAAATAATATTTTGAGTATCTCGGTTACTGAAAATCAAATACGCCTTTGATTTTTCCTCTTGATACAAAACCTCCACTAGATTAGACAAAACAGGTGATATTCCACTTCCTGCCGCCAAGCCTACATACGTTTTTTCGTTAGTAGGATGACAACTCGCATAAAAATGCCCCATTGGTGGCTGAACTTGTACAATATCTCCTTCCGATAAATTCGTGTTCAAATGGGTGGAAACCACTCCATCCTCTAACCGTTTTACTAAAATCTCTATATCTTGATTTCTTTCCGAAGGTGCATTCACCAAAGAATAAGACCTTCTGTATTCCTCTCCATCAATATCAAAAAGTAAGTTAACATATTGCCCTTGCTTATAAACAAATTTGTGTTTCAACTCATCTGGCACTTCAAATGTAATATGTACACAATCATTGGTTTCTTTCTCTACTTTTTTTGCTTTTAACTTATAAAAATCCTGTATCATTTCCTTTCTTGGTATGCAACAAATGTAAGGTTTTTCTAAAAAAAAAGGAAATTAAACTTCTTGTTTATAATGAAAACAAATAAGGTTGAGGTTGAGATTGAAATTGAGGCTGAGATTGAGAAATATTTTAAAACCCTTCCCTTTTTTCGGAAAATTTGTCAGTATTAAACCAATTCAATGTTTAAAACAAGTCATAATGTCTTAAAATTCATTGAATTAAGGTTTAGAATACTTTTTGTGAACATTGAATTAGAAAACATTAAATAACGAAAATATGAATTTTAATCAGTTTACAATAAAATCACAAGAAGCCATTCAGAAAGCACAACAAGTGGCTCTTGACTTTAAACATCAAAGCATAGAACCTCAACATTTATTGGAGGGAATATTGCAAAGCGATAATGCCGTTTCGGATTTCTTAATGAAAAAAGCCGAAGTGGATTTGAATTTAGTTAAACAACAAAACAGAACACTTTTAGAGAAGTTACCTCAAGTGGAAGGCGGTAATATTTATCTTTCTCAAACCAGTAACCAAATTATTCTCAACGCTCCTAATATAGCCAAAAAAATGGGCGATGAATTCGTTACGATTGAACATCTTTGGATTGCCTTATTAGACACCAAATCCGAAGTATCTAAATTATTGAAAGATTTTGGACTTACGAAAAAAACCTTAGAGCAAGGAATTAAAGAACTAAGAAAAGGACATAAAGCCAATTCTGCAAGTTCGGAAGATGCTTATCAAAGTCTTCAAAAATATGCTAAAAACTTTAATGAATTGGCATCAGAAGGGAAACTCGACCCTGTTATCGGAAGAAATGATGAAATCCGTAGGGTATTGCAAATTCTATCTCGAAGAACTAAAAACAATCCTATATTAATCGGTGAACCCGGAGTAGGTAAAACGGCTATTGCAGAAGGTATCGCTCACCGAATTATCAACGGCGACATCCCTGAAAACCTTGCTGACAAAACGCTTTATTCATTAGATATGGGAGCGTTAATCGCAGGAGCAAAATACAAAGGAGAATTTGAGGAAAGATTAAAATCCGTTATCAACGAAGTAACAAAATCCGACGGACAAATTATCCTTTTCATTGATGAAATTCATACGCTTGTAGGTGCAGGAGGTGGCGAAGGAGCAATGGATGCTGCTAACATTTTGAAACCAGCCTTAGCGAGAGGAGAACTCAGAGCCATTGGAGCAACGACCTTGAATGAATATCAAAAGTATTTTGAGAAAGACAAAGCCCTTGAAAGAAGATTTCAGAAAGTAGTGGTTGATGAACCTGATACCGAATCGGCAATTGCCATTTTAAGAGGAATAAAGGATAAATATGAGGCTCATCACAAAGTTCAAATTAAAGATGAGGCGATTATTGCCGCAGTGGAACAATCTCAACGCTATATCTCTGACCGTTTCCTACCAGACAAAGCCATTGACTTAATAGATGAGGCGAGTGCTAAATTAAGAATGGAAATCAATTCTAAGCCAGAAGAATTGGATATTTTGGATAGAAAACTAATGCAGATGGAGATTGAACTCGTTGCTATTTCGAGAGAAGGAAATGAAACGAAAGTAAAACACCTGAAAGAAGATATTGCCAAAGTCCAAGAGGAACGCAACGAACTTCACGCTCAGTGGTTAAAAGAAAAGCAAAAAGGAGAAAATCTTACACATATTAAAAAGGAGATTGAGGATTTAAAATTAGAGGCCGAAAAAGCGTCAAGATTAGGAGATTACGCCAAGGTTGCCGAAATACAATATGGTAAATTAAGGGAAAAAGAAGAGGAATTGCAAAAACTTGAACTCGAAATGCAAAACGAAGAAAACGAGTTGATAGAAGAAGAAGTAACCGCTGAACATATCTCGGAAGTAATTTCTAAATGGACAGGTATTCCTGTTACGAAATTGGTACAGAGCGAAAGAGAAAAACTCCTTCATTTGGAAGACGAATTACACAAAAGAGTAGTTGGTCAAGAGGAAGCCATTACAGCTGTTTCAGATGCCATTAGAAGAAGTAGAGCAGGATTGAGCGATGAGAAAAAACCAATTGGAAGTTTTCTATTTTTAGGAACAACAGGAGTTGGAAAAACGGAACTCGCCAAAGCATTAGCCGAATTTTTATTCGATGATGAAAGCAATATGACGAGAATTGATATGAGTGAATATCAAGAAAGACATTCGGTATCTCGATTGGTGGGCGCTCCTCCCGGATATGTGGGTTATGATGAAGGTGGTCAACTGACCGAAGCCGTAAGAAGAAAACCTTATTCTGTAGTGCTTTTAGATGAAATTGAAAAGGCTCACCCTGATGTTTTCAATACGCTTTTACAGGTTTTAGATGATGGAAGATTAACGGATAACAAAGGTAGATTG
>PDSY01000013.1 GCA_002747105.1 Flavobacteriales bacterium | reverse complement strand
GCTTTTTTAGGCTTCTTTCTTCGTAACTCCCTTATTTTTAGGCTTTTTTAGGCTCTTTTCCTTTCTTTCTATCTTTTACATTCTGGTTTATGCCCTATAAATGTTTTTGTTCTTCTATGAGGCAGTCCATTGCCTCTTGATTTTCGGCAATCATTGAGTTTATTGCTCTGAATGCTCCTTGTAATTTTGTAAATTCCTTTAATTCTTGTTCGGTTGCGTTGGGAAAACTCAACTCGAACATTTTGAATAATACTTCGTTGGTATTATTTGCTCCTCCGAATTCCTCGTTCAATTGTAGAAATATTTCTACAATCTTATTCTCTAAGTCTGTTACCATAAATCCTGTTTCTGGTCTTGTGAATGTAAAATTTTCCATTGTATTTATTTTTTTATATTACAATGAAAATGTAGGGTTATATTTACGATTGAACATTTTAATAGCGTTTTTTTTAGCTATTCTTCTGTTCCTACCAAAAGCGTGCGTTTTTTGGTTTCCTTTTTGGATAATAACCTTAAAGGCTTTTAAAAAAGGTTGTACTTGAAATTGGAATTTTCCTTGATTTGCAACTTCGCTACTATTGTTCACGAGGGTTGCTGTTGTCGTACTGTTTAGCATTTTATATTTATTAAATTAGTTCATAACTAAAAATCCCCTTTCTGTAAGGAGTCGCTAAACAATACTAATCGAAGATTAATAACCTTACTTCCAGGGGAAGATTTATATGTCTTAAAGTGTAACCAATGGAATTGATTAGTATTATTTAGCTGATGCAAATGTACGACAAAAAAAATACCCCACAAAATCGTGAAGTATTTTTTTTGATAAATTATAAGCATTAAATTCCTAAAATTTTTATAATTTCATCTTCTGAGAAGACATCAATGCCATATTCTTCTGCCTTTTCTAATTTTCGCCAACCTGCATTTTCCCCAGCTATCAGATAATCTACTCTTTCTGTAATTCCTACATCTATATCTGCACCAGACTCATAAAAATAAATAGCCAAATCATTTCTATCTGGAAATCTATCAAATGTACCTGTAATAACAACTTTCTTTTTGTAAAACATATTTATATTTTCGGCATCTTTTTTGGGACGAAGATACTTAGATTCAATTTTTCTACTTCTTAATTCTGTAAGTGTTTCACTACTTAAGAAGTATTCTGGCTTTGTGTTTTTTTCCTCATTTCTATACAGATAAATACATACTGATATATAATCATCTTGATAAATAATATCTGCTACATACGCTTTGAAGTTAAACTTAATTTCTTCTCGAATATCAATATTTTTTTTCCTTGGAACATACCCTATTAATGCTTTCTTATGAAAAATTGCAATTGCATTTTTATCATAAGTATTGTGCGGTTCTGGCTTTAAAATAACTTCATCTCCTTCCTCTACATCAAATATAATATATTCTTTTCTATGAGGAATATGCCCTCCTGCAAGGTCAAATATAGAAACCAATGAATAGTCATTTGGAATATTTAATTCCTGTTCATCAATAAGCCCCTCTTCTAACTTTTGTAATATAGTAAGATACTTTTGCTTATCAAAATCATCAAATTCTTGTTTTTCAGACATTGCCCTTTTGTACACAATGTTTTTCAATTTATTAGCGTTATCCAACTGACTTTGTACTTGCCAAAGATATTCATTAGGTGTTTCCTCTACAAAACTTAGAAACCTTTCTGGAGAAACCATTTCGGGATCTGGAACATCTAATTCAATAGTTTGAACGCTATTTCCTGTCTTTTTTTCTTCTGGGGGTGGACTAACTAAAGCAAAACCAAGTATAAGAACTGCTAATATAATACCAATCCAAATCATAATATTTATTTTTCCCACAAATATACAAAAGTCGTGATAACTTGTAATACTTTTTGTGCAAAAAAAACGCCCATACTTAAAGGTATGAGCGTGGGTATTTTACTAATTTGGTTTTAAAAATGAATTGCTAACAATTCTCTTCCTAAATCGTGAACAGCCGCCTGAATTTTATTCACTTGGTCTTTCGATGCGACTTTTTTCCCAGTTTTATATTGTCTTAAAAGGGATTCGTTTAAGTCTGCTTTTTTCGCAATAGAAGATATTTTCAACTCTGGAACTAACTCAAAAAATGAACTTAAATCCATTTTGTAGTCAAATTCTACATCTTCGTAATCATTTGCGTAAGGTTCTTCTAATTCTTTGGCTAATTCGATATTATCTAAGAATGCTTTTTCAAAATTTTGTTGTAATTCCTCAAAAGTTTCAGCAAAAGTGCTTACAACTCCTTGATAATTTTGTGAAGTAGCCCAATAGGTGCCGTCTTCGTGTTTTTCCACAAAAACAATGATTGTGTTGTTGTCCATAATGTTAATAATTACTTTGTTTTTTTACTTGTATTTGAATTTAAAGAAAAACTTTAACAAGTCGGGGCTACTTTACTTCAACCCCGCTTGTTTTTTAATTGAATTAACAGTTTTCAATGGTATATCCTTTTTAGGGTGTGGAACCGTAACCAATCCTGTCTTTACATCGTGTTTGAAATGATGATGACTTCCCTTGGTTCTTACCAAATACCAACCGTCTTTTTCAATTAACTTTATTAGTTTTCTAGAATTCATACTGCAAATATAAGTAACATTTCTGTTACTTGCAAATATTTTGTAACATTTTTGTTACTCTTTTTTTATGAACAAAAAAAGAGAACTATAATTCTTCTTTAAATTTTGCTAAGGCATCTTTTATTCTCTTGTAGTTTTTTTCTGTGAGATTTACCTTTCCGTCTATCACGAGAGTAAACCGATAGTAAGGAATACCGTATTTTTCGCAAAATTTCCTTTTATTGATAATAGCGAAAATATTTTGCAATTCTTTTAATTTTTCATTCATATTTCTTCTCCGTTTATTTTTAGTTCGATTTCCAAAAAGTCGACGAGTTTATACATCAAGTCCATATTGAGGGAGAATTTCCCATTTTCAAATCGAACGATAGCTGATCTGCTGACACCAATGCCATCAGCTACCTGCTGTTGCGTTAAATCTTTTTGAACTCTTGCAGATTGGATTACTTCTGCTACTTTTTCTCTTTTTTCCAAAACTAAATCATTTACACCCATTACTTTTTTGCCCCAAAATTACAATTTTATTTTGAAGAACTCGTTTTCCCTAACTTTCATTGCATTTTTCAAATGAGAAACACGGACATATTTCTGAAAACTTTGTTCCGTTGTGTGTCCCGTCATTTTCATTATATTCTGTTGGTTCATATCCGATAGGACGCACAAACTCGCAAAAGTTCGTCGAGCGGTGTGGTTGCTCATTAATCTCCACTTTGGGGACTCAATTTTCATTTTTTTTCCACCAATAGTCCTATAGCTAGTACAAATTGTATCAATACCTGCATTTTTTCCTATTTTCTTAATAGTAGAATTAAAGTGCCCGCCACTATACACCCTAAATTCCCTCCACTTATCAAGCGTTTTTTTCACTTGTAACCCTACAGGAATAACACTTACAGTGGTAGTTTTATCGGTTCTAAAATCAATATATTCAAAGTCGTCAAATACCTTTAAAAAAGTGTTTGGCTTTTCCAAAAACAACATCAAATCACTAAATCTCATACCAAGGAAACAGTTCATTACATAAATATCTCTAATATATTCCATCGACTTAGATAAATCTAATTCCATCATCTTTTTAAGTTCTTTTAAAGAATTGAAAATGGTCGTAGATGTCTCAATAGGAGTACTAATCCCAAACCCTGTTCTTAATGTCAACCCCGCTTTATTTGCACGATTCAACACAGCTTTAACTCTACTAATATGCATTGATGCCGTAGATAGACATATGTCATATTTTTGCAAATAGAAATAGAACATCTCCGCCCAATAAGGAGTAATGTCATTCAAAAAAATAATACCATTTCTTTCTTGGTAATCCTCTAGAACCGTCAATGTTAGTTTATAAGCTCTCAATGTTCCTTTTGAATACTTACGCTTTTTTTTCGTTAAAATTTCTCCTTTTTCAGCAGCCATAATAAACTGCTGAAAAAGCGGTATAAATTTTAATTTAACCCTATTATTATTATATAGGTCTTTTTGTGTTAGTTCTGGTAACATCTGTTTATTTATTTACTCTGTGAAAACTCCTTATTTTTAAATAATTCCTGTAAGCCTGTAAGTTGTTTTAATCTTAACAATTCATCTGCTCCCATTCCTATATTTTTCATAATCCACGCATCAGACATTCCACAACTCACTAATTCTGAAATAATATTCTGCATCAACTCAATAGAGTGAGAACCTCTTGCTCGGTTATGCCTAATTGTAGATGCCATTCGGTTAGAAATATCCTCTTGACTTTTCCTTATAGTAGTTAAAGGAATATAACCATAAGTAGATTCGCTAATTTTTTTTGATACTCTTTCAGATTTCCTTCTATGGAAACCATCAACTATTTTTATAACCCCCTCATTAAAAGAAACAATTGGCATAGTGTAACCATCTTCGATAATAGACTTTATCAATAATTTCATCTCAGGTGGAGCAACAGAATTAGGGTTATAATTATTTCCTTCAACTTCTTCAGACTTCTTCCAAAAAACAAAATCTACAGGATGATGTTTTAAAGGGCTAACATTATGTAAATGAGCTCTCACAAAATTTAATGTTTCAATCTTGTTTTTAATATCCTTTATATTATCAATTTTTGCTTCTAAAGCAACAACCAATTTTTTAATGTCATCATCTATTTTCATAATAAACTTTTGTATTTATTCATTATTTTTTTTCTTCTTTCAGTTTCTCTTTTTGTGAATGAAAAGCCCATATACTTACATAAATGGTCATTTTTCATAATACACACACACATTCGTTTATATGTAGGAATTAGTTTAAACTCTTTAATATCAATATCGTCTTGATATTCCATTTTTACAGGTTTCTTTTCCGTTTTATAATTGGTTTTTATCCCTACTTCTATTTTGATGTTCCGCTGTTTTAGTTGCTGAATAATATCCTCGCTTAAAACACCACCTTTTTCTTGCCAAAACTTTATAGAAGTGCCTAATTTATTTAAGTAATTCTGTTTTGTTTCTTCAGGCAATGTATCCAATAAAAAAAACATATATTCTTTCCATGTAAAATGTTCAGGTTTTGAAATAGAGCCCCAACCCATTGCTGTTGTACCTCCGTAAATTCCTGTAAAATTAACACCATTTACACGGCTAACCAATTTACTCCATGTGTCTGGCTCAATCACTCTAAATAATTTTAAAGATGATTTTGCTGTTGATAAAAACGGACTTGCTACACGCATTTGCTCTACTGCAACACCAGCTTTAAAAAACATATCATATAATTGATTATACTCCCAACCAAATTTTGAATTTGCTATCCAAACATCATCAGTAATCCAATCATAAATAGGGTAAGCGTTGTAAATATTATCAAAAACTTTTTTAGTCCATTTTTTGCCCTGGTAATTTCTATTATTTCTGTCAGAATGGATTGCTCTCCATCTATTCAGTGACTCTTGTGTTCTAATTCCTACTAAAACACAGGTTTTTTCAGCCTTAACTTTATTATGTAGCCATCTACTGAACTTCTCTTGAAATTCATAATCCCACATATTTTCATTATAAAAATCGAAATCAGATTTTACAAGTGCATTTTTAGGCATTTCATTAATCCAAATGTCCTTTTTATCATCTTCCCAAGGTCGCCAATAAGTTTGTGTCATTGATGTGCAAGTTTCCACTTTGAACGGAACACAAATATTGTAAACCTCTAAAATGTCTTTGTTTTTCTCAAAAATAGCATCTACATAATTACGAGTAAATGAATATTCAGCTTCGTAATTTAGATGAAAAACCCTTAATTTTTTAAGGTTATTTTTTCGGACATAATCCATACATATTTCTAACATTACACCACTATCTTTCCCGCCTGAAAAAGAAACATAAACATTGTCAAATTCTTTGAAGATGAACTCTAATCGTTGTTGTGTAGCTTGATATACATTCATAACTTTTTCTCTAATTGTTCAATAGATTTACTCTTAAAATAATCCAGTAACCTGCCTTTTTTTGCCAAGTTTTCAGACATCATATTATCCAACCCTGTATTTGCAGTAAAGTCAAAAAAGCGACATTCTTTTTTTTGCCCACGCCTAAAAACCCGCTTAACTATTTGGTCAAAATCAGAAAAATTCCAATGCTTTTCCCAAAGTACCATAATAGAATAACTTTGAAGATTTAGTCCAAAAGTATGTTTTCCATAACTTAACACCTTTACCTTATCTCCAAACTTTTCAGCAACTGCCTGTTGTGATGCAATAAATTTACAAGCAACCAAAATCTTATCATTTGGATTATCTTTTATAATTTTACTCAAAGCGTCAAATTTTTCTTCAGCTACCATATAAGTTTGCTGTAATTTTTGAACCATCGCTATCCAAATCTGATTGTTCCATTTCATCATTTTCTCTTTGGATAAGAAATACTCCTTTACTTCCTTGTAAGCACTATGTTCATCACTTGATAAATGATAATCAACTTTAATATCGGACCTACCTACTGAAAGCGTTAATTTACTTTCAAAAATATAAGGTTCAATCAATGAATATAAATATTCAATATTGTGATATTTATTTATCCACTCTCTCTTTTGAACTTGACCACCACCTTTTTTTATCATCGTAGTGTATTCACAAAAAGTATTCTTGAATTGAGTTTCGCTCATATTTAGAATTTTTGGTGATAAAAATTCCATTTGTGACCACAGGTCTAATAAATTTTTACTTAATGGCGTTCCATTTAAAAGAATCTTGTACTCACAAAGTCGTGCAAGATGTAAAATCCTTTGGGTTCGTTTTGCTTCTGAATTTTTTATTTTTAAACTTTCATCTAGCACAATAAAAGGTTTCCAAGCAGTCGATATTTTTTTTATCAACTTTAAATAAGTTCTATCAGAATTACTCAAGCTTTCAATACCTACAAAGTCGTGAGCCATTGAAAAACCTCCATATTTTTGGATTTCTTTTACAACGTTTTCTTCTGTCAAGTCATTATGGATAGTTCTGTATGGTGCAAGATACAAGCAATAATCACATTTAGGCAGTGTTTCTACTAAGTTATAAGCAGGTAATGTTTTACCTGTACCTGCGTCCATAAACAATGCTCCGACTTTTATTTTTGAAAGTTTATCTACAGCCTGTCGCTGTTTGAAATCTAAATTTAACATTTGTTGTATAATTCATTTATCCTTGAAATAATTTTTTCTACAATTATTTTTGTTGTTGGTATTGTTATTGCACAAATACATTTATCAAAAGAGTGTTTGTTGTGGTGGTCTGATAACCTTATGCACCCTTTACTTGTATAAAAGTACGCTGAACTACCAGATACGGTTTTTTTTATTCTTTCAACATGGATTTTGTTTTTTACTAACTCTTCTTTTACTAAATCTATTAAACTTTCTAAATTATCAATCATCTTTGTAAATCTTTATTAATTGTCGTTTGGATAGGTGATTTTTGTTTTGGTATATGCCTTGTTGTTTCTACTGTGTAATTAGGTTCAACATTTCCCGTTTTAGGATTAAACCAACCTATTTTTTTAGTTGAATATTGAATGTTTTTCTTCTTTAATATCCAGGAAGAAATCCAATAAGCCTCTGATTTTGAAACATCAGAATCTCGTCCGAATAGTTGACTTGCTGGTATTATATCCTCTGAGCCGTCAAAACTTTTGGCTTTGTAAGCCTTGTCAGTAATTTGGACAAGGCTTTTTAGCCGTACCGAGTAGCACTTTGTTTTCATAAATACTACTTTATAACAGTGATAGAATAATTGCTTTGTTTCCAAATAGCAATATGTTCCTCTAGCGTTTTTCCTGCATATATATCAAATATTTTTCCTACAATAGGTTTAAGCGTTCCTGTTAATTCAACTGTTAGAGAATGTAATGTTTTCTCTTTTGCATTTGTGAATTTCATATGACGCACAGCAACACCTTTATATAAAAACTCACCTCGTCTTTCTTTTAATTCTTCAACTAATTTTTTTGATTTTTGTTCGTTAGTTTCTTTCGTTAAATTTTGAAAATTTGTCATCGTATTTTTGCCGAGTTTACCGACCTGCACGGGTCTTTTTGTTAATTGATATTGCAAATATGAGGCTTTTACGCCACATGTGCAAATGAATCACAATATTTTTTTATGACTTTTGTCAGTTTTTTAAATTTTGTCTTAAATTTTCTTTTACAGATTCGGTTAGTCCGTAGGTCAATTCTCCCATAATACCCGCATAATGCCCCATTAATATACGGTTGTGAACTTCGCGATGTTTTTTCTTCTTATGATTACGCACTTTCATGTCCACAAATCTGTGTTCAGGGCGATGAGAGTAAACCAAACGAACATCATTCGAGAAAAAACTCCTATCTTTCCAAAAATCTGAAGTAAACCCAGACATCTTTGCTCTTTGCTCCTTATCGATTTCCTTAATTTTCTTTTTCAGCGTTCGTTCAACAAACGCACGGAAAATGGGGATTTCATCATTTTCCCTATCTGAAATAAGATTCATAATCTTCACAGTCTATTTGAATTTCCCAACCGTTGCACTGGGCTTTATTATGCACAGGACGAATCAAAAGTGTATCTTCTTTCAAATTTTCAAACACCCAACAATCACCTTGTTTATAATCCAATAAAGAAGAGATAAACTTCTTAACCACCTCTTGAAGTTTAATAAATATATCTAAATATTGTCCTTCATTTTTAATCTGCTTGTAATCGACCTTATCTAAAATGAAAAATTGGAAGTAAGACATCATTCTTGGGTTATCCATTGTACCCTCTGATTGATAAGTAGGTATTAAACACAATAATAAGGCATTGTCTGCTTTTTTGTGTTTATCCAAGGCATCAGCTAACTGATCATCTGTTACCACAAATCTTGTTTTATTGATTTCTGGTATTTGGGAAACAACTTCTTGAATACCCTCTCTAAGACTTTTTATATCTATCATTCTTCTGTTTTTTCTAATTCCGCATTTCGTTTTTCATTCCTCACCATCATATCATACATATTGATGAGTATTTCCCAAGCATTTGTTTCATTCAATTCTTTCATTGTTCCAAACACGCCACTTTCTGCAATCTGATACGATGTAGAACGCAACCCTAATTCTGTATACTCACTCTCTCCTTCACCTTTAGACTCACGAGTAAACAACAGCGTCAAGTCAATATCTTTACCATCAATTTCCACAACAGCATTCGTTGTGAGAAATCTCCAGAAGCTCACAAAAAGTAAGTAAAATCCATAGATATACCGAATATCCAAGTATTTGAAATATTTCACTCTTTTATCAAGGTTAATATCAGATAGCGTTTCACCTTTCCTTAAATAAAACATAGCGAACAAGCGTGTAAGCCTTTTCAAATCTCCATCATTAGCAAAACTTTGCACTTCGCCCAAACCTTCAATCAATTGTTTCCAAGTGATGTCTTTAAAAGCATCTTCTGGGCCATGAAATTTTCCGAATTTATATTTAATGAATTTCACGGGATTATGCACATAATCTTGTATCAGATGCTTTTTGCCGTTCTCGTCCTCTTCAAAAAACGAATCCAATACCTCTGAAGTGATATAAACATTTTGCATTTTCACTTCTTCGATTTCTTCAAGATTATTTTCCTTGTATTCCATATTCATTAATAGATAGAGTGCCATAATCCTAAAGGTTTCGTAAGAAATAGCTTTTATCTGATAAGTTAATATCAACTTTGCCATATCAAGATATTGTTTTCGAGAACATTCTCCCAAATGCTCAGGAATCCAAAATCTATCTCCTGTTTCTTTTATTTCTATCGAGTGCATATTTTAATTTTACATCGTTACAAACCCATCTTCTGGTTCAAAATTAACATCCCTTTTCGTGGATATCTTTTGATTACTTTTTGCTATTTCTATTTCCAAATCTTGAAGTAACTTCGAAAGCTCTTCTTTGTAATAAAGTACCGTTGCTTCAACATCCAATCTATTCGCTGTTTTATTCTTCCTTTGCTGGTATTCCACTTGTACAACTCCTTGTGGAAATAGTTGTACTGAATTTTTTTTCAAGCCGTCAATCATTGCGAAGTATACGCAACATTGCTGAATCAACTTCTTAATGTGGGAATCAGTATTTAAGTATTCATCCATTTTATCACGACAGCGAGAGTAAATAAGTCGATGTTCCGCCAATTTTAAAGATGGAATCAACTTTAAAAATAGAAGATGCGAATCATCTATGTTCACAAATTCCTGGAATGTTTTCAGAGTACTCACAAACATTCCTTTAACATCATTTATAAATGGAGTAGGGAAGAGGTCTCTATCCTCAATAGTCATTACAATAATATCATTCAATGATGCGTAATACGATCGTTCCATTGCTTCATTGGACTTATCTATCATCCATTCAAAGGCTGCCTTTGTGTGATCATCAGAACGAAATACACGCCCAGATGTTGTGTATGAAACATCCAGTAATGGAGCAAACTCACGAAATGCTCCTAAAACGATGGTATACCTTACCATCGTTAAGAAGTCATTTGATTCATCATTTTCATACCAATCCAAAACTTTTACATAATTTTGTTCTCCAATCCAATGGATGATTTCCTTGGTGGATTTTCTTAGATAAGGCAAAACCTGTATCAGTGAGAAATCCGAGTCAATAAACCCCAATATTTCATGAAGTTCACTCGCTGAAGCATTATCTGTATTAAACAATAATTCCATATTTAGTTATTTTTAATTCTATCTTTACTTGTTTGGTCTTGCTGTCTTTGAGCTTCTCCGTGATAAAATCCTAATTTTAAATCTGTATTAAAATTATGTTTTATCGCCTCGTTTATAGCCTTGGTTACGATGTACTCTGGAATATCCACACCTATCAGTTTATACATTAAATACGCATACAACTGCTCGGAACCGCTATCTGCTTTTCCTTCACCAGATATTCCAGCCAATGATTTATGAATACCTAACGCAGCAGATACTGCCGAGTCAGCTTTATTTCCAATTTTGATTTGTGTTTCCACAAAGTCTTTTATATTTTGGTCTATAGGTTTAATCGTCCAACCTTGTGATATAAGATTCATACCATCAACTATCATTATATCCTTAGTGTGCCAAATTTTCCCGACATTTTCGTCAGATGCTAAGGTCTTGGTAATTGAACGGAATAATTTCTTTTCATAGAGTTGCAATTCTCTATCATCGTAATCACGATTTTCAGCTTCAGCTTTTCTTTCAAGTTCCTCCTTTTTATCTTCCCAAAACTTCGATGGAGAAGTAACGTGATACTTTGCATTAATGGAATGTTTCGATAAAGCTCGTAAAATTAAAGGAATTGCCGTTGAACGCCTAATCCACTCCAAAGAACCAAAAATTGTAGGAATAGCATAAAAGTCTGTAGCAAAAGTCAGCGTTCGGCTATACATCACAGCATTAGCTTTTCCGAAAGGGTTTTTAGAATCATACAATGGGTATTTTTTATAACTATCACTTCCGTTTTTCATCCACCAATTAGAAAATATACAATGTGTTGGCTTTTCCGCATTCAATTTCCTTCCTAATCTTGACCAAGCAGGATTCAAATGTTCCAAAGAGTGAAATTTATTTTTACCGATCAATGATCCTTTTTGCCTTATGAATTTCGTAAATGAGCCTTGCATAAAATTAAAGTCTGTAATCACATTCAAAAGGTAGTCGCAATAATCCCAAGAGTCTAACCACGCTTGAATTTCTTTATTTTCTTGCCATTTCCTCACTCTTCGAGTTGTGCCGTCTTTTTGCTCCACATACTCCTCTTGGTACAATGCAGGACCTTTTCCCCACAATAAACCCTGTTTCTTTTCAAACACTCCTGGTATATTCGGATTTGAATATACTACATCACGCAATAGCTGTGGCATATCGTTTCTCCTACCATAAGGCAATAATTCTATATCTTCAGATACAAAATGCTGATTATTCCAAGAAAACTGATTGCCATCTCGAGGACTAAGTTCTCGTGGATTTTCCACTTGATAGGAGAAAACAGCACAAGGCGAAGATACTACAGCATCTTTACCATATCGTTCTATATTCACTTCGTTATTTTCCATTTTTAATTTTTATACCGTTAAACTCAATCAACAAAGGCAGATAAAACTGTCTTCTTTGTCTAGTATCCATACGCTGAAAGCTAACGAGTAAATCGCTTTTATCGGATTGATTCCTCCGATACCCTTTCATTAATAAGATATTATTTTCGCTCTTAAAACCTTTGCTTTCTTTTTTTGATTCATTGAAGGAACAGTATTTTATACTGAATGGAATATTTTGTTCAGACAAATTTCGCATTAATTCTACTGCTCGAAATACTGTTATTTTTTTCACAAAAAACGATTTTTTATAAGCCAAATATAAAGTTCGCCACAAAATAAATCTGTGACGAACTTTCTAAAAAAAATAAAACAAAAAAGCTATGAACGAGCCGTTTCGATTAAATAAGTGTTTGTTTTACCTTCAAACACTCTAAAGGAAATTGTGGAATCTTTTAAAGACTTCCATTCAATTCCTTTATCTAACATCACTCTTATCGTACTATTTCCTGTAGAATCAGACAATGTTCCCGCAGTAGATTCGTCTAAATCTTTTCCTACCAACGTCACAATGTCGTTATGCTTATAATTCAAAGCCGTCACTTTCACTGTTGTTGCTGAAGTTCCTTCTGCAACCTTAACCACATTATGCTCAGTATTTAAGAATTTAATAGCTGCAGGAGCATACTCAGGCATTACATCTTCCTCTAATGGTAAATCTCCATAATACACTTTATGCATATATCGGGAACCTGTAGATTGCTCGAAAGATACTTCAAATCCTGTTTTATCTTTGTTAGCCTTAAACGAAGGCTTCAAATACAATGGATTACAAATATCTCCAATCATTTTCATTCCTGTATCTCCACATTTGTTGCCAGCGAATAAAACAAATCCTTTCCCTTGATTATTCACCATGAATTCGGTAGCCTCTGTGCTATCACCTGGGTGAGAAGCTACCACTTTAAGCATAAATCGCTCAGCATCTTGTTCCCCTGTATTCTCAACAGAGTAATCTTTTGTTCCAGAGGTGTAATACATTGGAATTGCAAAACATCCATCCTTTAACACGACATTCGTTGTCGTTCTAACTCCGTTTTCATCTGCTTTTGGAAATCCATTTTCCGCAAAAGCATCTACAGGTATTGCAAACAACGGTCTATCCGTTGTAAAACTTGGAGCTCCCGCTCCCGATTTTGGTCTATCCAACTTTCCTTTTAATCCGAAATTCATCTTTTAAAATTTTTAAAAATTAAAGAATAAGCCACAATCATGTGGCCTATTCAGTTATATTACCCTCTTGAGATTTCGTACCAAATCCCTTCGAAGTTTTTCAACACGATGTATTTATCTGCTGAATCTAACACACAATCACTTGTTACCTCTACCTTGTCTACGATAGATTTCACTGTTAAAGTATTTGTTTCTTGACCATATACTTTAATTTCAGCTCCTTCCTGACCAGAAATAATTTCCGACAACTCCACAGATTCATCTCCTTTATAAATGAAATCAGTATCACCTGTTACATCAAGAACATTGGCTGTAAACTCCTTCGCTGAAGGCTTAACTTCAGACTTATCCATCCGCTTAATTTCTTTGAAACCTTGGTCGGTTACCATTAAGATTAAGATTCCACCTGTTTTAGGATCAAAATCCGCTGTCAAATCTAGATTACCACCATTAGATGATGTTTTCTTTTCGATTTTAGAGTTTGTGATTTGACCTGTATTCCCTTCAATCTTAACAAAAGTACCTACAGGCATTTCTGTATTGATAGAAGTAACATTTGATAATAAACTAATATCAGTTTTGATATTTGTAAAGTTTACATCAACAGGCGAACTCAATGCAGTTCCATACATCGGAACTTGGAAATTCTTAGAGAATAATGAAGCATCATTTATCCAAACGAATTGAGCTTGCCCCAAGAAAGGGGAGTCCTTTGGCAATTTGAATCCTGAGAATACAAACGCAGCCGTCTGATAATAATCAGCATGGATATATGTATTCCTTTTTGAGTGTTCAAATGTATAAATAGATTTTTCGCCTGGTACATTCTCCAAAATTTCAATATTGTTTTCATCGGTCATAAAGAAAGCATTCGTTCCTTCTAAATCCAACAATACCACAAATTGTAAATTTGGATACCCTTCAATATAATTTAAGTCATTACCAGTATAATCTTGGTTTAAACTATTCGCTAATTTGTAGCCTTTCTGATAGGCATTTCTAAATTGCTGAGAAACATAAATCTTCATACCTGTTTTTGTACGAATGACATTTGGTAACGATTCTGCAAACTCATTGAAATACTCGTAAGCATTTGCCAAAGTTAAAGTTCCCAATTTAGACTTAAACGGAACAATCTTTTTATCAAAATCTCTAAACTTCATCAACTGATAACGAAGTCCATTTTGTCTGTTCAAGAAATTCCCCTTCGCTTTAATTCCTTTTGGTTTGAAAACATAGACCCCATTTACACTAGAAATCCTATCTTCAAGCCTTGCTTGTTCATCAATTTTTTTAACTAAATAATAGATAAAGGACATCTTATAAGGAGAACTTCCATCCATATTGAAAAGCGTATTAATCCACGCTGTTTCTAATCGCTGAAGTTGATACCCAGTAAACTCGACGTCAATTTGAGCAGGATAGTTTTTTCTTTTCTCAGCTTCTATAAAGAACTCAGGGTTCGGAGACCATTCTGGCTTTCTTCCTTGCGTTACATTAGCCACATCGATAACAGCATCGCTAATACCATTAACAACGTTAAATCTCTTTGGCCAAAAAGATGGAAGACCAAATCTATCCTTTTGCAGCTCTCTCAAAACCTCTGGGTTTTTAGTGTAGAACGCTCTTAAATCCTTGTTTAAGTCAGCAATCGTTGAACTGTCGGAAAAATCCGTTTCCGCAGCGGATATTCCTTTCAGTTCTGAGACCGCTCTCTCGTTCCAAGATCTTTTTCTTGAAAACTCTTGCTTTTCAACTCCAAAAAGGTGAGTAACAGTTGTAGTTGCAACCAATGTATCAATATCTCTATTTTTAACACCTGCTTTTACCTTTTGGATCGCTTCGTCCACTTCTGGTTGCTTACTCATTTTCTCAATTTTCTTTTTTTGAGATTTAATAGTTTCTACTGCTTTTGCAGTATTATCTTCCAAACTCGCAGAAGCATCACCTCCTTCTACTAAATTAGCCAATTCTTCATTCGCTAACTTTCTTTGATTTTCTAATTCTTCGCCATTTTCAGACGCTTTGACCAATTCTTCATTTGCAAGTTTTTTAAACTTATCGAAGTTTTCGCCAAATTCTTTTTTCAACTTTGCTTCATCATCTTCTGATAAAGCAAGTTTTCCATCATCTCCTTTGGGTAATTTTTTTAAACCCAAGACTTGCAACGCAAATGCGACTGCTACTGAAACTCTTGATTTTGCCATATTAAAAATTTAAATTATTAAGTTATTCTTCTTGTAATTCCATTAGAATTTTTGCTCGCTCAACCGCCTTGGCGTGGTTTCCAATAGAGTCTATCAAGCCATTTTCCAAGGACACATTTGCATTAAACGTTGACCCAGTAAATAAACCTTCTAAACCTTGATTGATGTGAGGGCGATATTCTTTCACTGCATTAATGAAAGCATCAGCCATTGGACGCATTTCATCTTCCAAACTCTTCGTGAATTCATCATCATTACCACTATAGAAATCTACCATCGTTTGAGCCTTTGTAGTCGATTGAGGAGCTCTAATTACTTTTACTTTATATCCTTTTTTCTCGTTAGCCTCCCTATCATCATAGACAGTGGATAAAACTCCAATAGAACCAAATCCTGAAGAAATATCTCCATAAGCCATTAAGTGATCACATAACATTGAAGCTGTCCAATAGTGTCCTGAATAGCACGAGTTCATCAATGCAACAAAAGGTTTTTTTCTTTCCTCTGCAAACTCCTTCATTAAGTTAATTGCCGATACTGAAGAACCTGGACCATCTATATCTAATATGACGGCTCCTACTTCATTATCACTGTTTAATCTTCTGAATATCGAAAGGTAATCATCAGCACCAAGAATACACATCCCTCCATAAGCAGGAAGAATACCACGCATAGGCACGGTAATTATCTTTTTTTCCTTTTTTTCTTCTGAAGGAGAAAAGGATGCATTCGATAGTCCCGCAACAAAACCCGAACGGTCAATTTTTGTTCCTTGGAAAGAACCTTTTACATAATTATTTAACAATGTTTCATATTGCTCAACAGCGTTGCCTTCCACAAGCCAATGCCCTTTTAGTACATCTAATATAAAATTGTTGATTATCATACAGCAAAAATAATCTGCAACGACAAAAAAAAATGTGACAAAAAAATAAAGCAACTACCGCTTTTTCAAATTATTTTTAACATTCGCTTTTTTCTAAAGCTCTATAAGAACGTAAGGTATAACAGCCTTTTTCCACCTACTTCCGAACAGTCTTTTAGCTTCTGTTTTCGCTAACCGATAAAAAGACTTCCATTGCGTTGGATGTATAGTTTGACACCCCAACGACGATGTAGTTCGCCACCCCCCTTTATGAATATTGATACCAAACATACCTGTATCTTCGCCTTTGCCATCTCTGATTACGGTTACAGGTGCTATTCTTTGACAAATAGCAGGATATTGCGATTTACTTCCTCTATGTGTTCCAAATCTGTAAGAATAGTATATTCCTGACTTTAATACAGCGATACCTTTCCTATATCTACTTGGGTCGGTGTTTCCGTTAAAAGCAAACGAGCCATTTGGGGTAACGATGAAAATAGCATCATCGTAAATCCCTCTATCGTTCTTTTTAGGGTTCCCCATAGTTCTCTTGTAATACCCTCTAATCCCAATAATTAATAATGGATATTTTTTTCTATCGATATTTAACTTTTTTAAATGAGTTTGAAGCTCATTTAGTTTCATTTTTGGCTTGTGTTTTGGTAACATTTTTTTCATCATTGTATGTTAATTATAGGTTGAAATTTTGAATAAGCTTTGAAATGTTTTGAATCTTTAATTTTATACATTTCATAAACTTCTTTGTATCTGTCATGAAAAATTGGGAATCCCAATAAATCAATGCCAACATAGAACACTGTTTTTTTAATGTATGTTTTCATAGTGATAGTTTTAGATATAAATATATTAACACCTAATTCGTTTGATAATCATATTTTGCGTTTTTTGATTAACAAATAAACTAAGTATATAAGTAAAGGGAATAAAAACCCTACAAGTACTCCTACGCTAAAAAACCAAACACTATTATTTTCACGCTCTGATTTTTTACTTTTTATTTTTTTTTGTTCTGAAATTTTCGATTTTAAATTTTCAATCTTCTTATTTTGGCTCAAAATGAGACTATCTTTTGTCTTAATTTCTTTTTTGAGAACATTTACCTGATTCAAATCAATTGTTTGATTTTCATAAGGCATTCGCAGTTCTCTACCATGTTTATCTTTATAAACGATATCCCTATCTGAACATTTCTTTTCTTTTGAATCATTTGGTTTAACCGATAAGCTAAAATCACTAAAATCTTCAACATTCATTTCTTTTGTTTCAGACTTTATTTTAAAGCTGCTCTCACCTATCGTTTCTCTTTCGCTTTCAGTATTTACATTTGTTTTTTCGGAATGAGTTTCCACTTTCCGAGTACCACAACCGAAAAGAAAAAGAAGCACCAGAATCGAACTTAAATCATTTCTCATAACATTTCTAAATTTAAGTGTTCATATTTCCTAAACCTGCCGTTAATTTTATCAAAGGCTTGTTTAACATCTTTTGGGATAATGTAGAGACTAATAGCAACAACTTCTAAAATAGCATTCATCTTGTCATAATTACACGAGTAATCTTCATTAGTGGTAATACTATCCACCCTATCTTCAAAGGCTTCTACAATCTCTTTTCTGTAATCCTCATAACTATCAATAGTGAATTTTGCATCTACCCGTGAAACTCCTATCCTCACAAAGTCTTTCATCGCTTTGGAAGTATAAGTATTTACAATCCCCATTAATAAATATTTCGTTTTTTGCTTTAAATCCTGAGAACTACAATGGTTTAATTCGTCATTCTTTAAAAAGTCAGTGAACTGTTCCTCAATAGTATTAGTTTTTAAATCAATCAAATGATGGAGTAATTTTGATTTCACTTCGTCATTTTCTCCCTTAAATGAAAATGTAATTCTTTTAACTTCTGCGTTTACCCACTTGGTTGTCGCAAAAAAATCGTGATGACTTAGGTTCTCGATTTTTCTTTTCTTTTTCGTCAAAGACATCTCTTTGATTTTGTCAGAAATAGCACTTCTAAAAATCCACGCCAAACCAATAATTAATACAATTATAAACACTTCCCAATGAAGCATATTTCCGAGAACTCCGTTAAAATCTAATTCTTTCATTCTTCTTATTTATTATTAGGTTTCCAATTTCCTTTCGTTAAATCAATAGCATCAATGCAATGGTTTTTCTCTTTAAAAACCTTATTTAAAATTCTACTTAAGTTAGTTCCATAAAACCAATTAGGCATTCCTTCCTGTGGCGATGTGGTTAAAGTTCCATCTAATTGATTCTTACCTAATGTGGAAGACATCGTTTCTCCATCCACGCCAAATTTGTAGCCATTCGGAGTGATTAAAGTACGATTCCATAATGACCTATAATTTCGCCCAGCGAAGACATCTAATGCTAACGCTTGACTTCTATCGTACCCCTTAATATTACCTTGCTTTTTTACTAATTTTCTATTGTAAAAATTGATGTAAATAAGCACTAATACTGCTATTATGTAAAGGAATAAGTTTTTCATAATCTATCGATTTCGTTTTTAAATTTATTGTAATACAGCCCCATGAATTGCCCCAAAATATCAACTAAGTGAGCTTCTTTGTTGAGTAATAGAAATTTAATATGCTTAATACTTGGAGCTTCCAAATTAATTTCTTTCTCTTCTACAAGGTTACCGTCTTCATCTAAAGTTTTTTCCATTACTTTAATCTCTTTACCTTTCCCATCTGTTAGATTAATGGTATCTTTAGCGTATATATGCCATTCTCGTTCATGTTTCGTCGTCAACACTTCGCCATTTTCTTTAGTGAAAACCTGTGTAACTTTAACTGTGAAAAATTCTGATTTATCTTTTTCAACAGGAACCGCTGAAAACCCTACCACTAATAAAGACCTGTTGAACTGAGGTAAATCAGTCAATGGCTCTAAATCGAATTTCGCCCAATAATTAGGCACATTGTTTATTGCTGTCAGCAATCCCTGTAATTCAGGGCTTAATTCTAATTGTTTTTTCATTTATTTATTTTTTTAAGGTTCAATCCAATATCTACCGAAGTCAACAGAAGTAACATTCCCTTTATTTCCACCTGCATTCATATATAGTGCAGGTTTGAAACTCGACACACCTGTCACGTCTATATTCAATGATTTAATTTCGTCAGCACCTCTGACTGTCACACTAAGAATATTACCAACTTTCACGAAAGTGAGCGAGTTAACAGGAGAATATCGCATTCCTATTCTGTTATTGATGTAAGTACAATTCGTTCTACCATAAATATTCCAAAGCGTTATATATGATATTAAGCTTTTTATAATGCCTATATCTTCTGTATTGGAAGCTTCAGCAATGCCTATAAAACCTTTATCATTATTCCAATTTCCATCAACGCCGCCACCAATTACAAACGCCCAATTCTTGTTAGGTGGCAACACTAAATTAGGATATGCACAGGCAAACACTTCGCCTTTTTGGAAATCATCAGATGTTCTACCCAGAGTAATACCACCACTGCTCTTAATAGCTCCTGTATTATCTTTGGCATTTATCACATGCCAATCATCATCGGTTAATACTGTAAAATCTTTTTTTCGTAAATTCATAATAAATTCATTTAACTCAAGTATATTAGTATCTAACTGCTCTGGTGTAACAACTCCTTGATGTACAATAGTAAGTGTTTGTTGTGTCGGTGTTGCAGGATTAGGTAAAGTATCAGTAATGTTTATGATAAATTCCTCCCTATCGGCTGTTTTTAAGTTGCCATATGGATCTAAGACTAATTTCTTATCACTATTATCATCATAAGTACCATCCTGTAAATTTTTTAAATAAAAAGGATAACCTTGTGTATCGTGATACCACGCAAAACCTTGTGTCATTCCTGCGCCTCTTGTAGTTGTAACTTGTGAATTAGCTACATTTGTATATAGTTCTGCTCCAGGAACCCTCTTTGCATTACCATTAATATCAAACGCCCACGCATAGGGGTGAGTGCCGCCAATAGCTCTTAATTCGTCCGTGGCTTTGTCAACCTTATTTTCAGTTGCGGTTTCAATATCATCAGTCGTAGCCAAATTAGCAGGTAAGTCGCCAACACCTAATTTTGAACGAAGAAGTGTACGGCATTCATTCGTGATATTAGAAGCGTCAAGTTTAACGAATCCAGATATTTTGGTAAAGGTTTCAGTAAAACATTCACGCAGATTTCCTGGAGAAATTTCCCCACTAGTATTATCGGGAATAAGTTGATATATTTTATTAATACCTGTATACTTCATTAAGTTTAATTTATCACAAAAGTAAATTCAATGAAGTTAAATAATTGTGACAAACTATTTTCTATAAGAGCTTCGTTTTTGTATTTTAGACCCAGAATTATTCAACATTCTATAATAAAGTCTCCTTAAAGACTCAACATCAAAATAATCCCATAAAAAATACTTATCCATAAAAAAACGGATTGCATTTTCCACCTTTTTTTTTGTTACTTCGCCATTCATATAACCTTGTACGAAGAAGTAGAAGTTTTGACGAAATAAATCGCCAAACAACTGATTTATATCTTTCATTACAGTGTCAGGGACTTCAATGAAAGATGTTGAATAATCTTCTACTTTATAAACCTTTTGCTTGGTGCAATAAGTCTTTTTTTTGACCTGTTTTAATTCAATAAAAACATTAAATTTCTGTAAGTTTTTCAAAGGATAGTCTATCCTTTTCAGGTTTGAAATAATGTATTTCCCCATAGAACTATGACAGTCTATAGATATAACTTTTACTTTTATGTTACCATACTTTGTTTCCAAGCCTTCAAATTCTTGGTATAAATAGTGAGATAAGTATTTAGATAAGGTTAATGGAACTATATTCATTATTCAAAAGTTATCGGAAAAATTGTTTTTATGCTATATTTAATTTTTGTAAACTTATCATTGGTATTGAAATCGCCAACAATCCACCTATTTTGATGGATATCATTTCTACATAAATTCATATGATGACCATTACAAAAATGTATTTTTATACTCTTAAGCAATTTGAAACGCTGAATAATCTCATTATTATTCAAATTGCTTGGCGTTTGTAAATTAAGTTTGAATTGATATAAAAACCCTGATGAAGTATTTTTACCCGTAAAAGAAATTTTTACTTTACCATCAGTAAAATATAATTTATCTAAAGTAACTATCGTAGATTCTTCTTTGTTAACAGAGAAAGAACCTTCTTTAAATTTTAAGAATATAGACTGAGTAGATAATGCTGAAAGCAATTCTACTTTAGTTATTTTATTATCAATTATTTGGCGTTCAAAATCCATATCACAAAGATAATAAAAATAACAATATGAAAATAAATAACTATTTGTTATTTATTAATATGTTAACAAAATAAAAAATAATTTGATGAAAACAGGTTGGACATTGCCAACCATGTATTCTTGCATCAAAATAATCTTTACACTGTGGGCATTGGTGCCATATTTCGTGATTATTATTTTTCCCCACTATAAACGAGTTCATATTGTTTTATTTTAGTATGATATAATATTTTTCGGGTGATTTTTATATCGCCTTGGTCTTCTAATTGGGTGTATAATTGCCCAAGAAGAACTAAATCTTCTAAGCTAACACAATCATATATGATTCGTATTAGTAATTTCTCTGAGTAGTGAGGTGTTGTTGCCATTTGTTTTTAGATTTTTTAATTCTATATTTTTGATAACAATCGATGAACGCCCTTAATTTTGAAGAATCATTTGGCGTTTTTTTATTGTGTTTTTTCTTTGATTTCATTTAATAATTCTTTGTTTTATCTATTTCAATTTAATTCGCTTTACAAAAACAATCTGTTTCAAAATCAAACAGACTTAATTGTTGCTGGTTTAACTCATGTAAATCATGTGCTTTGTGAAATTTTCGTTTTGCCATTTCTTTTAGTTGCTCAATACTTACATTAGTTCTTAAATCAAATCTTGGGATTTTTTCACTACTGTATTTACCTTCCATTTTCTGCCACCATTCGGCAACTTTTGGATTTTCTTTAACAATCGTTAATCGCTTTTTTAATGATTTTTTGAAACATAAATCACAGTTACCCTCGTAATCCTTTAACCCTAAATCAAACGGTTGATTATCCCACCAATTCCTTATAAACTCACTATCTACCCTAAACTCATCGCAAAGTGGATAAATAATATTTTCCTTTTCGGCATTTACGGATTTTCGGTGACGTTCATCGTATCTAATACCGACAACCTTAACTATTTCATATCCTAAACAATTATTACGGAGAAAAGAATCTATAGGTCGCTGTTTTAACTCTCTCGTGCAATTACTTGCACGATTGTTTGGAAGAGGATATTTTTTCAACATTTGCTCAAATGGTTCACCATTACGACTCGCAGAGTCGAAGTCAACTATTTTGCAAGTAGTTCCCACACCTTTTTCAAAATTTATTTTAGCCTCTAACCAAAATAAATTCAAATTAAACTCCTTGTCGCATTTATCAACAAAATTTAAAGTTTCCTCTCTCTCTTTTCCCGTGTTAGCGAAAATAAAAATTGCTTTTTCGTACTTTGGATTTAGTTTAATATACTTTGCTAAAAAAGCAGAGGTGCGACCACCAGAAAAAAGGACTACATATAATTTTTTCATTTCAATAATCCTTTATTTTCATGAATATTTCCGATGAGTTCAACTTCTTCATTATTGAATAAATCTCTTAATAGATACTTGGGTACTTGTTTTATATCGCTATGTATAATATTATATGAAACAAAAGATCCTGCATAAAAAACAACTTTATGAACCCCTCCTATATGTTCGTAAGTTTCCTTTATTTTCAATAAATCCCCCTCGTAAATCTCTTTTCCATTCTTGTCTTTTAGTCCTGTGAATTGACCTATTGTTTTTTCATCAACTATAAAATTAGAATGTTCATCATTGTGCTCCCAAATTTGAGAATTACCTGCCCAATTAATTAAATCCCCATAAACCCATTGATTAACTTCTTTTCCTCCGTATTTTTGTCCTAAACTCTTATTTGTTTTTCCTCTAAATTTTATCTCTCTCATTTTATAAAATGTTTTTTATTCATTTACAGGGAATAATGCTGGACTCACTAGCATCCAAAAGTATTTTACAGTATAATCAAATTCCCTTGTTGTGTAAAAATAGTCTTCGCTAAGTTCTATTTTTAAATCGTCTTTAACTTCATCGTATCTGAAATTTAAGTGTTTAATATTTTGACTATAATCATCTCGTTTAATCTCCACTTCACAGCACTCTGTATGCTCATTCCATTCCCATTTATAAGTTAAATCATAATCACTGCATTCGTTACTTAAGTATTCCTCTAATCTTTCTGAAAATTTTTTATTCACAATTTTAAATTTTTATTGTTTTATCTGATTTTCGCATTTGTTATTTTTCGGTTTAAAAATTGTAAAGGTTTGCCACTCGTTACCTGTGTATCTTTGTAGCCACCTTTGGCATTGCTTTCTCAATTCGCATTTGTCATTACCACAACGGCTGATGTCGTTGGGTAGTTTGTTGTTTAATTTCATAATTCTATTTCTTTTAACTGACTTATAAGGTTTCTTTTTCTGAAATTACCTGATGAAATTCTCCTTTCAAGATGATCTATGTATTTATCAATTTTTTTTGATATTTTGTGTTCAAAATCTTTTTTAGCATCTTCAAATTTTTCAAGATTGACTATTAAACAATAACGGTGATCAGAATACCAATCTTGATTACTCCAACAATGATATTTTATATCTTTGTTTTCAACGCTGTACACTTCTCCGTCAAATTGACATTTATTGAAAAAATTAATCGAAATTCTATTTTCAACCACACGAAGTAAGCACACCTCTTTACTTATGACTTCTATTTTGTTTTCCATTTTTTTTATTGTATTCTAACAATCCATAAAACTCATTGTTGCCACAATTTGGGCAAATATGTTCATACATTTCTATTTCAGGATCAATATTTTTTGAATTTTTTTCTTCTTCTAATCCTTGCCATTTACATCTTGTACATTCATAAGCAACTTCTTTATCGCTCATTCTTGCATATTTTCTTTTTGCCATTATGATTTTATTATTTTTGATTTACATTTTTTTCAAACATTTCTATTCCTTTCTCTGAAATATGAAATACAGGTTCTCCAAATTGAGTTCTTTCTATTGCATAACCCTTTTTCACTAATTTTTCAAACACTTTATAATTATCTGTATTTTTTCCTGTACCGAAAAAGTTTCGATAGTAAGAATTAGGAAAATCTTTATCCATATAAATATTCACACCTAATGAATGACCTATTAATTCCCATTCTTTTTTTGTTAATTGCTCGTTTTGTTCCATTTTTTTACTTGTTTTTATTAAATTTATTTTCAAACTCTACTTTACCCAATTTTCCAATAGCCTCGGAAAGATTGTTGTATCCCAAACTCAGTGCAAATTCAAATTTTTTATCATAAGTAGATTTATACGATAGTTCCTTCATTTTATCATCAGATGCAACCAAACCTAATACACTATTGTCTTTGGTTATTTTAGCGGCATCTATCATAAGTTTGCAATTGCTATTGATAGCATTGCTGACATTTACAATTGATTGGGCTTTTTTTGGATCAATAGTTCCATTTTCTACTCCTTCTAATGCTGCAAATAATTTTTCGTTTAATTCATTTAAATTCATAATTCTTTATTTTTTCTAATTTGATTTTGTATAGCTCTTTTAGCTTGTTCTTTATTCCATTCTTTTACCCTGTTGTAAGAATTTCGCCTGATGTTTTCACCCATGGAAATACACTCCAAATTCTCAATCACACAATTCAAGGTGTTACCGTCTTTAAAGCAAATAATATGTTTTTTAGGTATATTTCCGTTTTCTTTTTCCCATAACCAGCGATGTTTGTATTTTAATACTCTTTGTCCTGGTACTTTAATCATAATGTAAGGTATTCCACTACTATCTTTTCGCTGAACTTCCTGCCAATCTTTTAAAGCATTGTGGGGTGTTTGTCCTTTTTTAAATCGTGTAGATTTAGTTTTTTCTATACTTTCTGCGGACATATACTCTGTTTGTTTTTTGCCTTTATTGGGTGGAGTTTGACCTTTTTTAAAACGATAAATTTCCCCCTTTTCTTTAATCCTCAAACCTTGTTTTTGTTTAAATTTCTTGGTCTTTTTGACACCTAAATAATGTGCACGATTAAGCACAGCATAATAAGTTTTATTTAGTTTTTCCGCTATCTTTTTTGTATCTCCATTAGGATAGTGATTTCTTATATATTTATCTTCTTTTTTAGTCCAAGGTATTCCGTTCATATCAATTCAAATTTTTAATTATTTTATTTTTTTTAAAACTTTATCTAAGATGAAAGCGTAATGGTTATTTGGGTATTTGTGATACCAAATACCTTTGGCTTTATTAATATAATTGTCTAGATCAGAAAGGTTAGGAGGAAATATTTTTTCGGATATTTTTATAATATCATAATCAGAATACATTTCACCCATATAAATATGTCCTACCAGTTTTTCTGCCCAATAAATAGCATAGACATATTCTTTTGATATCTCGCTATAGACTTGTAAAACATCGAACCCTTCAAAAAAGGAACATATTACCAGAGGTGAAAAACCAATCTGTTTTTGTTTCATTTCTTCAAAAAATGGATTTTTACCATTTAAAGGAGTGTTTCCAAAATCTAATTTATGTGCTATTTTTTTCATTTTTTTTAAATTTCAAAGAAGTATATGTATATAGACTTCTACATTTTCTACAATTGCTACAAATCAATACAAACCCTTTATTCATAGTACATATAAGCAATTTTAATATCATCTTTTAATTCTTGTTTTGTAGAAGTTTGTAGAAATTCTTTTTTTAGTTTCTACAATCTTCTACATTTTCTACGTTTATTTCTACAATCTTTTTAACTGATTTATAATTAATTAAGTCCTTGTAGAAATTGTAGAAGAAAAAAAGGAGTGTTTTCTCATTTTTTCGCTTTTATAGTTAATAAAAAGGGAGTTTGGATGTGGATTCATTCAAATTATCATTCACATTTTTTTCAGAGAATAAAGTGTCTTGGTTCAGTTGTATATTCATCTGGTGAATTATATTGTCTTGTATATCTCCCATTTTTGCCATATCAACCACAAAAGCCGATGTTGGCGTCCCTTCCTTATTTACACGAACTTTCTTCTTATCATCAATATAGGAAGCATCATCTTTTAGGATTTCTTTCATTCTTCTTTGGTCAGGAGGTGATTCTTGATATTGTGAAAGCCACATTCTTTGTATTTTCATAAATGCTATTTTAAAATTAAACATCAGATGAGAACCATCTATTCTTATATCTTGATTGACCTTTAATTGATCATTAACATTACCTCGCATTGTCATTACGAAACAATCCCAGAATTTAATATATGGAGATGCTGATGACAATTTCTTTTTCTGATTTTCTACGATATAAGCAAAGTGCTTCATTATTTCTGATTGCCCAAAAGGAAAGAAGTTTTCCTTTTCAAAAAGTTGATAGAAGGAAAGGAGTACACCCAAATTAGAAATAATTCTACTTGTGGTATTCTTAAATTGAGGTAAGTCGTTTAACAATTTTATGTTAGCACGATATGTATCTAAAAAGAATTCTTCTACATATAATCTTTTATGAATAAAGAAATCGGATAAACCAGAAATTCCCTTTTTTAAAATATCTTTAAGAATATTATATTGTTCAATTTCTTCATCACTAAATTCTTGTGCTTTCATTTCTTCCCAAATTAACCTCGTTATAAGAGCCTCCGCATCTGGGAATTCATTTCCTGTTAGAATAGCCGAACTAAGAATCGGAACTTCATCGGTTGCAATCTTAGATTCAATAGAACCTCTTTTATATCCTCGTCTATCCCATAGACCTTTCAATACACCATCTAACTGAGGGTTTCCTCTTTTATATTCGGCTAGTTCGGAAATTCCATTATTGAATTGGGTAAATTCTCTAATTTGAGCTTTAATGGTTGACGCACCACCTTCTAATTGAATAGGAGATTGTGGATCTCCTACCATAGAACGTATAGCTCTACTTAAATTATCTTTACCTGTGGACGCAGGTCCAAAGTAAAATAATATTGGAAAAAAACCAGTCTTATCAACGACTATGTCTTGATAAAGGGAGCTTATTCCAAATAATATGCCCGTAATAGCATGGTTTCTATGCACTCTAAATATTTGATGAAAATATTGAGTGTGGCTTATACTTGTTTCTATAGATTTGAATTTTTTTTGCGGT
The DNA here is from genome assembly GCA_002747105.1 of Flavobacteriales bacterium. Classification (GTDB taxonomy): domain Bacteria; phylum Bacteroidota; class Bacteroidia; order Flavobacteriales; family Weeksellaceae. The sequence goes on along the minus strand of PDSY01000013.1, from coordinate 76,175 downwards.
TTAAATTTGAATAGATTATTCTTATAAATACTGTTAGCTGAAGGTATATAATAGGATTCCTTTTGATATTTGAATAAACCTTCCTTATTCAAAATATCTTCACGATTACCTGGTACAACAATCTTGTTATTCCACACCCAAAATCCTTCGGGTTGCCATCCTAAAATTTCTATTTTACGACCATTTCCCATTTTATCAAACAGGTATTTTAGTAAGCGTTCATGATCTGATGAACTCCCAGAAAAAAAGAAATTACCATGGCCTGTGATAACATTTTTAAAAGATTGTAAAGAATTTATGAGATCAGATTTTACATCAAATATTTTTTCAACTCCATTCACATTTTGCAAGCGAATTAACTTCATTGGGTGTACTTCATCTTGCATGTGTTGCACAATTTCTATTGAGAAATTGGAAATTTCTTCAAAATAATAACTTGCTGATCCTCTTAAAACAAATATTTTACTGTTACTTTGGAATATTCCGTACTCCTTAATATCATCAATAACATCTTCTAATTTGCATGTTACATAATCAGGCAATTCATAATCGTAATAATCCCACCTATTTAATGTTTTGGGCTTTTTTTCTTCTTCGATTCCATTAAGAATATCATTAATCTCTTTTAGTGATACTTCTTTGTATCGGTTAACTATTTCTTTAATGTATTGATTTTTAACAATGAAATCTGAAATCAAAGACAATGTTTTACAAATATTCTCAATGAACTGTCTTTTATTTTGGGGTGATAAAATAACTTTCTTTTTCCTTGGCTTTTTGCCCGTTCGTTCTTTTTCCTCTGCTATTTCCTTTTCTTGTTGTACTTTTGCCTCGTTATAAAACTTATTATAGTCATTCTTTACATTGTATAAAATGGCATCTTCAATGATACTACTGAGGTAGGAAAGTGTTTCTTTACCTAATTTTTTACCGATAGTATCAGGATCATCAGTATCGTTTTCAGGAACTACCACTTCGGCTATCATTCCATTTTGTAATAATAACTCAATATCTCTTTGTGTTGCTTTTTGTCCTGCCTTATCGTTATCTCTAAAAATAACCACTTTATCGGTTACTTTTTTCAATAATTTCACTTGCTGAACGGTTAATGCGGTTCCACAACTCGCAACGGTATTATCAAAACCGACTTCGTGCATTCGCATTACATCAGTGTAACCTTCTACCAATATCGCATAGTCAAAATATGGAATATTAGGTTTTGCTAAATTATAACCATATAAAACATTTTGTTTGTTGTAAATTTCACTTTCAGCTGAATTCAGATACTTTGCCTTAGCTTTTTCATTTGAAGGGTTTATTCGCCCTCCAAAACCAACACAATATGTTTTATTATTGTATATTGGGAAGATTATTCTATCACGAAAAAAGTCGTAGTGAGCCGTTGGATTATTTTTGTCTTCTTTAACAATTCCTAGCTCTAATGCATCTTTTAGTTTAGCTTCATTCTTAATAATAGGTGTTAACCTACTATCTGGAAATGCGAATCCAATATCAAATGTTTCTAATGTTTCTTTTTTGAAACCTCTTTCATCGAGCATGTATTTTTTTGCCCAATGATCATTCGGAAGTCTCTCGAAATTATTTTGATACGTTTTATTAGTCTTATCTACAATTTCTTGTAGGACCTCCTTATGTTTTCTTTTTTCTTTTTGTTCAGAGGTTTCCTTTTCATACTTAATATTGATATTTAATTCCTTGGCTGACTTTATCACAGCTGATTTGAAATCTAAATTTTCTTTCTGAATTAAGAAAGAAATTAAGTCTTTCCCACTTTTTCCGCTAGAGAAACATTTCCAAATCCCTTTGGCATCGGAAACTATAAAGGATGGTGATTTTTCATCTGTAAAAGGAGAAAGTCCTTTATATACACTTCCCGCTTTTTTTAATGAAACAAATCCATTAAAACTTTTGGATAGTGGATAGTCCCTAATTTCGTTAATTGTATGTTCTGATATGAAACTCATTGTATTATTTTGAAATTGGAACTTATTCGTGGTTCAAAAGATTATTTTCCTTTAAGAATATTTCTTTTTTAGCGTGTAAATTATCCCATGCTATCCTTCTCTGTTTTCCCTTAGTGAAATGAGAAAAACATTCAAGTTTAACACTATCAAAAATTGTAATATCCCCATATATACGTAAATGACTAATACCGTTTGCTGTCCATAATACAATTAAATATTTATCATCCACACACACTTTAATACCGTGGTTCTCTACTTTCATTATTTCAAATTCGTTCTTTAAAATCTTAGTTTTGAAATAATCATATATTTCTCTTGTGTTTTTTTCTATTAAATCCATTTTTTATATTTTTTTAAAAGCCCCTTTCGGGGCAGGAAAATCACAACACTCCACCTCGCATCAAGGTTTTGGTTAGTTGTTGTTTTGTTATCAAATTAAATTTGTTGTATATTTTAGTTTTCAACACATTGAATGTCCCTTGTTTATATCCAAGGTTAGAAGCAATGGCTGAATTTTTATCATTACTGCATAATTCCCTCATTATTTGAAGTTCTTCATAAGAGCTTTGCTCTCCATTAATAATAGGAGGTTTACACACGATATTACAACCGATGCATTTATCTCTATTTTGACACTCTATAAATTCGTGGTTGATTTCATTACCTTTAAAATCTGGTTCAAAATTTAACGCTCCAAAACGGCATTTTGCCAACTTTTTTAGCATTTTAAACTTATTTCCATTACACATCGATGAAAGTACTTTTTTAAGTTTATCATCTGTGTCAATGATTATTTGTAAATCAGGATGTTCCATTTGCTCAAATGGAGTTACTTTTCCATTTTTTAAAACAAATACATCCTCTTCGTGGTTGAAATACTCTATCGAGTTATCGAGCATTCCTGGTAAAATGTTTTCTGTTGTCATAATTCACTAATTTTATATAATTGCTTTATTTTCTATGTTTTCAAGCTCTTGCTTGTGTTGCAATGCAACTTTATATAAGGCTGTATAAATTTTTTTATTTTTCACACGCTTAGTTTTCACCAACCGTATATAAGACTTATCTACCTTGTCTTCTTCGGCTAATAATTTAAGCGTATCGGTTGCATAATATGTAGGCAACCAGGTATCTATAAAGTCGAATGTTTCTCTGATATTCAAATGAATATTTTCTATTTCATTTGTTTTCTTTAATTTTGCCATGTAATAACCTGTAATAACTTGTAATAACTTATGCAAAAGTAACAAATTGTTATTTATTAACAAAATGTTATTCAGTGTTTTTTATTAATAATATTCTATATTATTGATAATCAATATTTAATTTTTGGAAAGTGTTACGACTTGTTACGCAAAAAAGAGTAGCAAATGAAAATTAATGAAAAAATTAAGCGTTTTTTAAAAACACATAATATTTCTAATAAAGAGATTGCTGAAGAACTTAATATTGCTCGACCAACGGTTTCTCATTATTTGTCTGGAAAGCGACAAATGCCTTTGGACTTTTTAGAATGGTTTGTTCTAAAATATAATCCTAACTTGAATAGTCTATTTTATGGTGATGAAATTACAACGGAAAGTGAATTGGAGATTGAAGTAAGGGAAGTGGCTGAACTGAAAAAGCAGAAATTGCTTACCGAAATAACAAAAGCTATTAATAAGTGTTTTTGACACAATTTCGACACAATTAAAATGTAAATATTTAACTGTCAATATTTTGCAATAGATGAAATACTTCGGCTCTGGGTACAAGGTAAGTGTAATCTATTGTCAAACAATATTTTGCACTTTTTTATTGTCAATATTTTAAAATTTTTCACACAAAAAAAGGTTTAAAGTGATTATCTCTTTAAACCTTTTTTGCATTTTGATACAACTACTTAGTCTGTAACAACTGGTTTTTGTAATGGCTGGTTACTCTTAGCGATTACAAATGACGAAATGGCGTAAAATGCACCATTCGGGTTATTTCCATCATCTGTCCAATTTTGTAATTTGTATTCATAAGTAAACGAATCGTTAAATAATGAAGAATTAAGTTCATCAACACGATTAGGCACTACCATTCCTGGGCACCAACCAGCACGATTAGGCTTCCAGTTTCCTGGCGACTGATTATTAATAGGATTGTTCGCACAACCTAAAGGACCTAAATAATGTTCAAAAGTTTGTGCATTATTAATCCAAATATGATGAGTCTTATAACACCATTCTGCACAAGGTCTTCCATTGGTTGCTGGTGTAGCGTGTCCCCAACCCGAAATAATGGTTCGCAAATAAGCTTTCTCTGTCCCTGAAGGAAGCTGAATGTTTTTCGTTAAATCAAAGTCGTGTTCTTTTCCATAAGGTACTCCATCAATAGACGATTTATTGTATTGAATAACAGGTGCTACCGAATAGTATTTATAATCAGGCTCTCCGTATTCTATATCAAAATCAATAGTGTAAGTTCGTCCTTTTGCATTCCAAGTTTCAGTATAAATTTTGAGTTCCGTTTCTCCTTTAAGTAAAGATTTAAAATCGGTTACATCAATCTCCAAACCTCTTTCTAATTTTTCTGTTCCTACCCAATATGGTGTAATGAATCTTCCTATTTCGTACCAAACATTAGATTGTTTGTCTTTTGCATACAAATTGGCATATCTATCCCATTCGTCGCAAGTTTTATTAGGGCAAATATCTTTAATATAAACCTTAATAGATTTTATATTTTCCACATCTGTAGGAAAGGTAAAAGTACCTTCTGCACTCTGAGATGCTCCATTTCCAAAAGCCACTTTGGTGTCTTTGAAAGTCTGGACATTTACAATATCTGGTTCAGGAGAAGGGATAGGATCGGGAGTTGTTGTTCCTCCTTCTTCTTTTTTACAGGAAACCGTAAAAACAGCAATGGCGAATAATGATAGAATAATTTTTTTCATAAGTTTACTTATTTTGTTAATCCCGTAAATTTATATAAAAAAGACAGATAAAGCAAATTTTTAAAAATAGAATATTTTTTATCCTAAAAAAATGCCGACTATTTATTATTTTTGAAAAAAATAAAAAAACATGATTTCATTTCTTGATAGCGATTTTTCCCATCTGAATACTTATTTAGACCAAAATACATTTTCCCAACTTTTTATTTTGGTAGACGAGAATACACATCAGCATTGTTTACCCATATTACTATCCAATTTAGCCACCGATATTCCTTTTGAAATTATAGAAATAGAGGCGGGAGAGGAGATGAAAAATATCAATACCGCAATAATGATATGGGAAATTTTATCAGAATTTAAAGCCGATAGAAAAGCCTTATTACTCAATCTAGGTGGTGGTGTGATTACCGATTTGGGTGGTTTTGTAGCCTCTACCTATAAGAGGGGAATCTCATTTATTCATTTGCCTACGAGTCTTTTGGGAATGTGCGATGCCAGTATTGGTGGGAAAACAGGAATTGATTTAGGAAGTCTCAAAAATATGGTGGGCTCTTTTACTTTTCCAGAACAAATATTCGTGTATCCCAACTTTTTAAGAACTTTACCTCAAAAAGAATTACAAAGTGGTTTTGCCGAAATGTTAAAACATGGACTGATTAATGATAAGGTTCATTTTCAGTCACTTACTGAATTAGAATACTTGAATGCTGAAGAAATAATGCCTTTAATTTCACCTTCCATGTCAATTAAACATAAAATCGTAGAAAAAGATTTTAAAGAACAAAATATTCGGAAAATATTGAATTTTGGGCATACTTTTGGACATGCTATCGAAAGCCTTTTTTTAGATAAAGGTCAGCCTATTACGCATGGAGAGGCTGTTGCCATTGGAATGATAATGGAAACGCATTTGTCTTATTTGGAAAATTTGATTTCGGAGGAGGAGTCTGACCAAATTATTCGAACCATTAAAAAATATTTTCCTTTATATTCCATTGATGAATTTTCTGATGAGCAAATATTTGAAAAAATGCAAAATGACAAAAAAAATCAACGCCATAATATTAATTTTACCTTATTGAAAAGTGCAGGAGAGGCAGTTTTTGATATGTATCCCTCGAAAAAAAATATTTTTAAAAGTATTTGTTTTTACCAAATTGATTGTAAATGAATGAATTTTTTTATTTTCAAATAAAAAAAATAAATATTATATATCGTTTGGCATTAAATTTGTTGTAATGGTAATGGGAAACAAAATTGAATATTATGAAGAAGTTATTTTTAAGTTTGGCTGTTGTGGCAAGTACTATGTCTTTTGCACAATTATCCAGTATTGGATTTGGAGTGAAAGGGGGAGTTAATGTTTCTACGATGAATCAAAAGTTCGATGGAAAGGAGATATTTGATGATGCTGATGCTAGAATTGGTTTCCATGCGGGAGTATTTCTAAATATACCTTTGATGGGGAATTTGAGTGTACAACCAGAGGTGATTTATAATAATGTTGGAAACAAATATGAAAAAGAATTTGATTTACCTATTATTGGAAAAAGAAAGGTAGGAGTGAAAAATAATTTAGACTATGTTGCGGTACCAGTTATGCTTCAATATGATATAGCACAAGGTCTGTATCTGGAGGCAGGACCACAGTTTAGTTTCTTATTGGATCAAAAAAATAAGTTTGAAGGTATAGATAAGGATAGAATAGAGGATTTAGGAACGGCTTTTGTGAATTTATTACATGATAAAAACGACTATAAAGGGTTTGATTTAGGCTTGGGAGTAGGAGCAGGTTATAAACTCTATAAAAATATTGGAATCAATGCAAGGTATATTGTTGGTCTAAGTAACAACTCAAAACTTAAAGATTTTGATATTAAGAACAATACATTCCAAGCAGGAATTACTTTAGGATTTTAATTAAAATCCACACACGAGAGCACAAATCGTGAAAAAGGAGTGGTTAGAGATTTTTCTCTAGCCATTTTTTGATGCAGTTTAGTGATCGATTACTTGTCCAATAGACCATAGGAGCACTAATAAAGCCAGCAAGAGCATCAACGGAATAATGTGCCTTGATATAAACTGTTGCTAAAATCAATAAAATGGTCGTTGGGATAAAATAAATAAAAACTTTCTTTAGGTTTTTCCTCAGCCAAATTAAAACAATGATTGAAATCCCTATATGAGAACTCGGGAAGGCTGCCGTGGGGGCTTCTCCATTTTTCTGAATAAGTTTAATCAGTTTTCCAAATATCCCTTGTGCTTCAATCTGATTTTGTGGAGGTTCAAAATAAAATTGAGGTCCCACTGCAGGTAAGAAAATGAATACAGCATAATAAATTAAAAATGAAGTTATTAAAATAAACCCGAAATCTTCTATTTTTTTATACTCTTTTTTGTAAATCGCAAAAATAACAGCCAAAGGCATTAGATAATACGAAAAATAACCAAAAAACATCAGTTCGCTAAACCATTTGTGGTTAAAAAATGCTGAAAATGATAAACTCGGCTGAAATCCCCAAATCTTTTGTTCTAAAATTAATAGTTTTTCATCTATTTTGGGTTGAAAAAATGAATTTAAAATCGCTGTTTCTTTATACAAACCAGATAATCCTGCATAGACTAAAATCACTGTTAGTAAAGCCCAAATTTTATAATTGACTTTTGGTTTTACTATATAACTAAAAATGAAAATTCCCAAAAACATCATTCTATTGATGAACATCTCCATACTCAAAAAAAGTGATGGTTTACAGAGGATGACAAGAATTTCTACCAATAATAAGTAGCCAAAAATACTTGCAAAAACAATAGATGATTTTGTTAAAATTCCCTTCATTTAAAAATAGAAGTTTTTCGTTATGCCATATCATACATGATCAATGCTGTAATCAATTTGGGTTCGATATAGGTGCATTTGGGTGGCATAATAATCTTGTCATCAGATATTTTGATGATTTCCTTAAAACTAATTGGATAAATGCCAAAACCTATATCGTAATGATTTTCATCAATGATTTTTTGCATTTTTTCGATCCCACTTTTAGAAGAATCCCCCTTGATGTATTTGATATTCGTTGAACTATCCGTATCCTCTATTTTTAAAATATTTTTAAATACAAATTCATCTAATAAATGATGATCTTCGTGAAGTTCTTTATCGTTTGATCGGAATTGATCTTTGATGTAAAGCGAATAAAATTCTCCGTCTAAGTACATCGAGATATGATCTTTTTTTGATGGAAAATAAGGCGAGTTTCCTTTGTTCTCTACAACAAAATATTCCTCTAAAGCGTCCAAAAATTCTCCTTTATCCATTTCCATTTTTTTAATAATTCTGTTATAATCATTAATCTTAATGGATTGGTTGGAAACGATAAAACTGTAAATAAAATTATAAGATTCTAAACCAGAGTGCTTTTTGTTTCTCTCTTTTTGCTGTTTTGCATTCAAAGCGGTAGAACCAATTCTGTGGTGTCCATCTGCAATATAAAAATTCTCTACATTCTCAAGAGAATCTTTTATTTGTTTCATTTTAAGCCTGTTATCTATTCTCCATATTTTATGAGAAACGCCTTTTTCATCCGTATATTTAATGATAGGAATCGTTTTTTCTTCATGGTTCATCAGAAGCTCAACCCTTGAATCGGAAGGATAAGTTAGTAAAACAGGTTCTGCCTGTAAACTTACTTTTTCGAGGTATTTAGCCAATTTTATTTTCTTTTGGGGAATGGTGCTTTCGTGTCTTTTAATTTTTCCGTTCCAAAAATCTTCAACACTTGTAAGACCTAATAAACCTCTGAAAATATGGTTTTTACCGTGATTTTGTTCATATAAATAAAATGAAGACTGGTCTTGTGCTAAAACATTATTTTCGGATAGTTCTTCATAATTTTGCCTAATTTTTCTTAAAATCCTATCGATATCTTTTGATTTGGTAAAAAGATAAGGTTTTACCATTTGCGTATAAGAATTTTCTTTTTCTGCTTTCTCTAAAATTTCCTCTTTGGTAAAATTATCAAAAGGATAAGTTGGAAAAATTTCAAAATATTCATCTTGTGGTCTTACTCCACGAAAAGGCTTAAAGATAGGCATTTTATTGATTATTTTTAATGTTGATGATTTGTTCTGCTAATTCTATCCCAATTTTTTCTTGGGCATCTTTTGTATTTCCTCCCAAATGTGGCGTTAGAGATAACGCAGGGTGCATCAATAGAGGGAGTTCGGGAGTAGGTTCGTTTTCAAAAACATCCAAAGCGGCTCCTCCAATTTTTTCGGTATCTATAAAATGAACTAATGTTTCTTCGTTGATGACACCACCTCTTGCAGTATTGACAATCAATACGCCGTCTTTCATTTTTTCAAATTGTGGGGTGTCTAAAATATAATCTTTTGTCTTTGGAGTATGAATGGTGAGGAAATCGGCATTTTCAATCACCTCCTCTAAACTATCGGTCGTTTGAATAGTAAAATCTACGCTTTGTCCATCGAAAAAAGATAAACTCAGTTTCTCTTCTCTTGCCGTTCTCGTATTGACTTTAATATTCATTCCCAAGGCAATTCCTATTTTGGCAACCTCTTTTCCTATTCCTCCAAAACCAATAATTCCTAAGGTTTTACCTTTTAATTCAATGGCGTTTTTATAGGATTTTTTCAAACCTTTAAAGTTGGAGTCTCCTTCCAAGGGCATCATTCTATTGGAATCATGAAGAAACCTCGCCAAAGTTAAGAAATGAGCAAAGACCATTTCTGCCACCGAACGAGAAGAAGCGCTTGGGGTATTAATCACAAACAGCCCTTTGCTTCTGGCGTATTCCACATCAATATTGTCCATTCCTACACCACCTCTTCCGATGATTTTCAGACTTGGACACGCATCAATAAGGTCTTTTCTTACGGTAGTGGCACTTCTGACTAATATTCCATTGATTTGATGTTCGTTAATATAATCAATCAATTGATTTTGAGCTACTTTATGCTCTATTAATTCGATGTCTTTTTGAGATTTTAATTTATCTGCTCCCGCTTTTGAAATCCCATCATTTGCTAATATTTTCATTGTAAATCGTTCAATATTGTTTAATTTGGTTTAATGTTGAAAGTTATAGCATGGTTACATTGCTATACTGTTGAATAGTTACATTAAATACTTTTCATCACATTCACTAAAACTTCTACACTTTCTATTGGTAAGGCATTATATAAACTTGCTCTATATCCTCCGATACTTCTATGTCCATTCAGTCCATTGATTCCAGCTTCGTTCCACGCCTTATCGAAGGCTTCTTTTTTAGATTCATCTAAAAGTCGGAAAGAAACATTCATGGTCGAACGGTCTTCTTTTCGGCAAAAGGATTCGAATAAAGGATTGTGATCAATTTCGTTGTATAATAATGCTGCTTTGGCGTTATTTCGTTTTTCGGCTTCCGCAATTCCGCCATTTTTCTCCAAATGTTGAAGGGTCAGTAACGAAGCATATACTGGGAAAACAGGTGGTGTATTAAACATTGAATCTTTACCGATATGTACAGAGTAATCTAAATAAGAAGGGATGTCTCTCCCCGTTTTACCTAAAATTTCTTTTTTAATCACCGCTAATGTAACTCCTGCAGGTCCCATATTCTTTTGAGCTCCAGCATAGATTAAATCAAATTTTGAAAAATCCAACTGACGAGAGAAAATATCAGAACTCATATCACAAACCATCAAGGTATCCACTTCTGGAAAAGCTTTCATTTGTGTTCCAAAAATCGTGTTATTAGAAGTGCAATGGAAATAGTCGTATTCTTTTCCTACGCTATAATCCTTCGGAATAAAAGAAAAATTATCGTCCTTCGAAGAAGCTACTACCTCTACTTTTCCTAATTTTTTAGCTTCTTTAATGGCTTTACTTGACCAAGTTCCTGTGTTTAAATAGGCAGCTTTCCCATTAATTGATAATAGATTGTAAGCTGTCATTAAAAATTGTAGACTGGCTCCACCGCCTAAAAATAAAACTTCATAATCATCGTTTAAGTTCATTAATCTTTTAACGATGGCTCTTGCTTCTTCCATTACAGCAACAAAATCTTTGCTTCGGTGAGAGATTTCTAAAAGAGATAATCCTATTCCATTAAAATCCAAAATGGCTTCGGCAGATTTTTGAAATACTTCTTGCGGTAAGATACAAGGTCCTGCACTAAAATTATGTTTTTTCATCAGTTTTATGTTGTTTTGCTTGATATTATATTTTTAAAGGCGTAAATTTAATAAAAAAGCCTCAATATTGAAAATATTAAGGCTTTTTAATTTTATTCGTTGTGAAGAAAAGCTTTCTTTTGTAGCAGTGATTCTTCCGTTTCTTCGTTGTTTTCATCTGGAATACAACAATCTACGGGACAAACTGCTGCACATTGTGGTTCTTCATGAAAACCGATACACTCGGTACATTTGTCAGGAACAATGAAATACACATCATCATCGATGGGTTCTTGTGGAGCATCTGCATCTACTGTTAATCCTGATGCCAAAGTTACTGTTCCACTCAATTCGGTGCCTTCCGATGGCGTCCAATCCACTGCACCTTCGTAAATTGCGTTGTTGGGGCATTCTGGCTCACAAGCACCGCAATTAATACATTCGTCTGTTATAATGATAGCCATTGGTAATTTATTTTTTAAATTTGTGCAAAATTATAAAAATCTATCATATAATATCGCAAAAATGAATATAGAACTACAAATTTATGGTCTTTCTAAATTAGGAAAATTTATTAATGAATTTTTCGCAAAGGAAGTGGACGAATTTAATGAAAGGGAAAACGAATTTCATTTATTATTGAAAAAATCTCAAATGGAGAACGCTTGGTTTACACCAGAGAGTTTAAAATCTGCCCTATTGGAATGGGCAAATGCTTTTGATGAGGACAAAATAAAAGCTTGGTTAAGTCATTATTCTCCTGTTAATGAGCAGAAAACGGTAGGTTTAATCTTAGCAGGCAATATTCCTTTGGTTGGTTGGCACGATGTGATGTCGGTGATTCTAAGTGGACATACAGCGATGATAAAATTATCTTCTAAGGATAAAAATATCATTCCTTTTCTATTGAAACTTTGGAACGAATATTCGGAAAATAATATAGATTATCAATTGGTGGAAAAATTAGAAAACTTTGATGCTGTGATTGCCACGGGAAGTAATAATACAGCCAGATACCTGAATTATTATTTTGAGAAATATCCTCATATCATTCGTAAAAATAGAACTTCCATTGGTGTTTTAGACGGTACGGAAACCGATGAAGAAATTCAAAAATTAGCGCAAGATATTTTCACTTATTATGGTTTAGGGTGTCGTAATATTTCTCGATTATTCCTGCCAAAAGATTTTAAATTAGACCAATTGTTTGAAAATTTTATGGAATTTAGTGAGATAATTAATCACAATTCCTATGCGAATAATTATGACTATAACAAAGCGATTTATTTGCTTAATCAGGAGCAATTTTGGGATAATAATTTCGTAATGTTAAAAGAAGATGAGCAATTATTCAGTCCTTTATCCGTGATTAATTTTACTCATTATAATGATATGGAAGAAGTCAAAAACTTTATTGACGAAAATCAAGATAGCATCCAATGTGTGGTATCTAAAAAAGATTTCATGGAGCATATTATTCCGTTAGGTAAGGCTCAGCAACCCGAATTGATGGATTATGCAGATCATATCGATACGATGAAATTTTTAAGAGAGATTTGATTTTTGTAGTTTTGTGAACAATTAATAAAAAATAAAAAAATATGCCTTTAAAAGCCGTTTTATTCGATATGGATGGAGTGATTGTCAATACCGAACCACTTCATAGAAAAGCCTATTTCAAAATGTTTGAAGACTTTAATATGGAGGTTTCCGAGGAGCTTTATACTTCATTTACAGGAGCTTCCACGAAAAAAGTGTGCAATCATTTGATTCAGGAATTTCAACTCGACAAAACCACAGATGAACTCATCAATACCAAAAGAGCTTATTTTAAAAATTATTTTGATAATGATCCCGATTTTGATTTAATAGAAGGCGTAAGGGAGATTATTCAGCATTATTATGATAATGGAATCAAGTTGGTATTGGCTTCTTCGGCGAGTATGAATACGATTAATTGGGTTTTTGAAAAGTTTGATTTGGAGCAGTATTTTATTGGGAAAATCAGTGGAGCAGATTTAAAAGAGTCTAAGCCTAACCCTGAAATTTTCGTTAAAGCCGCCGAAATGGCAAATGAACCTAAAGAAAACTGTATGGTTATCGAAGATTCTACCAATGGAATTTTAGCGGCTCATCGTGCCGAGATTTTCTGTGCAGCTTATCAAAGCGAACATTCAAAATTGCAAGATTATAGCAAGGCGAATATTCTTGTAGATGATTATAAAGAGTTGGAGATAGATAAGTTAGACCATTTTTAGGTGAATGAAAGAGGTTGGTTTGGGTGTTTTTATATTATCGTTGTGTGCAAACAGTAACAGCGTTGCGAAATAGTATTCTAAGTTGAAGACAATATGGATACCCAGAGCGAAAGAATATTCATTTAAACGGATTAGATGATGGAGACCCAGAATTACTTTATTACAAAGAGATTAAAAGTAAAGCTTAGTGTTACAAATATTAAAAACGAATGAAAAAAACTGCTTGTCTTCTCTTATTAATTTTAATCTGTTCAAATACTTTATTTGGTCAGAACTATGAGAGATATAAAAAAATATCAGATACAATTGTAGCCTCAAAATATTTAGGTTTTAACAAAAATATCACGATTACTGTTCCATTTGAATGGCAAAAGAACCAAAATCGTGATTACCCTTTGATAATTATTTTTGATCGACAAAATCAAAGAAGTCATAACTATATTTTAAATACCATTGATTACCTCACGAGCAATGAACAAATGCCTTCTGCCATAATTATTAGCATTGAATCAGAACAAAAGTATCGTTACTTAGAAACATTGCACAAAGTTTCAAGCGACAAAGGATTAGCAGGTGAGAATGAGAAGTTTTTATTTGAAGAACTGATACCTCTCGCTGAAAAGCAATACAATGCTTCCCAATTCAGACTATTTATAGGACATTCGCGCTATGGTTATTTCACAAGTTCTCTGCTAATTTCAAGAATTAATGAATTAAATGCGGTTATTTCATTAAGTCCATTTTTTACTCAAAAAAATGTCGATTTAACTGATTCAATAAAGACAATAGAAAACCAAGTCTTTAATTCAAAAAAATATTATCGTTTTGGAATTGGAAATGACTACCCCTCAGACTTTAATAAAATGGATTCCACGATTAAAAAACTCAATAATCCCAAATTAGATTGTAAAGGGTTTCTTTTTAAAGAAGCAGACCACAATGTAACCCCAGGTTTGACAATTGGAACTTCACTCTATGAAATATTTGAAGATTGGTCTAAAATACAATCTAAATACATTTCTAATCAACAAAATGATTTGCATATTTTCAATTCCTTGGAAAAGGAAATCACTACTATTTATGGAAAAAAAATAGCGTTTTCTCTAGGGATATTAAATGGCAAAGGCTGGTTCTTCTACAACGAAAAAGAATATGAAAAAGCTATTGAAGCTTGGCGAATTTTAGTGAATTCTTACCCCAACTTCTCAGAAGCCTATTTATATATTATAGATGCTCAGATACAATTAAAAAAAGAAATTTCTCAAACAGTTAAGGAGTTTAATAAATCCATATCTGAATCAGACATTTATTCTGAAGAAGAAAAAAGTAAATTAATTAAAGAGCTTGAAAAATATAAAAGAATAAACATTTCTTAATATTGTATATAATTAATAGTTTATCAGGTGATTATCTTAAAGTTAGACCATTTTTAGGTGAATAGAATAGGCTATATTGAGTAGTCTATTTTCTATATTATCCTAGCATCAATTCTCCATAAAAAAAATCGTCTAAAAATTATTTTTAGACGATTTTTCGTTGGAATAAAAAAATTAAATATTAAAATTTAATCACTTTTTTCATTTTTTCGGTTTCTTCGTTAAGTAATTCCTCATCTACTAAGATTTTTCCAGAATACTCATCGATAATGATTTTCTTTCTTTGTGCAATTTCCATTTGCTTTTGTGGTGGCAATGTAAAGAATGAACCTTTTGGTGCACCTCTTTCAAGACCTACTACTGCCAATCCATTTTTACAATTGGTTCTGATTCGCTTGTAAGATTTTAACAATCTACCTTGTACTTTTTGGGCAAATTCTTCCGATTTTTCTAGTAAAAATTCCTCTTCTTTTTGCGTTTCAGAAATCAAATCTTCCAATTCTTCTTTTTTGAATTTTAAGTGTTTTTTGTTTTCTTTGATTTCTGCATTCAACTCATCTAATTTTTCGTTTTTATGAGCGATATTCGCAGTATATTCTTTAATTCTCTTCTCTGCCAACTGAATCTCTAAATCCTGATATTCAATCTCTTTTTCTAGCGCTTCGTACTCTTTATTATTTCTTACAGAATCCTGCTGTTTTTTATACTTTTCAATTAAAGTATTAGCATGGTTGATTAATTCTTTCTTTTCATTAATCTCTCCATTTTTCGCCTTGATTTCTTCCTCAATTTTTTCGGAGCGTTTTTTCTGTCCAGCGATTTCGTTTTCCAAATCTTCTACTTCCATTGGAAGTTCTCCTCTTGTATTACGAATTTCATCTAATCGAGAGTCAATGATTTGTAAGTCATATAAAGCTCTCAATTTTTCTTCAACAGTGATTTCTTTTTTCTTAGCCATATTTTAAATAAAATAATTTACGGGGTTAGTTTTTTGGATACTCTCCAAGACTGCAAATTTAGTAAATTTTTCTGATAAAATTTCAAATAATTGATGAACAACAAATCGTTCCGATTCAAAATGTCCAATATCAGCTATAACCATCTGATTTTCAGATTGAAAAAAATCATGATATTTTACATCTCCTGTTAGGTAAATATCACATTTGTTAGCACGAGCCGACTTAATTCCACTTGCTCCACTTCCGCCAAGAACACCTACTCGCTTAATTTTCTTGCCCAAAAGTTCGGAATGTCGAATTATTTCTAAATTAAACTTATCTTTTACCATTTGTAAAAAATCTTTTTCGTCCATTGGTTTTTCCAAATCTCCAAATCTCCCCAAACCTGTATATTGATTATCATTTTCCAACGAATAAACCTGATAAGCAACTTCTTCGTAAGGATGAGCTTTTTTCATCGCCGAAAGAACTTGAGCTTGTTTATAGGCTTCAAAAATCACGGAAATTTCGTATTCTTTTGCCTTCTCGGGTGCTCCTACTTTTCCAGCATAAGGGTTCGCTCCTTCAATTGGAGTGTAGCCACCTTTGCCCTTGACTTGAAAACTACAATCTTGGTAAAATCCGATATTACCTGCTCCTGCATCAAATAAGGCGCTCTTTACTTGCTCGGCTTTCTTTTTCGGCACATAGCAAACCAATTGTTGGAGGTTTTGCTTTTTAGGCATTAATATTTTTTGATTCACTAATCCTAATTCATTGCAAATTTGATAATTAACTCCAAAATAATCATTGTCAAATGCCGTATGGATGGCATAAATGGCAATTTTGTTTTCAATGGCTTTTATGACAGCTCTTTCTACATAATTTTTTCCTGTTAGGCTTTTTAATCCAGAAAAAATAATCGGATGAAAGCAAACAATAAGGTTTGTTTTTTGCGCTATGGCTTCATCAACAACGCTTTCTAAAGCATCGTGGCAAACTAAAATTCCTGTAACTTCTCTTTCTTTATTTCCGCATAAAAGCCCCACATTATCAAAACTTTCTGCTTGTCGAATGGCAATTCGTTCTTCGATTTTGGCAATAACTTCTTTTAATTTCATATTTAAATTAAATGGTATTTGTTGAGGTGTAAATATACAAAAAAAGGAGCGATAATTCACTCCTTTTAATACTCTTGAGGTCCCGAGCGGATTCGAACCGCTGTAGATGGTGTTGCAGACCACTGCCTAGCCACTCGGCCACAGGACCATGTTTTTTAGTTGTGCAAATTTACATATTTATTTTTTTATAACAAAGAAAAAATGACTTTTTTGTAGAAAAAATGGTGGATTACAGCTTGAATTTTACTTTAATATCACCTTGTATTTTTTGTTGAGAATACATGATGAATTGAATATCATTAATTTGTATTAAATTCCAGAAATAACTTCCCGCAAATCTACTCTCCAAAACTTGGGCTTTAAAACCTTCTTCGCTTAGGATGATTTGGTGAGGATAAACAAAATCTTGCTTTAAATTAAGCGATTTCATTTGTTGGTTGGTTAAGGTATTGACCTCTCCGAAAAGTTGAGACACATAATGATTATAAGGAGCCAAAAAAGTCTCCATTGGACTGTCATCTTGAATCAAACGACCTTCTTTTAATATGATAATTTGGTCAAGCCAAGGCATCACCTCCTGCAATTCGTGGGTGGAAATAATAATGGTTATATTGTGTTTTTTGGCGTAATCGAAAAGGCGTTTTCTCAACTGAATTTTCCGAGAAAAATCCAAATTACTGAAAGGTTCATCTAAAATCAATAATTTGGGTAATACAGATAAAGCTCTTGCGATAGCAACTCTCTGTTGTTGTCCACCACTTAAATTGATAGGTTTCCGTTTCGCATCGTTTTCTAAACCTACTAAATACAATAGTTCTCGTACTTTTTCTTCTTTTTCTTCCAAGTCGATATTAGAAATAAATTGCCCAATATTCGCTTCCACACTTGCGTAGAGCATCAAATCATAACCCTGAGAAACCATTTTCATATCATTTTCCCCTGGGACCAAATTACCTTTGGGACCTAAAAGTTTCCTCTCGTTGAATATAATTTCGCCCTCTTGCCAATCCAATTTTCCATAAATGATATTCAGAAGGGTAGATTTTCCACAACCACTTTCTCCTGCGATAGCGATAATTTTACCCTCATCCATTTGCAAATGAATATTGGTAAATAGTTCCTTTTGGTCAGGATAAGAAAAATGTAATTTTTTAATTTCTAATAACATTGGTGTAAATTTAACAATTTTATTTTAAAGAAAGTGCCTGAAAATAATCCATTTGGTTTGAAAATAATTTTTCATTTGGTGCTGAGAACGCATTTTAAAGGTTGTTTTAGCCTGTGCATAAAATCCAAAATGTGCTTTGATAATGGCTAAAGTATGTTTCCATTTTCCTTGTAACAAAAACCGAACTCCCGCTATTCCGTCCAAACATAATCTAAAGAAAATCAGTGGGAAAAGTAGGGGAGAAGGTAGGTTTTTCAGCAACATCGAAAGGTTGTTTCTAAAATTAAGGTAGGTTTTTCGAGGACTTTGCTTTTGAAGTGTCGCTCCTCCTATATGGTAAATTTCGGATTGCCCACAATAAAACACTTTTTTGTTTTTGTTTTTCAACCTCCAACAAAGGTCAATTTCCTCCTGATGAGCAAAAAACCTTTCATCAAATCCATTTTCGCTCCAAAAATCCTTACTTCTTATGAAAAAAGCACAACCCGATGCCCAAAAAATTTCCGTTTCGTCGTTATATTGCCCATGGTCTTTTTCTACTTTTTCAAAAATCCTGCCTCTGCAATATGGATAGCCCAGATTGTCTATCATTCCGCCTCCTGCACCTGCAAATTCAAAATATTCTTTTCGAGAATAATCTAAAACTTTCGGCTGAACAACGGCAATGTCACTATCTTTTTTAAATAAATCAATAATGGGAGTGAGCCAATTTTCAGTGACTTCTACATCCGAATTGAGCAAACAAAAAATATCCGCATCAATACTTTTTAATCCCTCATTATATCCGCCTGCGAAACCTTTATTTTTTTTATTAATAATGATTTTAACACTTGGGAAATGTGCTTTGACGAAAGCAACAGAATCATCCGTGGATGCATTGTCGATGATATGAATTTCCGCATTTTGAGAATGCAAAATAACGCTAGGTAAAAACTTTTCCAACCATTTTTTTCCATTCCAATTGAGTATGGCGATGGCTATTTTCATGACGTTATCATCTTTTTTATTAGGTCTTGATACTTCCATTTTCTGTGACTCCACAAATAATTAGCGGGATTTTTAGCCAAAGTTTTTTCCAAAGATTGATGAAATTTTTTTACGATTTCAAATTCTTCAAATTTTTCGTTTTCAGGGTAAATACGGTAGTAATTCACTTGATAATAACCTCTTTTTACCTTTTTAATATCGCAGTAGATGAATCCCAAATCCAATTTCGTAGCCAATTTATCGTAACCTATAAATACAGGTGTTCTTTGATGAAGAAAATTAATGCCGTATTCCACCACATTGGGTGTTTGGTCGGCAACGAACATATAACAAGCATCTCCATTATTTTGATTTTTTAAGATATGCCGAATGACTTGCTTGGCTTCCAAAGATTCGTTTCCGTATTTATTTCTGATGAGTTTAATTTTTTTCTCCCAAAATTGATTTTGCATAATTCTATATACAGGATGAGCCTTTTTCTGGGGAATTTTCATGGAAAAAGCATTCATCCATTCCCAATTAAAAACATGTCCTGCCAATAAGATGACATTTTTCCCTTCTTCTTTTACTTCCTTGAAAATATCTTGGTTGATATGCTGAACCCTAATGTGTAGTTCATCGGAGGTAATCGTAAAAGATTTTATCATTTCAACTAAATAATCACAAAAATTTCTAAAAAATTGGGTACTTATGCTATCTATTTCTTCAGCTGACTTATCGGGAAAAGAATTTCGGATATTCTCTTTGACCACTTTTTTTCTATAACCAATAATATATTCGTTGGTATAAAATATAATATCGGAAACAACATACAAAACTTTCATTGGAAGTTTTGAAATCAACAAAATAATGTAAAACACAAATTGATTGAGCATAAGGACAAATTTAATAATTATTTTGAAAAAATGGTACACATTTTAAGCCTAAAAAAACCGACTTTCGTTTTGAAGTCGGTTTTATAGGTAAGTAGTTAAAACAAATTAAGCTTCTTCAGAAGTGTTTTCTTCTTTATTTTCTTCTTTGTTTTCCTCTACTTTTTCTTCTTTTTTAGCTGGTTTTTCCTTTTTCTCTACTGGAGGAGCATCAGAAACGATGTCGAAAGCGAAATTGTACTCTACCTCTCTGTGTAATCTTACAAGAGCATCATATTTCCCTGTTCTCTTAATCGTGTTTCCAGGGATTTTGATATATTTTCTATCGATTTCCAATCCTTTGTTAGCTAATTCTTCTGCTAATTTCGCATTGTTGATAGAACCGAATAATTTACCTTTATCACCTGCTTTAGTAGTAATTGTAAGAGAAATTTCTTTCAACTTTTCAATTTTTGCATTAGCATCAGCGATTAATTGTGCTTCTTCTTCTTTTCTTGCTTCCAAGATTTCTGCTAATTCTGCTTTCTTCTTTGGAGTAGCCAAAACAGCATATCCTTTTGGAATTAAGAAGTTTCTTGCGTATCCTGATTTTACATTTACCACGTCAAATTCAAGACCTAAATATTCGATGTCTTTTTTTAGAATAATTTCCATTGTTGTTGTCCTTTTTTAGTTTAGAAGTTAGGCGAACAATGGCGTTCGCCAACAACTATAATTGTTAATTTTTGTTTATTTTAATAAATCCGTTACATAAGGCATCAAAGCAAGGTGTCTTGCTCTCTTAATTGCAGCAGATACTTTTCTTTGGTACTTCAAAGAAGTTCCTGTATATCTTCTTGGTAAGATTTTACCTTGTTCGTTTACGAATTGTAATAAGAATTTAGCATCTTTATAATCTACATACTTAATTCCGTATTTTTTAAATCTACAATATTTTTTGTCAGATTTTGTATTTACATCAATAGGAGTAAGGTATCTTACTTCTGATTCTTTACCTTTTGCGGCCTGTTGTGCCATATCGTCTATTGCCATAGCTTTCTCTTTTTTTAGGGGTTAAAATTACTTTTTAGATGCTTTTAATTTAGCTCTTCTTGTTTCTGCATACGCTACACCGTATTTGTCTAATTTAGTAGTCAAATAACGAAGTATTCTCTCATCTCTTTTGAATGCAGTTTCTAATTCAGCAACTATTGTTCCTTCTCCTTTGAATTCGATTAAGGTGTAAAACCCATTTTTCTTCAATTGAATAGGATAAGCTAATTTTTTTAGTCCCCAATTCTCTTTCGCTACGATTTCGCAGTTATGAGAAGTTAAAAGGTCTTCAAATTTTTTCACTGCTTCCTCCACCTGCGCATCAGATAGAACGGGAGTCAAAATGAAAACAGTTTCGTAATGATTCATAATACTATTATTTATAATTAAATTTTAAGTCTGCAAATATACAAACCTTTTTTCAAATAAAGAAATGATTCTCAGTTTATTTTTGTTTTTACTGATGAGTTAATGAAAATGTTTAGTTTTGTGGTATTAACTATGGGGTTATGGAGTTACAAGGTTATGGAGTTATATCCTAGTTTCTTTGTTAGATTAATCAATACCTCGCCGTTTAAATCAAGTGATGAATTCATTAGCGAATAACACCTTAATACAAGTATTAAAAAATATTTCTGAAGATGCTAATTATCAACAAAAGTATATCATTGACCTTTTGGGAAATGACTGCCAAAATGTAGATGAAATTTTATTAGAGTATGATGATTGCAAGTATATAATAGATGAATATGATACGAATATTCAAAAACTATTTTTGGAATTAGATGAAGTTTTAAATGAAATAGATGAGTTGGGTTTGCATCAATTTTGTAATCTAGAACATCAACTTTGGTATAAAGTAAGAAAAATAGCCAAAGAAATATTGAATGAAATTGTATAAGATTACGAGATTTAAAGTTACACGTCGGTCTCAACCTTAGCCTCAGTCTAAAAAAATGTTAAAAATTGGGTGTAAATCATTCAAAAACCTTATTTTCGCAAGATATTGAATTTTATATTTATGAAGAATTGGAAGTTTAAACAATGGAATACCATTTTAGGTTGGGTAGTTTTTGCAGTAGCATTGGTCACTTATTTTTCAACCATAGAACCAAAATTAAGTTTTTGGGATTGTGGAGAATATATTTCTTCGGCGGTAAAATTGGAGGTTACACACGCTCCAGGGGCAGCTTTGTTTCAGTTGGTGGGAGCCGTTGCAGGATTTTTCGCTTTTGGAAATGGCGAAAATTATGGACTGATTATCAATGGAATGTCCGCTTTATTTAGTGCCTTTACCATTTTGTTTTTGTTTTGGACAATTACGCATTTGGTTCGAAGAATGTTCAATAAAGATTTTGAGGAAGTAACGACAAATCAAGAGATAGCAACGCTTTTTGCAGGGACCATTGGTGCTTTGGCGTTTACTTTTTCGGATTCGTTTTGGTTTTCGGCAGTAGAAGGAGAAGTTTATTCGATGGCATCTTTATTTATCGCCCTTATTGTTTGGCTGATTACCAAGTGGGAAAACGAATTTAGTGCCCAAGATAACGAACGATGGATTCTTTTAATCTTCTTTATTATTGGGCTTTCTGTGGGGGTTCATATGATGTGTATGTTGGCAATTCCTGCGGTTTGTTTAATCTATTATGCTAGAAAATATGAGTTTTCATGGAAGTCTTTTTTCATTGCCAATCTGATTACTTTATTGATTTTAGGAGCTGTTTTTAAAGGAATCTTCCCATTGATAATGACTTTATTTGGTAAGTTGGAAATTTTCTTTGTGAATGGTATTGGATTGCCTTTCCATTCGGGAACGATTGCAGCATTTATTTTGATGATTGCTTTGGCATATTTTGGTATTCATTATGCGAAAAAAACAGGTAAAGCATTGTATCAAACGATTGTGCTTTCTGTGGTATTTATGATGATTGGTTTTTCTTGTTGGTTGGTTATTCCGATTAGAGCCAATGCGAATCCACCGATGAACTTGAATAATCCTGATAATGCGATTGGAATGTTAGACTACTATAACCGAGAGCAATATGGAGATTGGCCAACCATATACGGACAAAATTATACGGCTCATTTGGCTTATGACGGAATAGAAAGAGACGAAAGTGGAAATCCGAAAAGAAATATCACAGGAGCTATTTACGAAAAGGACGAAAGTACAGGAACTTATAGAAAAGTGGGCGATAGATTTAATTATGTTTATAACCCAAAGCACATTAGTTTTATGCCGAGAATGTTCAATGAGAATCCAAATGTAATGGGTAATTATATCAATATGTACGGTGCTCCAGAATTTACGATGAATCCAGAGCTGATAGAATATGAAGAGGCGACAAAAATATATAGTCAGTTAAGAAAAAAGTTTGAAGATGGAACGATTACAGCAAATGATTATCTACAAAATAAACCTTATCGATTAATTGAAGTTCAGCCACCTTCTTTGCGTCAGAATTTAGATTATTTCTTTTCTTTTCAGAATGGTTATTATTTTGTTCGATATTTGATGTGGAACTTCGTAGGTAAGCAAAACGACCTCGAAGGACATATGGAAAATACAAGAGGAAATTGGGTTTCGGGAATTTCTTTCATTGATGATTTGCGTTTAGGTAACCAAGACGAAATACCTTCTAAATTTAATAATGAAAGTACGGTTTATTTCTTTTTCTTACCTTTATTATTAGGAATTATCGGAATGTTTTTCCAACTAAATAAAGATTTTGGAAGGTTCTATGCCCTATTGTCTTTATTTATCTTAACCAGTGTGGGGATTATCTTTTATACAGGAGTGAAACCTTTCGAACCAAGAGAAAGAGATTACGCCATGGTCGGTTCTTTTTATGCTTTTGCAATATGGATTGGCTTGGGAGCAGGAGGGATTTTATGGTTTTTACAAGACAAATTAAAATCTAAAATCGGAACTTTTGTAATGGGAGCAGTTTTATTGGGAATACCTTTAATGATGGGCTTTCAAAATTATAATGCTCATGATAGAAGTGACAGATATACGGCTTATGATTACGCTTATTCGGTCTTAAAGCCTTTACCTAAAGATGATATTTTGTTTGTTTATGGTGATAATGACACTTATCCAGTTTGGGGAGTGCAAGAAACGGATGGATTGAGAACTGATGTGAAAGTAGTTAATTTCACGCTTTTAGCAACACCTTGGAATATTGACCAAGTGAGAAGACAAACTTATCAAGCTCCACCGATTCCTTCATCGCTAGAACATGAAGATTATCGAGATGGAACCAATGAGCAAGTGGTGCTTTTTGATGCGGAAAGTTTACAAAGTTTTATGCAAGGTGCAATGGAGAAAGGCGAATCTCCAAGTATTTTTAAACCTTTTGTGAAATACATCAAACAAGATTCGATGACGGTAAAAGAGGCAATAGCATTTGTGAAAAACAAAACTCCTGAAAAAGATGAAATCGCTAAATTAATTTTTGGAGAAGATCGCTATGAGAAATTTGCATTTTTGCCTGTTTCTAAATTCATTATCCCTGTTAATAAAGCCAATGCGGTAGCCTCAGGAATTATTAAAAAGTCGGATTTAGATGAAGTGGTAGATTATATCCCTGTGAATTATCAAGGTGGTGCAATGTTTAAAAATAGCCTGATGATGATGGATATTTTGGCGAATTTTGATTGGAAAAGACCAATTCATTTTTCATCTGGTGGCGTTTACGACAGAGAAAATATTTTCTACTTAGACGATTATTTACAGTATGATGGATTTAATTATCGTTTAGTTCCTATTAAAACTAAAGAAAGAGCAGATGGCGAAATGGGAAGAGTAGATGCGGATGAATTATATACAATTGTGAAATCCTACAAATGGGGGAATTTCAAAGATTTGAGTGTTCATTTTGATGAAACAGCCACTTCTAATATCATTAGTTATAGAAATGCGGCAGGTCGTGCAGCGGAGGCTTTAGCACTGAAAGGAGAAAAGCAAAAAGCATTGGAATTGTTGGATTTAGTCAGTAAGGAAATCCCTGTTGAAAAATACAACGAACCGAGTACAATGGCAACTCTTGTTTATGGGTATATTTTGGCTGGACAATCTGATAAAGGTTTAGGATTAGCTCAACAGCTTCAAAAAAACATTTTGAAAGAATATGATTATTATGCTCATTTAGATGCTTACCAACAACAATTTGTAAAAAGCGAAATGGGAAGGAAATCAATGGAATATTCTTTAATTGTCGCTGCCGTTGCAGATGCTTACAAAAAAATAGGACAAGAGGACAAAGCTTATGATTATTTGGTAAAGTCATTAGAGCCAATTGATAAAAGGTTTGATACATTCATTGAATATCTGAATAGTATTGGTAAAGAAAGAGCCAATGAAGAATCGGTGAAAGTGCAAAAAATCACTCGTTTCTATTCTTATCTATTCGATGTAATAGCACCTTATGACTCTACCTTTGCCAAAGAAAAGGAAAGTCAGATGACCCATGCTATTATTAATTCATTACGAATAGGAGGACAAATGATGCCCCAAGATTCGTTACCTCGTAAATAATATTAAAGCTAAGGCTAAGGTTGAGGTTCAGTCTTAGCCCATCTAACCTTACCAACAATGAAAAAAAGTCGAAATATTATTTTGAAAACAGTCTTGCTTTTGTTTTTAATAATGAATGTTGTGGCTTTTTTTCATGCGTATAAATTTACCCATTTTAAAGACGAAAGGGTAGCCAAAAGCAAAGTTCCTCAAAAATTCTCCCAAATAGACAAAATGAAAACGTTGTTATTAGGTTTCGATTATCCTAAACCCAAAGGAACGCAATTGCCCCAACAGAAATTTGAAACCGTCCAACTTCAAAGTAATAAACTATTAGAAACTTGGTTTATCAATACTGAAAATTCCAAAGGAACGGTGGTTCTTTTTCACGGTTATGGAGCAGAAAAAGCATCGATGCTTGATAAATCGGATGAATTTATTAAAATGGGATACAATACTGTTTTGGTAGATTTTATGGGAAGTGGTAATTCGGAGGGAAATCAGACGACTATTGGTTTTAAAGAGGCTGAAAATGTAAAAACCACCTTTGATTATCTCCAACAAAAAGGAGAGGACAACATCTATCTTTTTGGAACATCGATGGGAGCAGTGGCAATAATGAAATGTCTTAATGATTATCCAATACAACCAAAAGGTATTATTATTGAGTGTCCATTTGGTACGATGTATGAAACGGTTTGTAATCGTTTTGATAGAATGGGCGTTCCGTCTTTTCCAATGGCTGGTGTTCTCTTATTTTGGGGTGGAGTGCAAAATGGTTTTTGGGGCTTTGGTCATAACCCTTCCGAGTATGCAAAAAATATTAATTGTCCGACTTTGCTTCTCTATGGCGAAACGGATAAAAATGTATTGAGAACAGAAATAGACGAAATTTATTTGAATTTGAAAGGTAATAAAACGCTAAAAGTTTATCCCAAAACAGGACACGAAAATTATCTAATTAAAAATAAAACAGAATGGGTAAAAGATATTGATGCGTTTTTTCATCAAAATGACACCTAATCAGTGACTTTTTTTAATCAATTAAATTGATTACTTTTGCTTACTCTTAAAGCTTTTATCAATGAAAGAACAAGCAACTACGGTCAAGAAATATGCGTGGCTTCCTCTTGGAGCTGTGATTTTTACGGTTATTTTTAAATTAGTATTTTTATTAACACATCATATTCAGGAAGATGCGTTTATATCGTGGCGAGTGGCTCAGAATATTTTGGATTATGGTGTCATCGGTTTTAATGGCGAAGAAAAAATTTCTGCTTCTACCACGCATTTGTATGTTTTTGTATCTTATTTGTTCAATTTGATAGTGGGGAAGGAGCATTTTATTTATCCGATACTGATTTTTAATTCGATTTTATTTACGATAGGAAGTTATTGGTTATCAAAGATTTTACTCCGTCAACCTCTACAACAAGCGATTTTTATTTTTTTGTTTGGAATTTTACCTCCAGCCATTAAAATTTCGATTTTGGGAATGGAATACGGCTTGCTTTTCTTTTTAGAAATGGCATTGTTATATTGGGCATTTTATAAAGGGCAAAAATGGGCGTTTGTTCTGTTACCAGTCTTCATATTATTCACTAGGATTGATACCGTTATCTTTTTGGGTATTGTATTTTTGGTTGATTTATTAGCCAATAAAAAATGGCGTTGGTCGTATGTTTTAGGTGGAATTTTAGCCGTGGCATCGGTGTTGAGTTTCAATTGGTTTTACTTTCATGAATTGGTGAATAACACCATTGTGGCTAAGCAACTGACTTACGATAATGATTTTTCGGCGATGCAAAATTGGTGTTATTTTGTTTCCAGTTATGGTAATTTTTGGGGAATGTTAAAATTACCAACCGCCATTAATCCGATTACTATTGTGGTCTTGCTTTTTGAATTAATCAGTTTTATATTACTGATTATCAATAAAGAAAATAGAAAAAGAAATGTTTTTCTTTGGACGATATTTCTTTTCGGTTGGGTAAAGCAGGTTATATTCATTTCTCAAAAAAGTTTATTTGATTGGTATTATTGGATTCCTCAGCTTTTATTATTTGTACCAATTTTGATTTTGGTATTAGAAAAACAAAAAAATAAATACGCTTGGCTTACTTGCCTTATTGGATTTTATATTTTGCCGATGTTGGCTTTTCAGGTGGTTCATTCGATAGCAACAGGAAATGGCGAATGGAACTACCGAAGAAGTATTGGTCTATTTTTAGAGGAATATGAGAAAGATAAAAATCAAGTGATATTTTTGGAACCAGCGGGCTATGTTCCCTATTATTCGGGTTTAAAAACCATTGATGAAGTAGGATTGGTGGATAAGAAAATACACCGACAAATGAAATGGGACAAGAAAAATTACCGTTTCAATACCGTTCAAAATAGGCAACCAAAATATATTTTATCCTATAAAGATTTAGAGCGAGATAAAAATGCGTCTTATTATAAAAGACATTATAAACTATTGAAGAAATTTAGAATTAAAGATTTTCTTCATCACGATAATCCTTATATTGACAAGATATATCATCTCAAACCCTCGGGGACAGATTATAATTTATACGAAAGGGTAGAGTAACCCCATTTAATTAGCCTTTATTTTTTTTGAGATAAAGGCTAATTTATTATCTCGTCAGTTCGATATGATTTTCTGCCATCAGTTTACGCAAATTGATGAGCGCATACCTCACCCTTCCCAAAGTGGTATTAATACTACAATTCGTATGTTCAGCAATTTCTTTAAAACTCAATCCTAAAAAGAACCTAAGCTGAACGACTTCTTGTTGGTTTTCGGGTAAGTAGTCAATCATACTCCTAATGTCTTCCTGAATTTGGGTAGTGACCAATTGCTCCTCGATGTTTTCGGAAGGTTCTTTGATAATATCTAAAACCGAAAAATTTTCGTCTTGGTAAGTGGTTTCAGAGACGAATCTATTTTTAGAGCGTTTTCTGAAATGATCAATCACCAAATTATGAGCAATGCGTTTTGCCCAAGGCAAAAATTTACCTTCTTCGATGTATTTCCGCTCTTTTAGTTTTACAATAATTTTAATAAAAGTATCTTGGAAAATATCGTTCGCTAAACTTTTATCGTACACTTTGTAATAGATGAAAGTCAGTAATTTTTTTTGATGTTTTTTAATAAGCATTTCCAATGCTACTTCATCGCCAGAAAAATATCTTGAGACTAATTCGCTATCCGTTATATCATTTGTCATTTTTACTTTATTTAATACTATCCTTTGCCCTTAATTAAAAGGCAAAGTTGTTATTTAACTCCATAAATGTTGAAAAAGTAAAAATGTACTATAAGCGATTATTTTTTTAATGATGTCGTAAAGATAAGCATTTTTTTTTAATACTAAAAAATAACGGTAGGAATATTAATTAAAAATTGAAATTGTAAACCTTCTAAAGCTTGGGGTGAATTTCGATGACGAATAGGGAAAGCATAGCCCACATTGAAATCTGTAATACCAAACAAAGAAACACCTAATTTGGGAGCGATATAATGCGTAGAAAAATCGGCTCCAGCTAAGAAATAATAACCGTGAGCGATATCGACCTCTTTTCGAGTGTTCACCAAAATATCCGCTTGAATTTTAGGAATAACAGTGAATTTTTTGTCCACTTTCCCTAACAAAGCACTTCCTCCTAATCGGTATAGAAAGTTATCATTTTTAAGAAATAAAAATTTAGCTCCCACCTCTCCAAAATGATGATTTTGATAAGTGTAACCAGCGTGAATTAAAGTGTGGGTCGTATATTTTGACTGTGCTTTCATTTTATTTGAAAATACACTAATCAAAGCCAATGTAAATAAAAAAACTATTTTTTTCATTAATCTCATTTAGTAGTTAAAAACTTCATCGGTGTGGATTTTAACATCTGGGAAAATCTGCGAACGGATAAAATCATCTACAACAGGTCTAAGTGCTTTATATTCATCGTTTTCTAAAACAAAAACAAGGACATTTTCATCTAAAGGATTCACTATCCAATATTCTCTAACTCCTGCCTCTTCATAAAGGTCAAATTTAGTTTTCATTTCTTTTTTTGAATTTCCTGGAGAGAGGATTTCAATAATTAAATCGGGAGCTCCATTACAACCTTGTTCATCTAATTTATCAAGGTCGCAAATAACACATAAATCGGGCTGAACAACCGTAGTGATGTCTTCGTTTTTTTTGTTTTTTCTCGTTAGTCGCACATCAAAAGGAGCAGAAAACAATCTACACGAATGATTTTTGAATGTAGCATAAAATTCTCCGTGTAAAACACTCGAGATTTTTTGATGTTTAGTACTCGGAGCGGGAGACATTTTGAAAATTTTTCCCTTAAAAAGTTCCACTCGTTCTTTAAATTTCCACATTAAATAATCAGCATACGAATAAGTACCATTCATATCTAATTCGTTAATGTCTGTGATTATTTTACTCATAATGAAATCATTTACTTTAAACAAATGTAAGGAATTTTCAACAAAACTTCAAAAGTAAAAAAAACACTCGCTAAAAAACGAGTGTTGAATTTTAACTTGATTTATAAAATATTTTATAGACCAAATGCTTTTTTAATATCTTCAACTCTATCGAGTTTCTCCCAAGTAAAGAACTCTAAATCTTTTAAAATCAATTCGTTATCTTTACCTTTATTGAAAACTTTATCTGCAACATAAGACTCTCTTCCCATATGACCATAAGAAGCTGTTTCTTGATAAATAGGATTTCTTAATTTTAGGTTTTGTTCGATGGCATAAGGTCTTAAATCGAATAATTCCTTTACTTTTTCGGCAATTTCTCCGTCGTGTAAATCTACTTTCGCAGTTCCATAAGTATTGACAAAAACACCACAGGGCTGGGCAACACCAATAGCATAAGAAACCTGTACCAATACTTCATCCGCTACACCTGCGGCAACTAAATTTTTAGCAATATGACGAGTGGCATAAGCGGCACTTCTATCTACTTTAGAGGCATCTTTTCCTGAGAATGCACCACCTCCGTGAGCTCCTTTTCCTCCGTAGGTATCCACGATGATTTTCCTTCCCGTTAGTCCTGTATCACCGTGAGGTCCTCCGATAACAAATTTACCTGTCGGATTGATATGATATGTAATCTCAGAATTAAATAATTTCTGAATTTCTTCACTTTGATGAGCGATCACTCTTGGCATTAAAATCTCTTGAATATCCTTTCTAATTTTCGTCAACATTTCTTCATCTGTACCAAAATCATCGTGTTGTGTAGAAATCACAATGGTATCAATTCTAATCGGTTTGTGGTCATCCGAATACTCTATGGTTACTTGAGATTTGGCATCAGGTCTTAAGTAAGTAATTTCTTTTCCTTCTTTCCTTAACGCAGATAATTCTTTTAAGATAGCATGAGCCAAGTCCAACGCCAAAGGCATATAATTTTTGGTTTCGTTGGTCGCATAACCAAACATCATTCCTTGATCTCCTGCTCCTTGAGCATTCGCTTTCGTTTCAAAATCGTCTTTTTCAACTACTCTGTCCACTCCTTGATTAATATCAGGAGATTGCTCGTGAATAGCGGAAATTACTCCACAAGAATCACCATTAAACATATACTCTCCTTTGGTATAGCCAATGCCGTTAATCACTTCTCTTGCAATGGTTTGTACATCAAGATAAGCTTCAGATTTAACTTCTCCTGCTAATACAACTTGACCTGTGGTAACCATCGTTTCGCAGGCTACTTTAGACTCTTTATCGTAGGCTAAAAAATAATCAATCAGTGCATCTGAAATTTGGTCTGCAACTTTATCTGGATGTCCTTCTGAAACGGACTCTGATGTAAATAAATAGGACATAATTTTGTATTTTTAATTATTAATCATTAATACTAAGGATATATCGCCAAAAATTGCAAGGGAATTAAAAAGAAAACTATTTTAGCATTATTTTTAAGAGGTTGCAATCAGACAAATTTTTCCTCGTTGAACGCTGCAAATTTACGCACTATTTTTGAAATGACAAGTTTTTAATGAAATATTTTGATGTGTCGGATTTATTTGTGTTAATCCTCTTGAGTAAAGAACCTCTTTTTTCGTATTTTTGCCCTTAAATTTAATGATATGAATTATGTTTCTGCCGAAGGATTGACGAAATCTTATGGCGTAAAAACTTTGTTTCAAGATATTTCTTTTCACATTAATGAAGGTGATAAAATTGCCATTGTAGCCAAAAATGGAAGTGGGAAATCTACCCTTTTGAAAATTTTATTGGGAAAAGAAATTGCCGATGCAGGAGAAATTTCTATTAATAAGGATATTCAGATTGTACTTTTTGACCAAGAGATTCATTTTGAACCGAATATCAGTGTAGAAGATTTTATGATGTCTTTAGATTCTGCTCCTATTTTGGCATTGAAAAAATATCATCAATCTTTAATTTCTAATGACCCAGATGAGATGGAAAAAGCCATTACCGAAATGGAAAATCAAAAGGCTTGGGATTTAGAAAACGAAATGAAACAAATTTTATCTCAACTGAAAATTACCGATTTATCAGCTCAAATGGGAACGCTTTCTGGAGGACAGGTGAAAAGAGTAGCTTTGGCAAAACTCCTGACCGAAACACGAGCAGAGCATAAACATACCCTTTTAATAATGGACGAGCCTACCAACCACCTTGATGTGGATATGGTAGAATGGTTGGAAAATTATTTGAATAAAGCCAAAATCACCTTGCTTTTGGTCACGCACGACCGTTATTTTTTAGATGCCGTTTGTGATACGATTTGGGAAATGGAAGACCAACAGCTTTTCATTCATCGAGGAGCCTATGCCACTTATTTGGAAAATAAAATGATTCGTGAGGATAACCTGAATGCCACGATAGATAAGGCTAAAAACCTTTATAGAAAGGAGCTAGAATGGATGAGAAGGCAACCCAAAGCGAGAACAACCAAGTCAAAATCAAGGATTGATGCGTTTTATGACACCAAAAAAATTGCCAAAACCAACACCAAAAAGGAGAGTTTGGAATTGGATTTTGAAATGAAAAGATTGGGAAAGAAAATCCTTGAATTGAAGAATATTGATAAAGCCTATGGCGAAAAAGTACTTTTGAAAGATTTTTCTTATCAATTTCAACGAGGAGAAAAGGTGGGGATTGTAGGAAAAAATGGAGCAGGAAAATCTACTTTACTCAATATTATTCAAAATTTAGAACCTGCTGATAGTGGCGAAATAGAAACAGGAGAAACCATTAAATTTGGTTATTTCTCCCAAAAAGGACTTACCTACAAAGAAGATGAAAGGGTAATTGATTTCATTAAAGAAATTGGAGAAAACTTTCCATTAGCCAATGGAAGAACCATTTCCGCATCGCAGTTTTTAAGGTTATTTTTATTTGACGACCAAACCCAATATTCGCCTATAGCTAAGCTTTCGGGAGGAGAAAAAAGGCGATTGCATCTGATGTATGTGTTGTATCAAAATCCTAATTTTTTAATTTTTGATGAGCCAACCAATGATTTAGACTTACCTACTTTAACCGTTTTAGAAAACTTTTTGCAGAATTTTCAAGGTTGTTTATTAATCGTTTCTCACGACCGTTATTTTATGGATAGAATTGTCGACCATATTTTGGCATTTGAAGGAGAAGGGAAAATCAAAGATTTTGTAGGTAATTTCACAGAGTATAGGGAGAAAAAAAGTCAAGATGCAAGAAAGAACCAAGAATTAAAAGTTAACAGCCAAGAATCGAAGGTCAAGAGCCAAGAAAATAAGGAAACCACCTCACAACAAAAACCTAAAAAATTATCATATAAAGAGAAGAGAGAATTAGAATTAATAGATAAAGAACTGCCTACTTTGGAAAAAAAGAGAGATGAATTAGTGGCAAAATTGAACAATGAAACCGATTACGAAAAGATAAGTCTTCTTTCTACTGAATTGGAAAGTCTTACCAACGAGCTTGAAGAAAAGGAAATGCGTTGGTTAGAGTTACAGGAAAAAATCAGTTAATTTTTAAATTAGAATTCGGATTCAAAATATATTTTTTATTTATCTTTGCAAGAAATTTATAAATAATCTAATTAAAAATTAAACTTATGAAGAGAATTATTTCTTTTTTTACGATGATTGTTTTGGCATTGGGAATGATGTCCTGTAACCAAGACAAAAAAGGAGTTTCTGGAGAGCAGAAAATTGGTGTTTTATTGGTAAACCACGGTTCACATTCCGAAAATTGGAGAAATCAGTTGTTGGATTTGGAGAAAAAGGTAAGACCTATTTTGGAAGAAAACAAAGACATCAAAGGTATCAAAACCGCTTTTATGGAGTACAATGAGCCATCTATTGCCACTCGTTTAAAGGAGTTTGACGATGCTGGTTTTACAGATGTAGTTTTAGTGCCTATTTTCCTTACGGTAAGTCCGCACTCTTTTGATGATATACCTACTATTGTTGGGTTGAAAAAAGATCCAAAATCTTTGGAAAGTCTTAAATTAGAAAACATTAAAACATATAAGCCTAAGAATGTAAAAGTGCATATGACACCATTGTTAGACTTTACGGATATTTTAGAAAAAAATGTTTTAGCGAGAGTGAAAGCATTATCGAAAGATCCTAAAAACGAAGGAGTTTCGTTAATCGGTTATGGAGATGAAGACTACGAAAAGGAGTGGATAGAGTTGTTTGGAAAAGTAGGAGATTACTTAAAAACCAATATCGGAATTGATAAGGTGAATCATGCTTGGTGTGGTCATATCGCTCATTATAAAACAGAACCTACAACGGAGGCTATCGAAAAAATCCTTGAAGAAAAGAAAAAGGCAATCGTTATCCCTGTTTTAGTAGCGGTAGATGAGGATTTCCAAATGAAAATCATCGGTGGTGGAGTAGCAAAAGTAAAAGACACTAAAGAAAAAGTAGTTTATAAACCAGACGCTATTTTACCAGATGTAAATGTAGAGCAGTGGGTGATTGATATAACAAATAAAGAAGTGGGTAAATTGACGAAATAATGTCTTCTATTAATATTAAGAAAGTTAGGAAATTTTGCAAAAATTGGCATAGAGATATCGGTTACTTTTTTTCAGGATTAATTATTATTTATTCTATTTCTGGGATTACCGTTAACCATATCAAGGAGTTACACGACCCTGATTTTATGCTCACCAAAAAGGAAATTACTTTAGATAAAGTTTATCAAAAAGCCGAAATTACGGATGAGATTATATTAGGTTTTAGTAAGATGGTGGGAGAGGAAGATTTTCAGTTGTATGATTTTCCTACACCTACCCAAGTGAAAATTTATTATGAGAATGCTTCCTTGAGTATTCGTTTTAATGAAAAGCATGGTTTTTACGAACAATTAAAGAAAAGACCTATTTTATATCAAGCGAATTTGGTTCACTTAAATAGAGTGGATTATTGGCGTTGGTTTTCGGATATTTTTGCATTATCACTCATGTTTCTATCCATTTCGGGATTGATTATGTTAAAAGGCAAATATGGATTCACCAGACGAGGATATATTCTTTTTATATTAGGATTAATACCTCCGTTAATTGCCATTACTTTTAAAATGATGTCGTCGTAGTTACAGGATAGATAGTCATAAAAAATCGTCTAAAAGTTCTTTTTAGACGATTTTTTTTAAATTACTTATATCGTTCGTTAAAACTTCATAAAATCTTTTACTACGCCACCTTTTTGGGTATGCTGTAAAAGTTCTTTTTCTATGAATGTTTTGATCTCTTTCGAGTTTTCATTTTCTGGAAATAACAAATGTACATTTGCCCCAGCATCTAAGGTGAAAAATAAAGGCAATTGGGTGGTCTTTCTAAATTCCCAAATTTTATTAATCACTTCCATTGTTCCTGTTTTCATTAGAATAAAAGCAGGTTCGCTCATCATCATCATTGCGTGGAGTGTAAGTGCTTCATGTTCTACCAAAGTGATAAATCGTTCTATATCTCCTGTTTTTAAAATTTCTTTTAAAGGTATAAAGTTTTCCCTAGCCTCTTGAAATCTTCTTTCGGCATAAGGATTGGTATTCATTAAACCGTGTCCAACAGTCGAACTTACGGATTTTTGCCCTTCATGAATCAGGAGAACCCAATCATTGAAATTTTTAAAAATATCAGCCACTTTATCATTAGGATAAGGCGTAGCAAATAAATCCGAACTTCCTTCTACTTGCTCTGTGTCTCCCCAAACCACTAATCCATTGTACAAACTTCTACATGCACTTCCGCTTCCTAATCTGGCAAGGAAACTTGCTTTTTGGTTTTTAGCGGTAAGCGATAAGCTATAAATAGTAGACTCTGATGTCTTGATTCTTGATTCTTGGTTCTTGGCTCTTGGTTCTTGGCTCTTGGCTCTAAAAATTTCATCTAATTCCATCAAACATTTGGCAATGGCTCCAAAACCTGATGCCGAACTGGCAATTCCTGAACTATGGGGAAAGGTATTTTCTGTTTTAATAATGTATTTCCCTTTTAAAATCCAAGGTAGATAAACTTCAATTTGGTGAAAATATTTTTCAATTTTCTCTGCAAATTTCACTTCTTCTTGTCCTGCTAAAAAGGTTTTTACTTCAAATTTTTCTCCTGCTAAAAACTCGATTTCGGTATTCGTTTTACAATGATTAAGGGTAAAACTAATACTTGGATTGGCAGGAATTTGCCCTTTATATTTTCCCCAATATTTAATCAAGGCAATATTAGAAGGACATTCTGCATTGACTTTTGTATTTTGAATGGTGAAGTTTTCTTCGCCGTAAAAATCTTTGTTTTGCATTTTGTTTTCAGTATAAATTTCAAGAGCCGTAAAAGTACGACAAAATTTAAAGAATATCATTTATTGGAGTAAAAATCAAGTGATATTATTCCAAATGTTGTGTTATTTTTTTACTCATCGGCTTGGTCATAGAATACCAATAATCAACGAAATTTCCATTTTCATCTACTAAATATTTCTGAAAATTCCATTTCACAGAAGAATTTTTAACACCATTTTTCTCCTTTTGTGTGAGCCACTGATAAATAGGATGTTGCTCGTCTCCTTTTACTTTTATTTTTTCCGCAATTGGAAAGCTAACGCCATAATTTAGACGACAAAAGGATTTGATTTCTTCTGCATTTCCTGGTTCTTGTTCCCCAAATTGGTTACAAGGAAATCCAATAATGACCAATTTATCTTTGTATTTTTGGTATAACTTTTCTAACCCATCGTATTGTTTTGTAAAGCCACATTTAGAAGCTACATTCACAAAGAGTATTTTCTTTCCTTTAAATTGTTTTAAATCTAAGTCCTTGCCATTGATATCTTTAACAGCAATACTATAAATAGAAGTGGTTGCTGCTCCGCTATTACTCTTTGATTTACAATTAAATAATCCTAATATCGAAACCATAAATATCATTTTTAGTATTCTCATCATTTTTTACTCATTAATTACAACAAAGGTAATAAATTTAAAATATTTGGTATTTAGATATTCATTTTTGGGTATATTGTATTTTACTTTAACTCCCTTGATTGATAAAGAAAAATGGAATATCAGAATGCTTATTATACGGTGTTAAGCCTTCAAAAAATGTAGCCTCTTCTTCTAACATATTTTTGCATATCGTATGATGAATTTTAAATAAAAATTCTTTTACCGTAAAACCATTTTTATTTTCTGTGGTAACAATAAAGCTTTCTTCAATTTGTTCCTCCTCGCCATTTTTATCTTCTCTCCAATAGGTATATTGCACCTCAATTTTTTGTGAAGCGTTAAAAACTCTATCGATATCTAATTCGTTTTTTGGTTGCATTTTATGATTGTAATCCAACAAGGCTTTTGAAAAAGAATTTACATCTGAATATTGAGGGTTAGAAAAATTCCAGAATACATCGGTAAGTACATCTTGTGGTGGATAGTCCGTTTTATTATTTGCTTTGCCGAAATTCTGAATGGCTCTATCTATTCCCCAAGATTCTTCGCTTGGCATTTTTTTCCATGATATATTTTTAATTTCAATGCGTTGTTCTATCGTTTCATTCCATTCAACAGCGAAGCCTTTATCTTTTAACTTTTCTACAATTCTTTTTCCAATCAAAATTCCTTGTTCTGTATTCTGATTCAAATCATCAAATGCTAAAAATAAGTTTTTACATTTTGGGTCAATGGCTCGTTCTAAATCTTGCATGTGATAAAAGCAGAAACCTTTTGGCGAACTCTCATTTTTCGCTTTTAATTGCTCCACGACTTCCATCACATCATCGTAGCCGTCTTGTTTGGTGTAACCTGCCTTATGTAAAGCAATGATTTTTTCTTGGTTAAGTTCATCAAAAACTTGTGCTAATTGATCAACATCGGTGGGTTTTTCCCATTGCAGACTTGCTTTATAATGTTCATTGTAAAACTTGGCAATTACGGTTTTTATCCATTTTTCATCCAATTGGTCTTCATTTTCAAAACCTGCATTCCAAACAGACTCCAAAATTTGTTCTTGATTATCAAACCCAAAGGCTACTTCTTGTTTGATGTATTCAATGACCTCATCCATTTCGTCGGATGTTTTATTCTTTCCAGTTTCACCTCTTTCAAAATAAGGATAGCCTATCATATTGACGAATTGCTCTACTTTATCTCTATCCGAAATTTGATGTATGATGAAGACATATTCATCGGATTCGGTATCCATAAAACCGAGTTGAAGATGATGTTTTCTTAAGCAAGCATCAAAATTTTCAAATACATTATCCTCTGAAATGCTTGTGTCTTCATCGTATTTAGGGAAATCGATTCTAATTTCCGAATAATGCTTTTTTAAAGTTTCCTCTATTTGCCATGCTAAATTTGCCGTGTCTGATTTCCAGTCTATTCGGTTGATAAAGAAATAATCATTATCTTCTAAATATTCCATAACAAAATTGAGTGTAGTGTAATATTCTTCGTCGTCTTGGTAATCCTTTAATGTATGGAAGTAAGGACTCAGTTCTGCTTGATATTCAGCGGAACAACAGCATTTGAGTAAACTTAGATAGCCTTGTTTTTCTTCTTCACTTACATTAGGATAATCCTCTCTACTAATTGGCTGATAAGCTGGTGGAGCGGTTTTGATGTGTTTTTTGTATTTTTTGTACAAAAAGAAAGGTTTTCCTGTGAATTTTTCTTTGTAAGCGAGTAGTATCATTGTAATTATCGTTGGCGATAGTCGTGCAAAAAACTCCCAATCCGACATTGGCGAACCAAGCTTCATTAGCATTAAAACACAAGCCAATGCAAATGAACTAATCAGCGCTAAATAGTACCATAGTTTTTTCATCTTTATAGAGGTATTTTATTAGCCAAAATGCCTAAAACAAATCCGCTAATGGTTAATATTCCACCCAATATAATCATTATAATGGTCAAAATACTGATAAATATTTCTTTATTTTTTCTTATTTCGATATAATACTCGGATAGATCAATAAGTTTATCGGAGGAAATATCGAGGTTTAATTGTTCTAATGGAGTAGGACTTTTTTCTTCAATAATGATTTTGTAGTTGCCAGCGGGAGCATCAAAATACCATAGTCGAGTTCTTCCTTTCGAAAAACCATTCATCTGCATTCTCATAAAAAAAGGCAAGCGATGAATAGGTATTTCTTGATGGGTGAATTCATTGTAAATGCGTAATCTGAAATGATAAAAAGGTGTTTTTTTCCATAGTCGTCCCTTTTGCCAAATAGAAAATTGACCAGCCTTTGTAATCGAGAATTTTCCGCTCTTTTGTAAATACGGAAGTTCTAATAATGGCTTAGAATGAATCTGTTTTCGTATTATTTTTATGCCTTTTACTAACAAAAAAATACCAATTGGCATTAAACCAAAAAATAAAAATTGTTTTGTAAGTATATCCATATTAAAAATAAGTATAAGTGCGTGTAAAGACCTTTAAAGGCTCATTGTTTTCATATTCTATACATTGTATCCAATTACCTTTTTTGTCGTATTTGTAGGTATAGGTGTGTATGGTATAGATTCTATTTTCTTGATAAGTACCGTACTTTTCCGCCACAATATTATCATTTTTATCATAAGAATAGGTGATGGTTTTTTCGGTTCCTTTTAATGATGAATTTTCATCACACCAATATTTTTCTTCTATTTTTCTTCCTTTTTCATTGTATTGATAATAAATTTTAGAATCTTCTTTTTTGTAACCGTGATAAATACTGTGTTTTTCTATCAAATAACCATTCTTATTATAGGTGTAAAAAATTTCTTCTTTTAACTTATTTTCTCCTTGATATTTTTCTGACTTTACAAGATTTCCTTCGGAATTAAAGGTGTATACCCATTTTTTGTAGACATAAGCTCCATCATTTGCTTCTGGAAAAAACGCCCTAATAGCATAATGCCTAACAACGAGCTTATTTTTCTGTTTTTGATATAAATATTTATTTAAATGACATTTTGTACCGACATTATCTGTGTAACATTCTTTAAATTCGATTAGATTAGCTTTTTTATCATATTGATAAGTTTTTTCTTCGTATAGCTTTTTGGTTGTATAGTGATAGATCTCTTTTTTAATTAAATTTCCTTTTTTATTGAAAATTAATTTATCTATCCCTGCCCAAGATGTTTTAGAGGAATATTGAACAATTTGTCCATTCTTTTTTACCTTTGCCAAATTAACGACTTCTGTAAAAGATTGGACTTTTCCTTTTACATTTTCCTTTTTCCAAGAGTATTTTATCGGATATGGTATTTCTTGCGAATAAAGTAAGTTACTCGCCCAAATGAATAATAAAATATATTGTATTTTTTTCATCATACTGCTTTATTTTCGTTCAAAAACTTCAAAGTCTGTGATTCTTCCTTTTTCCAAATCGTAGGTGTATTTCCAAATAAAATCGTAAGTGTTTTCAATGATTTGCCACCTATTTTTATTGATTTTCTTGGTTTGAATCAATGACTTCGTAATAAAATATTTAACATTTTGAATAGCCAGCTCTTGGGTCGATTTCTTTTGTGTGAAGAAAATATCTTTATAAACTTCTATTTCTTGGAATGGATTTATTGACAATAACCTGTATAATGGGATTTTATTTTTAATATTAAACGCTTTTAGTTCTTTTAGTTTTCCTAAATTCACTTTATTGTATTTTTTAATATCGAATAAAACATCTGAATTAGAGGTATATTTTTTCAATATATATTGCCTGTATTTTTTTATTTCTTTTTCATTTTCAGAAATAAATGTATTGATTTTTAGTATAATACTATCGTTTTCAGTATAATCCATACGAATGATTTTTTCATCATTATACTGTTCCAATACTTTATTTAAACTAAAACGAACTTTATTTAGTTTTCTTTCAAATTTGTTCCCCTGACCGTAACAAAAGGAAATAGCGAACGATAATATTGCAATAAAACTTAGTGATTTTTTCATCTAATATATATTTCCTAATAAAAACAATATAAATATGAAACTTCCCAATAAAGCTAAGTTTATGATGAACTTAACAAGAGATAATTCTTTTTTGAAAATCAAAATTAGAATATCCATCAATACACTGATTGCCATAAAAGGAATGCCTATCATTGCTGTTAAAACAACAGGAATAGGTCCCAAGCAACCTCCAGGATACCTACT
Organism: Flavobacteriales bacterium; assembly: GCA_002747105.1. Classification (GTDB taxonomy): domain Bacteria; phylum Bacteroidota; class Bacteroidia; order Flavobacteriales; family Weeksellaceae. The sequence continues at coordinate 35,178 of PDSY01000013.1, read as the reverse complement.
ATGAGGGTTAATAGGTTGTTCGAGTAATAGACCAATCAAAAATAGTATTACAAAAATCGCAACTACAAAAATAAGTCGTGTTATAAAATGCTCTTTATTTGACGAATGATAAATTTTCATATTACGATATTTTTTCTACATTCGTAGTACACTATATTGATTGATAATGCACTACGAATGATATAAATTAAATTTCCTGTGCTTTTTCAAAAGCATTTTTCAGTCCATCTACCTTTTTTCCTCCTGCTGTGGCAAACCCTGGATTTCCACCGCCACCACCTTGGATTTCTTTGGCTAAATCTTTCACGATATTTCCTGCGTGATAGTCTTTTAAATCTTCTGAAACACCAACGGTAATCATTGGTTTTGCATTGGCATCAGAGAGAATAATGGTAATAGAATTGGGGATTTCCTTTTTCAATTTGAATACAATATTCTTAATAGAACCAGCATCAAGGGAAGTCATTTTTACCAATACTTTTTTATCGCCTTTATCTTCGTAGGCGTTTTTCCAATCGGCAATTTCTTGCTGTGCTTTTTCCTTTTTCAAGGTTTCCACTTCCTTTTTCAAAGCGGTATTTTCGTCCAATAATTTCTGAATAGATTTTTGAATATCTTTCGTTTTTAGCAACTGACCGATTTCTGTAAATTGCGTTTCTAAATTCTTAAAATATTCCTCTGCTTTCTCTCCCGAAATAGCCTCAATTCTTCTAATTCCTGCCGCCGTAGAACTTTCAGAAACGATTTTGAAGAAACCAATTTCACTGGTATTTTTCACATGTGTTCCTCCACATAATTCTTTGGAACTTCCAAACTGAATCATTCTAACACTATCGCCATATTTTTCACCAAATAAAGCCATTGCACCTTTATCCAAAGCCTCTTGCATCGAAATACTTCTGAACTCTTCTAATGGTAAATTAGCCTTGATTTTTTCGTTCACTTGGCGTTCTACCTCTGCAATTTCTTCTTCGGTCATTTTCGAGAAATGAGAGAAGTCAAAACGCAGATAATCCGTTCCTACAAAAGAACCTTTTTGCTCTACATGCGTTCCTAAAACATTCCTCAAAGCCTCGTGTAATAAGTGAGTTACCGAGTGATTGGCTTGGGTGTTCTTTCTGTTTTGAATATTCACTTTTGCAGTCAGTTCGCTTTGCAAATCGCTTGGTAATTTTTGCACCAAAGAAACAATCAAATTATTTTCTTTTTTGGTGTCTAAAACTTCAATTTCTTCATTCTGAGAAATTAAAAGTCCTGTATCTCCAATCTGTCCTCCACCTTCTGCATAGAAAGGCGTTTCGGCTAAAACAATCTGATAAAAAACACCGTCTTTATTCTCTAATTTTCGGTATCTCGTGATTTTTGTTTGGGAAGTCGTTTCATCATAACCAATGAACTTTTCTTCTTTCTCTTCCAAAATTTCCCAATCATATACTTTCTGTGCCGATGATTTTTTAGAACGATTTTTCTGTTTGTTCATTTCGATTTCAAAACCTTCTTCATCAATGGTTAAAGCTTTTTCCTCAGCAATAATCCTTGATAAATCGGCAGGAAAACCATAAGTATCATACAGCTCAAAAACTTCTGCACCTGGTAATTTCTTTTCTCCTTTTTTAATCGTCTCTTGAATAATATTCGATAACCTTACTAAACCTGTTTCAATGGTTTTAAGGAAAGAAATCTCTTCTTCTTTAATCACTTCGGTTACCAATTTCCCTTGTTTTTTCAACTCTGGGAAGAAATCTTGCATTTCGTTTTGAAGCACTTCTACCAATTGATATAAAAATGGATCTTTTACATCTAAGAAACGATACGCATAAGAAATTCCTCTTCGTAAAATCCTACGAATTACATAACCAGCACCATTATTAGAAGGTAATTGTCCGTCTGCAATTGCAAACGCCACCGCACGAATATGATCCACGACCACACGAATGGCAATATCTTTTTCGTCCTCTAAAATTTTGGTATATTTTTTACCTGAAATTTCTTCAACTTTTTGAATTAAAGGCGTGAAAACATCGGTGTCATAATTAGATTCTTTACCTTGTAACGCCATACACAAACGCTCAAATCCCATTCCTGTATCCACGTGCTGTTTAGGTAATTTCTCCAAAGAACCATCGGCTTTTCGGTTAAATTCCATAAATACCAAATTCCAAACTTCCACCACTTGCGGATGATCTTGATTGACCAACTCCAACCCTGAAACTTTGGCTTTTTCTTCTTCAGTTCTTAAGTCAATATGAATCTCGGAACAAGGACCACAAGGACCACTCGCTCCCATTTCCCAAAAATTATCTTTTTTGTTTCCATTGATAATTCTATCTTCAGAAATATGAGATTTCCAAAAGTCATAAGCTTCTGTATCTCTTTCTAAATTTTCGGTTTTATCTCCCTCAAAAATAGTTACATAAAGGTTTTCTTTTGGGATTTTATAGACTTCGGTTAAAAGTTCCCAAGCCCAAGCGATTGCCTCTTTTTTGAAATAATCTCCAAAAGACCAATTCCCCAACATTTCAAACATCGTATGGTGATAAGTATCTCTACCTACATCATCTAAATCGTTGTGCTTTCCCGAAACCCTCAAACATTTTTGGGTATCGGCGATACGGTTGGATTTTGGTTTTTTATAGTCTAAAAAATAATCTTTAAACTGTGTCATTCCTGAATTGGAAAACATCAGCGTTGGGTCGTCTTTTAAAACGATAGGAGCAGAAGGAACGATTAAGTGTCCTTTGTCCTTGAAAAAATTTAAAAATTGCTGTCTTATTTCTTTTGAAGTCATTTCTTTTATTTAAGATTAAGTTGAGATTAAGGTTAGTGAAATCTAAATCTCTCCATATTTATTTTCTAATTAATTTACCAAGAATAGTGATATCTATTTTAATTTCTTGTCCCATTGAATTAATAGTATTTTTTGTATTTGAAGAAACTAAAGTCCCTGTTTTTCTATCAATTTTTGCAGTGCCAGTTAATGTTCCTGTTGCCATTCCTGTAATTTTTCCATTAATACTTAGATAAACAAAATCAGTATCAATTTTAGAAACTGTATAAGTAGTATTTAATTCTGAACCATTAGTTTCGTTTTTTTTCGACCAATGAGAACCCACTTTTACGGCTTTTTGAGGATGATGCACAGTAGATGATTTCAACCCTTCTTTAAATTGCTCTATATCAGCGTTTCCTTTTAAAATTGCTACATCAGAATACTGACCTAATTCATCATAAGTTACAGAAAAAGTAGAACTAATGAATGGTTTCATTTGAGCGTGTATTCCTTTTACCATTTCATCCATTTTAGACTCATCCATGGTAGAATCATAATGAATAGTATTCCCCATTGCAGACATATCCATTGTTACTTTATTACTCCTATTTTCAGTAATAAATTTGCCATTTTTAACATCTGTAACTTTGGCTTTTGCGTATATTACCATATCGTTGGTCATAGTTGGTGAGATCTGTTTCATTTTAACTTCGGTTGAATAAATATCTCCTTTCTGATATTTAAGTCTCAGTAAAACAGATTCTTGAGCATAAATACTCATTGATAATACTATGCCAAATAATGTGAATAGCTTTCTCATTTTTATTTTATTTTTTAAAAATTGCAAGGTACAAAAAAAGGGAAAATGGTCAAAATATAATTGGGGTAACTTCATTGAATTAAAATTTGTAATTTTGTGGCATCATTAAAATTAAAAGCAATGTCAAAAAAAGCAATATTAGCCATATTAGACGGTTGGGGAAAGGCAACCAATCCAGATGTATCTGCGATAGATAAAGCTAAAACACCATTTATAGATTCTTGTTATCAAAAATATCCTAATACGACCTTGGAAGCCAGTGGAATGGCGGTAGGTTTGCCCGAAGGACAAATGGGAAATTCGGAAGTAGGACACATGAATTTAGGGGCAGGAAGAGTAGTGTATCAAAATCTAGTAAAGATTAATTTAGCCGTAGAAAACAATTCGTTGGGGCAAGAGAAAGAAATTGTCAATGCCTTTAATTATGCCAAAGAAAATCGTAAAAATGTACATTTCATCGGTTTGTGTTCCAATGGAGGAGTGCATTCTCATATCAACCATTTGAAAGGGCTTTTGACTGTTGCTGATAATGAAGGATTACAAGACAATGTTTTTGTTCACGCTTTTACCGATGGTAGAGATTGCGACCCAAAATCAGGAAAAGCCTTTATTGCTGATTTGTTGGAACATATGACGAAAACTACAGGTAAATTGGCCTCAGTAGTAGGAAGATATTATGCAATGGATAGAGATAAACGCTGGGAACGAGTACGATTGGCGTATGATGTAATGGTGAATCAGGTGGGAGAAAAAACAACAGATATTGTGGAAGCAATTCAGGCTTCTTATGATAATGGTGTGACCGACGAATTTCTAAAACCGCTTGTTTGTACAGACGAAAATCATCAGCCTATCGCTAAAATAGAAGAAGGTGATGTTGTTTTCTGCTTTAATTTCAGAACGGATAGAGGACGAGAAATTACGCAAGTTTTATGTCAAGAAGATTTTCCAGATTTTGAAATGAAAAAACTTGATCTCTATTATGTTACAATGACCAATTATGACGATAGTTTTAAAGGCGTAAAGGTCGTTTTCGATGAAAACATCCTCACCGAAACCATGGGAGAAGTATTGGAAAGAGCGGGAAGAAAGCAAATCAGAGTGGCAGAAACCGAGAAGTATCCTCATGTTACTTTTTTCTTTTCGGGAGGGAGAGAAAAGGAATTTAAAGGCGAGAAAAGAATTCTTTGTCCAAGTCCAAAAGAGGTGGCAACTTATGACTTAAAACCCGAAATGTCGGCGTATGATATTACCGAAAAAATACTTCCTGAAATAGAAAACGAAACCGCAGATTTCATTTGTTTAAATTTTGCAAACACGGATATGGTAGGGCATACAGGCGTTTTTGAAGCAGCCATGAAAGCAGCCGAAGTTGTGGATACTTGTATTGAAAAAATCGCTAATTTAGCCTATGAAAAAGGGTATGCTGTATTTATTTTGGCAGACCATGGTAATTCTGATGTAATGATCAATCCAGATGGAACGCCTAATACTCAACATTCTACCAATTTGGTGCCATTAATCGTGATGGATAAAGATAAGGATTGGAAATTGAAAGCAGGGAAATTAGGAGATGTAGCCCCTTCGATTTTAAAAGTCATGGGTGTGGATATTCCAAAAGAAATGACAGGAAATGTCATTGTAGAGTAGGAGAGGGTGTCAACCAACAAAAAAGAGATTTCGGAAGCGAAATCTCTTTTTGTTTTACTATGTAGATGACTTTATTTTGTCTTTTTAGGACTCATCATCATAATCATTCTTTTTCCTTCTAATTTAGGCATTTGGTCTACTTTTCCTACATGCTCTAAATCTTGTGCCAATCTTAAAAGTAAAATTTCTCCTTGGTCTTTAAAGACAATAGAACGACCTTTAAAGAAAACATAAGTTTTCAGTTTGGCACCTTCTGCCAAGAATTTTTCTGCGTGTTTTTTCTTAAACTGGTAATCATGGTCATCTGTTTGAGGTCCAAAACGAACTTCTTTTACGACTACTTTTACCTGTTTACTTTTTAGTTCTTTTTGCTTTTTCTTTTGTTCGTAGAGGAATTTTTTATAATCCATTATCCTCGTTACAAAAGGTTCTGCTTTGTTGGAGATAACTACCAAGTCCAATCCTTGCTCCTCTGCCATTTTTCGAGCTTTAGATGTAGGATATACACCTGTTTCAACATTATCGCCTACTAAACGAACTTCTTTAGTCCTAATCTTATCATTAATTAAATGGGCATCTTCTTGTTTATGACGCCTAGGACCTCTACCTCTCCTGCTGTAAAATTTTTTTGCTATGACTTTATATTTTATGGTTGATATACAAATTTATTTCTATTGAGCTCCAAACTCCTGCTTTATCGCAGCTTCTTTCTTAAAGTAAGCCACAAAATCATCTACATTCATTTTTCCTAAATCTCCTTCACCTCTTCGTCTTACAGAAACCGTATTTTCGTTGGCTTCGTTTTCTCCTACAATCAGCATAAAAGGATATTTATTGAGTTCTGCATCACGGATTTTTTTACCCGTTTTTTCGTTTCGCTCATCAATGTTTCCGCAAATATCGTGATTTTCTAAGACTTGTGAAACTTTTTTCGCATAATCTACATATTTTTCACTAATTGGCAAAATAATATATTGGTCAGGACTTAACCACAATGGGAAATCTCCTGCTGTATTTTCCAATAAAATCGCAATAAATCTTTCCATAGAACCAAATGGAGCTCTGTGAATCATTATCGGACGATGTTTCTCGTTATCTGCACCAGTATAAGTTAAATCAAATCTTTCGGGTAAATTATAATCCACTTGGATGGTTCCTAATTGCCATTTTCTTCCCAAAGCATCTTTTACCATAAAGTCTAACTTTGGTCCATAGAAAGCGGCTTCTCCGTATTCTACTACGGTATTCAGGTTTTTATTTTTGGCTGCGGTAATAATGGCATTTTCTGCTTTTTCCCAATTTTCATCAGAACCGATGTATTTCTCGTCATTTTCTGGGTCTCTCAATGAAATTTGAGCTGTAAAATCCTCAAAACCAAGATTGTTAAATACATATAATACCAAATCAATTACGCTTTCAAACTCCTCCAAAAGTTGGTCAGGTGTACAGAATAGGTGAGCATCATCTTGCGTAAAGCCTCGTACTCTGGTTAATCCGTGTAACTCTCCTGATTGCTCATAACGGTAAACGGTTCCAAATTCTGCGTACCTTTTTGGTAAATCTCTATAACTCCAAGGCGAAGTTTTGAAAATTTCACAGTGGTGAGGGCAATTCATCGGCTTGAGCATAAACTCTTCTCCTTCGTGTGGCGTTTTGATGGTTTGGAAACTATCTTCTCCATATTTTTGGAAGTGTCCAGAAGTTTTATACAATTCTACATTCCCAATATGTGGTGACATTACAAACTCATAACCTGCCTTTTTTTGAGCATCAGACAAGAAGTTTTCTAATCTTTTTCTTAGGGCTGTTCCTTTTGGTAACCAAAGCGGAAGTCCTGCACCTACTCGTTCCGAGAAAGCGAAAATTCCTAATTCTTTACCTAATTTTCTATGATCCCTTTTTTTCGCTTCTTCTAATTGGTGTAAATATTCTTTTAATTCTTTTGCCTTTGGAAACGAAATTCCATAAACCCTTGTCAATTGATTGTTTTTTTCATCTCCACGCCAATAAGCACCTGCGGCATTTAGAATTTTAACAGCTTTGATGATTTTCGTTGATGGAATATGTCCACCTCTACATAAATCTGTAAAATCGTCGTGGCGACAGAAAGTGATTTCTCCGTCATTTAGGTTTTCAATCAGTTCTGTTTTGTATTCGTTTCCTTCGTACTCTTTCAAAGCATCTGCTTTGGAAACTGAATAAAGATTGAAAGTAGAATTTTTCTTGGCATTTTCGAGCATTTTCTTTTCGATTTTTTCAAAATCTTTTTCAGAAAGTACTTCATCGCCAAAATCTACATCATAATAAAAACCATTCTCAATGGCAGGACCAATGGTCAATTTAGCATTAGGATAAAATACCAAAATCGCCTGAGCCAATAAGTGAGCAGACGAGTGCCAAAATGCCTTTTTTCCCATATCATCTTTCCAAGTAAGCAATTGTAAGGTAGCGTCTTCCGTTATTTTGGTCGTGGTTTCCACTTGTTTACCATTCACGATTGCAGAAATCGTATTTCTCGCCAAACCTTCGCTAATCGATTGGGCTACTTCAAACGGACTTACCGCACCTTCAAATTCTCTTATGCTTCCGTCAGGAAGAGTGATTTTTACCATTGTTAATTCAAATAATTTTTTATTAAAGTGCAAAAATAATGAAAAAAACTGATTTATAATTTATCAGCTTGCAAAATTTCTGTTTTATCCACAATTTTATAATTCAGCGATTTGGCAAGTACAAAGATTTCTTTTAAATTTCTCACCAACTGTTGTTTTCCCTTTTGGATCAGTTTTTGTTTATCTACTTTCTTTATCGCTTGATCTTTAGCTGATTGTGTAACTTCTTTAATCTGTTTTTCATTAATTCTATTGAAAAACGAATCGTCCATGGATTCTATTTCCACACTTGGGATAATCTTAATTTTGGGTTGTGGAAGCTCAATAATGGTGAGTTTTTTATCGACAGAATCTACCTCAATTTTCATCTTACTAAGGTCGTAAGACACCTGTGCATTCGTTTTGGTATGCGTAATGATTTTATTATCGGCAATAGATTTCCCCAAAATTGTATACGAAACACTGGTCTTTTGAAGGCTCGAAAAGTCTTGCTCCATTACCACCATTTTATTCATTTGGCTGATTTGATTTTTAAGAATAAAATAATCATTACTCACTTCTTTCTCGGTGATTGTAGTCATTTTGGTAATCCCTAAAAAAACGATGAGCGACAAGATGATGCCTAACAAAAAATAAGTAGTCTTATTGAGGTTCATTTTTCAATATTTTTAATAGCAACCATTATTTCTTTTGTATGATTTGTAACAAATCTTTTTCGATATAACCTGTTTCTGGAGTTTCGGTAATTCTTCCTACTTCTTTACCGTATTTGGTAAGGATAATGGTAGGTACTTTTCTAATAATATGAAGGGAAGCTCTACCACTTGGAGATTCCATTTTTCTATTCACTCCAATGAGGGTTAATTTTTTGGCAGGAAATTTCACATCGTCTAAAATTTTCATCAGCTGAGGTACTTGTGTCTGGCTATCTCCACACCAAGTTCCTAAGAAAACGCTAATTTTATAAGACCTAATACCTGCTTTTTTAAGTGCCTTGATGGTGAGTGTATCCGTCGGATAGTCATTATAATTTTCATCGTACCAAGTTTTATAAGGCTCCTTGTAAAGTTGGTCTCTGGTTTGTACTCCCAAAAGCATTTTTCCATATTTGGCTGTTTCTACCTCACGGTTAACGACCACTTTTTTAGAATTACAAGATTCCAAAGCTGTAAAACTGCTAATGGCAATAAGGGTTAAAATAATCTTTTTCATTTGTTTTTTATTTTTCAATAATGCTTTTTAATTCGGCTGGTGAATAGTATTTATTTTTCAATACTTTGTTATCTGATTTTCGATGAACATTAAATTTGTTCCCAGATTTTTCATAAAAACAATCTTGGTCTTTTGCCTGATAAAGTGCTACGGTTTCTTTGGCTTGTTGCTCATTATCACAGGCTTTGGACATATTAGAGCGTTGTACTTCATTGAACAAATCTACGAATTTTTCTCCCAGTCCAAATTCCAAAACCGCTCCACTCAATACATATTGTAAGTCGCACAGTGCATCTGCAATTTCCACGATATCTTCATCCTCAATGGCTTGTTTAAGCTCGTCTAATTCTTCTTGTAAAAGGTTGACTCTCAACTCGCATCTTTCTTTAGATGGAATCTGAGGTTTTTCTAAAATGGGAGCATTGAAAGTAGTGTGAAATTCTGCTACTTGATTTAACGCATCTATTTTTTTCATTCTAATAAATTTTGTCAAAAATAATCAAAATAATCTAAAAAAGAAATTTGACAATGGTCTAACCCAATGCTTCTACAAAATAATTTGTTTCAGGATATTTTTTTTAGGGCTAAATTATGATTAATTTTGCAGTATGAAATTAGGACAAAAACAAACCTTAACCATCGCCGAAGAAGTAGAGAATGGTTATCTTTTAACTGATGAAAATAACGAAAAAGCTTTTATACCTGCATTTTTTTCGGAAAATCATTGGGATATAGGCGAGGAGATAGAAGTTTTGGTATATCAGGAAGACGGAAAGCTCAAAGCGACAATCGAAGAACCTTATTGTGAAGTAGGCGAATTTGCCGTGATGAGTTGTGTGCAAACTTTACCAAGTGGAGCATTTGTAGATTGGGGAATTATCAAAGATTTATTCGTTCCATATAAGCAACAAAAGGGCAAAATGGAGGAAGGTAAAAAATACCTTATCTATGTCTATCAAGACGAGGAAACAGGTTTACTGACAGGTACTACCAAGTTTAAACGCCGAAATATTCAGCATCAGGAGTATCCATTTCAAAAAGGAGATGAGGTGGCTTTGATTTTAATGAATCAATCGGAGTTGGGTTGGAATGTTGTGATTAATAAAAAGTATATCGGATTGGTCTACCAGTCGGATGTTTATCAGCAATTATATCCGTTATCCGAGACGAAAGGCTATATCAAAAATATCCGTGAAGATGGTAAAATAGATGTTACACTTCAGCCCGAAGGTTTTGAATTTATCGATGAGTATAAACAGAAAATTTTAGATAAGTTAGAAGAAAACTTTGGACTTTTACACCTGTCGGACAAATCTTCTCCAGAGGAAATAAAAGAAGAACTTCAAATGAGTAAAAAGAATTTTAAAAAAGCATTAGGAGGGCTGTATAAGAGTAAAAAGATAGAGCTTTTGGATGGGAAAATTAAATTACTGTAAAAACTTCATTGCCTTTTATGTAAAGGAATGAAATCGGTTTTATCAATAAAAAGGTCGCCTAAAATTAATTTTAAGCGACCTTTTTTAGTGCTGAATATCAGCTTGTTCTATTTGTTTTGTATTAATTCTTCAATTCTATCTTATTTTATGTTTTTATTTTCCAAGATAAGATTTTAAGATTTTGCTTCTTGTATTGTGTTTCAGTCTTTTAATAGCTTTTTCTTTAATCTGTCTTACCCTTTCTCTTGTTAAGTCGAAAGTTTCCCCTATCTCTTCTAAAGTCATTGGGTGTTTTCCGTTCAAACCGAAATATAAACGCACCAAATCGGCTTCTCTTTCTGTAAGGGTTTGTAAGGCTCTTTCGATTTCTGTTTGTAGAGATTCTAACATCAAAGTTTTATCTGGACTTGGCGACTCTCCCGAACGCAATACATCGTATAGGTTAGAATCTTCACCTTCTACCAGTGGAGCATCCATTGATAAATGTCTTCCTGCATTTTTCATCGATTCTTTAATGTCTTCTGCACTCATATCCAATACTTCCGCCAACTCTTCTGGAGAAGGTGGTCTTTCGTTTTCTTGTTCTAAATGAGCATAGGCTTTATTAATTTTATTGATAGAACCAATTTTATTTAAAGGAAGTCTTACAATTCTTGATTGCTCTGCCAAAGCTTGAAGAATAGACTGACGAATCCACCAAACGGCATAAGAGATAAATTTAAAACCTCTTGTTTCATCATATCTTTTTGCTGCTTTCATCAGACCTAAATTACCTTCATTAATAAGGTCAGGAAGTGATAAACCTTGATTTTGATATTGTTTAGATACAGAAACCACAAAACGAAGATTGGCTTTAATCAATTTTTCCAAAGCGATTTTATCTCCTTGTTTAATTCTCTGTGCTAATTCTACTTCTTCGTCAGCAGTGATTAAATCTACCTTACCGATTTCCTGTAAATATTTATCCAAAGAGGCAGTTTCTCTATTCGTAACCTGCTTAGTAATTTTAAGTTGTCTCATTATCAAAAAAAGTGTTTAAGTCTACACCTATATATACGACGAAAATTAAAAAAGGTTACAAGGATTATTTTTTTTGAGAAAAAAATGCTGAAATTCTATTTTTGGAAGATTACCGTCTATTTGTCCCATCCTATATGATTTTTTAGGGGAGCCATATTATATATTTTATCAAACCCCACAGGTTTATAGAACATTAAGGTAATTATTAAGGGTTTCTTGAAATTATTAGAATCATTTTCTTTTTTTATGATATATTGGACATATTTTTGCTTATTTTGTTTAAACATTACAATGGTATCTTTAATCTTAATGTTTTCTAGTAAAGTGTTTTTAGAATTGATTTCATTATAGTTTTTACGTAGAAAATGAAAGTCTGCTTCAATGCCTCCAGCAAAATCTCCATTATCATCAAAAAGATGTTTATAACTTTCTAAGTCATTATTTTTAACTGCATTCCAATATTTGGTCACAGTGTCTTTTATCTGTTTTTTGTCTTTTTGTTCTTGGGATACACAGCCAGTGCATAATAAAAATAGGTGTAAATATAATATTGTTTTTTTCATCATATGGTTTTGTTTTATCAGTAATTGGATTGCCTTTTATAAAAACAGTTCTATTTATAGCGTTGTATTCGGAGTGTTACTACCTTAAGGGGGTGGAGAAGTATACGATGTATCATAATTAAATAAATCATAGTTCTTTTTGATTTTAAACAAAAAGTCGTCTTTAACCTCATAAGTTTCTTCACAATGATTATGATATAAAATATTTTCATTCTGTTTATGGTCAAATAATTTATATTTCTGCAACAGAACTTTCTTTTTGTCGGAGTCAAATTTGATTTTTTGATTAAAATAGTCATCATTATAAAAAATAATTAACCTATTATTATATTCGACGCAATATGCTAAAGAATCTATATCATAGTCATAGTTAATCTTTACTTGTATAAAGTCTTTTCCATTTAATTTTTGATGTCGAATTAAAGTAAGCCTTTCATTTTTTTTACATTGAAAAGAGTCTATTTTAGAATAGAGTTCCTTTTCAAATTTAGAATATTCTATTGTTTTTTTATTTTTACAACAAAATAGTACAAATACAAGCGATATGTATATTGAATTTCGCATATTATTTTATTATTACCCCAACTGGTGTGAGCATTTTGTTCGCATTAACTCCCAAACAAATATAGCATTTTTTTCTTTAGAAAGAATCTAATAGTGGAACCCGTTGTTTTTATGGAGATGAGGGAGCTATTGGTCGAGCTAAAATTTATTGTTTTTAACCTAAAAAGTCGCCCAAAATAGGCGACTTTTTTTAGATGGTGAACGCGGAAGGAGTCGAACCCTCAACCTCTTGAGCCGTAATCAAGTACTCTATCCAATTGAGCTACGCGTCCGTTTGGGTTTGCAAATATAATACTTTTTTCTTTTCTTTGAGGTATGAAAATCAAAATATTTCTCCTTTTAGTTTTGTTGAGTTGGGTTTCTTGTAAGAAAAATATTGAAAAACAAGATTTTAAACAAGAAATAAAAATTTCTAAAAACCTTAGTTATACTAAAGAAAATAAGAAATTATACCTACAGTCAAGTCAGTTTACTTATCAGATTTTAGAAAAAAAATTACCTTATAAAAAGGTGGTTTTATTGAATGCCAGTTTGATCGGTTATTTTTCGGCGTTGAATATGGAAAAAACAATTGTTGGAGTTAGCAGTCCTCAATATATTTATTCGCCTAAAATTCATCAATTAATAGATGACGGACAAATTCAAAAGGTAGGCAACGACCAAAAATACGATGTCGAAAAAATTCTAAGCCTTCAGCCTGATGCTATTTTCACCAATTATATTCCCAATTTTCAGAACACCTACGATGTACTTACCAAATCAGGGATAGAACTGATTTTCCTAAACGAATATTTGGAGCAAAAACCATTGGAAAAAGCAAAATATATAAAGGTTTTTGGGGAACTTTTAGGGCAACAAAAAAAAGCGGATTCTTTGTATAAAGTAATCGAAAACCATTATAATGCCTACCGACAAAAAGCAGCTTCTATTGAGAAAAAACCTTTGGTTTTAACAAACGAAATGTATGGAAATCAGTGGTATATGGCTGGTGGAAAAACGCAGTTGGCAAATTTTTTAAAAGATGCTAATGCCGATTATATTTTAAAAACAAATACCGCAGAACGCTCTGTACCAATGAGTTTTGAAGAGGTTTTCGTACAATCTCAAAACGCTGAATATTGGGTAAATGCGGGAAATCATCAGACGAAAAAAGATTTACTAATGCTCAATCCTAATTATCAACAATTGAATGTTTTTAAGAATGGAAAAATTTTTGGGATGAATAAAAGAAATAATGGAAAGGCAAATGATTATTTTGAAAGTGGAGCTGTGCGTGTAGATTGGGTTTTAAAGGATTATATTCAGGTTTTTCATCCTGAAGTTTTCCCCAAAGATTCCTTGATGTATTTAAACCGATTACAATAAACTTTTTTCGCTATCTTTGTCGGCAAATCACGAGTCAGCCCAATGAATTTATATGATTTTTTTATAAAACCTTATGAAACTTACGAAACGTATCAGATTGTTTTAGAGTTTATTGCGACTTCTTTTGGTTTGTTGAGTGTTTTCTTTTCGATTAAGAAAAATATTTGGGTTTATCCTACGGGGATTATTTCGACTTGTATTTATGTCTATTTATTGATTGTCTTTGGGCTTTTGGGCGATATGATGATTAATATTTATTACACCATGATGAGTATATATGGTTGGATTTTATGGCGTAAAAGTTCCCAAGATAAAGTCCACATTAGCGTATCTTCTACCAGTACAAAAGAATGGTTCATTAGCGGAATTTTGTTTGTATTGAGTTGGTTATTAGTAAGTTTTGTTTATTACTTTAAACCTTATTTTGATAATCAATTTTCTATGCGTGGTGTAGCTTTAGGTTTTAAAGGATTAGATTGGGCAAATTGGGTAGATGTCTTTACGACTTCCATATTTTTGGTCGGAATGTGGCTGATGGCAAAAAGGAAAATTGAAAATTGGATTTTTTGGATTATCGGAGATTTAATTTCTGTTCCAATGTACATTTATAAAGGTTTGGGGATTACTTCTATCCAGTTTTTAGTATTTACAATAATGGCTGTTTTAGGATATCAAGAATGGCGAAAAAGCATTCAATATGAAACAAAATAAAATACAATTTTACAAATATCACGGTACGGGAAACGATTTTATTATGATAGATAATCGTGATTTTATTTTCCCGAAAAATGATGTTAAACTCATTGAACACCTTTGTCATCGTAGGTTTGGAATAGGTGCAGATGGATTAATTCTGTTAGAAAACGACCCTGATTTAGATTTTAAAATGACCTATTTCAATTCTGATGGAAACGAAAGTACCATGTGTGGAAATGGAGGGCGATGTTTGGTGGCGTTTGCTCATTTTTTAGGAATTTTTAAGGATAAATGTGCCTTTAATGCGATTGATGGAATACACGAAGCCGAATTTAAAAACGGAATAGTCAAACTCAAGATGATTCCTGTTGAGGAGATTACGCAAAATGGAAAGGACTTTGTCTTGGATACGGGTTCGCCTCACTTTGTCCGATTTGTGGATGAGGTCGAAAACTTTGAAGTCTATTTAAACGGAAAAGCAATCCGATATTCTGATGCCTTTAAAAAGGAAGGAATTAATGTTAATTTCGTAGAGCGGATTTCTGAAAATCAGATTTTTGTGAGGACTTATGAAAGGGGCGTGGAGGACGAAACTTATAGCTGTGGAACGGGCGTTACCGCATCATGTTTGAGTGTGATGTCCATGGAAGATATTTCGGCATTGGAAGTGAAAACCCTTGGCGGAAACCTGAAAGTTTATGCCGATAAGGTCAAAAATGGCTTTGAGAATATTTGGTTAGAAGGTCCTGCTATTCAGTCTTTTGAAGGGAGTTTTAATATTGAAGAATAAATTTTAAATGAATAAAAAAATGAAAAAAATCATAGGTTTTTTATTGTTGATAATCGTCGCAGTGGTGGCGTATTTTGGTTATCAATTTTATAAAAAAAATTATACGGATAATGTAGCTAAGGAAGGTTATATTTTAATTCCTCACCAATCTAAATTTGAGGCGATTATAGATTCTATTTCCCCTTATTTAAAAGATAAAGAAGCATTTGTGGAAGTAGCGAAAGCCAAGAATATGAATCGGTTTTTCAATGCAGGGCGTTATCGAATCCGAAAAGGAACGAACAATACGGACTTAGTAAATATGATAAAAGCAGGAAATCAAACCGATTTACCTTTTAGAATCGGAGCTTTTGGCAATGTCTATACAATGATCGGTAGAGTAGCAAGGAAAACGGAAATAGATTCTTTAACTTTCATAAAAGGACTTCATGAGATTGCCATTAATAAAGGTTATCAAGACGCTGAAGATTTGAAAAAATATTTTTTCATTGATACTTATAATTTCTTTTGGACGGTAACACCAGAAGCGTTTTTTCAAAAGTTTGAAAAACAATATAATGAATTTTGGACGCCAGAGAATATCGCTAAAGAAAAGGAATTGGGATTAACGAGAGAACAAATTTATGCTTTGGCATCTATTGTTTATAAAGAATCGGGAGGTAAGCCAGATGAGATGAAAACCATTGCAGGACTTTACCTGAATCGCTATGAAAAAGGAATGAAATTGCAGAGTGACCCAACGGTTATTTATGCTATTCAGAAAGATAAAGGTTTTCATGTCCAAATAAAAAGAGTGCTTAATCGTCATTTAAAATACAATTCGCCGTATAATACTTATGCCAATAAAGGGATCCCACCTGCACCGATTTGCATTACCGATAAAAATTCTGTTTTAGCGGTATTGAATGCAGAGGAAAACGACTATATTTATATGTGTGCAGACCCTGAAAATTGGGGTTTCCATAAGTTTACTAAAAGTTCGATAGAGCATCAAGCTAATGCCAAAAAATATCAAAATTGGCTGACTCAAAAACAAAGAGAGCAGAATAATAAAAAAAAATAATATTGTATAATTTTGGTAATGTGTTTTATTTTTAATAACTTTATCGAACCGAATTAAAAATATAAACGAATATGGGAAAATTTGTAATTTCAACAAGAAAAAATGGAGACTATCAGTTTAGCTTGAAAGCTGGAAATGGTCAAGTGATTTTAGCAAGTCAAGGTTATAAATCTAGATCGGCTTGTGATAACGGAATAGAGTCCGTAAAGAAAAACTCTTCTGATCCTTCAAAATTTGAAAGATTAACGGCTTCTAACGGTAAGTTTTACTTTAATTTGAAGTCTGCGAATGGTCAAATAGTAGGGAAAAGCCAAATGTACGAAGCAGAATCAGGGATGGAAAATGGAATAAGATCTGTTTCTAAAAATGCTCCCAATGCCTCAGTTGAGGAAGACCTAGCTTAAATTCACAAAAAAAATGATATACCATTAAAGTTCTTCTCGAAAAAGGAGAACTTTTTTATAAGCTTAAAAATGACAAAAAATCAATTACTACACAAGGCAATTAAGATTGCAGATAAGGCTCACAAAGGACAAACAGATAAGTATAATGCACCCTATATCGGTCATGTGATGCGGGTGATGAACGATGGTAAAACGATTGATGAAAAAATCGTAGGCATACTTCACGATGTAGTGGAAGATTGTCCGAAATATGATTTAGATTATCTAAGAGGGCAAGGCTTCCCTGAATATATTTTGTTTGCAATCAGTTGTTTAAGTAAATTAGACCCTAACGAAACTTATGACGATTTCATCAAAAGAATAGAACAATCTCCTTTGGCAGTTGCTGTGAAAATCAATGATTTAAAAGACAATATGGACATTAAAAGAGCCAATCGACTTTTGACAGAAAAAGATTTGAAAAGACTCAATAAATACCTAAAAGCCTACCTTTACTTAACCGAAAAATATTAATATTATTTTAAGCGAGTTCTCTCGTTTTTTAATGGAAAAAAAACTAAATTCGCACCTTGAAAAAATAATAGAAAATGTTAGAGTTGATAAAACAACCTTGGGCTTGGTATGTAGCGGGACCTTTAGTTGGGCTTACCGTTCCTTTACTTTTAATTTTAGGAAATAAATCTTTTGGAATTAGTTCTTCGTTAAGGCATTTTTGTGCGATATGTGCTCCTGCGAAAATCCCGTTTTTTAATTATGAGTGGAAAAAAGAAGTGTGGAATTTATTTTTCGTTTTAGGAATCTTCTTGGGTGGATTTCTTGCCACAAATTTTTTGTCTAATCCTCAGCCTATCGAACTTCATCCAGATTTAGTAAACGAACTAAGTCAATACGGAATCAACGATTTTAGCCGATTGGTTCCTAATGATTTAATGAACTTGGGTAGCCTATTGACACCGAGAGGATTTATATTGATGGTGGTGGGTGGCTTTTTGGTCGGTTTTGGAACTCGATATGCGGGTGGTTGTACGAGTGGACATGCTATTATGGGGTTGTCGAATCTTCAATTCCCTTCTTTGGTCGCTACCATTTGTTTTATGATAGGTGGTTTTATAATGGCGAATTTCATCTTGCCTATTATCCTTGCTATGTAATTTATTATTTACCTTTAAATTAAGAAAGAAAATGAAAATATTCAGTTATATAAAATATTTGTTATTAGGAATTTTGTTTGGGACTATTTTGGTCAAAGCAGAAATTATCAGTTGGTTCAGAATTCAGGAAATGTTCAGATTTCAATCTTTCCACATGTATGGCGTGATTGGTAGTGCCGTTTTGGTAGGGATTATTTCTGTATGGTTGATTAAGAAATTTAATATTAAAAGTATTAATGGCGAACCCATCCACATTCAGCCTAAAAAATTCAATAAAGGACAAATTTTCGGAGGATTAATTTTTGGTTTCGGTTGGGCAATGACAGGAGCTTGTCCAGGACCTTTGTTCGCTCAGATAGGAACAGGTGTTTTTGTAATTGCTGTAACGCTTTTCAGTGCTGTTTTGGGAACTTGGGTGTATGGTTTTTTAAGAGAAAAATTACCACACTAATCCTTATCTAAAATAAATATTACTAAAAATTGACTAAGCCTAAAATAATTTGTATTTTCGTGGTCTGAAATTTATATTAATAAAACCTAAAAGCAAATCAATGAAAATAGGAATTTTAGGAGGAGGACAATTAGGGAGAATGCTCATTCAGGAGGCTCTGAAGTACGATGATGACTTCTTTGTCTTAGACCCCAACGAAGAATGTTCGTGTGCGAATATCGCTCATTTTACCAAAGGTGATTTTAATGATTATCAGTCGGTGTTAGATTTTGGGAAAGGCAAAGATGTGGTGTCTATCGAAATAGAACATATTGATGTGAAGGCACTTTATGAACTTGAAAAACAAGGTGTTAAAGTTATTCCTAGTCCTCACATTATTGAAGTGATTCAGCAGAAAATCTTGCAAAAAGAATTTTATCTGCAACATGATATTCCAAGTCCGAAATTCCAAAAGGTTCAAAATAAATCAGAAATCAATTTCCCTTATCCTTTTGTTCAGAAATTAAATACAGGAGGTTATGATGGAAAGGGCGTTCAGGTGATTAAAAATGAAGAAGACGCTCAAAACATTTGGGACGAGCCATCCGTAATTGAAGACTTAGTGGATATTGAAAAGGAATTGTCCGTGATTGTCGCCAAAAATGAAAACGGCGAAGTGAAACAATTTCCTGTAACCGAAATGGTTGCTGACCCTCAACTCAATTTATTAGATTTTAATATTTGCCCAAGTAATATTTCGCAGTCCGTTCAGAATCAGATAGATGCTATTGTAGACCAATTTGTAAAAGCCATTGATTCGGTTGGGCTTTTCGCTATCGAATTATTTTTAGATAAAGAAGGAAAAGTTTGGGTCAACGAAACGGCACCAAGGTTACACAATAGTGGGCATCAGACACAGGAAGGGAATTTCAATTCTCAATTTGAACAATTTTATCGAGTGCTAAAAAACTTACCCTTAGCCAATACCAATGAAAAAGGCTTTTCGGGAATGCTTAATTTGGTAGGAGCAGAGGGCTATACTGGAGAAGTGGTTTATGATGGATTAGAGGAAGTCCTAAAATTGCCCAATACTTTCGTTCATTTGTACGGGAAAACAATAACAAAACCGGGTCGAAAAATGGGACATATCAATGTTTTAGCCGAAGATAGGGAAGAGCTGATGAAACAATTGGTTCACATTAAATCATTAGTGAAAGTAAAAACAAATTAAAACACAAAAATACAGAATTATGGTAGGAATAATAATGGGAAGTAAAAGCGATTTACCTGTAATGCAACAGGCGGTTGATTTTTTAAAATCGCTCAATATCCCTTATGAATTGACAGTCGTTTCGGCACATAGAACTCCAGAGCGTATGTTTGATTATGCAAAAAGAGCCAAGGAAAGAGGGCTGAAAGTGATTATTGCAGGAGCAGGAGGAGCAGCACATTTACCAGGGATGGTGGCGAGTTGTACCACATTGCCCGTGATAGGTGTTCCTATTTTATCGAGTAATTCTATTGATGGTTGGGATTCTGTGTTGTCTATTTTACAAATGCCATCAGGGATTCCTGTTGCAACAGTAGCCTTGAATGGAGCCACCAATGCGGGGATTTTAGCCACGAAAATTATTGGTTCTGCAGATGAGGAAGTAGCGAAAAAGTTGCAAGAATACCAAGATACATTAAAAAATAAAGTGCTCGGAACGGTAGATGAAATCAAAGCCGAACATCCTAATCAATATGATTAATAATTTTTAGTTATCAATATAAAAAAAAGGATTGAGTTCTTTTAAAACTCAATCCTTTTTTTGTGAGATGTATTCCCTTATTTATTAAAAAAATCCATTAAATCCATATAATTTTTTTGATTCACGCCGTGTCCATTCATATATTCTCTAAAAGTGAAAAAACAACTTAATTCGTATAGGAAATCGGCACCTTTTCGTCCCCATTCCAACGGAATAATGGCATCTTCGTTACCGTGCGAAATGAAAAAGCGTAGATGTTCTAATTTTTTCTTGTCTTTTACAATATCTCTCAACAGTTTTTCTTCAGGATAGCAACTCATACAAGCCACTTTATTGAATAATTCTGGGGCTTTTAGAGATAAAGCATAACTTAGAATTCCACCCTGACTAAAACCACAAAGGTGAGTTTCGTTATTGACCAATCCATATCGATTAGAAATGAATAAAATATGCTCAATAATGGCATTTAAAGATTCAACTGCTTGGGGAATATCAATTCTATTTTCTGGGTTGTCCAACTGAATATCATACCAAGAAAAACCACCAAATGGGGTGTCTCTAGGTGCTCTAAAACTGACAATTATCCAATCTTTGGGTAAAGTTTCAGTAAAGGCGAATAAATCTTTTTCATCACTCCCATAACCGTGAAGCATAAATAAAATCGTGGTTTCAGGCGTAATATTTTCGGGTTCTCTAACAATATACTTTAAATTCATTTCACAAAGATATAGAATTTTACTTTCTTTGATTCATTTCCGCTATTTTTTCGGCATATTCTTTGGCGAAAGTTTTTTGGTCAGCTTTTAGTTTTTCGAGGTTTTTGGGTAAAATATAATTGAACAAAATTTTCTCATTTTCATCTAAAAAAATAAGTTCTTTTTCTTCGTTTTCATCTAATATTTGGGCGAAAATGTCCCACATAGAAGTGTCTTTTAATTTTAATAATTCGAAAAATTCTTTGGCTTTAATCTGTATTGTTTTCATTTTTGAGGTATAATTGATTTGTTGATTGATGATTTGATGATTGATTGAAATTATTGCTATATTGTTACATTGTTACATTGTTACATTGCTACATTTTGACATTATCAAAGTTTCCTTACGATGGGTAAAATTTCATTTTTCATTAAGGCGTATTTTTGGATTTCTTCATCGCTGAATTCTTGCGAATAAAAATTCATTTCCACCGAAAAACCTACGCTTTCTAATCGTTGGGAATAATCCATTCCGTACCAACGAACATGGTCATATTGCCCAAAATGCTTTTGTCTTTCTTTGGGGTCGGTAATGGAAAAATCTTCATAAGTGGTTGATAGACTACTTTTTATTGGCACTTGAAAAATTCCCCAACCTCCTTTTTTCATCACTCGGAATAATTCGCTCATCGCTTTTTTGTCGTCCTCAATATGTTCTAAAACATGATTGCAAAAAACAACATCAAAGCTTTCGTTTTCAAAAGGTAAATCTAAAATATCGGCTTTTACATCTACAATAGGAGAGTATAAATCGGCAGTGATATAATCCAAATTTTTCATCTTTCGAAACCGATTGATAAAAGACTGCTCGGGAGCGATGTGTAAGACTTTTAGTTGTGTTTTAAAAAAATCGGTTTCCCTTTGCAAATACAACCACATTTGGCGATGCCTTTCCAAGGATAAAGTACCTGGAGAAAGGGCGTTTTTTCTTTGTTTCCCATAGCCATAAGGCAAAAATGAACGATATTTTTTTCCATCAATAGGGTCTAAAAATCGATTTCCTTTAAAAAATAAATAAATCAAAGGTCGAAGAAAAATGCTCAACTGAATGAGCATTGGTCTTGGTAATTTATTTAAAAGAAATTGAGCGATTTTTTTCATTTAAAAATCTATTTGGAAAGGTTTTTCTTCATCGCTTTCTATTCCTAAAGCATCATAAATATATTGGAAAGTAGAAAGTAAAACAGGTTTTCCTTTAACGATACAAACATCGTGTTCAAAATGAGCAGAAGGTAGGTTGTCCAGAGTGGTTACTGTCCAACCATCTTTATGGAATTTCACTTTTTCCGTTCCCATATTAATCATCGGTTCTATCGCCAAGGCAATACCGTCTTTTAATTTTTTTCCACTTCCTCTTTTTCCAAAATTTGGCACCTGTGGATCTTCGTGCATTTTTCTTCCTAAACCATGTCCTACGAGCTCCCTTACAACGCCATAGCCTTCGTCTTCGCAATATTTCTGAATAGCATACGCAATATCACCCACTCGTTTTCCTCGGATACATTGCTCGATTCCTTTATAGAGTGATTCTTTGGTGATTTTCAATAATTTTTTAACCTCAGGTTTTACTTCTCCTACTTCAAAAGTGTAGGCATGGTCGCCATAGAATCCGTTCATATAAGTTCCACAATCTACAGATAAAATATCTCCATCTTCCAACGGAATATCATTTGGAATACCATGTACAACTTGCTCGTTAGGAGAAATGCAGAGGTTTTTGGGGAAGCCATACATTCCTAAAAATGCAGGTTCCGCTCCGTGATCACGGATAAACTCTCCACCTAATTTGTCTAAATAATTAGTCGTTACCCCTGGTTTTATTTCTTTCGCAAGCATTCCCAAAGTCTTGGAAACCAACCTCGCCGATTGTTTCATTAAGCGAAGTTCTTCTATTGTCTTGAGTTTTATCATTTTGTTAGTCTAACAATTTAATGTAGTCATTTAAGAATTCAATTGTAGATGTTGAAAATCAACGCTTTACTATTAATGAGTTGATGAAATGCTACATTGGTATATTATTTTTTTACCAAAAAAGTCCTTTTTTCTTTTTCTTTATTTTGGAATAAGGCAGGATTTCTTTCCCTTCTATTCTAAATTCAATTTTTTCTGTGATAATATTATAGACTTCTCCCCAACCTGGAAATCCACCTAAATTTCTATCATCGATGAATAAATCTGCATCTATTTTTCGAGATTGGGTATCTCCATCAAATACTTCCCCTTCAAAACTCGAATTAACGGCATAAAATTCTAAACCATTTTTTTTACAAAATTCTACTGCATCGTCTAAATATTTTCCACTTCTGTAAGTCCATAGGATTAATCGATAACCTTCGCTTTGTAATTTTTTTAAAGTTTCAAAGGCAAAAGTTCTTGCTTTTCCTACACCTGGATAGGCATCGTGTACAATAGTACCATCAAAATCAATGGCTAATTTTTTATTAGTTCTCATTTTTAATATATTTATATGAAAAAGTGTACAAAAATACGAAAAAAAGATAAAGATTAGGCGAATATGAGATTTTTTTCAGGTAAAATAGACTAAAAATAAGGAATATCAAGAGTTTTAACTCGTATTATTTTATTTTTAAAACGATGCAAAAAAAAGTGAATTTTTTTTACGATTATTTTTAATTAAAAACGCAAAAACTTTTTTTGTTTCAAAGTTTTTTCTGTAAATTTGTCTCATATTTATGGAAGAAAAAAACGAGTTTTTAGAGAAAACACTGGAATTATTTATTGAAAATGGAGCAAAAGCATTGACAATGGATGATATTGCCAAGGCTTTTGCCATGTCTAAAAAAACGCTTTATGAACAATACGGAAATAAAGAAGGGCTTTTAAAACAAGTTTTAGATTATAAATCTTACCAGATTATTGCCAGTATTAAAGCAATGGGGAAAAAAGCATCTAATGCTATTGAAGCTTTGTTGTTGAAAGATGAATGTATCGCCCAAGCCTCTCACGAAAAAAAATCTATTTTCATTAGACAACTGATTAAATATTATCCGAATACTTTTAATGAACATATATTAGGGGTTTCGAAGCGTATTAACGAAATTTTAGTCCAAAATGTTAAAGCAGGAAGGGAGCAGGGGCTTTTTAGGGCAGATTTTGATGAAAAATGGTATGCTAAATTATTTTTTCAATTGATAATGTCTTACGAGAGTACCCCTTTTATAGATACACATAAAATAAATAAATCGGATTATAGCGATGAGGTGATGTTGTTTTACCTTCACGCCATTACGACCGAAAAAGGAAAAGAAATTTTAAAAAATTATAAATAAACTAATTAAATGATAAATAAGGTATCCACTTTGTTTTTTGGAATACTTTCTACCATTGCTCTTGCCCAGCAAAGTCTTTCGATAGACGATGCGTGGCAATATGCAGTAGACCATAATGTAGAGATTCAAAAAGCGAAGATTAATCAACAAATTGCCAAGCATAAAGTCAATGAAACCATTGGTATTGGCTTACCGCAAATTAATGCACAAGGGAAATACAATTACTTTTTAGAGTTGCCTACGCAGTTGTTACCTGCCGAGATAATGGGAGGTCCAAGAGGAGTTTATGTACCTGTTCAGTTTGGTCAAAAACATACGGCAACAGGTGGTATTTCGCTCCGTCAGTTGATTTTTAATGGCTCGTATATTGTAGGTTTAGAATCTTCCAAAGCATATCGGGAAACATCCGATTTGGTAGCACAAAAAACCAGATTATCAATTAAACAAGGCGTGCTATTGGCTTATACAGCTGTTTTGGTAATGGAAGAGAATTTGATAACTTTGGAAGAGAACCGCAGAACGGTAGCCAAATCTTTGAATGATATGAAGAAAACGTATGAATTAGGTTTGGTGGAGTTTCAAAATGTAGAGCAATTAGAATATAGTTATAAAACATTGATAACCAATATTGAAAACTTAAAAAGAACAAAGGAGAAATTATTAATGTCCTTAAAATATGTGATTGGTTATCCATTAAATGAAACTTTAACACTTACGTCTACTTTGAAGAGTTTAATTCAAAAAAATGAAGTCTTGGTGGACACCGAAAAAAATGATGTTCAAAATCATATTGATTTTAAGTTAAAGAAAAATGTACTTCGTTTATCAAAACTGAAATTGAAACTCGAAAAATCGAAGGCTTTACCATCGCTCACAGGATTTATAAGTACTTCCTACAATGGAAATAGCAACGAATTTTCTTTCTTTGATAAAGACCAAAAATGGTTCAATACTTCGGTGGTGGGATTGCAATTGGACATTCCTATTTTCAGTGGATTACAGAGAAGTTATAAAACCCAACAGGCCAAATTGGAAGTGAAAAAAGCTGAAATGGATTTGGATAATACCCAAAGGAAATTACAAAACGATTTGAAATCTGCCCAAATAGATTACGAAAATGCATACAATTCGTTTAATAATGCCAAGGAACTTATCCAGTTGTCTTCCAGTATTTATCATAAACAACAGATTAAATTCAAGGAAGGTTTAGGAACGAGCTTTGAGCTTCAACAAGCTGAAAATCAACTTTATAAATCACAAACAAAATATTATAATTCTGCATTGAGTTTAATTCAGGCGAAAACGAAATTAGACCAAGCATTAGGAAAATTATAAAAAAAGAAATTAAAAAATTATGAAAAAAATACTCATTCCAATATTGGTTTTGGCATCATTAGCATCTTGCAAAAAAGAAACAAAACCAAACGATAATAAAGATATTAGTTTAGAAACCTTAATCAAAAACAATGATGTTAAAGGTTTAAAGGCTTATAAAGAAAATCAAAAATTAAAAATAGATAGCCTAACAAAATCATTGTCCAAAGTAAATGAAAAACTTAACGAATTAGGTGTTTCTTCTCTAAAAGAAGGTTTTGTGAAAATTCAAAAGTTAGAGCCATCTTCTTTCGCTCACACTATTGATTTACAAGGTAATGTGAAAACCGATGAAGATGTAACCATTACACCACAGTTCAATGGAGTATTGACTTTATTTGTGAAAGAAGGTCAAAGAGTAAGCCGAGGGCAAGTTTTAGGAAGAATAGATGATGGAGGTTTGCAGGATAAATTAAAACAAGCACAGATTCAGGTAAGTGCCGTTAAATCTCAGTTAGAGCAAGTGAAATCAAGAGCAAACTTAGCCAAAATCACTTACCAAAAACAAGCCAAATTATGGCAACAAAAAATTGGTTCTGAGTTCCAATATTTACAAGCCAAAACCGCCTACGAAGCGAGCAAAATGCAAGTGAGAGCAACCGAATCTCAGGTAAGAGCAACGCAAAAATCTGTTGATTATGTAAAGGCAAGTTTAGCGAAAACAACCATTAGAGCACCATTTAGTGGAGTGGTGGACGAAGTTATAACCCAAAATGGTCAGGTAGTAGGACCGGGAACAAGAATCGTAAAATTAGTTGCTTTGGGAATGATGAAAGTCGAAGCCAATGTACCTGAAATTTATTTAGCGAATATCAAAAAAGGAACACCTGTAAAAGTGATTTTACCTACGATAAATAAGACCATTAATACAAGTGTGAGATTGGTGGGGAATTATATCAATCCTCAAAATAGAACTTTCAATATTCAGATTCCTATTCGTAACGAAGATGGGATTGTAAAGCCTAATTTATTGGCGAAATTAGAAATTCAGGATTATGTAAATCCATCCGCTATTCAGGTGGAAAATCAGTATGTATATGAAGATGCTGAACATAAAAATTATGTTTTTGTAGCCGAAAACATCAATGGCAAAAAAGCCGTAGCGAAGAAAGTATTTGTCGGAATTGGAGAGAAATCTGCCAATACAGTAGAGATTTCAACAGGTTTACAATCAGGAGATTTCATTATTACTGATGGTTCAAAAAGCCTAGTGAACGGACAAAAAGTGAAAATAGACTGATTAGTTAGAAATTAGATATTAGAGGTTGGAAATTAGATAATTTTTTAATCATTCAATCTTTTAATTAAAAATTAAAATAAAATGAATCAACATAAAAAACAATTCTTCTTGTCCAGTTGGGCAGTGGATAACAAAACAACGGTTTCGGTACTGACTTTCATTATCGTGGCTTTGGGGATTTATTCCTATCTCTCGATGCCGAAAGAGAGTTTTCCCGAGATTATTCAGAATAATATTTATATTTCGTCTATTTTCCCGGGAAACTCTGCCGAAGATGTAGAAAAATTGATTACCGAAGAGTTGGAAGACAAGATAAAAGGTATTTCCAATGTGGATAAAATTAAGTCGAGTTCTTTTCAGGATTATTCCTTGATTGTAGTCGAATTTAATGATAAACTCAGTGTTTCCGAAGCCAAACAAAAGGTAAAGGACAAGGTAGATGAAGTAAAATCAAGGAGAGATTGGCCAAAAATGGACTCTGGTTCAAAGGTGGCTCCCAATGTTTTTGACCTAAATCTTTCGGAAGAAATTCCTATTTTAAATATCAGTTTGAGAGGAAATTATACGCCTTTTACCCTCAAACAATATGCAGAAGATTTACAAGAAGATTTAGAAAGGGTTTCTTCTATTAAAAAAGCACCGATTTCGGGCTTGGATAATAGTGAAGTAGAAATTGCGGTAGATTTATTCAAAATGAATGCGGTGGGCGTGAGTTTTGACCAAATTATCCGTGCCGTGAAAAACGAAAATATGACCATTACAGGTGGTAATTTAGTGAATAATGGTAATCGTACCAATGTCCGTATCAAAGGAGAGATTAAAAGTCCAAATGATTTAAAAAAGTTTGTCATTAGACCGGGGATCAGGATAGAAGATATCGCCAAAGTGGAGTTTAAGGAAAAAGAAAAAACTACTTTCGCTCGTGAGTCAGGCGATGATGTGATTATGCTGAATATTCAAAAACGAAGTAGTACGAATATGATTTCCACCGTAGAAGAGGCGAAAAAAGTCATCGAAAAAGCACAAAAAACCTATTTGCCAAAAGATGTAGAAGTGATTTTATCTTCCGACCAATCTACCCAAGTGGAACATCAGGTCAATGAATTGGCAAACCATATTTTAATGGGAATTTTATTGGTAATGGGAGTTTTAAGTTTCTCTATGGGAATGAAAAATTCTTTATTCGTAGGAACGGCTATTCCTTTATCAATGCTGATTGCCTTTGCTGTATTACACGCAATGGGAATTACACTGAATACCATGGTGCTTTTTGCAATGGTAATGGGATTAGGAATGCTGGTAGATGATGGAATTGTGGTGGTGGACAATGTCTATGCCAATATGGAGAAAGGGCTGAATAGAAAAATAGCCTCTAAATATGGAATTGGAGAAATTGCCGTTCCTGTAATTACTTCGACTTTAACAACGATTTTCGCCTTTTTACCGATGTTACTTTGGCCAGGGATGATGGGGAACTTTATGAAGTTTTTCCCTATTACAATTTCCATTACGCTTTTGGCATCGCTTTTTGTAGCATTGATTATCAATGCCTCAATGACAGGAGGTGCAATGTCTTTAGAAAATAAAAATTTAACCCACCAACAAGCCAAAAGATATACCTTGATTTTCATTATTTTGGCAGTTGTTTTCGGTGGATTAAGACTTTATACAGGATTATCATTCTTTATGGCGATTACCACTTTATCGGTGATTGCAATTATTGCCATTTGGTCTTATAAATTATTTTTCTATCGCCAAATTGACCATTTTCAAAATACATTTTTCCCAAAATTGACGAATTGGTATCAAGGGGTTTTACGAAATATTCTACAAGGTAAAAACCCAATCATTGCTTTTTGCGGAGTGATAGGAGTTTTAATTTTTTCTTTTCTTCTTTATTTTGGAATGATGAAAATTGGGCGTTCAAAAAAACTTTTCTTTCCAGAAACAGAGCCAAGGCAAACCATTATTTATATGGAATATCCGCAAGGAACGGATATTGCCAAAACCAATCAGGCTACATTGCAAGTGGAAGCCAAAGTTTTGAATGTACTTAAAAAATACGAGGATAAAGAAAGTGGCGAGAACTTTATGGTGCAATCTGTGGTTACCCAAGTGGGAAAAGGTTCTGCCAATCCGCAAGTGGATATGGGTTCTCAGGCAGAAACGCCTTTTAAATCTAAAATAACCATTACTTATGTGGAATATGCTGATAGAAGAGGAGTGAGTACCAAAAATGTAATGGAAGACATTAGAAAAGCATTGCCTGATATTGCAGGATTTACCGTTACGGTAGAGAAAAATCAAGATGGTCCTCCTGTGGGTTATCCTATTTCGATTGAATTGAAAGGTGATGATTATGATGAATTATTAAATGAAGCGAACAAGATGATTTCATTTATTAATAATCAGGGTATTGAAGGAATTGAAAAATTAAAAACGGATATTAATAAAGAAAGTCCAGAACTTGTTATTGATATTGATAAAGAAACAGCAGGAAATATGGGTGTTTCTACAGGTTATGCAGGGATTACCTTGCGTAGAGCGTTGTTTGGTCAGGAGATTTCTACCTTTAAAGATGGTAAAAACGATTACGATATTGCCATTCGTTTACAAGATGATCAAAGAAAAAATGCGAGTTTATTGTTCAATCAGCCTATTACCTTAGCCAGTCCAAGGGGAACAGTTCAAGTGCCTATTTCTACTTTCGCTCAATTTAGAGAGACGAAAACTTTTAACAAGATTAAAAGAAAGAATAATACGCGTACCATTATGATTTATTCTAATGTCTTGAAAGAAGAAGGATTTAATTCTAATGAAGTAGCTCAAAAAGTGAAAACAGCCTTGGAGAGATATCAAGCACCAGAAGGGGTAACTTATTATTTCGGAGGAGAGCAAGAGGAGCAAGGGAAGAATATGCAATTTTTGTTATTCGCTTTATTCTTAGCAATGGCAATGGTAACGGCGATTATTGTGTATCAGTTTAACTCTTTATCCAAAACATTAATTATTATGATGACTGTTTTGTTGAGTTTCGCAGGTGTATTTTTAGGCTTGTCGATTACGGGAATGGATTTCGTGATTTTAATGACCATGATGGGAATTATTTCTTTGGCAGGGGTAGTGGTGAAAAACGGAATTGTATTAATGGACTTTTTCGTATTAAAATTAGACGAATTGACTGCTAAAAAAGAAGTAGAATCTCACGATGATTTATCATTGGAAGAAGTGACAGAAATCATTATCGAATCAGGTAAGGAAAGATTAAGACCTGTTTTATTGACGGCATTTACGGCAGTTTTAGGATTAATTCCTTTGGCGATAGGTTTCAATTTTGATATTGTTTCCTTGTTAACGACCCTTAATCCTCATTTTTCATTAGGTGGAGATAATGTGGCATTTTGGGGACCTTTGGCTTGGACGATTATTTTCGGACTGACCTTCGCTACTTTCTTAACCCTAATTATCGTTCCTGTGATGTTCTATTTGGTTTCTAAATGGAAGATTAAAAGAAGGAGATTAAAATTAGCAAAAGCGAAATAATAAACGCTTATTTTCAGTAATAAACAGCCAAAAGTACCAATGCTTTTGGCTGTTTTTATTTGTGTGAAATGCCAATGATTTTATGTAGTTGAGGTACAGAATTTCATACATCATAAAAGGAGTTGCTTATTATCAAAGAAACATTTAAGTTTATTTATTTTTTTAACCAAAAAGATTCTATCTTTGTACTTATAAAATACAGCAAAATTATGTTAAAAAAAATAGGATTTTCAGCGATTGTTTTGAGTTCCCTTTTTCAGGTAAAAGCTCAGGAGAAACCTAAATTGGTAGTAGGTTTAGTGATTGACCAAATGAGATGGGATTATCTTCATCGCTTTGAGAATAAGTTTCAAAAAGGTGGTTTCAAAAGATTATTGAATCAAGGTTTTTCATTGAATAATGTAATGATAAATTATGTGCCGAGTGTTACAGCATTGGGACATACTTCGGTGTATACAGGCTCTGTTCCTTCTATTCACGGTATTGCAGGGAACAATTGGTTGGACCCTAAAACAGGTAAAGGGGTTTATTGCACCACCGATACATCGGTAAAGGGAATAGGAAGCTCTTCCGAAAGAGTAGGTGCTCACTCTCCAAGAAACTTGTGGAGTACAACAATTACCGACCAATTGGGTATGGCGACTAATTTTCAATCAAAAGTGGTGGGCGTTTCTTTAAAAGATAGGGCTTCTATTTTACCAGCAGGGCACCACCCAACGGGAGCTTTTTGGTTTGATGGTAAAACAGGAAATTTCGTTACCAGTTCTTATTATATGGACAAATTACCAAAGTGGTTAAATACTTTTAATGCCCAAAAAAGAGGAGCAAAATTAGTGAAAAACGGTTGGAGTACATTATTGCCTATCGAAGAATATACGGAGAGTACAGCGGATAATCAACCTTGGGAAGGACTTTTAGGAAGTGCCAAAACGCCTACTTTTCCTTATACTCATTTAGCGGAAGATTATGCTAAAAAGAAGAAGATTATCAAGCAAACACCTTTCGGAAATACACTGACTTTAGAATTGGCAGATACTGTTGTGGACGCTTATCAAATGGGACAAGATGAAATCACTGATTTTTTAGCGATTAATTTGGCTTCCACTGATTATGTTGGGCATTTAACAGGCGTTAATTCTATTGAGGTGGAAGATACTTACCTTCGATTGGATAGAGATTTAGCTTCTTTTTTCAAAAGTTTGGATAAAAAAGTAGGGAAGGGAAATTATTTGGTTTTTGTAACTGCCGACCACGGAGCAGCTCACGCTGTGGGTTATATGAAAGAGCATCAGATGCCGACAGGTTTTTTTGATAAAGATTTAAAAGATGAATTGAAAACAGCACTTCGTACAAAATTTGGTACTGATGACTTGATAGCAGGGGTAATGAATTACCAAGTTTATTTGAATAAAAAGACGATTACTCAGCGAGGTTTGGATATGAATGAAGTAAAAACTTTTATTATTGATTTCTTGAAAGATTGGGACACGATTTTATACGCCGTAGATTTACAAAAGGTAAGCGAAAGCTCTATTCCTGAACCTATCAAAACTAAAATCATCAATGGGTATAACTGGAAGAGAAGTGGAGATATTCAGGTGATTGCTAAGGACGGAATGCTACCGAGTTACGCTAAAAAAGGGACAACACATAGCGTTTGGAATTCTTATGATGCTCATATTCCATTGATTTTTATGGGAACGGGTATTCAGCAGGGAGAAAGTAGCAAGGCTCATTATATTACCGATATAGCACCAACTTTGGCTCAGCTTTTACAAATTGAAAACCCAAGCGGAACGGTTGGGCAACCGATTATAGAAGTGGTGGATTGATACCATTAGTCATAGAATAAAAAACACTCCATAAGCGTAAAGTTTATGGAGTGTTTTTTTATAAGTGAAGTTTATCTCGTATTTATTAGATAAATAAATATACGCAAAGTAAACCAACACCACCTAAAACAATGGTGTAAGGTAATGCCATTTTAATCATTTTACCGTAAGATAATTTAATAAGCGGAGCAAGAGAGGAAGTCAGCAAGAACAAAAATGCTGCTTGTCCGTTAGGTGTTGCTACACTCGGAAGGTTAGTTCCTGTATTGATGGCTACGGCTAATTTGTTAAGGTGTTCTTGTGTAATATCTCCGTTGCTAAAACTTGCAAAAACCTCATTAATATAAACTGTCGCTACGAATACATTATCACTAATGGCAGATAAAGCTCCATTGGCAACATAGAAAATCGCTGGTTGCTGTTCTATCGGTTGAGATAACGCCCATTCGATAATAGGTTGGAATAAATGTTGGTCATGAATCATTGATACCACTACGAAAAATACCACCAATAAAGCTGTAAATGGCAAGGATTCTTCAAAAGCTTTTCCTAATGCGTGTTCGTGCGTAATTCCCATAAAGGATGTTTGTATAATGATAATCGCTAAACCAATAAATCCAACGGGTGCCAAGTGTAATGCCAAAGATGCTACTAATAAAATAGCGGCAATCCCTTGAATCATTAAATTGTTTTTTTCCTTTTTGGTCATTTTTTCACTTTGATCTATCGTATAAAGTTCCAAAATTTCTCTCACGTGTTTTGGTAATCTCGTACCGTATCCAAAGATTTTTAATTTCTCTAAAATTAATGTTGTAGCCAATCCACAGACTAAAACAGGCATACTCACAGGAGCCATATGTAAGAAGAAACTCACAAAATCTTCGTCCATTTTCTCACCGATTAATAAATTTTGAGGTTCTCCCACTAAGGTAGAAACACCACCTAATGCCGTTCCTACTACGCCGTGCATCATTAAACTTCTTAAAAACCCTCTGAATTGTTTTAGGTTTTCTTTTAATTCTGTTGAGTCTGGCATTCCATCTTGATTAATATCTGTATTTGGGTTAGATACAATTTTATGATAAATTCCATAGAAACCTACAAAAACACTGATTAGTACAGCCGTTACTGTCAATGCATCTAAAAACGCCGATAAAATGGCAGCAATTAAAGTAATGGAGAAAGAAAGCACCAATTTCGATTTAATATTCACAAAAACCTTACTGAAAATATACATTAATAAAGGTTTCATAAAGTAAATTCCTGCCACCATAAAGATTAACAGCAAGATGACTTCTAAATTATTACTTACTTCGTGGTAGGCGTTGTCTGGACTTGTCAGTCCAAATACTAAAATCTGAATGGCTAATAAACCACCACTTTGTAGAGGGTAACATTTCAAAGCCATTGCCAAAGTGAAAATAAACTCACCAATGAATAACCACGAAAGTACTTGGAGTGCTTTATGATGATCCATTATCATTGGAAGCCCAAAAAATAAAAGGGTATTGATGATTAAAATACCGACAATCGTCCCTTTAAACCATTTCGGACTGTTTCCTAAAAAATTTTGTAACATTATTTATTTTTTTGAATTTAAATTTTAGTTTGGGCAAATTTAAGCTTTTTTATGAAATTGGTAATGAAAAAAAAGATTGATTTTTGTTAGTAATCATTGGGCGATGATTTTATCAAAGATTTTTAATGACTTACTATAAGAATTGGCGTTTATCTAATAAAAAAATCATAATTTTGACAACCCATAATTTCTCATTTATGAAAAAGCTGTTTACATATCGACTTTGGATACTGATGATACTAAGTAATTGTTTGATTTTTTCTTGTCAAGAAAAAAAATATGATTGGGAACCAGGAATATCAGGCGCTATATATTATCCCATAGCTGGTGATGTGAATTTTGGAAATGCGGGTTATGGTAGTGGTGCTGGTTTTTCTAATTGCTGGGGCTGGGGTAATACTTATGGAGCTATTGTATCAGCCAATAAATATAAAGCAATACCCAAGGAAGTTTATATCGATTATTATAGTGTAGTAGATAGGTTAAACTTTGAAGGAAAGATACCTTTGCCACAAGAAAAATTAAAAAAGTTATTTAAAAAATATTCTGATGAATCTGTTCGATTAGTTGTAGGAATGGCTCCAGGAGGCTGGATTCGTGTTTGGTTTTCTGTTTATGACGAAAATGTAGATAATTATATTAATTTAGAATTAGCAAAAGCAAAATTAGATGGTCATATTGATGAAAGTGTAGGGATTGGTTTAAGAACAAAAGATTATGAGACATGGGGAGATGCGTATACTTATTGGCAATTACATGGTATACCTTATGAAGCTTGGGCACAAAACGAAAAAGAATATAATATTCTTGTTATGGATGTTGAAAGAACGAATCCTCAGTATGAATGTCAAAGTCTTGATTATAGTTCTTTAGATGGATCAGTTTATTATTTGTACCCATTTGATACTTTTTTTAAATCAAAACTTCCTGCGGATATGATGGTGCATTGGAAGTCTAAAAAAACAAACATATTGTATGACACCCATCTCACTATTCCGAAGAGTGTTAATAAGGTTATTGAAAAAAGAAACCCGAAAAAAATAACATTAAGATTAGAAATAGAAGAAGATGAACAGCATGGTATTATATACATTAATACAGGTAGAAAAGAAGAAAAATGGTTAAGGTTTAAAAACTATCCTGCTGATACTACTACAATAGGACGTAACGGTTTTACGAAAGACATAGAATATTTTATCAAGTGATTATTTTATCTTTTTTTAGAAAAAAATCTACGGATATTTTTATGGACTATTTATTTCAAAATT
>PDSY01000010.1 GCA_002747105.1 Flavobacteriales bacterium | reverse complement strand
ATTCCCAAAAACACCTACTTTACATAAGGTAAAATTTATAATTATTCTAAATTACTTATTTCTCGGAATTTCGGGAATAGACATCTTATAACTTGTTCCGTTTAAAGCCTTTAAAAAAGAAACTAAATCCTCAATTTCTTGATTTGTTAAGTTTAAAGGTTTCATCAATTTATCAACTACGGGATAGAGCGAATCTTTGGCTTTTTCCTCTGGCGAGGGATTTACAACTTGCATACCACTATTATACATATTGACAATTCCAGTTAAATTATCAAAAAATCCATTGTGCATCCAAGGACGCGTGTTCAACAAATCACGCAACGAAAGTGCATTGTCAAAAAAAGCAGTAAGTATTTTAGATAGTTACGGTGTGAATATGCAAAAGGTGTCTGACGCTTCTGTCCCGTTTGCTGAACGATTAAAGGAGTTACAAAAGATTGGGAAAAATACCGATGCGTTAGCGGCAGTATTTGGAGCTGAAAACATACAAGCCGCACAAGGGTTAATTAATACAGCAGATGCACAAGCACAACTGACTGAAAAGATTACAGGAACTAATGTTGCTTACGAGCAGGCAGAAATTGTAATGAGTGGTTGGGGCGAAAAAATGAAACGAGCAAAAGCGTGGTTTGAAGATTTGAAAATTGCAGGATTTGGTATTACAAAAGTTTTAGGGGTTGTTGGTAATGTTGGCGGTGATGTAATTTCTGTTGCTGGTGATATGGGTGCCGCATATTCTGGGTTAGCCCCTGTATTTAGAAGTACGGGTAAATGGTTAAAAGAAACAGTGATGTGGAAAAAATTATCTGTGTTTTGGACAAAAATTGCCACAGCCACACAATGGGCTTGGAATGCCGCAATGAGTGCCAATCCAATTGGATTAGTTATTGCCGCCATAGTAGCACTAATAGCATTAGTCGTTGTTGCTATTAATAAGTTTGATAGTTGGGGTTCTTCTATGCTTTTATTACTCGGCCCTATTGGAATGGTTGTAAGTGCTGTAATGATGGTTAAAAGGCATTGGGATAGTATTGTAAATGCCTTTAAATCGGACGGTATTATTGGAGGACTTAAACGAATTGGAGTTGTTTTGCTTGATGTTTTAATGCACCCTTTACAACGTATTTTAGGTTGGGTTGCAAAACTCACGGGCTGGGATTGGGCAAAAAAAGCTCAAAATTCATTAGAAGAATTTAGAGCAAAAATGGAACTGATAACACCAGAAGAACACGCAAAATCAAAAGTTGAAAGTTCAGAAGTTAAAACATCAGTAGAAGAAAATACAAAGAGTTTTTCGCCAAAAACCATATTAGGCGATAAAACAAAAGATGAAAATAAATCTACAAAAAACACAAAAGTTACAAGTGTTGGAGGGAGTTCTAATAATAGCGGACATAAAACAATCAATTTTAAGGTAGAAATGAAAAATTACTTTAACATTGACAGAAATATAGGAAGTAAAGAAGTTGTGGCTAATAATATCGTAGCAAAGATTAATGATAGATTAAGAGACGCTGTGGTTAGTTTGTAATAAAGTTTGAAAAGATGAAAGATATAAAACTAAATAATGTAAATGACTTAGAAATTATCGGAGGAGACTTTGTTATTGGCGAAAGTGAATTGCAAGAAGTTGGTATCATTTTACAACTTAATCAAGGCGAATTGAAATCAGACCCATTATGTGGTATGAATATGTACAAATATATTAAAGGCAAAGGTGTATCGGTTGAATTAGAAAAGAATTTAAAAATTCAATTGGAAAGAGATGGTAAAAATTATGAAAAAATCAAAAAGGCTTTACAATTAAATAAAATCAATGAATAGTATTTATAACATACCAGCACTTTTTCAAATGGCTTTTGGTCTGCAACCCCCGTATCAAGTAAAAACGGAGCGAAAAAGGAACGATACGGCTATTAATTACCAAGTTGATGTTAAAAAAGTAGAGGCTAACGAAGCTGAACGATTGAGTAAAATGGGAACACCGATTGTTTTTCCTGTAAAGTTTGAAAGTGGTAACTATCAATTTTACAATAAAAATAGTCAAATAGAAAAGCGAAATGTATCAGATTTTTGGTTTCCACCTGCCACAATGGTTGATTTTTCAAGAGCCAAAAATATAACAAAAACCAATGTTATCGGAGGTAGTGGAACAGTTAAGGAAATATACGGTTTAGACGATTGGAGCATACGAATTAGAACGCTTTGTATTGCTGACGAACTTTCTGAGCGTGAATATGAAAGACGAATAATAGAGTGGGCAAATGTTGTAGAGTCTATTCCTGTTGTTGGTGATTTATTTACCAAAAAAGACATTTTCAATATTGTAATTGAAAGTATTGATATTCAAAGTTTAGAGGGTATGCCAAAGGTAATCCCTATTGAACTGAATTGTGTGAGTGATGAACCTTTTGAAATTATATACAGATGACAGTAGCACTATGTACAGAATTATTGTTTGAACCACAAAAGGGTAAATCTTTCAATGTATATAAAGTTTCAGAAGTTGAAATTGAAAGCAGTTGGAAAATGCTAACTGATAGAGCAAAAATAACATTACCAAGAAATGTAAAAGACTTTGATAAAAACAAAGTTAGTGAGTTATTTAAGGTTGGTGATAAGTGTTCTTTGAAAATGGGGTACAACGGAAATTTAGTAACGGAGTTTGAGGGTTATATCAGTAAAGTTTCGGCAAATTTCCCAATCGTTATAGAATTAGAAGATGAAATGTTTAGGCTTAAAAAAATACCTGTGCATTATTCATCTCGCAAGGGTTCTTTAAAAGAGTTTTTAAATAAATATATAAAAGGAATTGAGGTTGATTGTGATGCTAATATTGAATTGGGGTCAATTCGGTTTGTGAATACCAATTTAGGAGCTGTATTAGATAAATTACAAAAAGATTGGAGTTTGTATAGTTTTATCAGAAAGTCGCAGGGCGACAACCAAATTAAACTAACCATAGCAAAGCCATATTCAGAAGTAAATGATAATACCAAGCCTTTCTACTTTGATTTAGAAAAAAATTGTGTAAGCAACAATTTAAAATATTTGAGTAAGGAAGATAGAACGATAAAAATTAAAGCATCGGCAATTAAAGGTATCGGTAAAAAGGATGTAGTAGAGTTTGGCGATGATAACGCAAAAACAACGCTCAATATCAAATTAGATATGAGTAAAAGTCAGATGCAAGACGAAGTAAAACGTTTGTATGATTTACATAAAAAAGAGGGTTATGAGGGTAGTTTTGAAATTTACGGAATACCAATTTAAGACACGGACAAAAAATAAAATTAGGTTCAAGTCTGTACCCTGAACGTAAAGGAACGCATTATGTAGATAGAGTGCAAAAATTTATAAGATGTTCAGAATATAGACAAAACATACAAATAGGACGCAATGGGTAAGACAGTAGATGAATTTGAAGAACTATTGGATAAGGCAATTAAAAGTCGTATTCCTATTCAAACACAATGGGCAACACTTCAAAATGTTAGAATTGATGAAAAATTGTGTGATGCCAAAGATATTGAAAGTGATTTCCGTCCGTAGAAATAGAACGCATATCAACACCACTTCTTACGGTGTTTCGTTTCGTATCTACACCGCCATAACTCGGCGAATTTATATGAAAATCTAAACCAACGGTTTCTTGTAAATTAGCATTTGTATTTATCGGAACTCCATCAACATTAAAAGCCACACCAAGCGATGAACTTTCGTAATCTTGACTTCGCACACCAACCTCTCTCAATTTCAAATGATTTGAATAATTTAATAAAGGCTGTTGCGTTGTTTCGCCGGGTAAAAGGCTTACCAAATCACTA
The DNA here is from genome assembly GCA_002747105.1 of Flavobacteriales bacterium. Lineage (GTDB taxonomy): Bacteria > Bacteroidota > Bacteroidia > Flavobacteriales > Weeksellaceae. The sequence goes on along the minus strand of PDSY01000010.1, from coordinate 1,613 downwards.
AAACTTGAAGGTTGTAAATGCGTCATTGCTTTTTTATCAATCACAGAAGTTGCTGTAATTCCTTCTTTTTCTTTGGCTGTGATAACGACTTCTTGTAATGCCTCTGCATTTTCTTGAAGTATTATTTTGTAGGTTTTATTTTCTAAAAATACAAACTCTTTTTCATAAGTTTTATAGACAATATGCTTTATTTCTATTTTGTATTTCCCTTCTTTTATTAAAAATTCTGCAATCCCTTTTTCATTAGTTGATACTCCTTTTTGATTGGTTAAAATATAGGCATCTTCAATCGGATTTTTATAAATATCCTCTATCACAAATTTAATTTTAACTTGTGAGAAAGCCATTATCGGAAATAATAAAAATACACTATAAAAGATATTTCTATTCATTTATCATTCTTATAAAATGGGTGCAAATGTAGGTATTATTTTTCAACTATTCTTATTTACTTTAAATAAAATTAAAATTTATTTAAAAACAATCAAATTACAATCAAATATTTAGTTATCTAAAAAATAAAATATCCCTACCTTTGCAAAAAAGTAGTTTTTGAAAACAGAGAAAATCATTTTAGGCATTGACCCCGGTACAACGATAATGGGGTTTGGGATTATAAAAGTTGTTGGTAAAAAAATGGAGTTTGTCCAAATGAACGAACTTCTTTTAAACAAATATAACGACCATTACCTAAAATTAAAGTTGATTTTTGAACGAACTATTGAACTTATTGATACCTACCACCCTGACGAAATTGCGTTAGAAGCACCATTTTTTGGCAAGAATGTACAATCAATGTTAAAACTTGGTAGAGCACAAGGTGTGGCAATGGCAGCAGGATTATCTCGTCAAATTCCTGTTACGGAATACGCTCCGAAAAAAATAAAAATGGCTATCACAGGAAATGGGACAGCCAGTAAAGAGCAAGTTGCTTTAATGCTGAAATCTTTATTAAATTTAAAAGAATTACCCAAAAACCTTGATGCCACAGATGGACTCGCTGCCGCAGTTTGTCATTTTTATAATTCAAGAAAACAAATCGGAGGAAAAAATTATTCAGGTTGGGCGAGTTTTGTAAAACAAAATCCGAAGAAAATAAATAAAAAATAATGGGAGGAATATACATACATATTCCGTTTTGCAAAAGAAAATGTTCGTATTGCGATTTTCATTTTTCTACTTCTTTAAAATGGAAAAATGAACTTATTTCTGCTTTAATTTCTGAAATAAAACTGCGAAAAAATGAACTAAAAAACGAAATTATTGAAACCATTTATTTTGGAGGAGGAACACCTTCTATTTTAAATATTGATGAAATTTCACAAATTTTAAAAACTATTTATGACAATTTTAATATCGTAAAAAATCCCGAAATAACGCTTGAAGCAAACCCCGATGATTTATCTGAAGAAAAAATAATTGAACTTTATAATGCTAAAATCAATCGGTTAAGCATTGGTATTCAGTCCTTTTTTGAGGATGATTTGCAACTGATGAATAGGGCTCACAATTCGGAAGAAGCAAAAAAATGTTTAGAAATTGCTACTAAATATTTTGATAATATTACTATTGATTTAATTTACGGAATACCAAAAATGTCTAACGAAAAATGG
>PDSY01000004.1 GCA_002747105.1 Flavobacteriales bacterium | reverse complement strand
CCACCCCTGACATACCTTTGTCATAAGCAGGGTCTATCTTTGCAATATCAATAATTAAAAAATGAGTTAAAAATGGACAAAACAAACATTGAAGCATTTGCCGTAATTGGTATTGCAGTAAGAACGACTAACGAGAACGGGCAATCAGCCAAAGATATAGAAACATTATGGAATAAATTGATGTCAGAAGGTATTTTAGACAAAATTCCCAATAAAATAGATAATACCATTTATGCTATTTATACCGAATATGAAGGCGATTATACCCAACCTTATACTACCATTTTAGGTTGCAAAGTTGAAAATACAGCTATTATTCCTAACGGAATGGTGGCAAAAACTATTGAAGGTGGTAATTATACAAAATTTATAGCCAAAGGTGATTTAACCAAAGGTGCAGTTTATGAAGAATGGTCTAAAATTTGGAACGCTGATTTAGATAGATTATATACAACAGATTTTGAAATATACGGCGAAAAAGCACAAAATCCGACAGATGCAGAAGTAGAAATTTTGGTTGCTGTTAAATGAAAAAAAATGAGCAAATTGAAAATAACAACAAATCCTGAATTTGAGGCAAAATTGGAAACTTATCCCGATTTTGTACGAGATAAATTGAAAGATTTAAGAGAACTGGTTATTGAAACCGCCGAAGAAATTCCAGAGATTACAGATTTGGAAGAAACTTTAAAATGGGGAGAGCCGAGTTTCTTAACCAAAACAGGAAGTACCTTGCGAATGGATTGGAAAAAAAAGAACCCAAATCAATATCAAATGTATTTTAAATGTACAAGTAGGTTGGTGGAAACTTTTAAATTGGTGTTCGGAGATTTATTTGAATATGAAAAGAACAGAGCCATCATTTTTCAACTCGACCAAGAAATTCCTGTCATTGAACTAAAAAAATGCATCAAAGCAACCTTAATGTATCATAAGGTAAAAAACGATTTAACATTGGGAATATAAAATGCCAATGTTAATAGGATGTAAGTTGTAATAATTCAGTTACTTAACCCAGAAACCTTATTTCAATCTTCCAATTAAAATAAGGTTTAAGGTGAGTATAGTACTGAAATTTAAACTATAGAGACATTAATGCTTATAAGTTCCGTCTGGTAAAACGGTTGGCATCTTGTAAGTTGGATTTGTCATTATAGCATAAATGGTAGGGTCTGTATTTTGAACTTTTGTTTTGGTGTTCAATTTCCATTCATTTTGAATTTCTGACAAGCGATTTGTTTGTGCTCCAAGTATTGATGTTAATGACCAATACATATATTCAATGATTTGACAATCTCCATAAGCACAAGTTTGGTCGCTATAAGTGTACCAAGCATTTGCAGGATAAGAAGAAGGAATGGTTAAAAACTTCCCACCTCTCGCGATGTCCATTGCATTGGCTACCTGTGAACCTTCGTTTTGTCCAAATACAGTTGGATAAGCGTAAGAATGTCCTGCATTATTAACCAAGTGTAAAACCTCTTCTAATGATGCATCAAACTGTCCTGTTAATCCATTGGCTACAAAAGATGGATTGGTTTCATCGTTTCCTAAATCTTGCCCTACTCTTCCACTTGGTGGGTTGATATTCATATCACTTTGGTTTTTCCAAATCATTAAAAACGCTTTATTTTCAATCATTTTATCTAGTACCAATTGATTGTCTATCGTTCCGTCTTCATTATTATCTAAATATTGAGCCATTACATTGGCAGCGTGAAGCAACTTTGCATCTTCTACACCCGATGCGGCATAGATATCAATACCGAAGACAACCACTTTTTTTGTGAATGATGAAAAACCAGGATCATTGTTGGCTACAATGCTAAAATTCGGATCTGCACCTGTTGTTGTTCCTGTGGTAGTATCTGTCGTTGTTCCCGTTGTAGTTCCTGTTGTGATACCATCATCTTTTCTACAAGCGGTAAGTGTTGTGAAAATGCTCAAGGCGATAATGCCGAGCGATAAAATTCTGTTTTTCATTTTGTTATTTATTTGATTGTTAATAATTTAATTAAAAGTATGATTTGTTAAGGTTGAAGAAAATCTGAAAGTTTCAAAGTTTCAATATCTAAATAGGCTTGTTGCACAAAATAGAACTGAAAATATCCATTGAAATTAATATTCGCTGTTTCAGCAATATAATGGGCATTATAATATTCTTGGGATGTTCCGTTGGGTTGTGGTATTACATTTAAAATAGCATTCACCCAATCCATATACGCATTTAAACCGTCCAAATCTTGTTCTTTCCAATAAGCAATGGCGATTTTATTAGCCGTTAGTTCTGTTTGATATTGCGAAGGTCCATTTTCGGTTCCTTTCAGATTTTGAACATAATGTCCCAACTCGTGTACGACAAAAAACCAATTAAATGACTTTTTGAAAAATGCCTCTCCCGTAAACCCTTTATCTGTCTGACTTGCCCAAGAATTAAAAGTGTTTTTTTCTTCTGTTCCTAAGGTTTCCCAATTAGGAATCGTTAATCCTTCTGGACCATAAGAAATAATGGCAGGAGTATTTTTGATAATAATCTTCGGTGTGTTTGGGGTTTGAAATCCCAATGAATTTAACTTTGCTGTAAACGCATCACGAATAAGTGTGATTTTTGCTGTTAAGGCTGGATTGTTTTCTGAAGTAATATTTCCCGTTTCATCTTTGCGACGAGAACTTAAAAATAAAAACGCAAACATACTGATTAGAATACTCAATTTTTTCATAATTCATCTGTTTTTAAATTAACACTAAGACAACCTCGTATTGTCTTTGTACAAAGAGATGAAATTTAAAGTATTCTAACACTAAAAAACCAGGCAGATAAGTTCGTTTGCCGTTAATCGGACTTTTTTAGCATTGATTCGTACTGTTTAGGTGTCATACCCGTAACATTTTTGAAAGCAGTGTAAAAAGTTGATTTTGAGGAAAAACCAACCTCTTGCGACATTGCCAATATGGTTAATTGTTTAAATTTAGGAGAATTAATACTTTTTTTGAATTCTTCAATCCGAAAGCCATTGATAAAATGATAAAAAGTGGATTGGGTATGTATTTTTATCAATTTGGAGATGTATTTTTCTTTCAATCCTGTCAAATCTGCGACATCTCGCAAACTAAGATTTTGTTTTCTATATAATTTATCTTGGATAATTTTTTGAGTGATGAGTTCAAAATCAGCTCTCGTTTTATCAATAAAACCTGAGTGAATAGCATCTTCGTTTTTTATATCGTTTACCTCTTTTTCTTTCGGATTATTTTCTTCCATTGGTATGTTGAATTTCTCAACGATATTCTTGGAATCTTTCTGACTGAAAAAAGATTTTTTAAAAACCTCTGATTGTGAAAATCCATTATAGCCTGTCCAATATGAAATCAAAAAGACAATAACCGAGGGTAAAATATGCGTTAGATTCGATACCATTTTGTTATCAGTTTCAATCATATTCGCAATAAACCAAATGAGGTGTAAAAGTATGATGAGGTATAAAAGTACTTTTAACCACGATAGTGTTTTCAGTTCTAAATTAGAGTAGTAGTGTTCTAGCTTATAGCGGTGTTGTTCTAAAATTTTAAAGAAGTAAATAATTAAAAATAATTGAAATCCATAACAGATATTACTCATCCATTCTGCAAAAACACTATCCTGACCTATACCAAAATTGATGAGATTGATAATAATACCAGGTAAGAATAAAAGCCAATACCATTTTTAAAAACAGAATTAATGGTTGATATTAGGTATAAAAAGAGAAAAACGAGAATAAACAAATTTCCATCAAACAAAAGAGTAACATTATATAAATCCTCAATTACTCCACACAACATCAAATAGGAACTATTCAAAATAAAAAGACCTAAAAAGTAGTTTCTTTTATTGGAAGATTTAATTGTGAAAAAAAATAAACTCACGATTAAACTCGCACCGATTGTTAGGCTATTTATAATGGTTTCTAATTCAAACATATAATGTAACTTATTTATAAAGCATCATTTAAATAGGACAAATATAGATTTTTTTAATAAAAAAAGAGGAAAAAACAGAATGTCTTTCATCTAAAAATAGCACTCTAATAATTAGAATAATTTTTGTAACTTTGGTTTGTAGAAAAAATGAAAGATGAAAAAAATAAAATTAATAATAATATTGTGTTTAATTAATTTTTTAAATGTAACAGCCCAATATGGAGGCAATCGAGTTTTCAATAATTCAAATAAAAATGATATTTCACGAAAGACTTTTTACGCAACAGATAGTACACTAACCGTCTATGCCTCTATCCTCTTAAATAAAGAACCCAAAGAATATTCAATGGTGATAGGGATTAAAAGCAAAGGAGAAACTATTAAAGAAGCCAACAAAAAAGGAAATGATAAAATTAAAGAAATTATCAAAAGGGTTGAGCAATTGGGAATTCATAAAAACGATTATTATATTGATTTCATATCTCAAACAAAGATGTACGACTATAATATCAATGAAAAGAAAATCAAAAATCAAAACATCGCTGAATTAAACGAATATTTGGACTCTTTTTGTGTAAGGAAAAATTTAATTATTAAATCTAAAAAATTATCACAAATTGATAAAATTATTGATATTTGCGCAAAACAACAAATCTATGATATCGTAAAAATAGATTATATTAGAGATGATATCAACCTTATTTCGAAGGAATTGTTTCCTCAATTAATGAAAATAGTTCAAGAGAAAAAGAATAAGTTCCTTAAATATAGCTCTAAAAAATTGTCAGGTAATTTTCTAATAGAAAATGAAGACCTAAAAGTTTTTTATCCTAAAAATCTTTATAATCAATACAACGAAGTTTACGAAACTTCAAATATAGAATGGGGTAGATATTATAGAGACCATATAAAGAAAGATATAAGAAAAGAAAAAACACTATACTATGATAATGTTGAAAGTAAATACCCAACAGATATCGTTATTGACCATATATCTCCTAAAATAGGAATTCAATATTTAATGGAAGTTACGGTGAGATATGATTTAATAAAATGAGAAAATTCGAACAAATCAACAAGGGTGAAAAATATAACGACACCAATATTGGTCCAAAGAGTATAGGTATCACATTGAATAAAAATCTGGAAATCGTCTATATAAATCCCGAGGATGAAAATTTATTCCAAAAACTTATGGATAATCAATTAACCATCGCAAAAGATTGTCCTTGTTTAAAAATTCAATAATATTCAATTTTCTTAATTATTGAAAAGAGAAAAAATAAAATCACTAAAATCGCCATTTATTTTAAAATTTACTGGTGGTTTTCTTCTTATTCAGAAATCAAAATTGTATTTTTGTGAGAAATAGACTAAAATATGGAGTTTTTAAATAAATATCACAAAATTATCAATACAGCAATTGACAAATATCTTTTCAAAGATAAACCCGTAGAACTTTATGAACCAATGAATTATATCGTTTCTCATAGAGGGAAAAGAATTAGACCGATAATGGTTTTAATGGGTTGCGATTTATTTGGAGGAGATTTAAAACAAGCGGTAAAACCTTCTTTGGCGATTGAGTATTTCCATAATTTTACGCTGATTCACGATGATATAATGGACGAAGCTCCCTTAAGAAGAGGAGTACAAACCATTCATACCAAATACGGACTAAATACAGGAATTTTGTCGGGTGACGGTTTACTTTTAAAGGCTTATAAATTCTTTGAAGATTTAGAACCAGCGCTTTTCAAAGCCTGTACAAGGGTTTTCACCCATACAGGATTGCTACTTTGTGAAGGGCAACAATATGATATTAATTTTGAAACCCAAAAAGATGTCACCTACAATGATTATATCCGAATGATCACTTATAAAACAGGAGTTTTGAGTGCCAGTGCTTTAGAAATAGGAGCTATAATTGCTTGTGCGAATGCTAAAGATGCTAGAAATATGTTTACTTTTGGAAAGCATATCGGTATTGCCTTCCAAATTATGGACGATTATTTAGATGTTTTTGGAGATCAAACTCAGTTCGGTAAAAAACACGCTGGTGATATTTATGAAAATAAAAAAACGGTGCTTTATCTTTTAGCCAAAAAGTACGGAACCCCCGAAGAAGTGGAAGAATTAGAATATTGGTACAGCAAAAAAACCGATAATATTGATAAAATTTATTCCGTTGAAAAGATTTTCAGAAGTACCAAAGTAGACGAGAAAACTTTAAAATTGGTTGAAAAACACAACGAAATTGCACAAGAATATCTTCAAAAAATAGACGCTCCTGAAGAGAAGAAAAAACCTTTCATTGAATTAGCCAATTACCTTTTGAGAAGAAAATCTTAAATTTTTAATCTGATTAAAAAATGAAATTCAGAACGGAAGTTGATATTCAGGAGGCAGAAAAAAAAATCCAGCTCGAAGATAAAATATTTTCTATAGGCTCGTGTTTTGCAACGGAGATTTCTTCCTTGCTGAGCAAAGGTCAGTTACAAACTTGCCACAATCCTTTGGGTACTATTTTTAACCCCTACTCTATTGATAAAGGGATTGAAATTTTACATCAAAATAAAAAATACGAAGAAAAAGATTTGGTGGAATACCGAGATACTTACCTTTCATTGGAGCATCACACAAGTTTTAATTCTGGAAATATCTCCGAAACCTTAACGAAGATTAATGCTGCGATGACACAAGGTAATGAATTTTTAACCTCAGCCAATTGGGTCGTGATTACCTATGGCTCATCTTTCGTTTACGAATTTTTACCCAAAAATAAAAAGGTCGCCAATTGCCATAAAATTCCTCAAAAGTTTTTTGAAAAACATCTTTTATCCAGAGATGAGATCAATAATTTGATGAGGAAATCCATTATGAAAATCAAGGATATGGCAAGTGATGGCGTTCAGATTTTATTCACGGTGTCGCCTGTTCGTCATACCAAAGATGGCATTATGGAGAATCAGAGGAGTAAGGCACAACTCATCTCTTGTATTCACGAAGTAATTGCTACTATCGAGAATTGTCATTACCTCCCGATTTACGAAATAATGATGGACGATTTACGAGATTATCGTTTTTATAAAAAGGATATGATTCACCCTAACGAACAAGCCATTGAATACATTTTTGAGAAATTTGGAAAGGCTTATTTTCCAAATGAAGTAGCGGAATTTTTGCAAGAGAACTTTAAAATCCAAAAAGCCCTTGAACATCGCCCTCAGAATTCTAAAAGCACCGAATATTTAAAATTCAAAGCCAAATTAGCCGAAAAAATAAAAACTCAGCAAAGCAAAGTACAATTTCCGATATTTAAGTGATATTTTTTTGTATATTTGTTGGAATCAGTAGAATAATTAACAAAAAACACTTATTTATGAAAAATTGGATAAAATTTATTGGACTTACACTAGTGGCATTTGTTGCCTTATCATTTACGAATATTGATAAAAAAGTTATTGTTATCGATGCAGGACACGGAGGCGAAGATTCTGGTGTTAAAACCCATAGCATTACCGAAAAAGAAATCACTTTGAGTATTGCTCAAAAAATCAAAAAACTTAACCAAAATCCCGATATAGAAATTATTCTTATCAGAAATGAAGACCATTATATTCCTTTAGGAGAAAGGGCTAAAAAAATCAATGCGTTAAAGCCAAATTTAGTGATTTCACTTCATGCTAATCAGCATAAAAATAAAACCAAAAAAGGAAAAGAAATTATTATCAATGATAAAAATCAATCAAAAGATTTGGCATTGAAATTAAAAACTCAACTTAAAGACGCCAATATTATCACGAGTAATCGTTTACACCTTCTACGAAATGTGGAGTTCCCTGTCGCTTTAATAGAATTAGGATTTCTAACCAACGAAGAAGATAAGGCTCTATTAACAAGTGAAGCAGGACAAAGACAAATCGCCGAAATGATTTTAAAAGCGATTAATTAAGAAAATAAAAAATCATATACGAGTGCTTGAACTAAAGTTTAAGCACTTTTTTATTGGGATAAAACCAAATTCGCCTAAAAAATAAATGTGTACTTTTGTTCTCTAAATAAAATCAGAAAAACAATAACTAAAAAAATGATTGACACCCACACTCACCTTTACGCAGAGGAATTTGATAACGATAGAGCCGAAACCATACAAAGAGCCATTGATAAAGGAGTAACCGAATTTTATTTACCAGCCATTGATTCCGAAACGCATCAGCAAATGCTGGATTTGGAACAACAATACGACCAAATACACAGTATGATGGGGCTTCATCCTTGTTATGTAAAGCCTGAGAATTGGGAAGAAGAACTAAAAATCGTAGAAAATTATTTAAACCAAAGACACTTTTGTGCTATTGGGGAAATCGGAATCGATTTATATTGGGATAAATCTACTTTGGATATTCAGATTCAAGCTTTTGAGCGACAAATCGATTGGGCAATAGAAAAAGATTTACCGATTGTCATTCATTCTCGTGAAAGTTTTGATGAAATATTTGAGGTGTTAGAACGAAAAAAACATCCCAAATTAAGAGGGATTTTTCATTGTTTTACAGGAAATTTGGAACAAGCACAACACGCCATTGATTTACAATTTGTTTTAGGAATTGGAGGTGTGGCAACCTTTAAAAATGGTAAAATCGACAAATTTCTCAACGAAATTCCATTGGAAAATATCGTCCTCGAAACCGACTCTCCTTACCTTGCACCTGTTCCTTATCGTGGTAAAAGAAACGAAAGTGCTTATGTGGAATTAGTTGCTGGGAAATTGGTGGACATCTATGGCAAAAGTTTTTCTGAAATTGACAAAATTACCACCGAAAACGCCAAAAGAATTTTGAAAACAACAAGGTAATCTGAGTTTTTGTTTCACGCACTATCAAGTTTCGATTGTTTACACTTAATATAAATAACTGAAACTTGATATTTTTTATTTAAAACTATTTGTTAGATTAATCTAACTTTGTAACTTTGCACCATAAAACAAGTTGAATTAGATAAATAAAAAAAATGAAAAGAGTTTACACTGTATTAGGTATTGCATTAAGTTGCTTAATGGTGGTTCAGTCGTGTTCTCATTTTGAACCGGGAGAACCTTTGGAGGAAGAATTATTAGACGGTCCTATTGAGGGATTAAGTTTTGAGGAGCAACAACGCTTTTTAGACGGAGATGAAACCTTTAATGATGAAATTTTCACTGTTGAAAAAGGTTTAGGACCTGTCTTTGTAGCGAATAGTTGCGGAAGTTGCCACGCGGGAGATGGAAAAGGACATCCTTTTGTTGGGTTTATCCGTTTTGGACAAAAAGATGGTGAAACGGAAAATCAGTTTACTCATTTAGGCGGTAGAGAATTGCAAGATAGGGCTATCCCAGGGTATGAGCCAGAAGTTTTACCAGAAGGAGCGACTTTTACGACGCTTATAGCTCCTGCCGTTACAGGATTAGGATTATTACAATATGTTCCTGATGCAGATTTGTTGGCCATGGCTGACCCTAATGATGAAAATGGAGATGGAATTTCAGGAGCCATCAACTGGATTGATAAGTTCGATTATAGCCCTGCAAGGAGTAATAATATTACCAAGGAAATTGATGGGAAAATAAAGTATATCGGTAGATTTGGTAAAAAAGCAGCGACTTTTGATTTGTTAGACCAAACAGCCGATGCACTTTCAGAAGATATTGGTATTGCATCTATCTATAGACCTATTGATGTATATTCAGGAGAGGAAATTGACCCTGAAATTGACACCAAAAAAGTGAATAATATGGCGTTTTATTTACAAACTTTAAAAGCACCAATTCCTAGAAACCAAGACGATCCAACGGTAATGAAAGGTAAACAAATTTTCAATGATATCCAATGTGCAAGTTGTCATAAACCAACTTTAAATACAGGTCAAGCACCTATTGAAGCATTGGCATTCAAAGAGTTCCACCCTTATACCGATTTGTTATTACACGATATGGGAAGTGCCTTAGATGACAATTATACCGAGGGAAGAGCGAGAAGTTTTGAATGGCGTACACCACCATTATGGGGATTAGGTTTGTCTAAAGACTCTCAAGGAGGAGAATATTTCTTGTTACACGATGGTAGAGCAAAAAGCATTCAGGAGGCAATTTCTTTCCACGGTGGAGAAGCAGCACAAGCTAGAAACAACTATAACAACCTTTCTGATTCAGATAAGGAAGCGCTTATTACTTTCTTAGAATCATTGTAACTTAGTAGTTAGTAATCTAGTAGTCAGTAATATTGACTCTTGATTCTTGATAAAAAAAATAAAAAAAATGAACAGGAAAGAATTTATTAAAAAATGCGGATTTGCTTGTTTGGGAGCTGGTTTATCGGTTTCGTTATTGGAAAGTTGCATCGCAAGAGGTGTAACGGGCAAGATAGTGAATACTGATATTAATGTTCCTTTGGATAGTTTTAAGGATAAAAATTATATCGTTGTAGAAAATGAAATGCTACAATATCCTATTTTTGTTCACAAAACTTCCGAGACCGAATATTCTGCCGTTTTGATGCAATGCACACATCAAGGAGCCGAATTACAAGCTTTTGGAGACACCTTGGAATGTCCTGCACATGGCAGTCAGTTTGATGCAAAAGGAAACCTAAAAGGAGGTCCCGCTAATCAAGATTTAAGAAAATTCCCTGTTAGTATTAATGAAAATCAATTAAAAATTTCTCTTAAAAATGTATAAAAATATTAAATATTGGGTAACATGTTTGGCATTGGGGGCAATGACTAATGCTAACGCTCAGATAGATTCAAGTCTTTTAAAAAGAGTAGAAAAGCCTACCGATAGCCTTGAAAACAAAATGAATATGGACGCTATTTACAATCGTCCGATGCTTTCTATGGGAAAAGCACCTGTGAATATCGGTGGATATTTAGAGTCCAACTGGCAACATCTTGGAGAAGATGGAGTGAGTGAAGGGCATCAATTTCAGTTCCGTAGATTGACAATGTTCATGTCTTCTGCCATTACGAAACGAATCAACTTTATGAGTGAAATCGAATTTGAGGAAGGTGGAAAGGAAATTAATATTGAATTCGCTGCCGTAGATGTGAACCTACATCCTTTATTAAATTTAAGAGGTGGTATTATCGTTAATCCTATTGGTTCTTTTAATCAAAACCATGATGGTCCGAAATGGGAATTTACCGACCGACCTATTTCGTCAACGCAAATGCTACCTGCCACTTGGAGTACTGCAGGATTTGGATTGTATGGAAAGTACCATATGAAAGATTGGTCATTCGGTTATGAGGCTTATCTTTCAGGAGGGTTTAATTCTTCTATTATTGATAATGAAGAACAAAAAACTTTCCTTGGAGCAGCTAAAGACGATGCCGAAAGATTTGAAGAAAGTGTTTCTGGAGAACCTTTATATACAGGGAAAATAGCTCTTAAAAATAAAAAAATTGGAGAATTAGGATTATCTTATATGGGTGGCGCCTATAACAATTATTCCGATGATGGATTGGATTTAGAAGAAAGAAAAACGCTTAGTGTTTATGCGGTAGATTTTAATACAACAATCCCTAAATTAGGAACATTCATCACTACAGAATGGGCTTGGGTGAATGTAGAAATGCCAGAAAATTATACCCAACAATATGGAAATAAACAGTTTGGAGGTTTCGTAGATATTGTACAACCATTGATTCGTCGTAAGATGTTAGGTTGGAAAAACGCAAGTATTAATTTAGCCTGCCGATTGGATTATGTGGATTGGAATATTGGGAAATTCAAGCAAACAGGAGGAGAAATTGGAGATGAAACATGGAGTGTTATGGGAGGACTAAGTTTTAGACCTACCCCACAAACGGTACTTCGATTAAACTATAGACATCAGAGTATTAAAGATATTCTCAACAATCCTCCAGCGAAATTAGGTGGATTTAGTTTTGGTATTTCTACTTATTTTTAATGAGTTAAACATAACACAAATAGTGCAAATAATGAGAGTCTCACAAACTGTAATGGTTTGTGAGATTTTTTTTATGTCAGTATTAATCAGTAGCAATTTTAACAGGTATAAAAAGGAAGCGATGACACCAACTAAGGTCTCGCCACTTTAAATATTTTAGCTCACGGCATTTTTTGTTTTTTTTTAGGTGTTCGTGAAACATTTAAGCAAAAAAAATACCCCAAATTGGAGGTCAAGGCAGTTTAAATGTTTTAGCTCACGGCATTTTTTGTTTTTTTTTAGGTGTTCGTGAAACATTAAAAAAAGAAAACGACGATATCAATTAAGACATCGCCATTTCAAATGTTTTCACAACGGAATAATCCTTATTGTGAATTGCTTTAAAAATTGTGCTACAAATATAGAAAAACATTATTTAAAATGAGTTTAATTTAATATTTTTTTTTAATTTTATTGCTCAAAAACAATAATAATGAAAAAAATATTAGGATTAGATCTTGGAACTAATAGTATTGGGTGGGCGTTGGTAAAAGAAGCAACGGAGCCAAACGAAAAATCAGAAATTATAAAATTAGGCGTTAGGGTAAACCCTTTAACTGTTGATGAAAAGACTAATTTTGAAAAAGGACGACCATTAACAACTAATGCTGATAGAACTTTAAAACGAGGAGCCAGAAGAAATTTACAACGCTTTAAATTAAGACGAGAAGCCCTAATTAAAATCCTAATTAAAAACGGGCTTATTACTGATAAAACGCCTTTAACTGAAATTGGGAAAAATAGTACATATCAAACACTTGCATTAAGAGCAAAATCGGCAAAAGAAAAAGTGGCTTTGGAAGATTTAGCCAAAATATTCCTTGCCATCAATAAAAAAAGAGGATATAAAAGTAGCCGAAAAGCACAAAATGAAGAAAAGGGACAGGCTATTGACGGAATGGCTATTGCCAAAGAGTTATATGAAAATAATTTAACGGTTGGACAATATGTGTTTAACCTTTTAGAAAATGGTAAAAAATACATTCCTGATTTTTATCGCTCTGACTTACAAAGTGAATTTGACAAAATTTGGAATTTTCAAAAGCAATTTCACCCCAATATTTTAACGGATGAATTGTACCAAAATTTACAAGGAAAAAATAAAAAACAAACATGGGCAATTTGCAAAGAACCGTTTAATATTGTTGGGATTAAAATCAAAGAAAACGGCAAAGAACTCAAAGGAGCAGACCTTAAAAAGAAAAATTACGAATTGCGTTCTAAAGGTTTTTCAGAGCAATTGGAATTGGAATATTTGGCAATTGTTTTACAAGAAATTAACAATAATTTAAACCAGTCAAGTGGTTATTTGGGAGCGATTTCCGACCGAAGTAAAGCATTGTATTTTCATAAGCAAACTGTTGGTGAATATCTTTTTAAACAAATCCAAAAAAAACCACATACTTCACTTAAAAATCAAGTTTTCTATCGTCAAGATTATTTAGATGAATTTGAGCAAATTTGGTCAACACAAAGTAAATTCCATCAAGAATTAACCGATGAATTAAAAGAAGAAATTCGGGATGTTATTATCTTTTATCAACGAAAATTAAAATCTCAAAAGGGATTGTTAAGTTTCTGTCAGTTTGAGAGTTGGGAAATTGATAAAAAAGATGAAAATGGAAATATTATCATCAATAAAATCACAGGACTTCCAAAAAAACAACGCATCGGAAGACGAGTAATTTCTAAATCTTCGCCTTTGTTTCAAGAGACTAAAATTTGGCAGAACATTAATAATTTAGAGTTCATCAATGAAAAGCAAAATGAAAAAATAGAGTTCGTTAAATTAGAGAAGGAAATTAGAGCTGAAATTTTTAATGAATTGAATCTTCGTGGAGACCAAAAGCCAAAAGATATTCTAAAATTACTATCTAAACATCTAAAATTAGGTAAAGTTTCTGAATGGAAATGTAATTTTGAAAAAATAGAAGGAAACCGAACCAATCAAGTCTTATATAATGTCTATCAAAAAATCGCTAACGAAGAGGGCTACGGATTTGATTGGGCAAAAAAATCTGCAATAGAAATTAAAGAGGAATTAAAAGCAATCTTTCTTGAAATTGGTATCAATGCTGAAATTTTAGATTTTAATGCCACTTTGGAAGATAAGAAACTTAAAAATGGTAAAAAATCAAATGATTTTGAAAATCAACCTGCGTATCAACTTTGGCACTTATTGTATGCAACCGAAGAAGATGACAAAATCAGCGAAGAAGATAAATTGATTTATGGAAATTCAGCGGTTAACTTAAAGAAAAAATTGGTTGAAAAATTTGGTTTTAAACCTCAATATGCTAAATTATTAGCCAATGTTTCGTTACAACAAGATTATGGAAATTTATCAAGTAAAGCTTTGCGTAAAATTATGCCGTATTTAGAAGTAGGACACGACTATTATGAGGCTTGTAAATTGGCAGGATATAATCACTCAAAAAGTTTAACCACAGAAGAAAATAACGCTCGTGAATTGGCGGATAGATTAGATTTAGTCCCAAAAAACAGTTTGCGAAATCCTGTGGTAGAAAAAATTTTAAATCAGATGATTAATGTGGTTAATCAGATTGTTGAAGAATATGGGAAACCTGATGAAATACGTTTGGAATTGGCTCGTGAATTAAAGAAAAATGCCAAACAACGAGCCGAAATGACGAAAAATATCACTTCAGCAACTAAAAGAAATGAAGATTTAAAAAAACGAATTACCAAAGAATTTGGCATTCCCAATCCTACAAAAAATGATGTGATTCGTTTGCGTTTATGGGAAGAATTATCGGTAAATGGTCATAAAGATGTATTTAGAGGGAAGGAAATCAGTCCGAAAGATTTATTTACAGGCTTAATAGAAATTGAGCACATTATCCCAAAAGCATTATTGTTTGATGATTCTTTCTCTAACAAAACATTAGCCTTTAGCAAAGATAATAAACAAAAAGATAAGCGTACAGCTTTAGACTTTATGACACAAGATCATAATGCTGATTTAGAAAATTATAAACAACGTATTGAAACTTTATACAACAACGGAAAAGGGGCGATTAGCAAAGTCAAACGCAATAAATTATTAATGAGTCAAAAGGATTTACCCGAAGGGTTTATCGAACGAGATTTACGAAACAGTCAATATATTGCCAAAAAGGCCAAAGAAATTTTACAAGAATTGGTGCGAGAGCGTATCGTTTCTACTTCTGGAAACATTACCGATAAATTGCGTGAAGATTGGGATTTAATCAATATGATGAAAGATTTGAATTTACCGAAATACCGTGCGTTAGGTTTAACAGGATTTGAAGAACGATTAAACAAGCAAACAGGTGAATTGGTAAAACACGAGATCATCAAGGATTGGACAAAACGAAATGACCATAGGCATCACGCAATGGACGCTTTGACCGTAGCTTTCACAAAACACGATCATATACAATATCTAAATAATTTAAATGCCATTCAAGAATTAGAGGAAGATAAAATAGACCTTGAAAAAAGCGAACTTTATGGATTGAAAAACAAAATAACCTTTTTGGATAATAAGAAAAAGCGGAGATTTACTCCGCCAATGAAAAACTTCCGAAAAGAAGCTAAAAAACATATCGAATCCGTTTTAATTTCAATAAAAAATAAAAATAAGGTTGTTACTAAGAATATTAATAAAATAAAGAAAAAAGGGAAAGATAAATATTATAGAAAAGAAGAACTTACTCCGAGAGGTCAGTTACATAAAGAAACGGTTTATGGAAAATCAAAACGCTTGATGGCAAAACCAACAAAATTGAGTAAAAAAATTAGCTTAAAACAAGTCAATTTAATTGCAAATCCTATTCAAAAAGAATTGGTTTTAAGTCATTTATTGGACTTTAAAAACAATCCGAATATTGCTTTTGATACCAAAACGATGAAGAAAAATCCGATTATTTATAAAGATGAACCTTTAAAAGAGGTGATTTGTTATGAAGAAATTTTCACCATTAGGAAAGATATTTCGCTTGATTTAAAAATTGAAAAAGTGATTGACCCTAAAATTCGAGAAATCTTGCAACAACGAAAAAAAGATTTTGGCGGAGATGCTAAAAAAGCCTTTTCGGACTTGGAGAAAAACCCTATTTGGTTGAATAAAGAAAAAGGAATTGCTATTAAAAGAGTAACCATTACGGGAGTGAGTAATGCAGAGCCTTTACATTATAAAAAAGACCATTTGGGCAATGAAATTTTAGACCAAAATGGAGAAAAACAAGCAGTTGATTTTGTGAGTACGGGGAATAATCATCATGTTGCCATTTATCAAGATAAAAATGGAAAGTTACAAGAAAATGTAGTTTGTTTTTATGAGGCTGTAGCGAGAGTAAATGAAGGTTTACCCATAATTGATAAAGAATACAACAAACATTTAGGTTGGGAATTTTTATTTACCATGAAACAAAATGAAATGTTTGTGTTCCCAAATGATGATTTTGATATTAATACAATAGATTTTTTTGATGAGAATAATTTTGCTAAGGTTAGTAAACATTTGTTTAGAGTTCAGAAGATAGGTTCAAAAGATTATTGGTTTAGACATCATTTAGAAACAAGTGTTACTAATAATTTAGACTTTACATATAAAAGAATAAGTAGTTTGAAAGGGATTGAAGGAATAATTAAAGTTCGTATTAATCATATTGGTCAAATTGTACAAGTTGGAGAATATTAAAAGTTTTAATTATGCTAAAACGAAGTATTTATATAGGAAATCCATCATATTTAAAAGTGAAACTCAATCAAATGCAAGTGATTGACCCACAAACTAAAGATGTAAAAGGAGCTATTCCTATTGAAGATATGGCACTGTTAATGTTGGATAATCCACAAATTACGCTTTCCTCACAACTTATAAATCAATTGATGGAAAATACAGTTGCAGTCATTCATTGTGATCATTATCATTTACCCAATGGATTGATGTTGCCAATGGTTGGTCATACCGAATTGACACAAAGATGGCGAATACAATTAGAAACATCTCTTCCATTAAAAAAGCAACTCTGGAAACAAACCGTTATCGCCAAAATTAATAATCAAAAAAGATTGTTAGAAAAGCACAATAAATATGCAGAGCCTATGACTGATTATAGCTCAAAAGTAAGCTCTGGAGATGAGCAAAATATGGAAGGGAAAGCAGCGAATCATTATTGGAAATATCTTTTTGATGATTTTAGCAGACATCGGTTTGGAGATTACCCCAATAATTTTCTGAATTTCGGTTATGCTGTGCTTCGGAGTATTGTAGCAAGAGCTTTGGTAAGTAGTGGGTTGTTACCTGCACAAGGGATTTTTCATAAAAACAAATACAACCCGTATTGTTTGGCGGATGATATCATGGAACCTTACCGCCCATTTGTAGATCAATTGGTCATGGATTATTTGTCAGAAAACGATATTGAGGAAGAATTAAATATTAAGGCGAAAGCGAAATTATTGCAGATTGTGACAGAAGATGTAAAGATAGACGGAAATGTACGACCATTGATGGTGGCTGTAACCACTACAACGGCGAGTTTATATAAATGTTTTACAGGAGAGCGGAGAACAATTTCATATCCCGAATTACAATGAGTCAAAACCGATTTAACGCCTATCAAATTATGTGGATTTTAGTATTATTTGATCTGCCTACAGAAACTAAGGCAGAAAGAAAAGCAGCGGGATTATTTAGAAAAAGATTATTAAAAGATGGATTTAGTATGTTTCAATTTTCAATTTATATGCGCCACTGTCCAAGTAGGGAAAACAGCAAAGTACATATACAAAGGGTGAAAAGTTGGTTACCAAAATATGGTAAAATAGGCATATTTGAAATTACAGATAAGCAATTTGGGAATATGGAGATTTTTCATGGCACAAAAGAAATTCCAAAGCCTCCTACGACCCAACAATTAGAATTGTTTTAAAATTTCAATCCTATAAAAACGCAAAAAGCCCTTATTTAAAAGGGCTTTTTGCGTTTACGTTGAGAATACTCACGTAAAAATACAATTTTAAAAGCAATTCACAACGAGATGCACCCTAATGAAATTATTTCATAGTTGAGAATACTCACGTAAAAATACAATTTTAAAAGCAATTCACAACTAGCGGGGTTAGGGTTTAGCGAAATGAGTAGTTGAGAATACTCACGTAAAAATACAATTTTAAAAGCAATTCACAACTTAGCTTCTTCAATCTCCTGACTTTTTGCAGTTGAGAATACTCACGTAAAAATACAATTTTAAAAGCAATTCACAACATCAGTGGCTTGTAAAACAGCTACATAACGGTTGAGAATACTCACGTAAAAATACAATTTTAAAAGCAATTCACAACCTGTATTGATAATTGATGTTTTTGCTTTTGGTTGAGAATACTCACGTAAAAATACAATTTTAAAAGCAATTCACAACGTAGCAAATGAACGCCTACAAGTATGACTAGTTGAGAATACTCACGTAAAAATACAATTTTAAAAGCAATTCACAACTCTCGCGGTGGTGCTAAGAAAAAACCGTTTGTTGAGAATACTCACGTAAAAATACAATTTTAAAAGCAATTCACAACGATTATGATATTTACGAAAAAGTAAGACGAGTTGAGAATACTCACGTAAAAATACAATTTTAAAAGCAATTCACAACATGTTATTTCGTTTAATGTTATCATTTTGTGTTGAGAATACTCACGTAAAAATACAATTTTAAATTAACAATCAGCGATTCCATTAAAACAATAAAAAACGGAGAGCTAAAGCAATTCACAACCCAACATCCTCCAACGCTACAAGTGTCCCTGTTGAGAATACTCACGTAAAAATACAATTTTAAATTAACAATCAGCGATTCCATTAAAACAATAAAAACGGAGAGCTAAAGCAATTCACAACGGTATTTCCTTTTCCTTGTTGTTTAAAGTTAATTTATTTTATAGTTTTCTGAAACTCTTATCGTCGCTCTCTGTTCTTTTTTAAGTTCATTTACTTTTAATCGTAACTTCTCTAATGCCTGTTGCGATTTAGATGCCTTTTCTATTACTTTACTAATATCTAGGTCTAAATGATACAATTCTAATTTCTCGCTCATAATATTTTGTATTTATATTTATTTTTTGTATTCTTATTTTTTTAAAAAAAAGTATCCCTTATGAAAAAAATGTTTTCAAGAAAAACCTTATTTAAAGTATTTATATTACTTTTAATACCTTCTATAATCCTCTATTTAACAATAGACACATTTGGGAACACTTGGTATTGGGGATTATCTACTATGCTATTATTTGTTTGGTGGTGCATTTATGTTTTTCTTCTTATTGTTCATATAATTGTAAAATTAATAGACATTAATATTAAAAACTAAACCTTTTTTCTAACGCTACACGATTTTTAACAATCTCCGTTTCTACCTTTGATAAATCAATCTCAAAACTTCCTAAATTTATATTTTCACTCATAATATTTTGGGTTATTTTTTGTTATTTTAAATCTTATTTTGTACATTTATATTATGAAAAATTTTAGAAAAATTCATTTTAAGAGAATGCGTAACAACTTTTTAGCGTGTCTTGTGTTGGCTATTATTTGTTTTAGTGCTATTTCTTTATTTAATGAAATCAATCTATATATTGCAAGTTTTCTTATTTTGTTTTCTCTTTTCCTCTTCCCTTTTTTTGCATTAGCATTTGTTTATTATTTATTTATGTTCACTTTTGCAGATGATAAAGATGAAAAAATTCACGAGGCTTATATTCCACCTCATAGAAGATAGTTTTTACCCCACACACGGCTTCACTCTAAAAAACTCCCCTCGTGCCGTTTCCTTGTCAAAATCCACTGTTATTTTATTAGCAATGTAAATTGTGATTACTCACACAAAAGTAACAAATTAAAAGCAATTCACAACATGTTTACATTTACTTTACTTGAATTAAGGGTTGAGAATACTCACGTAAAAATACAATTTTAAATTAACAATCAGCGATTCCATTAAAACAATAAAAACGGAGAGCTAAAGCAATTCACAACGACTTATTTGGTTTATATTCGTATTTGGTAGTTGTTGATGCTATTGGTAAAGAAATTGTGGGAAAAAGAGGTAAGAAAGTGTCTTTAATGGTTAAGAGTTTATTAGAAAAATAGGTTAATAATAATTTTGAAAATTTTCAAAAAAAATGTAAATTTGGTGTATGAAAAGTCTTTGGATTTATGTTATATTATTTTTAATGTTCCCATTAGCATTTCTCTTTGGGGGAGTGTTGGTTTATGATTTTTTTTTCAGAGATATAGTGGAGGCTATTAAAGGACATCCGTTTATTACCGCTTTTATAGTAGGAGTTATCATATTCCTGCTTATTGCTTGTAAAACACCAATAAGTGATAATGATTTACGAGAATATGTCGATAAGCACGGAATAAAAGAAGACAAGGAGATAATTGAGGAGTATATACGAAAAAAAACAGAAAAACAATAACTAAACAGACTGATTAAAGTCTGTTTTTTTGTCCTTTATTATTTTTGTATTCAAATATTTCATTTTGCAATAAATTAATGCAAAATGGGGAAAACAGTTGTTAATACTATCGTTATTAAGATTAACGATAAGGAGGTTATCGATTCTTGTTGAGAACCCTCAAACAGAGTATAAAAACTAATCCTATAACGGATGTATCAACTCAATACACCAAAAAAAAAAAGAATACATTTATTATGAAACAGTTTAATATTTTTTTATACTTTTACACACTTTTTAAAATAAAATAATGATTTTTAAAACTCAATTGACATTTGTTCTTATTTTGTTCTTTCCTTTTGTATTAAATGCACAAGATTATCGATATACCGAAAATAATTTTGCCTCTACAGAGATAACGGAGAATATAACCTATGGAACGGCACCCTTTCTAAACGCTCCCTATACCGTAGAATCTTATACCACTATCGACGATTTAAAAATGGACATTTATCTTCCACAAGGAGATACCAATACCAAAAGACCTGCCATTATATTCGCTCATTCTGGTGGATTTATTATTGGACATAAAAATCATGATGATATGATGGCACTTTGTGATTTATTTGCCAAAAAAGGTTATGTAACCGCCACTATTGATTATAGACAAGGTTTCAGTCTTGTTGACAATCCTAATACCCATGGGACAAGAGCTGTATATCGTGGTATTCAAGACGGTAGAACTGCCGTAAGATACATGCGTGCCAATGCCAATAATTACGGAATAGACGCTAATAAAGTTTATTTCGTAGGAAGTAGTGCAGGAGCATTCATTGCATTGCATAGCATCTATTTAAACGAAACGGAGGAAATACCTCCTGAAACGGGTATTGTTGATTACCTCAATACCACCTACCCTTTTAGCCATACCACTCCAGACCTTGGAGGATTAGATATTGGTGAAAATTTAGGTTATAATGGTGAACCCGATGCTGTGGTTTCTTTATGGGGAGCAGTACAAAATACAGATTTAATTACAACAAGTGACACTCAACCCATTTTCCTTGTTCATGGAACGGGAGATGTTATTGTTCCCTTTGAAACAGGGAGTCCATTTAGCCATCCTATGCTCAATACCGTCTATGGAAGTACACTTATCAACGATAGATTGGATGATTTAGGTTTTACCAATAAAGAAACTTATTTTGTTCAAGATGAAGGACACGAATTTTACGGTGTTACCAATGGAGTTTGGACTAATGGAACAGGTGGAAATGAACATTGGAATATTATTACCGAAAAAATAACCCACTTTTTATGGAAATTACACAAGCCAACAGCTAATTTTGAACATTCTACCAATGGACTCAATGTCAATTTCACCAATACCAGTATTGATGCTAATTCTTGGCTTTGGGATTTTGGAGATGGAACCACAAGTACAGAACAAAATCCAAGTCACACTTATGCTGAATCAGGAAATTATGCAGTGAAGTTGTACATCGAAAATGATATTTTAAGTTGGGATGAAAAAACAAGCAATGTTACAGTCAATAACCTTTCTGTGAATGATGTTCAAGCGATTGATTTTAATTATTATCCTAATCCTACACGAGATTTTCTTTATCTTGAATTGAAAAAATCGTATCCTCAGATTAAGGTTGAAATATTCAGTTTGTCAGGTCGTCTTATTCGCTCTGCTGAATTTTTTAATACCAAAAAAGTGAAAATTAATCTAAAAAATTTACCTCAAAATACTTATATCATTAAAGTAAAAAAAGGAAATACAACTTCGTTATTGAAAGTTTTGAAAAATTAATTGAATTAAAAATATTAGAAAAACTAAAAATCAATTATTTAAAAATAAAACTTCATCCTTTTGTCTTGAAACCTAACGAAGTGGTTCGGCGAAGCCAAACAAAAGAGCCAAAAATTCAAGGCTTCAGATGAATTATAGATAATTGTTGCATTATTTCATTTATGTAAATACAACTTATCTGATTAATTAAAAGCAAAATATTCAGGTTCTTCCATTATTTCAGTATTGAATTAGCAAATTGATTTATCCACAAAGACCGAAAATTTGTGGATAAATATTTTCGAGTTTAATTACTTTAAAATCAACACATTAACAAACTTTATGATTTTACAATAATGAATAAAAATAAAAAAAATGTATTTTTGTTATCTTATTAAAATCATCGTATGGCAAAAGTTATAGCAATAGCAAATCAAAAAGGAGGGGTAGGAAAAACGACAACCGCTGTTAATCTCGCTGCTGCATTAGGTGTTCTGGAAAAGAAAATTCTTTTAATAGATGCTGATCCACAAGCCAATGCCACCTCTGGTTTGGGAGTAGAAGAAGTAAGGTATTCTACTTATAATATCTTGGAAAATAGTGTGGACACAACAGAATGCATTCAAAAAGAGGTCGCTCCTTATTTAGATATTATTCCTTCTCATATTGATTTGGTTGCTGCCGAAATAGAACTTGTTGATAGAGAAGACAGAGAGTATATGATGAAAAACGCTTTGGAAGAGGTCAGAGATGAATATGACTATATCATTATTGATTGTGCACCAAGTTTGGGACTAATAACCATTAATGCTTTAACCGCTGCTGATTCGGTAGTGATTCCTATTCAGTGCGAATATTTTGCATTAGAAGGTTTAGGAAAACTATTAAACACGATTAAAAATGTTCAAAATATCCATAATGCGAATTTAGATATAGAAGGTCTACTATTAACGATGTATGATAGCCGATTAAGACTTTCTAACCAAGTTGTAGAGGAAGTAAATATGCACTTTCCAGATATGGTTTTTGAAACAATTATCAACAGAAATGTACGATTGAGTGAGGCACCAAGTTTTGGAGAAAGCATCTTAAACTATGATGCAGAAAGTAAAGGAGCCGAGCAATATTTGAAATTAGCAGAGGAAGTATTATTAAAAAATTCAACAGAAAAAAATAAGAGCTAATAGTCATAAACTAAAAGCCAGAAGACAAAAAAATGAAAGATAAAAAAAGAGCAATGGGTAGAGGATTAGGTGCGATTCTAAGCGCTGAATCTAAAACCATGATTCATAAAGCTACGGACAAAGGAGCCGATAAATTAGTTGGAAATATTGTAGAAGTTCCCATTGAGGACATCTACCCTAACCCTAACCAACCGAGGACTTACTTTGATGAAAAAGCATTGAGCGAATTATCCACCTCCATTAAAAATTTAGGTGTTATCCAACCGATTACTTTAAGGAAAGATGGAAAAAAATTCGAAATCATCTCTGGAGAAAGACGATACAGAGCCTCTAAATTGGCAGGACTAAAAACTATTCCCGCCTATATTCGATTGGTGAACGACCAAGAAGTTTTAGAAATGGCTTTGGTGGAGAATATCCAAAGGGAGGATTTAGATGCTATTGAAGTGGCTTTAACCTACCAAAGACTCCTTAACGAAATAGGTCTAACCCAAGAGGAACTCAGCGAAAGAGTGGGAAAGCAAAGAGCGACAGTTACCAATTCGGTTCGGTTGTTAAAATTGAAACCAGAAATGCAAGATGCTATTCGAAATGGCGAAATTTCAGCAGGACACGGAAGGGCGATTTTAAGTTTAGACAAGGACGAAATGCAAACGCTTTTATTTGGTAAAATCATTAATGAAAAACTGAATGTAAGGCAAGCAGAAAAAGTAGCCAAAATACTTAAAAATCCAAAAGAAAAGGCTCAAAAATCAAAACCAAGTCTTCCTAATCACTTGAAAAAAGCTCAAAAATCGATTTCCGATATGCTGGATGTTGAAGTAGAAATTAAGTCGACAGCAAAAGGAAAGAAAGGAAAGATTATTTTAGACTTTAAAAACGAAGAAGAATTAGCACAGATTTTAAGGCATTTTGGAGGGGAATTTAGAAGCTAAAAAGATATGAACAAACTTTTTATTTTATTTTTATTGATGACTTTCGGTTATTTTTCGGCACAGGAAAAGTCCGACAGCCTTATTATTGAAAATAAAACCGAAAAAATTGATGATTTTAAAAATTTAGACTCCGAAGAAAACGAAGTGGTTTCCACCATACAAAAGGCAAATCAATTGAAAATCAAAAAACTCAATCCCACCAAAGCAGGTTTATATTCAGCCGTTTTACCTGGATTGGGACAATATTACAATAAAAAATATTGGAAAATCCCTATCGTTTGGGGAGCAATAGGAACAGGCGTTGGGATTTCGCTTTGGAATCAAAAGAAATACAAAAGATACCGAAATGCTTATATCGCTGAACTTAATGGTCTTCCTCATGAATTCTCTGACCGTCCTCAAGTGACCAAAGAAGTACTCGGAAGAACACAAGATCAAGTGAAAAGGCAACGAGATTACGCCATTGCCATCACAGGACTGATTTATGTCCTTAATATCGTAGATGCCGTTGTAGATGCACACTTATACGAAGGAAGAAACGACCCCGATTTAGCACTAAAACCTACCATTATATATAACGAATTTCAACCTCAAACCGCAATGGCAGGACTAAATTTAAGATGGAGGTTTTAAATTATTTGTACAATGATAATTGATTTGATGGTGAATGACGATTGATTTGATGATGAATGATAGTTAGTTTTTTAATAGTAAATCATTATACAATAAATCACTAATACAGTAAGTCGTTAATACAATAAATCATTAGTACATCAATACATAAAAAGAAAAAATATGAAAATAGCATTAGTAGGATACGGAAAAATGGGCAAGATTATTGATCAAATTGCCACCGAGAGAGGACACGAAATCGTGGCAAGATTAAATGAAACACCGAATCTCAATAATTTAAACCAACCCGATGTAGTTATTGAATTTTCTCAGCCCGAAGTAGCCTTTGAGAATATTCGTTTTTGTATTGATAACCAAATTCCTGTGATTTCTGGAACAACAGGTTGGCTTGAAAAGAAATCCGAAATTGAAGCCTTGACTTTAGAAAAAGGAACCGCATTTTTATACGGTTCTAATTTTAGTTTGGGCGTGAATTTATTCTTTGCCCTTAATGAGAGATTAGCCCAACTGATGCAACCTTTTGACGAATATCAAACCCAACTCAAAGAGATTCATCACACGCATAAAAAAGATGCACCAAGTGGAACTGCCATTTCTTTAGCAGAAGGAATTATCAAAAATAATCCAAAATTTGACTCGTGGAAATTGGACGAAACAGAGAAGCATCAGGTGGGGATTTTTGCAGAGCGAATAGACGAAGTTCCAGGAACGCACCATGTCTATTACCGAAGCGAAGTAGATGAAATAGAAATCAAACATACTGCATTTAGTAGAAATGGTTTTGCATTGGGAGCAGTAATTGCCTCCGAATGGATTATCGGTAAAAAAGGAAACTTCACCATGAATGATGTTTTGGGGATTTGATGTACACTGATATAATGAGCACTAATACAACAAAAAAAGCGTATCTTTGTCATCGTTGTACAGAAACATATTGTACAATTAGACAATAATAAAGAAAAAAAGAATATGAATTATTTTATTACTTACACGATTTATGTATTGATATTGTCCGTACTATTGGGCGTATCTTCATGGAAAATGTTTAAAAAAATGGGATACAATCCGTTATTGGCATTCATTCCGTTTTATAATTATTATATTATTTTAAAAGAAACCAACCATTCCAAATGGTGGGCGATAATGTCTTATTTACCTATTGTAGGAACGATATTAATGTCGGTTTTTCATTTGTTTTTAATGAAAAAAATGGGCAAGAAATCAACTTTGGATAAGGTACTGACGGTTATTTTGCCTTTTATTTATATGGCGTATGTCAATTATACCCAAACATTAGGCGAAGAGGAAGAGGAGTTTTTGTTGCCTGGCGAGGAAAAAGAAGAAGAAAAGAAAGAGACTTTTTTAGGCTCTGTAGTTTTTGCAATAGTTTTCGCTACAATTATTCACACCTTTATTGCACAGCCTTTTGGGATTCCAACAGGTTCTATGGAGAACACTTTGAAGGTTGGAGATTTCCTTTTTGTCAACAAGCTCAACTATGGTTTTAGAATGCCAACTCGTCCTTTGGCTATTCCTTTTTTACAAGGAACTATTTTTGACACAGGAGAAAAAAACAACCCAAAAGATGATCCAAAATCTTATGTAGAGGCGGTAGATTTACCTTATTTCAGGTTTCCAGGTTGGGAAAAAGTCAAGCGAAATGACATTGTGGTTTTCAATTATCCTGAAGATTCTGTACACACAGCTATCGACCGAAAAGATGCGTATGTAAAGCGATGTGTTGCTGTGGCAGGAGATAAAATTGAGTTTAGAAAAGGAAAATTATTCATTAATGGAGAACCAGAAAAAAGAATGGGCGACGCCGAAGTTCAGCACGCTTATATCGCCACCACTGAAACTCAAATTAATGTACCTGCAATCTATGATCAATTTGGTTTTTTACCACTAACAGAAGAATCTACCAATACAGGATATGCCTATATTTTCCAAGGACTAACCGATGCATTAGCCAAAGAAATTGGTCAACTTCCTGAGGTTATTGATATTAAAGAAGTTATTGACGAGCCAATTACTGAACCACAGATTGAATATTATCCTGTGAAAGTTAATGGACAGCTTGTTAATGATGGTACCGACCATGCCTTAATGTCTAACAAAGTAAATACTTCCAATACGATTTTCCCTATCAATAAACCTTGGAATGCCGATAATTATGGACCTTTAGACATTCCTAAAAAAGGACAAGTCGTTACTTTAACGCAAGATAATTTACCAACTTATAAAAGAATTATTGAAAACTATGAAGGGAATTCTTTTGAGGAAAAAGATGGAAACTTCTTTATTAATGGAAAAGAAACTAACCAATATACGATAAAATATGATTATTATATGATGATTGGAGATAATAGAGATGCTTCTTTGGATTCTCGTTATTTTGGTTTTGTTCCTGAAACGCATATCGTAGGAAAACCGATGTTTACTTGGATGAGTATAGAAGGTTTATTTGCTAATGCTCAATCGACTTATCAAGCGAATGGAAAGAAAATCCGTTGGGATAGAATGTTCAAAGCAACCAACACAGGAGAAAAAAATAAAACTTCATATTGGTGGATTGCTGTGGCGATTTTAGTATTGTTCTTTGGTTGGGATTTTTTCAGAAATTTATTGAAGAAAAAGGAAAAATAGGAAATTAAGAATCAAGACAGGTCACTAGACTACTGACCACTAGATGACTGGTTACTAAACAACTGAAATGAAACAAAAAGTATTATTACCGATATTTTATTTACCTCCAATCTCTTGGTTTTCTGTTTATGAGAATCAAGAGACAGAGGTAGTATTAGAGCAATGGGAACATTTCCCCAAACAAACTTACCGAAATAGAACGCATATTTTGGGAGCGAATGGAAAACTGATTTTAACCATTCCTAAGAAAAGAACTGGGGAAAGGAAACCACTCAAAGATGTCGAAATTTCCTATACCGAAGATTGGCAAAGTTTGCATTGGAAATCGATTAAAATCGCTTACCAAACTTCGCCTTATTTTGAATTTTATGAAGACCAATTTTTTGAAATTTACCAAAACAAAGAAAAATTTTTATTGGATTTTAATTTAAGAACATTGGACATTATTAAAAGAATCATCAAGTCGGAAACGGCACATTCTTTGAATACAGCATATCAGAAAGAGCCTTTGGAAGAAGATTTTAGAAGTATTTTTTCGGCAAAGAAAGAATCGGTTTTCGAAATGCCAGATTATTATCAATCTTTTTCTGATAAATTTGGATTTACAAAAGATTTGTCTATTTTGGATTTGATCTGTAACAAAGGTCCAGAAACAAGGACTTACTTAAGAAATATAAAATTAATTAACAATAAATAACTCTACTATGAAGAAAATTTTAATTACAGCCTCTTTCTTAGTTGCATTTGGTTTTGCCAATGCACAAGAGAAAAAGCAAGATGTAAAGAAAGAAAACGATTTAAAAACTTGGTACCACAAAAATTTTGATGCTACTAAAGTTTATGGTGTGAATACAGAAGGTGCTTACCAATTTTTTCAATCAAAAAAACTAAAACCAACTACGGTAATTGTAGGTGTTTTGGATAGTGGTGTAGAAGTTGACCACCCTGGATTGATCAAGAATATGTGGACTAATCCAAAGGAGGTTGCCAACAACGGAAAAGACGACGACGGAAATGGTTATATCGATGATATGCATGGTTGGAATTTCATTGGTGGTGCCAAAGGAGATGTGAATATTGACAATTTGGAAGTAACCAGAATGGTAGCAAAATACCAACCTATTTTCGAAGGTAAAAACTCTGCTAAAAACAAAGCGAACCAAGCTAAGATGCCAGAAGAGTTCAAAATGTATATGAAATCTAAAAAGATTTTCAGTACCAAAGGAGCAAGAGGCAAGCAGATGGTTCAGAGGTTTGATATGTTGAGAGGTTTAGTGCCTACAATGGTAAAAATGTTGAATGGTAAAAATTTTACTGTTGAAAATTTAAAAGCCATTAAACCAGCAGGTCAAAAAGAGATGATGGCACTTCAAATAATGGGGCAAGTATCTCAAGACAAATCGATTATTGGAAAAACACCTGCTCAGTTTAAAACGTATATTGAGGAACAATTGAACGAAGGGTACAAACACTTTGAAAGTGAAATTAAGCAATACGACCTTAATTTTGACCCAAGAAAAGAAATCGTAGGAGATAATTATGAAGATTACTCTGAAAGAATTTACGGAAACAACCATTACGAAGGACCTGATGCTCTTCACGGAACACATGTAGCGGGAATCATTGCAGGACTTGCTCACGATAAAGAAGTTAAGCATGGTGTGGCTTATAAAGTAGCTAAAATTATGACCGTAAGAACTGTTCCAGACGGAGATGAAAGAGATAAAGATATTGCCAATGCTATTCGTTATGCGGTAGATAATGGAGCAACAATCTTAAATATGAGTTTCGGTAAGCCTGTTTCTCCAGGTAAGAAAGAAGTTTGGAAAGCATTTAAATATGCAGAGAAAAAAGGTGTTCTTTTGGTAAAAGCAGCAGGAAATTCTAATGAAGATATTTCTGAACATATTCACTATCCTACAAGTTATGTGAATGTAACTGATGCTAAACCTATCGTTAATAATGTATTGACCGTAGGAGCAAGTACTAAAAACCCTGATAATTTAAGAGCAGGATTCTCTAACTACGACGAGAAATTAGTGGATGTTTTCGCACCAGGTGCTGAAATTTATTCTACCGTTCCTGATGCTAAATACAGATATTTACAAGGTACTTCTATGGCTTCGCCAGTGGTAGCAGGTGCTGCAGCGATTTTAAAATCTTATATGCCACACCTTACACCAGCACAGATTATTGAATCATTAGTAAAAACTTCTAATAAATCTACCGTGAATGCCCACTTAAAAGAAGATGCTAATGCTGATTTCAGTGTTTTATCAAGAGCAGGAGGAGTAATTGATGTGAAAAAAGCCGCTGAATATGCTTATACTCACTTTAAGAAAAGAAGTTGGTTAGCAAGATTATTTGGAGGAAAGTAACCTATCCATTTGAAATACTTAAAAAGACCGTCTGAAAAGGCGGTCTTTGTTATTTTAAAAATAAAAAAACATTTCTACATCATCATAGTATAAGGCACTCAATCATCACATCATTTGATTATTAACGGTCTAATTTACATTATCTTTTTGGGATACAATATCCTTAAAAAATACCAAAAGAGTATACATCCTAATAAATAATTTATTGGATTAGGATAAACCAAAATGAAGTCCCAATAAAAAAGAAATGGAAGTTTCATGAATACCTTGTTTTCTTTAATTAAAAAATTGTGAACTAAAAAATCAAGTATCGCTAAATTTTATTTTGCAAAAAAGGGCGGTTATATACGAGATATTAAGTCGACATTGGTATTATTTCATCAGTTGGTTCTTTTTTGAGAAGAAAAATTAAAAACAAAAGCCTTAATATCAAAAAAGGTCGATGTTTTTACACACCGACCTTTTCTTAGATATATTTGAAACTACTTAAAGTAGTTCATGCTAACCATTAGCTAGTAGGTTTCCAA
>PDSY01000009.1 GCA_002747105.1 Flavobacteriales bacterium | reverse complement strand
TAGTTTCGTTACTAAATCGTTACCTAATTGTTTTACTGAATATATAAATCGCTTTAAATCAGGGTGTTATACATTTCTTACTATCTTTTTCGTAAATTTCGGAAATAAAAAAAAAGCTTAGTTAAAGTGTAGTGCTAATATTAAAGGTTTCGTTTTTTAATCCGCTACTCCTTATACACTAAACCGATATGCAATATAAACCAAAATAAGAAATGAAAAAAAGAAAAATATTTTTCGGTATATTAACCGCTCTTATATTAACGATATCAATATTCCTTTACATGAATAGAGATAAATTTGTTTATGTAGGTTCAGTAGATCTTATTGAAGTTGATTGTAGTAAAAAACGTCAAATATTGAGCGAAGTTTATGAAAGTGACCAAAAAATTAGAAAAGAAAACAATCTAATCAAATATGCAAAAGAAGACCATAGAAACCAAGAATTAGTGATTAGCATTATTGAAAAGTGTGGGATGCCAACATTAAAGGAGGTAAGTCAAAAAGAGATGAACGCAATTTGGCTAGCATTGCAACATAGTAATAAAAAAATTAGAAAAAAATATTTTCCGCAAATAGAAAAAGCCGTAAAAAATGGAGACTTATCTCAACAACAATATGCTTTGATGAAAGATAGAATGCTAATGGATGAAGGTAAACCTCAAATATATGGTTCACAAATAAAAGATGGTAAATTGTATGAATTAGAAAATCCTGAAACAGTGAATGAAAGAAGAAAAAAAATGGGAATGAAACCAATAGAGGATTATTTAAAGTATTTCAATATCGAGTTTGAATCAAAATAGAGAACCACACCTAAAAAACTACACAAGCAATTACAGCTCAATCACTCAAAACAAAAACTGAGGTTCAAAATTGAACCTCAGCTTTTGTTTTATTTATCTTACTTTTAGTTATTCTGATAAAAACCACTTGTTCCCATTCCTGCAGTAAGTGTCTTTAGTACACTTCCATCTCCTGCGGAATAAACCGTTACTTCACTGGCTTCTGTAAATCCTTTTGCATCAGAAGTGAAAACTTTGTCTCCTATCACTTCAAAACCATATAGCGTACTCCATGAATTATCTTGAACAGTAATGAATTCGCTTGGAGTAATCGTTTCCATATCCATTGCATTTTTATAAATCATATTACCTGCCGTAAAGAAGAAATTACCGTTTTCGATGTCTAAATTTTTAGCATTCGTCATTCCCGAAATCGTGTAAGTTTTTGCTATACTTCCATTCGTTTCTACCTGATGAATATACGCATTCGCCGTTCCATTCACTAATAAATACAACTTACCTTCATATACTCTAGAATTAACGATATTTCCTTCTGGAACAGAATAAGTTCCCGTTATCGTATTATCGGATGGATTAATAAATGAATATTGGTTGCCATTGCCAAAACTAGCATTTTGTACAAACACCTGACCTCCTACAGTATGAATTTCTTCTACCGTCATCGTAAAATCAATTTTCTTTACCAATTCATGTGCTTGATTATAAACACTTACAAATTGAGCTCCACCATAGGCGCTATTGGTAACATACAACTGATTATTTGCAAACGCAGCATAACGAGGAGAAGCTATTTCTTCTGTTATCTGAGCCTTTTTCTCCATGGTATAACGGTTCGCTACCACTACCTTATTAGAGTTATTCACCACTAAATAGGCATCATCTCCAGAAAAAGTAACACTTTGCAAAACATCTCCCAAATCTTCGTTGTTTTTAGCCTTATAAATTTCGCTTTCCATACCACTCAACGCATTAGAAATAAAATCTATACTCGCATTAGGCGTCCCAAAGTTCCCTTCATTGGTTATTAAATAACCATTGCCATATTCTCCTTTAGGAACGACAATCTGCTCATCGTCTTTTCTACATGATACCTGCACCAATAACGCCGATGCAAAGGCGATTGCTAAAACTTTTTTCATTTTATCTTTATTTAAAGTTATTTCATCTATTTTTATAATGACCTACAACCTTTTTATCATTAGGTTCAACGCATAATGCCGTAGAGGTAAAGGAAAATAAGCCTTGGTTTCATAAATACTATTCGTCAAATTATTGACCTTAACTCCCATACTAATGCGTCGATTTATTTTCACATTCAGTCCCATATTGGTGACCCAATAAGATGGTATTGCCTTTTTTATATTTTCATTCGTATCCGTGAAAACCAATCCATTATATAAACTTTGGCAATATAACGAAAATATTTTATAAGTCAGTTCCGCACCTAAATTGATTTTGTGTTTCGGAACATAGGACAAGTTTTTTTTCGTTGCTAAATTAATGGAATGGGTATAAGCATAATTCACATTTGCATTCATCTTCCATTTTTGCCATTTTTGCCTCCATACCAAACTGGTTTCTATTCCATAAGAACGAACTCGATGCGTATTAATCGGACTCCAATATCCAGCATCACTCGGCAACCAACGAATCATATCTCGAATATTAATATAATATCCCGAAAGGTTAAACCTGATTTTTTTATACTTCAAAATATGATCAATATTCCATTGATGAGCCGTTTCTGACTTCAAATTTAGATTTCCTCCTGGATTCCAATACAAATCATTAAAAGAAGGCATTCGATAATTTTTAGAAAAATTAAAAAGTAATTGATACCATTTTTTCGGTTGGTATTTTGCTGATAAAGAATATAAAAATGGAGCATTCTCCCTTTCGTTCAGCTCTTTTCTAACCCCTACATCAATATTCCATTTTTTACTCGGTTGGTACTTCCATAAAGTAGCCAAAAAACCTGTATTCATCTTCGGATTTTCAATTCCCGATTGATAACCTTTTCCTTTTTGCATTTTAAACTGAGCCAAAACACTCCAACGAATAAAAGGATGCCACTGAAAATCAATATTATTTTTAATCAAAAAAGATTGCCCTACACCTCCACTGGCTCTGGGTTTTTCAATATCCGAAAAATAATCAAATCCTTCCTGCAAATAACCGATATTAAAAGTGTTTTTGATTTTTTCGTTTTTAAAATCCCATGCCGACAAAAAGCGTTGATTATTCGTTTTATACTTTGTTTTGGTTTGCGTAACTTCAAAGATGGGAAAATGCTGTTCGCCATTATCCCAATGAGAAAATAAGGAAATCCGATGATGACGATTGATTTTATAACCCGCACCAAGATTAACACCTATGTTTTGGTATTGACCGTTCCTATTGATGTACTTTTTTTGAGGCACTTCATACTCATTTTCGCTTTTGGAATGATTCACCGCCACCGAAAAGTTAAACTTCCCATTACTATAATGGGTTTTCAGTGCCGAATTGAATGTGTTGAAAGAACCCGATTCCAAAAACAATCGAGCATTCAGTCCTTTTCTATAAGACAAATGATTATTCAGATGAATACTTCCGCCTATCGCCCCAGAACCGTAAATAACACTTCCTCCACCTGCTTTGATATCAATATCATCATAACTCAAAAGCGACAAATTATTGATATCTCCTTGCCCCAAAAACATCGAATTGAGCTCAATGCCGTTCCAAACAAAAGCCGTCTGCTGAGCCGTTGTTCCTCGGAAAGAAGGCGATGACACCATTCCTCTTCCATTTTCTTTAATATAAATAGGCGTTTGAAACCTTAAAACTTCCGATAAATTGGTGGCATTTTTTTGAACATCAGCCAACGAAATATTTTTGACCAATTGGGTGTTTTTAACACTTTCTATCTGTTTATCAAATACATAAACGGTGTCTATTATTTTTTCCTGTGCAGGGAACAAAATAAAAATCATCAAAAACAAAACTGAAAATAAGCGTTTCAATTCCGACTGTTTCGTAATAATTTTTGTAACAATTAATGATAAAAAGGACTTTCTTAATTGAAAATTCGCACCCATTTTAAAAGTATAGGCACGAATTTACAAAAAATAAATTTAACCATTTTAAGGTCTATTTTCCTGCTACAAAAATATCTTTCAATTGCTCGATTATCCAATTGTGAACTTTCGTCCGACAATTCGTTAAAACCGAAGTTTGATGCATCTATCCATTTTGGGTCTCCTTTTTCAAGGAGGCACTATAACAAAGCTAATGTATTAATTTCTATTTTTCAGTAAAATCCATCCATCTTTTTTAATCATCACTTTAGAGATCGGATCTCTCCATGTTATATGATACCAATAAGTAGCTGTAGGTAGATTAGCCCCTAAATATCTTCCATTCCATACATTTTTAGTCGGAGAACCTTTAAATATCACCTTACCATATCTATCATAAATCATAACAGAAAAGCCATCATTATTACTTACTGAACTAAAATCAATTACATCATTATATCCATCATCATTTGGGGTGATCACATTACTTAAACTAAACGCATAGAATTCTATAGCACCATAGCAATCACTCCCTGCTTCCCTTACTAATATAGTATAAGTTAGATTAGGAGTTACATTATTAAAGATAGGAGAAGTCTGCCATGTAAGTCCGTCATCAATAGAAAATTCTGGATTTGGAACAGTTTCTAATAACACTATTGTAATAGTATTATCATTATACATCACCATATCAATAACTGGTACTGGTGTATAGGTTACTGTTGCAGTAAAAGTCTCAGTACACACTCCATTACTTATCGTCACAGTATAGTCTCCCTCTTCTGTAACACTAATTGTTGGTGTAGTATCTCCCGTATTCCACTGATAAGTGTATCCTGTTTTTTCTCCTGCATCTAAAACACCTCTCTCTCCCTTACAAAACTGAATATCCGTTAATGTTGATTCTATTGCCGGAACTACATTAATTGAAATAGAAGCGGTATTCCCTTGGCATCCATTCTCTCCAACCCCTGTTACAGTATAAGTTTGATTTGATGTTGGACTAAGCACCTGCACTGCTCCTCCCTGACTAGTTCCTTCTCCTGTCCAAGAATAGTTTTCTCCTCCTGAAGCGGTTAATGTTACTGAATCTCCAGCACAAATAGTTAATTCACTTGCTGTTACCGAAATCGTCGGAGTTGCTGTATTTGCAATTACAGTAACGGAGTTTGTATCTGTACAAAAGTTCCCTTCTGTACTTGTAATCGTTAAGGTATAGGTACCTCCTGCATCCACTATTGGGGATAAAGTAGTTCCTCCTGATACAATATTACCGCCATTAGTGGCTACCCATTCTATCGTAGCATCACCACCTATCGTAGAACCTGTAGCATCTAACATTATACTCGACTGATTACAATCAATCTCTTGTGGTTCAGCAATTACCACATTTATTTCTTCGTCCATTGTTAGCGTTACCGATTCGGTATATTCACAACCTCCGCTTGTCGTTACTGTAACGCTATAAGTTCCAGGCTGCGTAAATGTAGCGGACTGATTAGTAGATCCGTTTGACCAAAGGTAAGATGTGGTCACCGTAATACTTTGAGTAGTCTCCCCTGTTGACCAAATATTATCAGTAACCGAACTTGAGGTTAATACAACACTTCCTCCATCACAAATTACAGGAGATGAAGCCTCTATTGTAGGAGTAGTAGGATTTTCATTGATCAATAATTCCAGTTCTGCAATCGCACTACAAGCTCCATCAGTCACCACAACATAAACTGTGGCATTACCCGAAACATAATCTGTTGGATCCGCAATCGTATTGGTATTGCCTGCATTGGCATCAGCTTGCGTAGCATAATAAGTATAAGTAACTCCTGCTACATTACTAATCGCTGATTCTGCCGAGGTTAAATCAAAACTTGCGGTTGAAGAAGAACACGCTTCTAAAGTCGCATTCTCAACAACAGGCGAAGGGTTTTCGGTAACACTAATATCTGCTGTATATTCACAACCTTCACCTGTCGTTACTGTAACGCTATAAGTTCCAGCAGTAGTGATGGTATTCTCCGCCGT
>PDSY01000003.1 GCA_002747105.1 Flavobacteriales bacterium | reverse complement strand
ATCCAATAAAGGACATCAAGGGCTTGGCGATGAATGTCGCAAAAGAACCGTTGATTGAAAAAACAACAAAAATCAAAAACAAATCTAAATTCGAGCTAATGCCCCATCGTTCTTTTAACTTCTTCATGAGTACTTTTTTATGTTTTACAAAATTAATCAAATTTTTATTAATAATATTGTTTGTTGCTATTATAACTGTAGTGAAATCTCAAAGCTTTATGATTCTGTTTTTTATACAGGTTATTTTTTTAAAGTACTTTAATCTATTTATTTTGAATTCAATTTTGTTTTCAGTAAGTTCTGTTAGTAAATGCAATTTTTTGTGTAAATTTGAAGAATTAAAAGAAGAGAGACAATTGAAGAATAACTTATGAACAAGAGAATAACGGGAATTGATGTAGCAAGGGCTTTGGCTGTTTTTGGAATGATAGTCGTTAATTTCAAGGTGGTACTCGGCGAAAATGGACTAAGTTGGGTCAAATCATTTGCGAGTATTTTTGAAGGAAAAGCAGCGGCAACATTTGTTGTGTTGGCAGGTATTGGACTTGCTTTAATGACAAATTCTGCCATTAAAAATAACGATAAGATCAAATTAAAACGCATTCGGAGAAAAATTCTAAAAAGAGCTTTGTTTTTATTTATCATTGGTCTCTCATATATCGCAATTTGGCCAGCGGATATTTTACATTTCTATGGTGTTTATATGGCAGTTGTCGTTTTACTTTTAACCCATAATGAAAAAACGATTATTATTTCAGCAATTTCCCTGATTGTAGTTTATCCTATACTAATGACTTTTTGGGATTATGAAACAGGATGGAATTTTGTGACATTAGATTATCAAGATTTTTGGACAATTAGAGGATTTATAAGAAATCTATTTTATAATGGCTTTCATCCTGTTATTCCTTGGACGGCTTTTATGTTGGTTGGTTATTGGTTTGGAAAACAAGATTTACATCATGATAAGTTCATCAAAAAGACCTTTTGGGTAAGTTTAATCACTTTTATTCTTATTCAATCTATATCGTATTTGGCTATTACATTTTTAGCAGAAGGAAACCAAGAAACAGTAAAAGAATTAACCGAAATGATTGGAACCAACCCAATGCCACCATTGCCCGTTTATATGTTCAATGGAATTTCGGTTGCGTTTTTAATCATATCCGCTTGTATATTGGTTGCTAAACGATTTCAAGGTAATTTTATAATTGATACACTCACTAAAACAGGTCAATTGGCATTAACCTTTTATGTAGCTCATGTCATTATTGGAATGGGAATTATTGACATCATAAACCCGAATAAAATGGGGAATTATTCTATTGAATTTTCTATGATTTACGCTCTAGTATTTAGTGTATTATGTGTCTTGTTTGCTCTAATCTGGAGGAAATATAAAAAATCTGGACCTTTGGAATGGATAATGAGGAAAATTACAGATTAAATACTAGATTTTCACTTGTTTGACCTAAAGT
Source organism: Flavobacteriales bacterium (assembly GCA_002747105.1). Lineage (GTDB taxonomy): Bacteria > Bacteroidota > Bacteroidia > Flavobacteriales > Weeksellaceae. The sequence goes on along the minus strand of PDSY01000003.1, from coordinate 61,817 downwards.
TCATATCATTTAATTTTTTGATTTTTTGTGTAAACTTGGTTTTGGTATTAAAAACCTTAAAAATATTTTTGTAAGGTCTTCTAAAAATTGTATTTTTACAGACTAAAACAAAAAATAATATGGATTTTAACTTGACAGAAGAGCAGTTGATGATTCAACAAGCGGCGAGAGATTTTGCACAGAATGAATTGTTACCAGAAGTAATAGAAAGAGATACACATCAGAAATTCCCACACGAACAAATTAAAAAAATGGGGGGAATGGGATTTTTAGGAATGATGGTAAGTCCCGAATATGGTGGAGCAGGAATGGATAGCATTTCTTATGTTTTGGCGATGGAAGAAATTGCCAAAATAGATGCCTCTGCGGCAGTGGTAATGTCGGTAAATAATTCTTTGGTTTGTGCAGGTTTAGAAAAATACTGTAACGAAGAACAAAAACAAAAATATTTAAAGCCTTTAGCAAGTGGAGAAGTAATAGGAGCTTTTGCTTTATCTGAACCTGAAGCGGGTTCCGATGCTACCTCTCAAAAAACAACTGCCATTGATATGGGTGACCATTATCTTTTAAATGGTACTAAAAACTGGATTACCAATGGTGGAAATGCAGAATATTATATCGTGATTGCTCAAACCGATGCAGAGAAAAAGCATAAAGGCATCAATGCTTTTATCGTAGAAAAAGGTTGGGAAGGTTTTGAAATAGGACCAAAAGAAGACAAAATGGGAATTAGAGGAAGTGATACGCATTCTCTTTTGTTCACCGATGTAAAAGTACCAAAGGAAAATAGAATTGGAGAAGATGGATTTGGATTTAATTTTGCCATGGGTGTTCTCAATGGAGGGCGAATTGGTATTGCTTCTCAGGCATTAGGAATTGCTTCGGGAGCTTATGAATTAGCTCTTAAATATGCTAAAGAAAGAAAAGCTTTTGGTAAAGAGATTATCCATCATCAGGCGATAGCTTTCAAATTGGCAGATATGCACACGCAAATTATGGCAGCTAGAATGTTAATCTATAAAGCAGCGGCAGAAAAAGATGCAGGAAAAGATATTTCTGAAAGTGGAGCAATGGCAAAATTATATGCTTCACAAGTAGCAATGGATACTACAATTGAAGCCGTTCAAATTCATGGAGGTTATGGTTATGTGAAAGAGTATCATGTGGAAAGATTGATGAGAGATGCCAAAATTACCCAAATCTATGAAGGAACTTCCGAAATACAGAAAATTGTTATTTCAAGAAGTATAGCAAAATAAATTTTTAGCACCAAGATGAAGAGCCAAGAATCAATACAATATTGGTTCTCGGTTCTTCACTCTTGCATCTATATTAAAATGAATTGGACTAAAAAGTTACTCATTATATTATTGTTGATTGTCATAGGATTTGCATTTGCCAAATTTTACATCATAGAAGATGCTCAAAAAGTGCAAGTGGACAAAAATTATGCGTTTCCGTTGGAAGAGATTTTTTCCCAATACAACGATTTACAAAAATTCGTTAGGTGGAACGAAGACGAATTGAGTGAAAAAGATTTGTTTATCAACTATTACCAACCTTATCAAGGGGTGGGCAGTTCGATGAGTTATCGCAACAAAAAAGGCGACATCAAGGGAGAACTTTCTATTATTGAGCAAAAAGAAAATTATATTCAATATCAATATTTCAAAGGAAATCAAGAACCGCTTTATGTCAAAGTTTTATTCAGTGCCGAAACCGAAAACTCCACCAAAGTTACTTATTTGGTAGAGAAACCAGCCAAAACTATTTTAAATAAAATAGAAGATTATTGGAAAGAAGAACCTACTTTTTTCATCTTGGATAAGCAGGTAGATGGTCTAGAACAACTATTGTCTAATCGAATAGAAAAGGAGAAAATTTTTACAAATATTACCTATGATAGTATTATGTTGGACGATAGAAAAGAAGAAATTCTTTTGGGAAAACATTTTTCGGTAATGAATAGTGGTAATATGTTTCAAAAAAGTGTTCAGGATAATATAGACCAACTTCAGCAATATATTCGGGTAAGTTTAAATAAAAAAGAAGATGAATACGGTTTTCCGAAAATGATAATGAATCCTAATCAAATGAAAAATAAACAAATTTCTTATTATTTAGGGATTCCTTTGTCTTCCTCGGTGAAGTTGAATGATAAATTATATGGCTTTCGGACTTTGGAACGTAGTAAAGCATTTTCGGTTTATGTAAAAGGGAATGTACCCAATATTTACAATAGCGTGAAACCACTCACCAATAAAGCTAAAAAAGATAGTTTATTATATAATAAAGCCGAATATATCTTTTTATCAGCGCCAAAAACAGAAGAAGAAGTGAAATTAAAAATTATTTTACCTGTTTCTAAATAGTTATATAAGTAGAAAAAAATAGAATTTTTCTAAAAAAAACATAATAATAATCCTAATTTTTTAATAAATTTGGAGCCTAAATAAAATAAAACACAGTTAAACTGTAAATAATGGATAGATTTTCGTTTTTAAATGCAGCTCATTCTCAGCTTATTGAGGATTTATATCAACAATATTTAAAGTATCCTGATGCCTTAGAGCCTTCTTGGAAAACTTTTTTTCAAGGATTTGATTTTGCCTTGGAAAACTATGGAGAAAACATAGAAGAGGTTCAGCAGATGGTTAATACCGTTGCTAACGGTGGTGCCTCTGAGGATATTATGAAAGAATTTAAAGTCATTAACCTTATCGAGGCGTATAGACAAAAAGGACATTTGTTCACCAAAACCAATCCTGTAAGGGAGCGAAGAACTTACTCTCCGACTTTGGATATTCAAAACTTTGGGTTGAGTGCTTCCGATTTGAACCAAAAATTCAATTGTGCAACAGAAGTTGGATTTAGTACTTCGGCTACTTTGCAAGAAATCATTAACCACCTTCAACAAGTGTATTGTGATTCTATTGGTATGGAGTATATGCATATTCAGAATCAGGAGGAAAAAGATTTCATCAAGCAATGGGTACATGTCAATGAAAATCATCCAAAACTTTCGGCAGACGAAAAAACGGAAATTCTTTTAAAACTAAACCAAGCGGTTGCTTTTGAAAATTATTTGCATACTAAATTTGTGGGGCAAAAAAGGTTTTCATTAGAAGGAGGAGAATCTTTACTTCCTGCATTAGACCAATTGATTACAAGGTCTTCTGAACATGGAGTAGATGAGGTAGTTTTAGGAATGGCTCACCGTGGTAGATTAAATGTCTTAACGAATATTTTTGGAAAATCTTATAAACAAATTTTCTCTGAGTTCGAAGGAAAAGAATTCGAGGAAGATGTATTTTCTGGAGATGTGAAATATCACTTGGGAGCATCTCAGAAAGTAAAAACAGCCAGAGGAGAAGAGGTGTCTATTCATTTAACACCCAACCCTTCTCACTTGGAAACAGTAGCTGCTTTGGTGGAAGGAATTTGTAGAGCAAAAGTAGATCAAGAGTTTACAGGAGATTATAAAAAAGTTTTACCGATTGTCATTCATGGAGATGGAGCGATTGCAGGACAAGGAATCGTTTATGAGGTGGCTCAGATGATGACTTTAGATGGTTACAAAACAGGAGGAACAGTGCATATCGTGGTGAATAATCAGGTGTCATTTACTACCAATTATTTAGATGCTCGTTCTTCTATCTATTGTACTGATATTGCGAAAGTTACCTCTTCGCCTGTACTTCATGTTAATGCAGATGATGTGGAAGCGGTAGTTCATGCAATGCGTTTTGCTGCTGACTTTAGAGCGAGATTTGGAAAAGATGTTTATATCGATTTGTTAGGATACAGAAAATATGGACATAATGAAGGGGATGAGCCGATGTTTACCCAGCCTAAACTTTATAAAGTCATTAAAAAGCATCAAAATCCAAGAGAGATTTATAAGGCTCAGTTGCTATCTGAGAATATCGTTTCTCATGATAAGATTAAAGAAATGGAGTCTGAGTTTAAATCACTTTTAGATGATGATTTCGATGCTTCTAAGGAAATAGAAAGAAATAAATTGGATACCTTTATGGAAGATATCTGGAAGGATTATTCTTTCCGTGAAGGAGATTTACAAAAAGAAGTGGACACTACCTTTGATTTGGCTCAATTAAAAGAATTAGCCGTGAAGATGTCAACGCTTCCAGAAGATAAAAAGTTCATTAGAAAAATTGTAAGGTTATTCAGTAATCGTTTGAAAGCGATTGAGAATAATCAATTAGATTGGGCATTAGGAGAGTGGTTGATTTACGCTACTTTACTTTCCGAAGGTCATAATGTAAGGATTTCTGGGGAAGATGTGGAGAGAGGAACATTCTCTCACCGTCATTCGGTATTGAAAACAGAAGACGCAGAGGAAGAATATGTACCTTTAAATCATATTTCTGAAAATACTTTTGAGGCGTATAACTCTCATTTATCCGAATATGGAGTTTTAGGATTTGATTATGGTTATGCCATGGTTTCACCAAAAACTTTAACGATTTGGGAAGCTCAGTTTGGAGATTTTACGAATGGAGCTCAGATTATGGTAGACCAATATTTAGTAGCAGCCGAAGAAAAATGGAAGATGCAAAACGGTTTAGTGATGTTACTTCCTCACGGTTCCGAAGGTCAGGGTGCAGAGCACTCATCGGCGAGGTTAGAGCGATTCTTAACCCTTTGTGCTCACGAGAATATCGTGGTGGCGAATGTAACTTCACCAGCCAATTATTTCCACTTAATGAGAAGACAAATGAAGTGGAATTTCAGAAAGCCATTGGTAGTGATGTCGCCTAAATCTTTATTAAGACACCCACAAGTGGTTTCTCCGTTGGAAGATTTTGCGAATGGAAGTTTCCAACCGATTTTAGACGACCCAACTGCTGATGCAAGCAAAGTGGATAAGTTAGTGCTTTGTACAGGAAAAATTTATTTCGAATTATTAGCGAAGAAAGAGAAAATCAATGCTGATAATGTAGCCATAGTGAGATTGGAGCAATTATATCCATTGAACCAAGAAAAAGTGGAAGAGATTTTAGCTAAATATGCTAAGCGAAAAGAAATCATTTGGGCTCAAGAAGAACCAGAAAATATGGGAGCGTGGTCGTATATTTTAAGAAACTTTAGAGATACAGGAATTGAAGTAGCATCTCCAGAAGCGAGTGGAACACCAGCGCCAGGAAGTCATAAGATGTTTGAGAGAATTCAGAATGAAGTGATTAACAAGGTGTTTGGAACAGAAGATGCACCAGAAGAAAGACCTGTAACGGTTTAATAAAGAACTTAGATATTAGAGGTTAGAAAATTCTCTAAAACCTAAAAAAAAATAAAAATAAAGAAAAAAATAAGGATATGTCAATATTAGAAATGAAAGTGCCTTCACCAGGCGAATCTATCACCGAAGTAGAAATTGCAACTTGGCTTGTAGAAGATGGTGATTATGTAGAAAAAGACCAACCCATTGCAGAAGTAGATTCTGACAAAGCAACCCTTGAACTTCCTGCTGAAGAAAGTGGAATTATTACACTAAAAGCGGAAGAAGAAGATGTGGTGCAAGTAGGACAAGTAGTTTGTTTAATCGATATGAGTGCTGCTAAGCCAGAGGGAACTGCTGAGGCAAAGAAAGAGGAAGCTCCAAAAGCAGAAGTGAAAGCAGAAGCGCCAAAAGTAGCAGCAAAGGCAGAAACGCCAAAAACTTATGCTACGGGAACGCCTTCTCCAGCAGCTAAAAAAGTATTAGATGAGAAAGGAATGTCTGCATCTCAAGTTTCAGGAACAGGAAGAGATGGAAGAATTACCAAAGATGACGCTGTAAAAGCCGTTCCATCTATGGGATCTAATGCCTTAACAAATGGAGCGAGAACTTCTACGACTAAAAAATTATCTGTTCTAAGAAGAAAAATCGCTGCAAGATTAGTTTCTGTGAAGAACGAAACTGCAATGTTGACGACTTTCAATGAGGTAGATATGTCTGAAATTTTCAGAATTAGAGCGAAATACAAAGAAGAATTTAAGGCAAAACACGGTGTAGGATTAGGATTCATGTCTTTCTTTACCAAAGCGGTAACAAGAGCATTGAAGCTTTTCCCAGATGTAAATGCTTCTATTGACGGAGATTATAAGATTAATTATGATTTCTGTGATATCTCTATTGCGGTTTCTGGTCCAAAAGGATTATTTGTTCCAGTATTGAGAAATGCTGAAAATATGTCTTTCAGAGGAGTGGAAGCGAATATCAAAGATTTAGCAACTAAAGTAAGAGATGGAAAAATCAGTATTGATGAAATGACAGGAGGAACATTCACGATTACGAATGGTGGAGTATTCGGTTCTATGATGGCGACGCCTATCATCAACCCACCTCAGTCTGCGATTTTAGGAATGCACAATATCATCCAAAGACCTGTGGCTGTAGATGGTCAGGTGGTTATTCGTCCGATGATGTATGTGGCATTATCGTATGACCATAGAATCATTGATGGAAAAGAGTCTGTTGGTTTCTTGGTTGCTGTAAAAGAAGCGATTGATAACCCAGTAGAACTTTTATTTGATGGAGATGAAAGAAGAGCATTAGAATTATAATCAACTCTTTTTATAAATAATTGAAAGACTGTCTTTAAGGCAGTCTTTTTTTTGATTTCCCTCAATTCTCGATTTTTGTCACTTGATTATATTATCATAATATTCACTATATTTGTATCGTTAATTATATAAATTGAAAAAAATGAAAACACTAATTATTTTTAATCGAGAACCTTACGATAATACAGATGTTACATGGAATGGATTAAGGTTGGTAGAAACTTTAAGAAAAAAAGGAGTGGAAGTAAGAATCTTTTTGATGAACGATTCGGTGGATATGGCAAGAGATGTTTGTAAGCCACCACAAGGATACGACCAAGATTTATCCCAAATGTTGAAAGATTTAATCGCTAATGGTGTTCCTGTAAAAGTTTGTGGTACTTGCATGGCTCGTTGTGGTGTTTATAAAAACCATCCTTATTTTGAGGGAGCAGACAAATCTACAATGGACTTTTTGGCGGATTGGGTAGTAGATAGCGATAAAGTTTTAACTTTTTAGCATCTAAAGAAAGCTTGTTGAATCCTATTAATTAGGGGTTGAACAAGCTTTTGTTTTTTACCACTAATTGAGTTTGGTATATTTTTGGTATTATAACAATATAGGTAAACAAAAATCACTTGCAGTTATGAAAAATAAATTCACAAAAAATATCATTTCAAAGATTTCACTTGCTTTGTCAGTTAGTTTAATGCTGACTTCTTGTGGAATACAAATGAATGAATATACGGAGACGGATGGCGTCTATTATGATCCAGAAACAGATACACTACCCGAATATGTTGATAATCAACAAAATCAGGTAGGAGAGTATTACGACTATGACAACACCAGTAGTGTTATTAGAAATAGTGAAGAAAATGTAGAGAGAACCCAAAATAGATACAACGATTGGAGTAATCAAAATTCTTCTTCAGATTGGGGTAGTTTCCAAGGTACAGAATACCAAGATAATACTTGGGATATGAGTTATGGTTGGGGAATGTACAACCCTTATTGGGGAAGTAGTTTTGGCTATACCATGGGTTGGGGTTCACCTTGGTCTTGGGGATTTTATCGCCCTTGGAATATGCCTTTCTATAATAATTGGTCTTATTTCGGATATGACCCTTATTGGGGATATTACAATCCTTATTATGGTTATTATAATCCTTATTTTTACAATGGCTATAACGGATTTTATGGTGGCTTTTACAATACACCAAGGAGATATCGTTATAAGCGTAGTGGTGCTAATGGTAGGCATTATGATGGCTTTACTAATGGGAATTCTTATAGAGGATTTAGAAGTGGTAAATCAGGATTCAGAAGACCAACAAGAAGTAAATATAATACCTATAGAGGTTCTTCTGTAAGGAGAAATACAGGGTATAGAAATCGACCGAGAAGAAATACCTATAACCGACCTACTTATAGCCGACCAAGCAATAGTGGATATAGAAATAATTCATCAAGTCGTCCAAGTTCATCAAGCAGTTCGAACAGAAGAAGTGGAAGATCGGGAGGATTTAGAAGATAATTAAAAGAATAAGAAAATGATAAAAAAATCAATTATACTCGTTAGTTTTTCGGTGGCTTGTTATGTACAGGCACAGGATGTTAGTGTAATTACTAATACAACAGAGGTTTACGCTAATCCTGTAATGAAAGGAAGCGCTAAATTCGATGCGATGGTTGGTTCCAATGGTGCATTGGGAGGAACAGCAAATGCACTCTTAACCAATCCAGCAGGATTAGGAGTGGCTGTTTCAGGCGAAGTATCTTTATCTTTGGATTCTCATCGATACCAAAATAAGGCTACTTTAAACAATACATCTTTGACTTATAAGAATAATCTTACTGGTCTATCGAATGTAGGTGTTATTGGTATTTTTCGTCCTGAATCGGAAGGGAATTGGAAGTTTGTGAATGTAGCGGTTAATTATAGTAACCAGTGTTTAGATAAATATGTAGAAACGCCAGCAGATGAAAATATTTCTTTTTCCAAAGATTTAATAGACCCTAATAATAACGCTGTTACGGGAAATTTAGCATTTAAAGGACACGCTTACAATAGAACGGGTAGAGTGTCTAAATTCAGTCTTGGATTTGGAGCGAACTATGATCATTCGTTTTATTTTGGTGCAGGGTTAAATTTTTCAAGTGCTAAAGTAACACAAGGCGATAGAGCTGCATTTTTATTAGATTTGGATAATAGAATATATGACTTCGATAAGCAATATACACCGTATGAAGAACAAGCAAGTGGCATTTCGATGTCATTGGGTGGAATTGCCAAAATCAGTAATCAATTGAGGTTGGGTATTGCTTTGGAAACACCTACTTTATGGTCTATGGAAAGAGTGTATTGGGAGTATGGAGAGGATAATAGTGGCTACGCAACAGAGGGTAGGTATTCCGAAGATAGGCGTTTGGTAAGTCCTTTTAAAACGACTTTGAGTGCGGCAATTGTACCCAATAAGCGATTTGCATTGAATGTAGATTATACGGTTGGACTAACTAAACCGAAATACTCTGAGCAAGGAGGAGCAGAGGTGGAATTGAATGATTTCTTCCGAAAAAATACCAAAAATACTTCCGAGTTGAGGGTAGGAGCGGAGTACAGATGGAACAAACTGAGATTAAGAGGAGGTTATGCCTATGCGAATAGCCCTTTTGAATCTCTTTCAATCAATACGGTAAGTGCTTCAAATGGTCAATTAAATCAGCCTTTTACTTCATCAAGGAGAACGCTTGGTTTGGGAATAGGATATGCTTTCAATTCATTTTTTATAGATGTAGCTTATCAAAATGTTTCCTCCTCGGCGTATCAGAATCCTTTTATGCAAGGTTATGAGGCGTTTAATTCGGGATATTATTCTACGGATTTTGACCTTACTTCTGAAAACGCTATTGTTTCCGAAGTAGAAAATAAACAAAATAATGTTAATGTAACCCTTGGTTGGAAGTTTTGATATTTAGCGACTTAGGAATTATAATTTAAGGATTAGCCGAAAGGTTAATCCTTTTTTGTAACACGAATTTCCCTAATACGATTTATGGTTTTTATTTTGTGTAAAATTCATTTTAAAACATAAATTTAACAAACATGATTTTGTAGTTGTAGTTATCCAACCTCTAATACCCAATTCCCAATCCCTAAAAACCTAAAAATGAGCACTCACTTGCATTCCACCGATGTGGATGGTTTTTTGGTTGGTATTTCGTCCTTCATAATTGAGATTGAGTTGAAGGAAAGAATTAATTTGCTGTTGTAGGGACAAGCTCCAAACTTGATTTTTTCCTGCTTTCAGTCCGTTCAACATTTGGTTGCCGACAATAGAGAAATTATTACCCGAAAAATCATTATTAATAAAGGAAAACTGAGCGTTTATACCCGTTTTTTTGCCTTTCCATTGTATTCCACCTGTGATATTGTAAGTTTTGAGTTTTTCGATGCCATCGGTTCGTTTTTTATGTTTAAAACCTGTGGAGATTTCCGACTGAATACGAGTTGAAAATTGGTAAGTCAGTTTGGGTTGCGTTTCAAAATTATGCAGTGTGAAATCCCTTGATTTGAAATTCTCTGAGCTATTTTTGATGTCTTGAAAACTGTTTTCCCAACTGAAATTTAGGGTTTTACTAAAACGATAACCGATATTTACGAAATGAGCATTCAGCATTCGTTCTTCTTTACTGAAATTAGCATTGATAAGATTATTATTTGCATTAAATCGGTAACTAATACTCCAACCAGAGGAAGCTGTATTTTTAAATTTCGCTAAGGCTAAGAAATTTTGATTTTTAAGAATTTGGTCTTTATTTTTTTCAAAAGGATTGAGGATTAACACTTTATTTTTCTTAAAAAATGAATTTTGGGAATAGAGTGAAAAGTTAAAATCCCAGCGTTTCAAAAATTTATTTTTTGATTTGAAAATTAAGGCAGGGTGAATGGATAAATTCAGTTTTAGGCTATTTTTGTTAGATGGTACATATTGGGTCGCATTGGTGTAAACTCGAATGTACTGAGCTAAATCCGAATATTCTGCCACTTCGAACTCGTCCAATTGCTGAACGCCATCACCGTTATAATCTGTCCATTTATAAACGCCTTGTCCGTCTGTTACTTTGATGTATTGGAACTCTCGCAAAGCTTCCTGACCGTTTCCTAATTCATAAAAGGCTTGAAAACGAAGCCCATTTTCCCATAATTTTTGGCGGTATTCTACATTTCCAATCACGAAATCTTGATTGAATTTTGATGCTGAATTGTCCACCTGATAGAAAAATTTTCGGTAATGAATAAGCGTATTGAATTGGGTGTTTTTGGTTTTGATAATTTCACTTTTAGCTTGAAAACCCACTAACCGATTCACATCAGTAAGTTGATTGTTCCGAATAGAGTCATTATCTCGGAAGTAGATTTTTGCATCTAAATAAGTTCGTGCAGAATCGCCTATTTTTTTGCCTAAAAAAACTTCTTTCCAAGAGAAACTCGTGGTATCGTATTCATTTAATGCGTTGATTTTTTTGAGGTTATGTTCCATGCTTCCTCCTATGCTCCACTTGCCTTTGGGTTGGGATAGTTCGGTAGCTACCTGCCCTTTTACAAACTGAGTATTGAGCGTTTCTCCTTTGGTTTTCAGATAGGAGAAATCTCCTATGGTGTTAAATTTTCCTTTTTTCCAAGCGAAATCGATTTGATTTTTAATTCCTTGATAGGACTTTCTTTCTTCTAAATAATTAAACTGATAATTAAGGAAAGATTGTTTTTTAAATTCATTATTAAAGGAGAAAATCAGTCGGTTTTGGGTCTTTTGATTAAATTCTTGAGCCAAATTAAAATCCCTTGAAAATTCAACATCATTTATCCTATCCAAAATATGAAATTGCTTGTTGATATGCTGAAATTCAAAGCTCGGAGAACCTTTCCAATCTTTTTTAGAAAAAGTTTTTTGGGCATAAATTCTTCCTGCATAGCCGATATTTTCTCGTTGATTTTTAGATGAAAACAGATTCACATCTCGGTTGCTGAGTGAGAAGTCAAAACCCACTTTTCCGTTATGCAGTTGGTATTCCGATTGGGCGGAAATAACTTGCGTTTTGGTAGGAGCGGTGAGTTTCCTTACGGCTTTATAATCTCCATTATTTTCACCGATATACTCAAAGATTCTTCCATTATTAATGGTTTGTTTAATGCGATAATCTCCTTTGTTTTCGCCAAAGTAAGTGAAGGCTACTTGATAGAGGGTATCATTTTCATCGGTTGAATATTCGTAATAAAATTGATTGTTGTTGATTATTTTTTTATAGAGAATTTTATTGACATCGTAGTCGGTTTTCACGCCCGATGGAGCGTACATTAAATCGGGGTTATTTCCTGCGGAGGCTAAGGTTGTTTTGTCTTCATCGCTTAAATTGAGGGAAAGAGGAGCGTTTTTGTTGTCGTTTTCTAAGAACCAATTAATGCTCGTTGTCCATTTTTTGCGTTGATGTTTTACGCCACCTGTAATGAGGTATCGGGCATAATTCCGATTGGTGTAATTGTAGGAAATCGTAATGAAGTTTTGTTTAAAAATCGGTCGAGCGTTGGTGAAGGTAATTTCGCCTGTATTATAATTAATGGTATAATCGTTTTTTTCTCCTCTTTTCATTAAAACGCCATCAATAAAGACTTGTTCAGAATCGGGGATAATCGAAATAAAGAGTTCTTCGTTCTTGCCTTGAAGTCGATAAGGACCTTGGTTACCTTCAATTCCCTGAAAACGCATTCGTTGAAATTCACTCCTTGCCACTCCCGCCGAGAGGTTAAAAAAGGTTTTATTTTCCTTTCCGAATTTCGTATCAAATTCCAGCCCCATACTTCGCCTTTGGTATTTGGCAAAATAGGTATTGGTTTTATCCAAATCGATATGTCCCGCTTTAATCGTCGAGTGATCTTTGATATTCAGTTGAATATAAATTTTGTCAAATTCGTCTATGGTTTGCGTATATCCATCCGCCTGAACAGGTAGGTTTTGGTCGTAGATAGAGGCGGTAATGCTGATGTCTTTGGATAATTTTCCATTGATTTTTAAATCCATGACACTCCTCATTGCTGAACCTTGATTATTCCCAAAACTCACTCCTCGAATAATGGCTCCTTTGGTATTGAGTTCGCCTAAAATTTTGGATTTTTTATTTTTAGCTAATATGGCATCTTCTAAAACAATTTGCTTTTGTGCCTGTACAAAATGGAGGGTATCTCTTGAAAAATAGTCTTGTTCTAAATTGCGAGTGACAATTTGCTCTTCTGATAAAGTATCTATCTTATTATTGGGGTTTTGCCAAGAGAAAACCTGTGCGTTAATGAAATTAACACAAATAAAAAAACTGATAAATATTATTTTTTTTATCAAATGAAAGATTGTAATTTTGGCGTAAAATTAAGGAAAAAATATGGGTTGTTTTATTTAACAAATAATTTACTTTAATTTAAATTTATCATTGAATAAAAAACAATAAATTTGCATCAATAAAAATTATTAAAATATAAAAGTTATGAAAAAGTTGTATTCTTTATTATTAGGATTAGGAATGACTGCAATGGGAATTGCACAAACGCCAATTATTACGATGATTGCTGACGGAGATTGTACGGGAGGAACGCCAAAAGTATTAGAAATCTATGCACAAGGTGCTGTGGATTTTACACAATACACTTTGCAAAAACAGGTGAATGCCAATTCGACTTGGGGATCAGACTTGGATTTGACTGACTTAGGAACTGTAACTGATGCTTTTGTATACGTTTATTATGATGGTAATAAAGATAATTTTGGTACGGAATTTCCATCTGCAACAACTTCTATCGAAAGTGCTACAGTAAATGTAAATGGAGATGACAAGTTAAGAATTATTAAAACTTCGGACTCTTCTGTGATAGATGTTTATGGTACTGGTGGAGATGGAACAGGTCAATCTTGGGAGTATAAAGATGGTTATGCAAAACGAAATAATAATGCTCAGCCAAGTGCTACTTTCAATGAGACAGAATGGAGTTTCCATAAAGGAGCATTGAATAATGAAGGAACTTGTCAGAGTGGTACTACCTTTGAAGCAGTAATGGGTGGTATTGGGACTTATACGACTACAATACTCGGTGTAAATGATGTAGATATCACAAAATCAATTTCTTTCATTAAAAATACAATTGTAAAAGAGGAAATCAATTTTGCTACGAAATCTGAAGTGAAAGTATTTGATATGAATGGAAACTTAATTAAAACTGCTTTTGTTTCTGAAAATAAAGCTTTAAATATGAGCGATTTACCAAAAGGAATGTACATTGTTACAGGATTGGTCAATGGTCAAAAAGTGGCTGAAAAAGTAATGAAGCAATAAGTGAGTTTTTAATAACCAAATTAAAATACCAAAGTTCTAAGACTTTGGTATTTTTTATGACCGAATTTATTTATTTCTTTCCTAAATTTTTATAAATATTTTTAATCAATCCATCGGCAACGGAAATTTTAGGGACATATATCTTTTCCATTCTTGTCCAATTGACCACTTTATTAAAAATCATTAATGCAGGAACGATAACATCCGCTCTATCTCTTCTGAGCTTGAATTTGCTCATTCTTTTTTCTACACTCATCTCGGAAAAAATAGCATGATATTCTTGTAAAATATCCGTAGAAATGGGTTTACCTTCTTTGGTTTTACTCAAGGAAAATATTTTGTTGATATTTCCTCCAGAGCCTATTCCTACTAATGGTTTATCGGAAATAATATGTTTTTTTATCTCTTTTTTCATCTCCTCCCAAGTTTCTTGTTTTACTAAATTATTCAACAAACGAAGGGTTCCGATATTAAAAGAACGCTTGTATTTAAGGTCGTTATTCTCGAAGAACATGAGTTCGGTAGAACCTCCACCAACATCAATGTATAGATAATTTTTATTTGGATTAAGGTTGTCTTCAAAATGATTTTCATAAATCAAATTTGCCTCCTCATCTCCCGAAATAATTTCGATATTGATGCCTGTTTCGGCTTTGATTTTTTTTCTGATGTCATCTCCGTTTTTAGCATCTCTCATGGCACTCGTAGCACAAGCACGATAATGTTCTACTTTATAAATTTTCATTAAATCACTAAAAACCTTCATCGAATCCAGTGTCATTTGCTCCCTTTCTTTACCAATTTTCCCTTGTGTAAAAACATCAATTCCTAATCGTAAAGGCATTCGTAACATATTCAGTTTTGTGAATTTTACTTTTCCTTTAGAGTTAATATTCACTTCTTTAATCAGTAATCTTCCTGCATTACTTCCAATATCTATGGCTGCTATAATCATTTTTTTAGGTTTAAGTTTTTTTGAATTTCATTTCAAGAAATCACTCGGTGTAAAATTCAATAGTTTATTTATTCGTTTTTCGTTTCAAATATTCGTAAGTGGCAATTTGAGAGCGAATTTTCTCCGATTTATTGTTTTTGACATATTTATTTTTCATTTTATTGTCTAAAACTCTTGCTTTTACATTATCATTCAGTTGAATATTCAAAATATCTTTAATCTCTTGTTTCAGGTTCTTTTGCGTGATTTTCACTGCTGCTTCTACACGATAGTCAAGGTTTCTCGTCATCCAATCTGCCGATGAAATATAAATATCTTCGGCTCCTTTATTGTAGAAATACATTACCCTCGAATGTTCCAAATACTCATCAATAATACTAATACTTTCTATTGGCTGAGTGAAATTTTTGCTATTAACGGCACAATAAATACCACGAATAATCATTTTGATTTTCACTCCTGCATCGGCAGCTTCGTACAATTTTTTAATCAAGCCTTTATCACTTAAAGAATTAACTTTAATAATCATTTTGGCTTTTCTACCTGCTTTTGCTTCAGCAATTTCCCTATCGATATGCCATTCGATTTTTTCCCTCATAAAACGAGGGCAAACCAAAAGCGTTTTGCAATTTTTTAGGGCTTCCTCTGGCAATTGACGAGGTTTTTTAAAGAAATTAAAAATCTTATTAATGTCTGCCATTATCGACCGATTGGAAGTCATCAAGAGGTTGTCTCCATAAATTTTGGCTGTTTTCTCGTTGAAGTTCCCCGTACTGATAAACCCGTACTGAATAGTCTTATGATTGGCTCTTTTCTTGATGATGCACAATTTAGCATGAACTTTTTTATTAGGAATTCCTACCAAAACTTTAATGCCTTCTAATTCTAATCTTTTTTTCCATTTTAGATTATTTTCTTCATCGAATCTCGCTCGGAGTTCTATCATTGCGGTAACGCTTTTTCCGTTCCTTGCTGCATTGATTAAAGCATTGACAATCTTAGAGTTACTTGCTAATCGATAAACGGTAATCTGAATGGTTTTTACATCAGGATCCATCGCCGCTTCCCTTAGCATATCGATAACGGGAGTGTAGTTATGATATGGGAAAGTGAGCAGTATATCTTTTTTTAGTACAATATCACTGATTCTTTTTTTGTTATCAAAATCTTGATGCAGAAAAGAAGTTCGTTCCACTGGTGTTTTATAAGCAGGGAAGACATTTGGAAAATCCATAAAGTGCTTAAAGTTATGAATTTTTTGCCCTGGTATAATGCTGTCTTTTTGGGTTAAATTCAGTTTTTGAATCAAAAATTCGAGCAATGCCTTATCCATATCTCTATCAAACACAAAGCGAGTAGGTTTTCCTTTTCGTCTATCATTCACTGCTTTGGCAATTTTATCGGCTAAAGTCGTATTAATATCATTATCTAAATCAAATTCGGCATCTTTGGTCACTTTAAAACAATGTGCTTTAAAATCATCATAACCGAAATAAGAGAAAATATGTGGAAGATTGTGAATAATGACATCTTCCAAAAGCATTACATTTTTTTCTTCTCCCTCAGACGGAAGCAAAACAAACCTTCCCAAAAGCCTTGAAGGAACTTCGATAATGGCGTAATTACTCTCGTAGAGCCATTGGGTTTTTCGCATGGCAACGCCTATGTATAGACTTTTGTCTCGTAGATAAGGCATTGGAGTTTCGTTTTGAAGTAGGATAGGTATGACATCACTTTCTACTTTTTCATCAAAATATTGGGTAACGAATGCTTTTTGTTCTTCATTCAGGTCTTTTGGAGTTTTGATAAAGACATTGTTCTCTGCCATTTCCACTTGGATTTGCTCCCAAGTTTCATTAAAATCTTCTTGTTGGCGAATGACAATATCATTTATTTCCCTTAAAATTTTGGAAGGGGGCTGAAAAAAAGAATCCAAAACGATTTTATTTTTAAAATCCATTGCTCTTTTCAGTCCTGCGACACGAACACGGAAAAACTCGTCTAAATTATTAGAAAAAATTCCCAAAAACCGAATTCTCAAATGAAGAGGAACACTAGTGTCCTTTGCCTCTTGCATTACTCTTTCGTTAAAAGAAAGCCAAGTGATATCTCGAGGGTTAAATTGGTCTGCCATAGTCTAAATTTATGACCAAAAATAGGAAAAATAATTTAAACGGATAATTGGTCAAATCACTGAATGTTTTTTTTCAAGATTATACTTTAGCACCTTGATTTTTGCCTCTAAAAAAGAAAATTATTCCCGAATTACCTTCACGGTATTATCTGCGGATATTTTGATAATAGAAGAAGCCGAATATTTAGATTTTTGGTTTTGATTTTCTTCTACGATAGCATCTACACTTTCAATAATTCTTTTTGAAATATCCGAAAACTGAACCGGACTTTTCTCTCCACTCAAATTTGCCGAAGTGGAAACTAAAGGTTTATTCAGTTTGCCGATAATTTGTTTGCATAATTTATCTTTTACCAAACGAATGCCGATGCTTCCGTCTTTTGCCAATAATACTTTGGGTAAATTTCTCGGGTTGTCATAGATAATGGTAATAGGTTTTTCGCTCACATCTATAATATCCCAAGCAATGGCAGGTACCTCTACCAAATCTTGTAATCGTTTTTCGTTTTCTACCAAAATAATGAAAGACTTTGCAGTATCACGATTTTTAATTTTCGCCACTTTTTCGATGGCTTCAATATTGGTAGCATCACAACCGATTCCCCAAATGGTATCGGTGGGATAGAGGATGGTTCCTCCATTTTGGAGGGTTTTTATAATTTCTTGCATTTTAACCTTAGCCTTTTATTGCAGATTTATTCGCAAAAGTTTCTGCCATTTCTTGTATCCATTCTGCTACATCTTCCTCGCCTGTCGCTCTTTCGTAGGTGTGTCCTAACGAAATTAATATTTGATGAAAAAATCTTTTCATATGGTCAACAGGCATTTCTTTTGTCCATAAATCAATTCGTAGGGCTTCCATTTTTTCATCATCCCAAACGGAAATCATCGTTGCCTTGGTTTCTTGTCTTTCTACACCACCGTCTTCGGCATTCCAAGTAATTTTTTCAGGTACATGATTTTCATCTAATGCTACTTCGATATTAATGTTCGTTTTTCTCATTGTATTAATTTTTAGGATTATATTTTGATTGATTAAATATGATGGTTGCATTCATTTTTAAAAAGTCTTGTAAATTGACTTTCGGGTTTTCTGCCAAAAAGTGTTTGCAGATTTGCCAACCGATAAAAACACCCACTCGAGGAGAAGATTTTCGGTCGATTTCGGTATAAAATTTTGAAAAAGGGGCTTCTGTAATAAACCGATCTTCCAATCTCGGATCTGCACTGAAAACCAAATCGTTTTCTACAAAGAAATTCCAAATATTCGCCTCATTGCTTACCGACCAAGCATATTTCTCTTTTGTGAGATTCATTTTCAGTTCGTCCGAAATATTCGGTAGAAAAGCATCTAATAAGATTTGTTTTTTTCCTTGATAAACCAATTTATCAATAAATTTTTGATTGTTTTTATCAAAAGGAACAACATTGGAAACAATCACTTCCGCCACTTTTACCACTATATTTTCAGCATTCATACTACTTTTAAGGTATTCTTCCAAGCCTTCATAAAACTTACTTTTCGTTCCCATAAAAGACGAAATATCAATGAATAAAACATTGCTTTGAGGATTATAAATCATCGGCGTTTGCTTTACCATTTGCAAAGCTGAAGAAAAGATATAGACTTTCGGTTGTTCAAACTTTGGGTAATAATGCTTAATATGAGCGAATAAATCGCTGAGTTCTTGCTCTAATTTTGGAACTTTAATATTCGCTATTGCCTCTTGATAGACAGCAACTTCCAAAGAATCGGTTCTTCTTTTTACAAAATCTTCATCCGAAATTTCATCTCCTTGAAACCAAGGGAAATCTTTTTTGAAATCTTCCAAACTGAGTGTCGTATCATAATATTTTTCGGAAATATCTGTGATTTTCACTTTTGATTTTGAGCTGTTTATAGCAATGTCCCAACGGTTTTCATGCTTGTCCTTACAACTTTGAAGATGAAATATCATTGTGATAATCAACCCTAAATACAATATCTTGTGAATGTATAATTTCATGGAATACTAATTTAAATGAATAGGAAGGCAAAGATAATCAATTTAATTAATGTACCAATGTATCAATGTACTCACATCAACAAATTTTCAGCCGAACAATTCAATAACCATCAATTCAAAAAAAATCCTTACTTTTACTTTTTAAATAAGAAACTAAATAATGATTGATACGCAAAAAACGATTTCACATATTGTGGATTGGCTAAAGGATTATGCTCAAAGAGCGGGAGTTGAAGGCTTTGTGGTTGGTGTTTCGGGAGGTGTAGATTCTGGCGTAGTTTCCACCTTGTCGGCAATGACAGGGCTCAAAACTTTACTTTTAGAAATGCCTATTAGACAAAAAAAAGATCAAGTAGATAGAGCTTGGGAACATATGGAAGACCTTCAAAAAAGGTTTCCCAATGTAGCAACCATGAGTGTGGATTTAACGCCTACTTTTGAAAAATTATACGAAACCCTTGATGTGCGAGACGATTTGTATCCAAACGAGAAATTGGCTTTTGCCAATACTCGCTCAAGGTTGAGGATGCTTACGCTCTATTATTACGGTCAGATTAATGGACTTTTGGTCTGTGGAACAGGGAACAAAGTAGAAGATTTTGGAATTGGATTTTATACCAAATATGGAGATGGTGGAGTAGATTTATCACCAATAGCCGACCTTTATAAAACAGAGGTTTATCAGTTGGCAAAGGCGTTGAATTTGGTGCAATCCATTCAAAATGCCATTCCTACCGATGGGCTTTGGGACGAGGAAAGAACCGATGAGCAACAAATTGGGGCTACTTATCCTGAATTGGAGAAAATTCAGAAAGAATATGGCACAAAAACCATAGATGATTACGAGGGAAGAGATAGGGAAGTTTTTCAAATTTTTGATAGAATGAACAAGGCTGCTCAACACAAGATGAACCCTATTCCTGTTTGTGAAATTCCGAATGATTTTAGAAAAGAATAAGCGATGAAAAAAGACCAGAAAATTATTAAAATTTTATTAGCCGTTTTGGTGATTGTTGGAGGCTATTTTTTCTTTAAAAACTTTACAATTAATCACGAATTACCTGCACAAGATCATTTGATTAAAAATCAAAGTTCAAAGCAGATTCATACTTCAATTGATAAGCTTACCGAAGAGAAAAAAGTCATAGCTTATGTTAAAAAAAATCATCATTTACCTGATTATTACCTCACGAAAAATGAGGCGAGGAAATTAGGTTGGAAACCGCATTTAGGTAACCTTTGCGAAGTTTTACCCAATAGAGCAATCGGTGGAGATTCATTTGGTAATCGTGAGCGAAAATTGCCAAAAGGCAATCGTTATTTTGAGGCAGATGTCAATTATCAGTGTGGAAACAGAAATGCAGACCGAATTATTTTTACCCAAAAAGGAGAAGTTTGGCTAACGCACGACCATTATAAAACATTTACAAAACAATAAATATGAGGACAATATATATTGATTTTTCGCAAATCGGTGATGATGAAGATTTTTACAATCAGTTGAGAGAGAAGGCAGCACTTCCTGATGAATTTGGAGATAATATGGATGCACTTTATGATGTGATTACAGGATTTTGGGAACTGCCTTTGCGTTTGGAATTTGTGAATATGAGTGTTAATCAGTTGGAGTTTTTCGATGAGCATATTTCCAATTTGGAAGCAATAGAGGAGGAGTGTGAAGATTTTTATTTCTCCTATTTTTTAGAGCAATATGAAGATTAATTCAATTTGAATTTGTGTTTTTTCAATATTGTTTTTCTTAAAAAAAAGATGTAACTTTGGAGTGGTAACCATTTAAAATATTAATTATGAATCATAAATCATCTTTCAGTTCAGTTATAATAGGCATTTGTCTGTTGTTAGGGTTTTCACTTTTAGGTTTTTTTATTTATAAAGGTTTCAAAACATTTAGTGATAAAGATCGTGTAGTAACCGTAAAAGGTTTGGCGGAAATGAATATGACGGCAATTTCTTCCACCATTAGTTTAGATTTTTCGTTTTCTGGAGATGACCTTAAAAGCATTATGCAACAAACCGAAAATAAGAAAAATGCAGTCGTTGATTATTTAGTGAAAAATGGTTATTCAAAAAGCAGTATTAAGGTTAATAATACGGATATAAATGACCGACAAAAATATTATGAAAAACAATGGCAAGACGGTAAAATGGTGCCAGTGAAAATTGATAGATATACTGTTGCTCAAGAAATTGTAGTGCAATCCAAAGAGGTGAAAGTTACAGAGGATAAAGCGGCTAAAATAAAAATAGATTTAATCAACAAAAATCTCACTTCTAGGATTAATACCAAATATAAATTCCCTGAACTCAATACGATTAAGCCCAAACTCATTGCGGAAAGTACCAAAAATGCTCGTATAGCAGGAGAACAATTTGCCAATGACTCACAGGCGAAATTAGGTAAAATAAAAACCGCTTCGCAGGGACAAATTTCCCTTGCTGGAAGATATTCTTATGGAGAAGAAACCACTTCTATTCCAGAGGAACCTTATATTCAAAAAGCAAGAGTGGTGAGTAGAATTGTTTTCTTTTTAGAGTAATAGTATTGATGTTATAACCCACCCATTTCAATTAAGGGATAAGAGTATTTTTACATTAGGAAAAAAAGTCAGTTCTGTATTTTCGAGTGAATAATGTTTAGGATTAACTTTATTTTTCATACCTTTGTCCCCTATTTTTAGGAAAATGATTTAGTAATGAAGAATGTTTATGATAATGTACTAGAACTTATAGGAAATACTCCTCTAGTGAGACTTAATAAAGTTACTGAAAATTTATCAGCAAAGATATATGCGAAAGTAGAATCTTTTAATCCGGGTCATTCTACGAAAGATAGAATAGCACTTCATATTATAGAAAATGCAGAGAAAAAAGGAATATTAAAACCTAATTCTGTTATTGTGGAAACCACTTCTGGAAACACAGGCTTTTCTGTAGCAATGGTGGCTATTGTAAAAGGGTATCAATGTGTACTTTCGGTAAGCGATAAGACCAAACCTGAAAAAATTGCTTATCTCCAAGCATTAGGTGCGAAAGTATATGTATGTCCCGCTAATGTTCCTGCCGATGATCCTCAATCTTATTACGAAACAGCGAAAAGAATTGCTAAGGAAACTCCTAATGCTATTTATATTAATCAATATTTCAATGAGTTGAATATTGATGCCCACTATCAAACGACAGGTAGAGAAATTTGGCAGCAAACCGAAGGTAAAATAACGCATCTTATTGCTTGTACAGGAACGGGAGGAACACTTTCTGGGTCTGCCAAGTACATTAAAGAGCAAAACCCTAATGTTAAAATCATTGGTGTAGATGCCGATGGTTCGGTTTTAAAGGGTTACCACGAAAACGGAAAAATCAATAAAGCGGATATTAAGCCTTATCAGATTGAAGGTTTGGGCAAAAACTTAATTCCGGGAGCTTTACTTTTTGATAAAATTGATGAATTTATTAAGGTAAATGATGAAGATTCTGCCTACAGAACCAGAGAGATTGCTTTGAGGGAAGGAATTATGGGTGGTTACACCTGTGGTGCAGTTACTCAAGCTTTATTACAATATGCCGAGAAAAATCCATTGAAAGAAGACGATGTGGTAGTTTTAATTTATCCTGACCACGGTTCTCGATATATTTCTAAAGTATATAGCGACGAATGGATGGAAGATCAAGGTTTTACGAATAGTGAATTTTGTCAATACGAAAAGGTATCTAAGGCTTAAAATTTGTAATTGAGAAAGTTGATTCCTCTTTTTCAGATTTATCGTTTAATGATCTAGTCTATAAAACAATAGTGGATAAAAAACTAAGTTGCAATTTCATCACTATAACAACCCAACCTGATTTTAACTGTTTCAAATTTTGAAGAAAGAACAAATCAAGGTTGGGCGAGTTCAAATGCACAAGCCTTCCATTAAATGGTTGAAATACTATTGATTGTAGTGTTTATTCACCACTCAATAATTTATTGATTTTGGCAATTTTTACCCAATGATAGATGACCAAAATCATTCCGACTAAACCTGCAATTTGTCCTACCATATTGGGGATAAAAGATAAAATTTGAGCAATACTCCAACCAATACCCGAAACCATTCCGAAATCTGAAACAGTTTGTAATTTAGGATTTGATTTCTTTTCTGCATCGAGCGAGTTCGCTACATTAATGACAATAAAAAAATCCTCTACAAAATTGAATGGAAGGGCAAACATATACCAAACCGATTTTGGAGTTGCTTTTCTATTCTCTGGTTTGATTAATGTTAATGTTTTTTGAAGCGTTCGACAATAAAAAGCGACCATAATAAAAAAACTTCCCATTATCAAAATACTTGGCAAAATACCCAAATGAAATATTTCTGCTAAAATACTTTCATCTGGCGTATTATTTATATAAGGGTAAATCACCCACGCTACTAATAGTGCTGTTAAAATAAGTCTAACTAATACATTTTGTGCTGTTCTCATATCTTTTATTTAATTGATTTATAAAACTTTATTTTTTGCATACTTTATTCAATGCTCTGCATTTTGGGTTAAGTACTAAAACCCTTATTACTTTATACTTTGTTTAGTGTTTTTTCCTTTGTCATAATATAATAATCCACAGATGATTCATTTTTAGTGTCTATTAAATGATACCCCATTTTATTAAAGATTTTAATATTGTGCTTTTTTGTGGTTTCTAACCAAATAGAGGCGTTTTTACTACTTGCCAAATCATCTAAATTGGAGAATAATTGTTTACCAATTCCTTTTCCTCTTAGGGTTTGATTTACCGCAATAAATTCTAAAATATATTGATTGCTATCTGTAAATGTGTTTTTTCTATTTTTATCGTGTTTTGCAGATTGAGTAACCGTTGTCATTCCACAAGTCATTAATACAGAATACGTCCATTTTCAGCAAATCAAATGCTGATGGTTGATAAGAGGTATGTGTAACCATAGAAACACCAACAATTTCATCTCCCAAAAAAGCAACATTTATGGGTTGATTATTGTCGATGAGCATTTTTAATGTTACTTTAAACCAATGGTTTACTTTATATTTATACTTTGGGTCATTCTCTTTAAAAAGAACGATTACACCTTTATCTTCCACAAAACTATTGGTTAATAATGCCGATACAATATCGATATCTTCAATTTTAATTTTTCTGATTTCTACTTTCATAATTAATATCTTCTAATACCGAATGCAATAAACAGTTTAATCATATACAGCGTAAAAAAACACAATAGCAATGGATTTGAAATACCGATAATGAGCAGTCCTCCAATGCCTAATACTGTAAAAAATGAAGCAATAACTTTTTGTTTTCCCTTGTTTTTAATCGCATTGATAATTAAGGTTGAAACAATTACAAATAGGACTAAGCCTATTGTTTTCATAGAGAATAAATTCAAGGTGTACAAAAAAACAGCAGGATGTAGAAAATGTATAAGAATAAATCCTAATCTTAACTTACTGTTATTTTCTCCTCCATAATAGACATTTGTACCTTTTGTAAAGTTAGCAACTACTCCGGCGCCAACATCACCACTTATTAAAAGTAACAAAATAAGTTTCCATATAGGAATTTCTATATTGTTCTGTAGGCATAAAACATAGACACTTATAATGGCTAAAACCCCTCCGCTATAAGCGAGAATTATATCAAACCAAGTCGTTGAACTGCCGTGTAATTCATGTAAAATTTTGGGTGGTCTTACTGCTTTTGAACTCATTATTTATATTTATTGATGATATAATTTATTTTCTTCTCTAAGTTTTCTATGTTTGGGTCTAGCACAAAGTCTATGGTAATTCCGTCCATTGTTGCGAGTAATAATTCCGCTTCAATTTTTGCGTTTTCTTTATGTTTTTCTGCTAAAAAAGAGGACAGTAATTCAATCAATTCTCTTTTTTGTTTTTCTAATATTTCCGTAACAGAAGTAGGCGTTTGAGGATGAACCAATAGTAAGAGCGTGAGCCGGATAATATCCTTATCCTCAATGAGTCCTTTTTTAAGATTTTGCAATAATGATGAAATAGAATTACTTTCCATTTCCATCATTTTATTTGTCATTTCTGTTATGGTAGATTCTATCACCACCCTTAACAAATCATCTTTGTTTTTAAAATGACTATAGGTTAAACCTTTGGATACTTGAGCGTGTTTGGCTATTTTATCAATAGAGGTTTCTGTAAATCCGTTTTTAGAAAACAGATACAAGGCGGAAAATATTATTTTTTCTTTTTTGTTCATGGTGAATGATTTATTTATACTGACTGACCGTTCGGTCGCAAATGTAATTAAAAAAAGAGAGCTGCCAAAATTTTTTCTGATTTTTTTATGGAATCGGATCCATTTTATTTTCTTACATTTGGGGGATGAATGAGGAAGTTTTTGAATTGGTAGAACATACCCAACGAAATGTTTTTTTGACAGGAAAGGCAGGAACAGGAAAGACCACTTTCCTCAATGATTTTGTTACCAAAACCCAAAAGAAGCACATCGTTGTCGCTCCTACGGGGATTGCGGCGATAAATGCAGGTGGCGTGACGGTGCATTCTATGTTTGGGCTACCGCTCAAAACTTTCTTGCCTACTACAGATCCTGTTGATGGACTTTCGGCGATTAATATTCAGCAGTTGATTCCTCATTTCAAATACCGAAAAAATAAGCTGAAAATCCTAAGAGAATTAGAACTCATTATCATTGATGAGGTTTCTATGTTAAGAGCCGATGTCTTGGATATGATGGATTTTTCTTTGCGAACAGTAAGGCGAAACCAAGAGCCTTTTGGTGGTGTTCAGATGTTGTTCATCGGAGATTTGTATCAGTTGCCTCCTGTGGTTCGAAACGAGCATATTTTGTCCTCATTTTATGCTTCACCATTCTTTTTCGATAGTCAGGTGCTCAAAAATACCGAGGTTATTACTTTGGAACTGATGAAAGTGTATCGTCAGAAAGATGAAAATTTCGTTACAATGCTCAATGCTATTCGTGATGGAGATAGATCGAAAATTGATTTTGAAAAACTCAACGAAAGGTATCAACCTGATTTTGATGCTAAAGACGAACAATATATTTACCTCACTTCTCATAATAGGATTGCAGAGAATATCAATCAGAAAAAGTTAGACGAAATATCCACTAAATCGTATTTTTATAAGGCACAAGTTTTTGGTGATTTTAATGAAAATCAGTTTCCTAATGAGGAAAAGTTAGAATTAAAAGTTGGAGCTCAGGTCATGTTTATTAGAAATGATGCTTCTCATGAGAAAAAGTATTACAATGGCAAATTAGCAGAAATCGTTCGCTTGTCTGATGATGAAATTTGGGTACAGATAGAAGGGGACGACGACCATTATCAAATTAAAAAAGAGACTTGGGAAAGGAAGGTATATTCGATTGATTCCGAAAAAAATATACAACAAGATATTTTGGGTAGTTTCGAGCAATATCCTATTCGTTTGGCTTGGGCAGTTACAATTCATAAAAGTCAGGGATTAACTTTTGATAAAGTTATCATTGATGCTGGGAAATCTTTTGCATCGGGGCAGGTATATGTTGCTTTGTCAAGGTGTAGAAGTTTGGAAGGGATTGTTTTGAAATCAAAAATTCCACCTCATGTGATATTTAAAGATGATAGGGTGATTGGTTTTCAAAAAATGACCCATGCGAATCATCGAATAAAAGCCATTTTAAACACCGAGAAGTATGATTATAGCATCAAAAGAATGCTCTATAAAATGGATTGTTCTTGGTTGAAAAATGAATTGGAACAATGGAAGTTAGCCGTTCAGAAAAGTAAAAAAATAGACCGAGAAGAAGCCAAAGTAACCGAGTTTTTATTAAAAAGAAGTATCAATGAAATAGTCCCTGTCTCCGAAAAATTTTCGAGGATAATGCTCCAAAAAACAAATCAGTTTGTCAATGGAAAAGAAAAATGGGAAGAGATAGAAAGTAAATCCAAAGGAGCGGTAAACTACTTTTTTAATAAAGTACAACAAGATATTTTTGAGCCTTTCAAACAATTTTATGCTAAAACAAAAGGCGTAAAAGGGCTGAAAACTTATAACGCAGAAGCAAAGGCTTTTTTGGATGATATTAAGGATTATTTAGAAGATTTGCAGGAGGTTACACTTTTGGAGAAACCACTTTTTGAACAAGAAAAGAAAAAGAAAATTTCGGCTAAGATTGCCAAAACACCAAGTCATATTATTAGTTATCAACTTTTTGAGGAGGGAAAGACAATTGGAGAAATCGCCCAAGAAAGAGGCTTGGTAAAGGAAACCATTTATGGACATTTGGCAAAATTTGCATCACAAGGAGTTTTGGACATTAAGAGAATTGTGAGCGAAGAAAAAATCAATATTTTCAAGACAAAATTTCCTAAAAATAAAGATTTATCAGGGCTGAATGATTGGAAAAAAATACTTCCTGACGATTTTGCTTATAACGAAATTAGAATTTTACTCAATCATTTTCATTATTTAGAAAAAAAGGAATAATTATTCCTTATTCTTTCTCAAAAAGCACCACTGTTTCGATATGTGAAGTATGCGGAAACTGATCCACCAAACTGATTTTTTTCAGTTGGTAACCATTCTGCATTAAGGTTTCGGTATCTCTGGCTTGGGTAGCAGGATTACACGAAACATAAACCATTCTATCGGCGTTTAACGCGATGATTTTATTAAGCGTTTTAGGGGCAATTCCTGCTCTGGCTGGGTCAAGGATAATGGTTCTGATTTTATTCTGATATTGTGGATGTTCGTAAAGGAATTTTCCCACATCGGCAGCATAAAATTCTAATCCATCAATTTGGTTTCGTTTCGCATTTTCTTTAGCATCTTCAATGGCTGAAGCCACGATATCTACTCCCACAATTTTGGCATTTTCGGACTGAGCAGCAATAATTTGTCCTATTGTTCCTGTTCCACAAAATAAGTCCATTACCACGGTATTATCGATTGCCGTTTTGTCTTCCAAGGCATATTCTACGACTTTGGAATAGAGTTTTTCGGCAGATTTGGGATTGGTCTGAAAGAAACTTTTCATACTGATTTCAAAGTTCAAATTCAAAAGTTGCTCTACGATTTTATCTTCACCATAAATAAGGTTTACACTCCCGCTGGTAGCAATCGTTCTATCTCCTGTTTCATCATTAATGGTATGAAGAAGTCCTGCCACTCTCTCTCCAAATAATTCGATTAAAAAATCAGCAAAAGCTTGGAAGTCAAATTTTGGAGCATCATAAGAAGTCGTTACCAAATTGAATAAAAGTTGGTTGGTTTTATAGGATTTTCTTACCACAAAATACCTGAAAAAACCTTTTCTTTGAGGAGCATGCCAAGGGTCAAGACCTGTATTTTCACAATAGGTTTTGATATTTTTTAAATTATCTTCGAATGCCTTATCAAAAAGTCCGCTATCTTTTTCTAAATTCACACCACACCACCAAGTTCCTCTTTTCTTAAAGCCTAATGTAAATTGGTCAATATTATCATTTTGTTCTTTATCATAACCGATTGCCGAAAAGGCATATTCCATTTTATTACGATAATGATAGAGGTGAGGAGACGAAATAAATTCATCGAAAAAGTCCTCAATATTATGGATTTTACCAATGTTTTTGAAAAGCGACATGGTGCTATCGTATTTGTACTGATGTTGTTTTTCAATCGGTAGTTTAATATATGGGGCACCAGAAATCTCTTGGTAAGGAATTTCGACTTCATCGGGTGAATTTTCTACAACTTCAAAAAGTTTACACTCTGCGTAATTTTTACTTGATTTTTTCACCTGTGCCTTAACGGTTTGACCAGGTAAAGTGTTGGGAACAAATACAATAAATTCACCTTTTTCATTTCGAATTTTGGCAATTCCTTTTCCACCAAAAGCATAGTCTTCTATTTTTAGTGTTAAAATTTCTCCTCTTTTTACGAATTTATTTCTTGGTCTTCTTCCCATGGGTTTTTCATTAAAAAATCAGGTGCAAATGTAGTGAATTATTATTTAGAATGGAGGATTTAAGCTAATCCGATAGGGGACAGGTGTACTTTTATCAGTCCAAAAACATACTGTATTGAACATCTAATTGCTTCTACTGTTTCTTTATTTATTGTTTTGAATATTAATTTATTGCATATGATATTTAATAGAATCGATAGTCCTTTGATGAAAATTAATAAATGATTTAAGCTTCAATATTGTTTCCTGAAAATTTATCAAGCGTATAAGCAAGCTGAAATCATACTTTTTATAATATTTAATAATTGATTTAATTGGTTGGTAATAAGTAGTTTAATTGGTTTGAGTAGAAAGAGCTAATTTTTACCCTCGGAAAAAAGACCTCGGAGCAAGTTTTAGAAATTTTAGATTTTTGACTTTATTTTTAGCCGAATTTCCGCAGTCTTGAATTTTTGGCTCTTTTGTTTCAAGACAAAAGAGTGAAATATCATTTTTAAAATATTGTTTTTTATATGATTAAATCGGTTTGTTTTATTTTTAACATATTTTAACGAAGTATGATTTTGTTCTGAGTGTATAAGCTTGGCTTGAGGTGTTATATCTAATAAAAAAACAGTATTTTTGCCAAATGATAGAGACTTTCGCAGATTTCGATTTATCCGAAAAAATATTAGATGTACTGGCAGATTTAGAATTATTTGTTCCTACACCTATTCAGGAAAAAAGTTTTAAACCCGTAATGTCTGGACGAGATGTAATGGGAATTGCCCAAACAGGAACAGGGAAAACTTTAGCATATTTATTACCTTTACTCAAAAGATGGAAGTACAATAAAACGGGAAACCCAACGGTTTTAATTTTAGTGCCGACTAGAGAATTGGTAGTGCAAGTGAGTGATATTTTAAAAGAATTGTGCCAAAATATGACAACAAGAGTCATTGGTATTTATGGTGGAAAAAATATCAGAACTCAAAAGTTGTTATTTGATGACGGTTGCGATATTTTAGTCGGAACACCTGGGCGAACAATGGATTTAGCTATTGATAATGCCATTTCTTTAAAAGAAGTTAAGCATTTGGTTATCGATGAATTTGACGAAATGCTCAATCTTGGATTTCGTCCTCAACTGACGCATATTTTCGAAATGATGAAAGAGAAAAGACAAAATATTCTTTTTTCGGCAACCATGACCGAAGCTGTGGATGATATGCTCAACGAATATTTTCCTAATCCAATCGAAATATCGCTTGCAAAATCGGGGACACCTATCGAAAAAATTGAACAAACTGCCTACAAAGTAGAAAATTTCAATACCAAGATTAATCTTTTAGCCCACCTTCTCGAAGAGAATAAAGCGATGGAAAAGGTGTTGATTTTTACCAATAATAAAAAACACGCCGATTATCTCTTTACTACAATTGATGAATTATTCCCTGAGCAATTTGATGTGATTCATTCCAATAAATCTCAAAACTATCGTTTAAAAGCGATGAAAAGATTTCAAGATGAAGAAGTGAAAGGGTTGATAACTACAGATATTATGGCTCGTGGTTTGGATATTACGGACATTACAGATGTGGTGAATTTTGAAATCCCAAACATTCCTGAACAATATATTCATCGAATCGGAAGAACGGGACGAGCGGATAAAAATGGAAAAACAGTTTCTTTCATTACGGAAAAAGAAGAGGAAGATTTTATCGAAATTGAACTTTTAATGAAAAAAGAGGTTCAAATATTAGATTTCCCAAAGGAAGTGAAAATCAATCCGAAAAAAATTGCATCTGAACAAGAGGTCATTAGAATGAAACCTTTGACCAGAGTAAAACTCAATGAAGGTGGAGAGGCTTTTCATGAGAAAAAAGAGAAGAATAAAAAGGAAAATTGGGGTGGTCCTCTGAAACGAAAAATCCGAAAAGGAATTAATAAAAAACCAAAAAATCGGGGTCAGCTGAGACAACAAGCCAGAAAAAGAAGGAAAAATCAATAATCAACAAAAACGGGTCATTTTCAAAATTCTTTTTTTTTTTAGTATATTTGATGAGATATATTTAATCCAATCAATTAAAATACATGCAATGAAAAAAAAATTAATCATTCCATTTTTAGTTTTGAGTATTTTAAATTTTGCTCAAAAACCGATATTCACCAAAGCCAAAGTAAATGCCGTAGATATTTATCAAAATGCAGGGCAATTGAAAAATAGTGTTTCAGTCAATTTACCCAAAGGGAATGTGGAGTTGGTCATTGCCAATATCTCTGCTGAAATTGAGAAAGAATCTATCCAAGTGGGTTCTGATTCTAAAAATGTAAGTATTCTATCTTCTGTATTTACGAAAGATTATGAATATAAAACCAACCTTGATAAAACCAATCCTAAAATTAAAAAATATTTGGACAGTTTAAGTTTGGTAAAAACAAAAATTCAAACGCTAAAAATCCAGTTGGAATCCACTGAAAGATCGGTAGCATTATTGGACAATAACCAAAAATTATTGGTTGGTTCTAATACTTCTAATGTGGCTCAGTTATCTTCTCTTACCGATTTTTATTATAAAAAAAGAGTAGAGCTCTTATTAAAGGTGGAAAAATTGAAGAATCAATTATCTAAATGGGAAAAGAACAAAAATATTTACCATAAAAAACTCAAAAGAACCGAATCTCGTTATGCAGAAGAATGGGGAGATGGCGTTTTGGTGTTGAATATCATTAATAAAAAAGCAGGAAAAGTAAAATTTAATATTAATTATCTCACTTATCAAGCCAGATGGAGTCCGATGTACGAGATAAAAGCCAATAGTAAAACCAAATCTTTGCAAACCTATCTGAAAGCAAGCGTTTATCAAAATTCTGGTTTAGACTGGAAAAGCGTAAAAGTAAACCTTATCAGTAGTAGATATAATCGAAATAACAATGCTCCTAAAATATATCCGTGGATATTATCTTATAATAGTCTACAAAAAGATAAAGGATACTTACAAGGGCAAGTAGCAGGAGTACAAATTAACAAATCAAATAATGTACGCAGGGAAGCAAGCCTTGAAGAAGAGGTCGCTGTAGGATATTCCACTTCGGTAAATATGCTTAACACGAGTTATGATATTGATATTCCTTATGATATTTTGGACGATGAAAATCATTTAATAGATATCAAAAACCAAAATATAAAAGCGAAATTTGAGCATTATACCGCTCCATCATTAAGTAAACAAGCCTATTTAGTTGCCAAAATAAAAGACTTTGCCCAGTATGATTTTATTTCTGCTCCTGCGAAAATTATTTTTGATGGAATGTACATTGGTGAAACAAGATTAAATACCAATCAAACCGATGAAGCACTTAAAATCACGATGGGGAATGACCCAAGGGTAAACATCAATAAAGTCTATGTGAAGAAAAATAAATCGGGTCAGTTTTTATCCAATAACAAAGATTTGGTGAAATCTTATGACTTGGTCATTAGTAATAAAAAGAAAGAAAAAATTGAAATTGAAATTCAAGATAGATATCCTATCAGCGAAAATGAAAAAATTGAAATAGATCTTGTAGAGTCTTCTGGTGCCAAAGTGGATAAACAAAAACATATCCTAACTTGGAACAAAAAACTGAAACCAAATGAAAAAATAACCCTAAGGGTTACTTACAAAGTAAAAGCACCAAAAGATTATAAAATTTACGGATTGTAAACTAATATCATAAAAACAAAGATGAACCATTAAGTTCATCTTTGTTTTTATGTTTTCAAGTGGTATGAAAAGTATTAACAACAAGACTTGCCAACACTATAAATATCACTATTTATCGGTTGTAAAGGTTAGGATACCAACTTCTTAGCCGAAGAAGTTCCAATTCTCTTCACGCCCATTTCTATCATTTTTTTGGCGTCGTCAGGAGTTCTAACGCCACCTGCTGCTTTTACAGGCAATTTTCCTGCGTTATCTAACATCAATTTGATTCCCTCAAAAGTAGCTCCATTAGGTTTTCCACCTTCTGTTTGATAAAATCCTGTTGAAGATTTAACGAAAATTTTTGACCAATCTGACTCATCAAAATGTTTCTCGGAAACCTCTCGGATTAATTTTGTAATTGCCACGATTTCTTCGTCCGTTAAAGCTGCAATTTCAATAATCCATTTAGCCACTTTATTGTGATCCAAACAAAGCTGAGTACATTCCAATACCTCTTTTTGTACTAAATCTATCTCTCCTTTTTTAAAGGCTTCATAATTAATGACAAAATCCAACTCGTCTGCTCCGTCTTCAATGGCTTTTTTGGATTCGGCTAATTTCTCCTGAATAGCATAAGTTCCCTCATGAAAACCGATTACCGTTCCCAAAACCACCTTATTATCCGACTGCTGAAGAAAAGTTTTAATTTCTTTTACTAAATTAGGTCTAATCATCACTGCAAAAAACGCATTATCAATCGCTTCTTGAGCTAAATCTTTCACGATTTGTAATGTTTCTGATTCCGATAAACCTGACTGCTCTGGTGTTTTTAGATAAGTAGAATCTAAATAATCTTGAACTCTCATAATACTCGTTTTAAATGTGGGACAAAGGTAAAAAAAATAGTGGAAATTTAATTTAATTTTTTAAAATTTTAAGCATCAAAATTAATGCATACACCTTAACAAATTCAAGCCTTAAAGTCACTCCTAAAATCACATTTTGACCCAATCATTTTTTTCGACCTAATCACATCTTTTTTTTCATAAAGATTCAATTTTTGTTGAAAGGTAAGAAATTAATCCTTACTTTTGTTAAAAAGAAAAAACGAATTATGTCATACGGATTATTAAAAGGAAAAAAGGGAATTATTTTTGGAGCATTAAATGACCAATCTATCGCTTGGAAAGTGGCAGAAAAATGTCACGAAGAAGGGGCAGAGTTCATTTTATCCAACGCTCCTATCGCAATGAGAATGGGAGAAATAAACCAATTAGCAGAAAAAACAAACTCAGAAGTCGTTCCTGCAGATGCAACGAGTATGGAAGATTTGGAAAAATTATTCGATGCAGCGATTGAAAAATTTGGAAAAATAGATTTCATTCTTCATTCTATCGGAATGTCTGTCAATATTAGAAAAGGAAAATCTTATACCGAATCTAACTATAAATATTTAGAAAAAGGTTGGGATGTATCTGCTGTTTCTTTTCATAAAGTAATGAAAACAGCTTGGGATAAAGATTGTATGAACGAATGGGGAAGTATCTTGGCTTTATCTTATATCGCCGCTCAAAGGGTTTTCCCAAATTATGGGGATATGGCGGATAACAAATCTTATTTGGAGTCTATTGCAAGAAGTTTTGGTTATTATTGGGGAGAAAGAAAAGTGCGTGTGAATACCATTTCTCAGTCTCCCGTGATGACAAAAGCAGGTGAAGGTGTAAAAGGAATCAAAGGGTTCTTTAACTTTGCAGAAGATATGTCGCCATTAGGTAATGCAGATGCTAACGATTGTGCGGACTATTGTGTTTCGCTTTTCTCGGACTTAACCAAAAAAGTTACCATGCAAAATCTTTATCATGATGGAGGTTTCAGCCAAACGGGAGTTTCTCAAAAAATTGTTGATAAATACGAAGAATAAAAAAATAGAAATTAGAGAATAGAAATTAGAAATGAAACTATATTCATTTTTCTACTCTGGGTCCTTAAATAAAAATATAAATAAAAAATATAAAAAATGTCTTATTATCCATTAAACACTATTCCTGATTATTACGGAATGGATAGTTTACTTACAGAAGAACACAAACTTATTCGCCAATCCGTTAGAGAGTGGGTACAAAGTTTTGTCATGCCAAAAATTGACGACGCTTGTCAGAATCACACCGATATTCCAAACCTAATGAAAGAATTGGGGAACATCGGAGCATTAGGACCATATATTCCAGAAGAATACGGAGGTGCAGGTTTAGACCAAATTTCTTATGGTTTGATTATGCAAGAATTAGAAAGAGGAGATTCTGCGATTCGTTCAGCGGCATCTGTTCAGAGTTCTTTGGTAATGTTCCCAATCAATGAATTTGGTTCGGAAGAACAGAAGAAAAAATATTTGCCACATTTAGCGAGTGGAGATATGATTGGTGCCTTTGGATTGACAGAGCCTAATCATGGTTCAGATCCGAGTTCTATGGAAACCTATTATAAAGATATGGGTGACCATTATTTATTAAATGGTGCTAAAATGTGGATTACCAACGCTCCACTTTGTGATATTGCCGTAGTTTGGGCAAAAGGAGAAGATGGAAAGGTAAGAGGGATGATTGTAGAAAGAGATATGGAAGGTTTTACAACGCCTGAAACACACAACAAATGGAGTTTAAGAGCATCGAAAACAGGAGAGTTGGTTTTTGATAATGTGAAAGTTCCAAAAGAAAATTTATTGCCAAAAGTAGAAGGACTAAGAGGACCTTTATCGTGTTTAAATTCAGCGAGATATGGGATTTCTTGGGGAGTAATAGGAGCGGCGATTGATTGCTATTGTACTGCTGTTCAGTATTCTAAGGAGAGAAAACAATTTGGAAAACCAATCGGATCTTTCCAACTTCAACAGAAAAAATTAGCCGAATTTTTAACAGAAATCACGAAGGCTCAGTTGCTTTGCTTGCAGTTAGGAAATTTGAAAAACGCTCATACAGCAAGTCCAGCACAGATTTCTATGGCGAAGCGAAATAATGTAAAAATGGCAATTGATATCGCAAGAGAAAGTCGCCAAATGCTTGGTGGAATGGGTATTATGGGAGAATTCCCGATGATGCGACATGCAGCCAATTTAGAATCGGTAATCACTTATGAAGGAACACACGATATCCACTTATTGATTACAGGTTTAGATATTACAGGAATTAACGCTTTTTCTTAAAAATTAGCGTCCATTTAATTTGTAAATAACAAAAGAGACTGTCTAAAAAGATAGTCTCTTTTTTGAGTTTAAAGTTTATAAAGTTCAAAGTAGAGACGCAATGTATTGCAATGTATTGCGTCTGCATAATTGAGTAGCATAGCGACGATTGATATCATGGTGTTAGAATTTATTCTAACAGAAATATAATCAAAAATGTAGAGATGCAACGCATTGCATCTCTACTATTTTTATAATCTCGTAACTTTATAGCTTTGTAACTTCCGTTGGTTTTTATTTACCAATCGTAAAAGCATAACCTAAGTTAATAGAAGATAAAGACTCACCATCCTTACTCATTCCTTTGTAACCTACATATACTTCACTTGCGCCAAATTTATATCCTATTTTTGGCTGATAGTACAATGCTCCATTATCAGCACCCTTATCAGCATTTGTAAAGAAAGCATACCCTAAATCCGTACCTAAATATACCTTTGGCGTAAACAAATATTCACCTGTAACTGCTATTGGAACCAAACCAAAATCAGGAATTTTTAATAACGGGCTATTGTTAACTTCTAATTCTTCTCCAAAATAATGAGAATATCCTGTCGTTAATCCAAGATTAAAATTCTCTGATACATTCAATATATAAGATACATCTGCTCCAACATTAAAAACATAAGCAGCAGATAAATCACCCACAGGTAAACCTACATGTGCACCTACTTTGAAATTCCCTGATTGAGCGTTTACTGTTGTTGCTCCCATTAGTGCAATGGCACTTGCTAAAAATAACTTTTTCATTTTATATCAACTTTTATCTTGAAACAAATTTAATACTTTTTCAGGTATAAACAAACGAAATATTTTACAAAAAGCACCTTTTATAACAAATATCATAAAATAAAAATCGCCTAAAAATTACTTTCAGGCGATTTTATTTTTAAGTATTTCTTATTTTTATTTACCAATCGTAAAAGCATAACCTAAGTTAATAGAAGATAAAGCCCCGCCATCCTTACTCATTCTTTTATAACCTACATATCCTTCACTTGCACCAAATTTATAACCTATTTTTGGTTGATAATAAAATGCTCCACTATAGGCATTGGCGCCAGTATTTGTAAAGAAAGCGTACCCTAAATCCGTACTTAAATATATTTTTGATGGAAATAAGTATTCTCCTGTAGCGGCTATTGGAATTATTCCCAAATCAGGTACTTCTAAGAATGGAGTGTTGCTAATTTTTATCGTTTTACCAAAATAATAAGAATATCCCGTTGTTATTCCAAGATTAAAATGCTCTGATACATTCAATGTATAAGATACATCTACTCCAGTATTAAAGGTATAAGTAGTAATTAAATCACTCACTGGCAAACCTATATGTGCACCTACTTTGAAATTCCCCGATTGAGCGTTTACTGTTGTTGCTCCCATTAGTGCAATAGCAGCTACCAAAAATATTTTTTTCATTTATATTAACTTTCAGTTTGGAACAAATTTAATACTTTTTCAGGTATAAACAAACGAAATGTTTTACAAAAAATACCTTTTATAACCAATATCATAAAATAGAAATCGCCTGAGAATTAGTTTTAGGCTTTAGCACATTTATCTATCAATCATTCTCTAATTTTTGCTTTCGGACATTTCGTATGGCGTAATTCAGTTCGTTACCAAAAAGTAATAAATAGACATTTACATTGACCCATACCATCAATAAAATCATTGTTCCAATAGAGCCATATAATACATTATACCTCGCGAAATTAGCTACATAAAAAGCAAACCCATAAGTGGTTATAATAAATAAAACTGTCGTTAAAATAGCCCCTGGTACGGCATGAGAAAATCTTGTAGCCTTTACCGTTCCTACCCAATAAAAAGTTGTTAGCAATAGAAAATAAAATATAGGAAAGGAAAAAAAACTAATAATTTTTGTTAAGTTTTGAGCCAACCAACCGATTTCCTCCGAGGAATTAAATAACTTCAATACCACCTCGGCATAATAAATACCAAACAAAGACAATAATAATACACTGATAAACCCCACCGTAATAAAAAACGAAAGTATATATTCTTTAATATCATTTAATTTTTCTTCCGATTTTTCATTAAAGCCATCAATAATGGCAAAAGTACCATTGGTGGCGAAAAATAATGCCAAAATAATAGTTAAATTACTGATACCCGATGTATTGGGTAAAATACTCTGTTCAATATACGACTTAACATCCGTTTCTATTTCACCTGGAAAAACGCTTCCTAACAATACCTCATAGATGTAATAATTCAGTTTATCATAATGTGGTAAATAGGGCAGAATAGATAAAACGAACAAAACAAATGGAAATAATGCCAAAACGAAATTCCAAGAAATTGCTGCAGCCTTTCGTCCTATCTTGGTTTTAAAGAGACCTTGCCCATAAATTTCAAACATTTTCCATAAAGAAATGCCCAAAAATGGAATATGAATATTATCGAAAAAACGATGAATCCATTGAACGAACTTAGGAGCTTTAAAATTCATTTTTCTATATTTGTAGTACAAAGATAAACAATGAAAATCAATTTACTCTGTATCGGTAAGACAGACCAGAAAGAAATTACGCAACTCACTGATTATTACCAAAAAAGATTGCCTAAATATTGGAATTTTGAAAAAATAGAAATCCCTGATATTAAAAATGCTAAAAACCTATCGCCTACACTCCTCAAAAAAGAAGAGACCAAAAAAATGTTGCAATACATCAACCCTTCAGATTGGGTCATTCTTTTAGATGAAAAAGGAAAGGAGTTTACAAGTAGAAGTTTTGCTAATAAAATCAACGATTTAATGAATAATTCGGTGAAACAAATTCATTTCGTTATTGGTGGAGCGTATGGTTTTTCGGACGAAATCTACCAAAGAGCCAATCAGAAAATCGCCCTATCCAAAATGACTTTCACTCATCAAATGGTCAGACTTTTTTTTATCGAACAACTCTACCGAGCAGACCAAATCCTACAAGGAAAACCGTATCATAATGATTAGTGAAAAGGTTAAGATTGAGGCTGAGATTGAGGCTGAGGTTAAGGTTAAAGTGTTACTTTATCGATAAATATTATACTCCTAAATTTTTAAACAACTTTAAGTGTAACACTATTAATAATATCAATAGTATAAAGGAAAAAATTTTATGTAATAAAGTATCCTGACTTTTCTTCAGTAAGGAAGCAAAAAAAATCAATAATACTGGAATAAGTCCTATAATTAAAAGAAGATGGATCCAATGTTGTCCTTCTATATCGTGAGTGCCTCCTGTATATAGTTTAACCAAAATATCATTAAACGCAACGAAAAAATAGGTTAAAAAACTCAAATAAATAAACCTAATCTTTTTGGTTCCAAAACAAACGAAGAATGTTGTGGAAATTAACACAACTGGCGTAAAAAAAATACCATTTGGTGGATAAAAGTGACCTACTAAACCATTTGTAATAACAATTAGCATCGCTAAACCTAACCATAAAATGTTGTTTTTGATATTTATCATTTTTTTTTTAGTCAATATTCAATTGATAAATAATTCTTGGTTCTTGATTCTTGATTCTGAACTCTACCCAATCGCTTTCTTCGTTAGGTTGGCGAATAATCCGCCCAAAAGGAAACCGACTAATCCACCATAAAGAATGTCCAAAGGATAATGAACCCCTAAATAAATTCGGCTATACGACACAAAGCCAGCCCAAATGAATAAAAAATAAGGGAACCAATCATACTTTGGTTTTAATAAAATAGATAAATAAGTAGCAATAAAAAAAGAGTTTGAAGCGTGAGCAGAATAAAAACTATATTGTCCGCCTCCTTTTACTTCCCTTACCAATCCGTCTAAAATTGGTTCATGAACAGGTCTTAGTCTCGCTATGCTATGTTTGAAAATTCCTGCCAATTGATCGGAAATCGTGATACCTAACGCAATGAAAAGAAGTATAAATAAAAAAGATTTCAGCTTGAATCCTCTCGCTAAAATCAGTAAAAGTATTGCATAAAAAGGAATCCAAATCCACTTATCCGAAACGAGTATCCAAAAAGCATCAAATTTTTCGCTTCCTAAATGATTAAGAAATAAGAATAATTTTTGGTCTTTAGTGATGAATTCATTCATTTTTTTATCGGCTTACGGGACCTTGATAGTCGTCTTCTAACTGATTAACAGTGGGTTTTTCATCTTCATTTTTCTTCTCCTCCAATGTTTTTTCTAAATCCAAATGCTCTTTAGGATTAAAATCCTGAATGGACTTTTTAACCCCATCGATTTCTTTCTTAATTTCGGCAACAGGATTATCGGCATCTTGTAATACTTCGTCCTTCAAATCATTCATGGCTCCTTTCATCTTCCTAACTCCCGTTCCTAAATCTCTGGCAATTTTGGGTAATTTGTCGGGACCAAAAAGTAAAACAATAGCCACGCCTATTACAAACATTTCCAAAAAACCGATATCTAAAAAAGCATACATAAATTAGAAAGTTAAAGGTTAGAAAAATAGAGGTTAGAAAAAAAGTTCTAACCTCTATTTCCAAAAATTATTTTTTCACTTCGTCGTCTTTTCCTTTTTTAAGAAAATCGTAAGCGATTGCTGATGCCACGAAAATAGAAGAATAAGTACCAAAACCAATTCCCAATAATAAGGCAAACATAAATCCTCTTAGGTTCTCTCCTCCAAAGATAAAGATAATGATAATTACAACCAAAGTAGTCATGGATGTATTGAATGTTCTACCAATCGTACTCGAAATAGCTTCATCGAATAAACCTCCAAGGGTAACTGATTTTTTCTCTCTCAAATACTCTCTAATTCTATCAAATACAATCACGGTATCGTTAATCGAATATCCTAAAACCGTCAATATTGCAGCGATAAAATCTTGATTGATTTCCATATTAAATGGCATGAATTTATAAAGGATAGAGTAGGCACCCAATACGATAATCGCATCATGGAACAACGCCGCCACGGCTCCTAAAGAGAATTGCCACTTGCTGAATCGTCCTAAAATATATAAGAAAATTCCTATCAATGCGATGGTAAATGCAATCACACCACCTGTCTTAATATCATCGGCTACCGTAGGTCCTACTTTAGATGAAGAAGTAATACCATATCTTGTTTCATCTCCACTCTTAAATCCTGCAATGGTAGCGTCTTTTGGCAAATATTTCTTCAATGAGTTGAATATTTTTTGCTCAATATCAATATCTGCTTCTACGCTTTCGTCGTCAATTTTATAATCTGTTGTAATTTTTAACTGATGTTCATTACCAAAAGTTTTCACTTCTACTGTCGCCGAAGTTCCATTTTCCAATTTGAATACTTTCTCCAAATCTTGCTCTACTTTGTGAGCGTCGGTTGGACTTCCTAAATCAATGACATAGTTTCTACCTCCATTAAAATCTACTCCATATTTGAATCCGTTGGTTACAATAGAGAATAAACTCACTGCCATTAATACCGCAGAAATAATATAAGCTGTTTTTCTTTTAGAAATAAAACTAAAGAATACATTTTTGAACCAATTTTTAGTAACAGATGTCCAAAGCGATAAGTTTTTACCTTTGTTCAATCTATTAAAAATCATCACTCTTGATAATAATACAGAAGTGAATAAAGTCATAATAATACCAATTCCTAATGTTACTGCAAAACCTTTAATAGGTCCTGTTCCAAAGAAATACAATACTCCTGCCGTTAATAAAGTAGTAAAATTACCATCTAATATTGCAGAACGTGCATTATTAAATCCATCTGTATAGGCTTGTTTAATTCCTTTTCCAAGTGCCAATTCTTCTTTGGTTCTTTCGTAGATAATTACATTCGCATCTACTGCCATACCTACCGTTAATACAATACCTGCAATACCTGGTAAAGTAAGAGTAGCATTGATAGAATCTAAAATTCCAAATAAGAAGAACATATTCAATACCATTGCAATAACGGCATAAACTCCCGCTCCACCATAATAGAAAATCATATACAAGATAATCAATGCGAAAGCGATTAAGAAAGAGTACATTCCTGCTTTTACAGAGGCAGCACCTAAAGAAGGACCTACTACATCAGACTGAACGATTTTTGCTCCTGCTGGTAATTTTCCTGCTCCTAATACATTTACTAAATCTTCTGCTTCTTTCAATGAGAAGTTTCCTGAAATCTGTGTTCTACCACTTGGAATCACTTCGTTTACTCTTGGTGCCGAATAAACCACACCATCTAAACTTACAGCAACTGGTTTACCAACATTCTTTTCCGTCATGATTTTCCAATCTCTCGCTCCTTTGGAATCCATTTGCATATCTACTACAACTCTTCCTAATTGGTCATAGTTGATATTAGCTGTTTCTACTGCTCCATCTACTGGGGCTTTTCTACTTGCATTTCCACGAATAGCGTAGAGGGTTAAATAATCAGGGTCATTAGCTTCTGGTTTATAAGCCCACATAAACTGCGTATGCTTTAAGTTCGCAGGTCTACTTTTGATTCCTAATTTACTTTTTAATATTTTATTAACTGTAGCGGTATCAGATAGCTTTACACTTCCTTCACCTAATTTGCTATATCCTTGTGTTTTTACATTATCTAAACTTAATAATTTTAAGAAATTGGTGTTTTTAGCCACCCCAATAGAGTCTGATTTTGCATTTACTACAGTAGCTAAACGCTCAAAATAAGGATAGACTTCGTTAATTTGCTGAACTTCCCAGAATTGTAATTTAGCCGAAGTTTGAAGCATCTTTTTTACTCTATCAATGTCCTTTACTCCAGGCATTTCTACATAGATTCTAGCCGTACCAGGCACTCTCGAAACATTGGGTTGAGTAACTCCCATTTTATCAATACGAGTTCTAATTACTTCGTAAGCTGTACTGGTAGAAAGTTCTATTCTATCAGTTACAATTTTCTTTACTTGGTCGTCTGTTGCATTATAATCTACTGCTAAATTGGTATTTCCGAAAATATCAGAATCTGCTAATTTCAGTTTTCCACCTTTTTCGTTGTTTACAATTTGAAACTGCTTAAAGAAGTCATTGATATAAGTATCAGTAGAATTTTTTTGAGCTTCATCGGTTCTTTCCAATGCTTCTAATAAAACTGGATTGGTAGAATAATTGGTTAAATTACTTACCAAATCTCTCTGATTAATCTCCAAAAGTACATTTACTCCACCTTTTAAATCCAAACCAAGTTTCATTTCTTTTTCTTTGGCTTTTGGATAAGAAAGTTCTGTAAATCCTAAATTTAGAGGTTCATCAGAAAGTCTTGCGATTTCCTTTTGATACTTCACATGGTCTCCTTTTGAAAGCGTTTCTGCTTGTTTTTCAATCTTGTCTGCATACCAAGTTGGCAATAGTTCGTTGACGCAAATAAGCCCCAAGATAATTGCAACGGCTGTAATAAGTCCTTTTCCTTGCATTTTATTAACACATTAAATTTAGTCGGCAAATATAATGAATTTTAATGTAAAATTAGAATTTTTAAGTCAGGAAATTTAGATTAGGTTTAAAAAAAGA
Organism: Flavobacteriales bacterium; assembly: GCA_002747105.1. GTDB lineage: Bacteria > Bacteroidota > Bacteroidia > Flavobacteriales > Weeksellaceae. The sequence goes on along the minus strand of PDSY01000003.1, from coordinate 18,408 downwards.
AAATAGAGGTGTCTTTAGATATTGATGAAATTAATAGCGTGTTTGCATTTTAACGAAATATTTATTTTATGTGCTTCAGTTGATTTAATTTAAAATCAAATTTGGCTTTACAATAAGTTTTTAGTATTTTCGTTGTTTAGAAATAAGACTTTAAAGAATGAATACAAAAACAATTCTTACCACTGCGGTTATTTTTTGTTATGGGTTATCCAATGCTCAACAATCGCAATACTACCAAAAAACAAATTTTCACTATAATCTTGCTCAAGAACTTTACCAAACTAAAGTGTATGGCGCTTCTCAACACGAGTATCAAGAGGTTCATACAAAATATTTGAATGCTATTGAAAAGGAAGCAAGCGTTTTCTTTGATAAAATAATAGCCGTTATTTTACAAAAAGATCATGCCCAAGAGGCATGGGAGAGATTTGAAGAGCAAAATCCAAATGCTACATTTTTTGCACAGGCTAATTTACCTTTGGCAGACTATTATTTAGCTAAAAAGGAGTTTGGGAAAGCTTTGCAAACTTTGTTAAAGGTTGATACACAGCAATTATCCGATGCGGAGGAGGATCGTTATATTTTAAAATTGGGTTATGCTCAATTTATGACGGGGAAAACCCAACAGGCGATTCGTTCCTTGGAAGAGGTTTATGAAAGGGTAGAAGAACAAGATCAGGTAGCCTATATGTTGGGGCATTTGTATTATACCCAACGAGATAATGAGAATGCTTTTCATTATTTTAACCTTATTAAAGATAATGAAAAATATACGGAGGTTATTCAGCCTTATTATATGCAGATGTACTTTAATAAAGGAGACTATGATAAAGCCATTCATGAAGGTGAAAGTCTTTTGAGTAAGTCTCATCGTGAGTATCTTGATGATGAAATTCATAAGATAGTAGGAGAGAGTTATTTTATGAAAAAGGAATACAAAAAAGCTTATCCTCATTTAAAAAAATATATCGAAAAAGATGAAAACCCGTCTGAAACAGACTTATACGAGATGGGATTTGTTACTGCTCAGTTGAAAAATTATAATGAGGCAATATCCTATTACAATCAATTGATAAACACTCAATCAGGTTTGGCTCAAAATGCTTATTATCAGTTGGGTAATGCCTATTTACAGGTTGGAAAGAAGAAAGAAGCTTTATCGGCATTTAGGTCTTCTTACCAGATGAATTATGATCAAGAAATTCAAAAATTGGCGCATGAGCAATATGCGAAATTGAGTTATGATGTTGGAAACCCTTACGAATCTTCTTCCAAAGTGATTCAAAAGTATTTGGAAAAATATCCGAATGATTCTCAGTATAAAGAAATGCAAGATTTATTGGTGAAGTCTTATTTGTATTCGGGGAATTTTAAAGCAACTTTACAGGCGATAGACGAGTGGTCTTCGCAAAATCCTGCAATCAAAAAGATAGACCAAGAGGTATCTTATATGTTGGGGACTGAAGAATTTAATAAAGGCAATTATAAGGCTTCCGAGGCTTATTTTAAGAGAAGTTTAAAGTATAATTTTAACCCAGTATTTCATCATCGTGCAACTTATTGGTTGGGGCAAACTTATGATGCTCAGGGACGATATTCATTAGCGATTAAGGAATATGAGTCTTTATTAAATGAGCCGAATTTCCCTGAAAAATCCCAATTGAGTTACGATTTAGGTTATGCTTATTTTAAGTCTAAAAAATTTGATAAAGCACAATATTATTTCAAAAAATATTTAAAAAATCCGAATCTAGCTTTTAAAAATGATGCCGAATTACGATTGGCAGATACTTATTATGCTGAAAATAATTTAGATGAAGCGATAAAAATCTATGAAAAGGCAGAAAAAAGTCAGGATTATACTTTGTTTCAAAGGGCAATGGCTTTAGGCTTTCAGGGGAAAAATGAAGAAAAAATAAAAGTGCTTAAAAACTTTACTTCATCTTTTTCAAATTCTGATTACCAAGATGATGCATGGTACGAAATCGGGGTGGCATATGCTACAAAATCCGATTTTAAAACCTCTAATACTTACTTTGATAAGGTGATTAAGAAGAGTGAGGACAAAAATTTAATTGCCCAAGCCGAAATCTATCAGGCACAAAACGAAATTGATTTAGGCAATGGTGATAAGGCTTTGAAAAGTTTGAAGAAATTAGCCGAAAAATACCGAAATACAGCCTATGTTTCTAAAATTGTTCAAGCTTCTAGACCGATTTTTGTGCAGAAGGGAGACTTACAAGGTTACCAAGATTTTGCTAAAAGTTTCGGACAAATTATTGATGCGTCGGAGATTGAAGAATTACATTTGAAACTAGGGAAAGATTTTTATGCTCAACAGAAATATAAGGAAGCAATTCCACATTATAACAAATATTTAGCTCAAAACCCAACGGGTGATAATTTGTATCAAGCTCAGTATGAATTGGGTGAATCTTATTATCAGACCAATCGACAAACAGAAGCTATTGTGGTGTTAGAAGGCGTAGCAAAAGTGTCTAATGATTATCAAGAAGATGCTCAGACGAGAATGGCTCAAATTTTCATTAGTCAAGAAAAATACGATGAAGCAGAACCTTATCTATTGAAAATTCAAAATTCTGATCATGTGAGGATTAAAACCTTTGCTTATCAATCTTTAATGAAAATTTATTTAGCCAAAAAAGATTTTGAAAAAGCCGATAAATATGCTGATAAAATTATTGCTAATACGAATAGTACAAAGGCAATGGTGGAAAAGGCAAAAGTAACGAAAGCTAGAATTTTGAGGAAGCAAGGTAAAGATAAGTTGGCGAAAAAAGCTTATCGAAATTTAGAAAAATCGTCTAATGTTTCGGTAGCAGCGGAGGCACTTTTTATGAAAGCTGATTATCAAAATAAAGCTAAAAAATATCAGTCTTCCAACGAAACCATTTATCGATTAGCCAATAATTATGCTTCCGAGGAATATTGGGGAGCAAAGGCTTTGGTACTGATGGCAAAAAATTATATCGGTCTGAAAGATAGGTACCAAGCGAGTTATACGCTTGACCAAATTATAGAAAATTATCAAGATTTTCCAACGATTGTGGAAGAGGCAAAATCAATAAAAAAAACATTAAAATAGGCTTTGAATAATGATAAAGAAAATGCAATATATAGGTGCTTTGGGAATACTTTTGTTTTCTACAATGGCGAATGCTCAGATTAAAGAAGAGAAATTAATCCTTAAAAGAAAGCGAGTTCCTGAAGTCAAAAAAATAGAAAAAAAGAAGACCTCAGTAGATGTTATCAAAGATTATCCAAAGGAAGAGAAATCCAAAAATCCTGTTCGTTATCAAATTACAGATGTTCCTGTATCTTCTGATTTTCAGACCTCTATAATTATGGGGGAAGATGTGTCTCCTGTTTTGGAGCAACATCATCAAAACAATTATATCCGTTTGGGAGCGGGAAATTATGGTAAAATTTTAGGCGATGCTTATGCGACCTATTCCATTAATAAAAAGAATGAAATCGGTCTTGATGCTCATTATTTATCAACCTCAGGTTTGAAAAAAGATTACGATTGGAAGTCTAACCAAATGAGATTTGGAGTAGCAGGATTTGTTAATCATTATGCCAAAACGGGAAAGGTGAATTTAACCGCAAAATATCAAGACAATAAATATCAATATTATGGAATTTATGCTCGAGATATACAACCTAGAGGTGATTTACAACAAAACTTTAATGTTTTTGGAGCTGAGGTTTCTTATGACCATTATTCTAATGAAATTCTAAATGATATTTATTTGAAAACCAATTTCTTAAAAGACCATTTTAAGGCGAATGAAACGAATATCAATTTTGGAGTTAATTTATCAAAGCCTAAATTATCGTTCAATAATTTTGTGTTTGATTCTGATTTAAGTTTAGATTTGCAGACGGTGAATACGAATTTTGATATTGAGAGTAAAAACACCAATGCCTATTTAAAACTGAATGTTGCTCCTCTTTTTAGTTTCAAAAAGAACGAATGGAATGTAAAGTTAGGTTCGGATTTCACCTTCCTGAATCATCAATTTTCAAATGCAAATATCAATGAAAACAAATCAACTCGTTTGTATTGGTTTCCAAAAGTAGAGGTGGAATTTGCTAAAAATGAGTATTTTAAAGTTTTTGGTGGGGTAGATGGAAATTTAAACCTGAATACCTATCAAGGGCTTTTGAATGAGAATCCTTATGTTCTATCTAATCAAATTTTGAAACCAACGAACACAAAATATCATCTTTATGGTGGTTTGCGAGGAGATTGGGAAGAAACTTTCAAATATGAAATTTCGGCTAATTTTTCTCAGATTGAAGATATATCGTTTTTCAAAGCCAATTCGCCTGTTGATTATATAACGAATCAAGTAGGAGGAGATGAAGTAGCTGCATACGATTTAGGGAACTCGTTTTCTGTGGCTTACGATGATGCTAAATTGTTCCAACTGAAAGGAGCGATGACCTATTTCCCAATGGAGAATTTAGCCATAGAGGGAGATTTGAGTATTAATCAATATACTCTGAAAAATTACAACAAAATTTTAAATAAACCATTTATTGAGAGTGGGATAGGAGCTAAATACCGATTGTTGAGCAGTAAATTATTATTAGGAACAAAGGCATTTTTTGCATTTGATAGAACGACAAATGCGTTTTATTATACGAATACTATTCAGGAAAATGCTTATGAAAATTTAGGGAACTATATCGATTTTAATCTGTCTGCGGAGTATAATATTTATAAGAATTTTAGTATTTTTGCCATCGGTAATAATTTACTGAACCGAAAATATCAAATTTATAGAGGGTGTAAAGTATTGGGAGCTCAGATTTTGGGTGGACTCAAATATACTTTTTAAAATGGATAAATAACGAGGCCTCGTAGTTCAACTGGATAGAATATCGGATTTCGGCTCCGAGGGTTGTGGGTTCGAATCCCGCCGAGGTCACACTATTTTTTAATTTTGATAAGGAATAAAAAAAGAAACTTCAGCATCAAGAAGTTTCTTTTTTTTTGTAGTGTGTATCGTTAAAATACGGATGTTTTAAAGATGAAAATGGTATTACATTTTATCTCCATAAGCCAAATCTCCTGCATCTCCTAATCCAGGAACGATATAGCCTTTATCATTCAGTTTTTCATCTACGGTGGCTATCCAAAGTTGGGTGTCTTTTGGGAAATGTTGTTCGATATAATCCACACCTTCTTGAGAACCAATCACACACGCAATATGAATTTCTTTTGGTGTTCCATATTTTTTAATTCCTTCAAAAACACTTACCAAAGAACGCCCTGTTGCTAACATTGGGTCGGCGATGATTAAAATTTTATCATCAATTGATGGAGAGGCAAAATATTCTACTTCGATGTCGAACTCCGTTTCGCTCGTATGTTTCCTATAAGCCGAAATAAAAGCATTTTCTGAGTCATCAAAATAATTAAGAATACCATTGTGTAAAGCCAATCCTGCTCTTAAAATAGAACAAATAACAACTTCTTTTTTAGGCACAAAAACTTCCTTTTCCGCCAAAGGTGTGGTGATGTTTTTAGGTTCGTAGTGTAAAGATTTACTCAGTTCGTAAGCGGTGATTTCGCCTATTCTTTCGATGTTTTTACGAAATCTCATACTATCTTTTTGTGTTTCAACACATCTGATTTCTGCTAAAAATTTGTTTAAGATAGATTTATTCTCTGAAAGGTTATTGATAATCATAAAATTTATTTTATTAATACTTTTTTACTTATTGTTTTACTCATCCCTTTTTGAGTGTAGGTGATATCCAAAAAATATACTCCTTTAGGAGTTCCTTTTATATCGATTTTTTTTAAGTCTTTTCCCTTTTTGAAACCAATGATTTCTCCTACCGAATTGTATATTTTAATTTCCTTAATCTTACATTTTGACTTTACGTAAAGGTAAGTGTTTAATGAATTGGAATATACTGTTATCTCATTTTTAATGAACTTTAATTCGTTGGTTGATAATGTGTTGTTATTTAGATGTATTGGGGTTAAATCCACACAATTGGATGTGGTATCATTTGTTGCGAATAGAATAATATAATCATCTCCGAAGGAGTTATTTTTACTCAAATCGCTTGCTAATTCTCCCCAAGTTCCTGTTGGTAGCCATTCTTTGCCAATTAAATCAGGGTGATTTTCAATTTTATTTGTTGAAATATCGTTATTAGAATTAATATTCACTTGAACTAAATGATTAAGACCACTTGGATAAAAAACAGAGTAGGATTGATTCGACTCATTCCATTTTACTGCCATTTTAGCCTCTCTTATTATTCCACCATCTATCGTTGCCGTATGCTCTACAACGCCAGAGGTATTAATGATACAAACCCTACTTTCGTCTGTCATATCTTGGTAAGAACCATTTCTAGCGATAATAATAAATTTAGATAAATTTTCTAGCCATTCTACTTGGTAATAATATTGTTGAGTATTAATAATAAAATCTTGTGGAACCGATATTGGTTCTATCGTACCATTATTATCATGGAGTAAACAACCTCTAACACTATATCCATCATTACCCCAAATCACCAAAGTAAGCGAATTATCTTTGTTACTGACAGCAACAGGCCACCAATGATCTTCATTATTTGGACTCAAACTGATGGTTTGTGTTTCCTGTCCTGTTTCATCATCGATAACTTTGCATTTTACCACCGCTCCTCCTGTAGCTGGTGGTGCTTCGTCGGCATAAAAAATTAAAAACTTATTTCCTAAATGAGAAGTATAAGCGGAATGTTGTGCACCTTCGCCTCCTGCAATCATCCAATTGTCTTTAATAATTGTTCCATCTGGCTTGTGAATTCTACCTTTCACATTCGGAGCAAAAGGTCCCATGCCATCTTCCCAAACACTAAGGATGTAATTGTTTTCTCGATTAATAGTCGCATTTACAGGTTCTTGAGCCTCGTGTGTGCCATCTACTCCACCAACAAATAAGTCGCATTGTACCTCATGAGAGTAGCTGCCATCAGCATTAAAATGAATAATGGACTGATAAATATCATGCTCCCACGCATTATCATGAGCACTAGACCAAGTGATGTAATATTTGTTTTCATTATTATTATCTAAATAATTAACAATACAAACCCCATGATGATAGGCTCTCGGGTCCGATTGACCAAATGAAATCAGGGGAGTCAACAAAAGAAATAACTTAATTTTTGAGTTTAAATAATTTAAGGTCACCGTTTTACTATTTTTAGCCACCAAAGATAAATTAAAAAAATTATGTGACAAAAATATTCAAAATTTATTGAGATGAAATTGCATAAATCAATTGAAGTGTTTAACTACAATTAGTGCAATGATTTTTGCTCGAATACTCTTGATATTACAAAAAAAAAAAAAGATGAAATCAGGATGAGAAATGATTATTTTTAGCTGATCTAAAAAGTTTAAATGAGCTCTTATAATGAATATATCAAATGAAAACATTACTTTTGCCAAATTAAAACATCTTTATGCAACAACAAAACATTAGAAATATTGCCATTATCGCCCATGTTGACCATGGGAAAACAACATTAGTGGATAAAATTATTCACGCTACCAATATTTTCAGAGAAAATCAGGAAAGTGGAGAATTAATCATGGATAATAACGATCTTGAAAGAGAAAGAGGTATTACCATTTTATCAAAAAATATTTCGGTTACTTACCAAGATACCAAAATTAATGTAATCGATACACCAGGGCACGCCGATTTTGGTGGAGAAGTAGAAAGGGTGCTTAAAATGGCAGACGGAGTATTACTTTTAGTAGATGCCTTCGAAGGTCCAATGCCACAAACTCGTTTTGTATTGCATAAGGCTTTACAATTAGGTTTGAAACCGATTGTAGTGATTAATAAAGTAGATAAGGAGAACTGCCGCCCAGAGGAAGTTCACGATAAAGTTTTTGATTTATTCTTTAACCTTGATGCGACCGAAGAGCAATTGGATTTTCCAACTTTTTATGGTTCATCAAAAATGGGATGGTTCAATACCAGTTTAGAAGAAACGGATAATATTTTACCTATTTTAGATGGGATTTTAGAGTATGTTCCTGCTCCAGAAGTGGAAGAAGGAAACTTACAAATGCAGATTACTTCCTTGGATTATTCTTCATTTTTAGGGAGAATTGCCGTTGGAAAGGTAACGAGAGGAACTTTACAAGAAAGTCAGTGGATAGGATTGGCTCAAGAGGGTGGAAATATCGTTAAAGGAAAAGTAAAGGAGCTTTATGTATTTGAAGGTCTTGGTAAAAAACGAGTAAAAGAAGTTCAGGCAGGAGATATTTGTGCTGTGGTAGGCTTTGATGCTTTCCAAATTGGAGATACTTTTGTAGATTTAGAAAATCCAGAAGTAATGGAAAGGTTGGCGATTGACGAACCTACCTTGAATATGACTTTCTCTATTAATAATTCACCTTTCTTTGGAAAAGATGGAAAATATGTAACTTCTAACCACCTGAAAGAAAGATTAGAAAAAGAATTAGAGAAAAATTTAGCATTAAAGGTAGAGCAAACAGAAGATGCTAATACATTTTTGGTTTTTGGTAGAGGAATTCTTCATTTATCGGTTTTAATTGAAACAATGAGAAGAGAAGGTTACGAAATGACAATCGGTCAGCCACAGGTAATTTTAAAAGAAATTGATGGTCAACAATGCGAACCTTACGAAACAATGACAGTAGATGTTCCTGAGCAGGTGGCTTCTAAAGTGATTGATTTGGCAACTCAAAGAAAAGGAGATTTGTTGGTAATGGAGAGCAAAGGAGATATGCAACATATGGAATTTGAAATCCCATCAAGAGGACTGATTGGTCTTCGTTCTCAGATGCTTACTGCTACTGCAGGAGAAGCGATTATGGCTCACCGTTTTTCTGAATACAAACCTTATAAAGGTGCTATTCCAGGGAGAAATAATGGAGTTTTATTGGCTAAAAATCAAGGGCAAGGAACCGCTTACTCTATTGAGAAATTACAAGATAGAGGTCGTTTCTTTGTAGATCCAGGCGAGGAAGTTTATGCAGGAATGATTATCGGTGAACAAAATAAACCAGGTGACTTGGTGGTGAATATTGTGGAAGGTAAACAACTGAACAATATGCGTGCATCAGGGAAAGATAAAGACGGAAGTATTGCTCCGAAAATTTTGATGACTTTGGAAGAATGTATGGAATATATTCAAGAGGATGAATGTATCGAAGTTACCCCAAACTTTATCAGAATGAGGAAAAAATTACTTGCAGAAGAAGATAGAAAAAGAGCAGAGAGAAAAGCAAAAGCTTAATCTATTCTGTAATCAAAAAAATAAGGTCATCTTTTATAGACGACCTTATTTTTTTTAGGGTAATTTTTCCTTTACGCTCTATCGTACAATTTTTCATATAAATCGTGGAAAAATGCTTTAATTTTCTTCCTTTTTAGTTTTAGGGTTGGTGTTAAAAGACCATTATCGATTCCCCAAACTTCGGGGGTAAGCTCGATTTTTTTAATCTGCTCCCAATTTCCTAAACCTTTATTGATTTTATGAATTTCTTTTTCAATTCTTGCTTTCACTTCCTTAGATTGAGCGATTTCTTGTGGTGTTTCCCCGATTTTTAAATGATGTCTTTTTGCCCAATTCATCACAAAAGTGAATTCAGGTTGTACCAATGCACAAGGCATTTTTTCGCCTTCACCTACTACCATTATTTGCTCAATGAATTTAGAACTTTTGGCAATATTTTCAATCACTTGAGGAGCGACATATTTTCCCCCCGAAGTTTTGAACATTTCCTTTTTTCTATCTGTGATATGGAGGAAACCTTCCTCATCGATATGACCAATATCTCCTGTTTTAAAATAACCATCGCTGGTAAATGCTTCTTTGGTCTTTTCTTCGTCTTTGTAATACTGCTTGAAAACAGAGTCTCCTTTCACAGATATCTCTCCATCAGGCTGAATTTTAACATCTAAATTATCCAAAGGATGTCCTACGGTTCCTACTTTCATTCTGTCAAATGAATTAACGGCGATAACAGGAGAAGTCTCCGTTAAACCATAGCCCTCTAGAATAGGGATTCCTGCATTTTGGAACAATTTATTCAGTCGTTTAGATAAGGCCGCTGAGCCAGAAATAAGGGTGACAATATTACCGCCTAATCCTTCTCTCCATTTTTTGAAAACCAATTTATCTGCAATGATTTCCTTTAAATTGGACGGACGAGAGATCCCTTTTTTATTTTCATTAATGGACAATGCCCATAGGAATATTTTGGCTTTTAGACCTCCAGAACCGACCCCTTTATCATAGATTTTGTCATATACTTTTTCTAACAATCGTGGTACCACGCTCATATAATGAGGTTGTACTTCTTTGATATTTTCTCCCATTTTATCAATGCTTTCTGCAAAGTAAATTGAAAAACCATTGTATTGATAAAGGTAGAAAAGCATCCTTTCAAAAATATGACAAATCGGTAGGAAGCTTAACACTTTCGTATCTTGATAATCTAAGCCTCTTTTTCTTGGGATTCTATGGTCTGAGCCTAAAACATTAGCCACGATATTACGGTGAGAAAGCATCACGCCCTTAGGTTTTCCTGTTGTACCAGAGGTATAAATAATGGTTGCAGTATCACTAGGCTGAATATTTTTAGCGATATCTTCTACTTCTGTTTGGGTAGCATCATTTTCACCTAAGTCTAAAACCTCTTGCCAATTGGCAACGCCATCTATTTCATCGAAAGAAAAAATACCTTGTAAAGATGGAATTTGCTCTTTCACGGCATTTACTTTTTTTAATAATGCTTTATCCGAAATGAAACAAAATTTTACTTCGGCATTATTAAAAATGTATTCATAATCCTCTGGTGATATACTGGGGTAAACAGGAACGGTGATAGCTCCTATTTGAGAAATTCCTACATCCATCACTGCCCATTCAGTTCTTGTGTTGGTTGTAATAAGGGCAATTTTATCATTAGGCTGAATTCCCAATTTTAAAAGTCCTCGTGATATTTTATTACCCATATTCACAAATTCCAAAGAGGAAGTTTTTTTCCATTCTCCTTTGTATTTTGTTGCCAACGTATCCTTTTTAGGAAATTTAGCGTGAGCATGGTGCGCAAAATCGAATAATCTTGATATTGACATTACTATTTTAATTTCTAATTATTAGGTGTAAATATATTAATTATTAAATAAAAATCAAAAAAAAATATTATTGCATATTTATTGCTGACTTGAGCCAATTGCATAAATTGATGAGAACGGATAATATTTTGATGAATAATTTGTTGTTTTTTTATTATTTAGATGACTGAATTTTTACATGAGTTCGATTATTTTTTATTATTTTTGCTCCCGCTAAAAAATAAGAAAAATGTCAAAAATAGGAACGGAAAAAATCCTTATTACAGGAGCATTAGGGCAAATAGGAACGGAATTGGCGTTGAAATTGTCCGAAAGATATGGTCGAGAAAATGTAATTTCCTCTGATATTAGAGCCAAAGATGAGGTGAGTATTGCTAATCCTTATGAGCAAATAGATGTGACGAATTATGATTTGCTTCAGGATTTTATTAAAAAAGAAAAAATAAGCATTGTTTATCATTTGGCGTCTTTGTTATCTGGGACTTCGGAGAAGAACCCGATTTTTGCTTGGGAACTCAACCTTAAACCTCTTTTACATCTTTGTGAATTGGCAAAGGAAGGATTTTTGAAAAGAATTTTTTGGCCGAGTTCGATTGCTGTTTTTGGAAAAGGTATTCCTAAGGAAAATGTAGGTCAAGAAGTCATTCTTAATCCAACTACTGTGTATGGAATTTCGAAATTAGCAGGAGAGAAGTGGTGCGAATATTATTTTGATAAATATGGCGTAGATATAAGAAGTATTCGCTATCCAGGGTTGATTTCTTGGAAAACTCCAGCAGGTGGCGGAACGACCGATTATGCAGTGGAAATTTACTATAAAGCATTAGAAGAGGGCAAATATGAAAGTTTTATTTCCGAAAATACAGCTATGCCAATGCTGTATATGGACGATGCAATAGATGCGACAATTCAGCTGATGGAAACTCCTTCTGAGCAGTTAACCGTTAGAAATTCTTATAATTTGGGAGGAATGTCTTTTACTCCAAAGGATTTGGCAGAAGAAATCAAACAGCATTTGCCTGATTTTGAAATTTCGTATCGCCCTGATTTTAGACAAAAAATTGCTGAATCTTGGCCTTCGTCTATTGATGATTCGGTAGCGAAAAAAGATTGGGGACTATCTTATCAGTTTGATGTAACTTCTATGACAAAAGATATGATTGAAAATTTGAAGAAGAAGTTAAAGTAAAAATAAAATAAAACTCGCCTTTATTTTTTAGGCGAGTTTTTTAATGCTTTTTAATGAGCGTGTCCATGTCCGTCCATTTCTCCAGAGCTTTTTAGCAATTCTCCTTTTAAAAAATGGGCTCCCTCGGTAATGATATTAATATTAAAATCATTGCCCTGGATTTCTTTTAGTTCCACAAAACCATTATCTGTATTTCCTAAACTCACTTCTAATGGAATAAATTCATTCTCACTTTCAGCTTTGAAAACCATCTTTTTATCTTCAAATTCGATAATCGCTTCTTCGGGAACAGCGTTTACTTGTTTTCCTTCTCCAATCAAAATCTCAGCATTAATGAATGTTCCCACCTTCAAAAGGTGTTCCTCATCCTTAAAGTGCCCATGAACATTAATGGTTTTAGTTTGGTTATCAATCCCTTGGCTGACCAATTGAATATAGCCTTCATACTTTTTTTCTGTGCCATTGGGTTTAAAAACAAACTTATCATTTTTCTTTAATCGATGAATATCTGTACTGAAAACATTCAGTTCGGCGTGCATATGGTTATTATCAACAATTTCCATCATTTCGGCATTAGCACTTAAAAACTTTCCTTTGTTAAGGTTATTCTTAACAATATATCCTGAAATCGGAGCTTGTACATAAACATATTGCTGAATGCCACTTCTCGATATTTTTTTAGGAGACAAACCTGCCATTTTCAGTTGTGAAGCATAATTCTGAACCAATATCTGAGCAGAACGATAACTACTCTGAGCCAACTGATACGATTTTTTAGAAGTAATATCACTTTCAAATAGCATTTTTTTGCGTTGAAACTCTTGTCTTGCGGTTTGTAATTTATTCAAAGCTTCTAAATATTCATATTGTAGATTCGTGAAATTAGGGTGTTGCAGAATGGCAATCGTTTGTCCTTTTTTCACTTGGTCTCCGAGCAATAATTTTGCCTGATATACAAACGCTTCCAATGGAGCATAAATGGTGGCTTTATTCTGCGGTGGCGCTTGAATACTTCCCGTAACTTCCAAATGCTCTCGAACTGCTCGTTGTTCAATTTTTCCAATTTCGATATTGGCTGATTTTAACTGCTCAGCGGTCAAATGAATTTCGCCTTCTGCATGGTTGTGTTCATCACTACTTTCGCCTTCATGGTCATGGTCATCGGCATCATCTTTATGATGATGCCCTTTTTCATGTTGGTGTCCGTCTTTGTGATTATCACTCTTTGTTTGTTCACAACCTATCATTAAGGTTAGTGCGATTATTGTTATCAATATTTTTTTCATTTTTTTATTCTTTTTATTCTTCTATATAAAACTCATATGCTATAACCGTCTGATTATAAGTGTTGATTAACGCCAAATAATTTTGCATCACTTCAAAATATGCATCAAAACTTTGATTGTATTTATAGGCTCCAATTTCTCCCGCTTTGTAGGCGATAGACAATTTTTTAACAAATTTTTTCGCCTTGTCAAAAGTCTTATTAATCGTGTCAATTTCGGATTTTAACACCTTTAATTGTTCCGATAAATTGGCTTTTGTATTGTCAATTTCAATCTGTTTAGCTTGGTTACTAAACGCCATTTCCTCTTGTAAAATTCGCTGTTTCTCAATATTGGCTTTATTATTCCCCAAAGGTAAGGGAATTTGTAAACCCACCACAAAACCCATAAAACCTCTAATATTACTGGCTTTTCGATTGATAATTCCTGCCGAAATCTGAGGGAAATAGACCGATTTCGCCAAAGAAACACCACGAGAGGCAACTTGATTACTTTTTGCAATCGCATCTGTAAAAATACTTGATGATTCATCCGAAAATTCAAACATCAACGGACGAGGGAATTCGTCCTGTGGTTGAATTGGTTTTTGCAATTGTAATAAGGCTTTTAACTGATTCTCAACCTCTGAAAACGATTTGTAAATCGCACTTCTTTGCGTCTGAATACTTAAAGATTTCAATGCTGTGATATCATTTTCTAAGCCACCAATTTCACCTGCTTTATATATTTTTTCGGTAATGGATTTTATTTTATTGACATTGCTCTGTTGCTCTTCCAACAAGGTTTTTAAAGCATATAGATAATGCCATTGTTGGTAGAGACTTCGCACTTGCTTAATGATTTGTTTTTCAGAGATTTTAGCGTTTGCCGTTGCTAATTCCACTTGTGATTCTGCCAAGTCTCGGCGTCTGATATGTCCTAAAATTGACCCAAAATTCTGACTGGCAGTTATTTCTTGAACTTTCGTCGTTGGGTTTACTTTTATTTTTCGGTATTCCAATTCCAAAGGCTCCAATTGAAACGCTCCTTTAATATTGGCATTTTGCCTTTGGATATTAAGTTTAGCGTTATTCAATTCCACCGATTTTTTCAATGCCAAATCAATGGCTTGTTGCTCGGTCAATGGTTGTTTTTCTTGTGCATTTACACTGTAAACACAGAAGAAAAACACTATTGTTATATATAATTTTATTTGTTTCATTTTTAAATATATTTACTTGCTTCTTTTATACTTAGTTTAGCCATTTTATGATGATATTTTCTTAAAAACGCTCGAACCCAATCAGGATTGGTTTTTGAATAATCCCTTAAACTCCAACCGATTGCTTTATTGATAAAAAACTCATCACTTCCAAAATTATTGACCAAAATCTGCTCTAACAATTCGGTATTGGTTTTTTCTTTTCTTAAAAGTTGGTGGTCTATCGCAATCCGTCTTACCCAAAAATCTTCATCTTTTGACCATTCTAACATTACATCATTTATTCTGTCATCTTTCAGACCGATATTTCCAACTATTCTATCTAATTTATCAATCGTGTCCCACCATTGTTTTGCTTTGATGTATTTAAACAATTTCGGAACATCATCATAAGTCAAAAAATCGCTCATCATAATAAGATAATCGGTTGCTAAATACTGAAAATCTCTATACTCATCTTGATAACATTTGTCTAAAAATGCCCAATCTATTTTTTGGTTTTTCTTTTCCGATTTAAAAAAATCTTTATATAATTTTTTCCGTGTCGGTGTTTGAAAACCATAAAATTTAAACTGCTCTCTCATATATTTAGCCTGAGCAAGTGCAATTTCTGAATTGCTATTTTTCTCAAATAATCGCTTTATTTTTAAGTATTTACTCATTGTTTTTTTTCCTTAAATTAAACTTATCTATTTTTTTTATAGATTTTTAAAATTTTATTCTTCATAGTTTTGCAGTTTTAATTTGTTTATTACTAAAATTAGCAAAATAGATATTATTATCATAGGCAATATAGAGTAAAAGACCGTATAAAACAATTCTTCATCAAAAGTATAGGTGCTCCAACAACTATGATAGTTTTTAAATAGGCAATAATTACAAAACAACCACATTGCATTCAATACCATCAATTGAATCAATACTCGTAAATATTTTTTCTTTATTTTTCGTAAAATTAGAAATAATAATACAAATAAAATACTCGTAATAAATGAGAAAACCCCAGCATCTACTATAAAGCCATCGGATACATTACTACGAGATAAAATATCCGAGTATTTTCCCATAGCAATATACATCACAAGTAATGATGCAACGAAAACTATAAGTCCTATCTTTAATATTTCCCTTTTTTTGACCCAATAATTTACCATAACATCAAATTAAACTTTTAAAAATACTAAACAAAATTGCACTCAAAAGAAATGTGAAAACAAATAAAACTATTGAGCCAATCCCAAAAATGACAATTATTATATTTTTATTTTTTACCTTTTTTATGGTTGGTAGCCACATCATTATATGTGTTAAAATAGCACTTATAAAAAGAACAATAGGTACTATACTAAAAATCATTTTCCGATAATTCAACCAATGAGACTCTTCTATACGAATGAAACTCAATACTGAAAAACCACAGATAAAAGCCAAAATAATGCTTATTATTATTTTGGTGTTTTTCAAAAAAATATGATTATTTTCTTTAAAAATTAATCCTCCAGCCATTATTCCGATAAATAAAATTATTCCTATAGTACCAAAAGACATATCTTGAAAAAAATAATATCCTTCACTTCCTTCTAAATAAAAATATTTATCTGAACAAAACAATTTACTCTCATTTGGATTATCTGAATTGACAAAAACAAAACATTTATTTTCTTTAATCAACTGATTGATTTTAGTTTTATTTTGCTTATAATCACCTGTAAAATCGTCCCATTTAATTGCTTCTTTTTCTTGTTGATGATATGTCTTTCCATTTTTTACATAAGTGTAATCTATTGTTCCGTAATAGTATCCTGTAGCCTTATACCTCGACTCAAAATCACCTTTAAAATGTGTAATTCTAAAATCAGAAATTTCATAATTAGGGTGTGTCAACTGAAAATCTTTCATCTTCAAATACGGAGAAACCGAAATAATTAATGCAATTAACAAAGATGAAAAAACAAACGAAATAGCAAAAGTTTTTTTTGTTCTATCTCCCAAAAAGAAAAACATAATACCTAAAACAGCAGCATAAATAATCCAAGACACAGGATTAGAATACAGCATAACCAATGTAAAAACAATGAAAAGTATATTATTAGATATGTCTTCTTTTTTCAACTTCATTTTAAGCCTTTTTTCCTCAAATTAAACCTTTCAAAAAATAGATACAAAACAGGCAAAATCAGCAAGGTTAAAATTGTTGCTGATACCAAACCACCTATCACTACGGTTGCTAAAGGTTTCTGCACTTCTGCACCTGCCGAAGTTGCCAAAGCCATCGGTAAAAATCCAACCGATGCCACGAGTGCCGTCATAATTACAGGTCGCAATCGTGTGTGCGTTCCTTTTTTGATAATGTCAATTATCCTATCCCCAGCCCTTTCCGAAGGAAAGGGAGTTTGAGCGTCGTCGCCCCCTCCCTTAGGGAGGGTTGGGGTGGGATTTTTCTTCAATCTATTAAACTCCGCAATCAATACAATTCCATTCAACACGGCGACACCAAATAACGCAATAAATCCAACTCCTGCCGAAATACTAAACGGCATACCTCGCAACCAAAGGGCAAAAACTCCTCCAATTGCTGACATCGGAATAGAAGTAAAAATCAATACACTTTGCTTTACGGAATTAAATGTAATGTATAACAATAAGAAAATCAGTAATAATGCAATCGGAACAGCAATAATCAATCGGTCTTTTGCTTTTTCGAGGTTTTCAAAAGTTCCGCCATAAGTCACATAATAACCTGTGTCAAATTTAATTTCCGAACCAATTTTCTTTTTTAATTCTGCTACAATACTCGCCACATCTCTACCTCGCACATTAAACCCAACAGTCAATCGGCGTTTGGCATCATCTCGCTGAATTTGGTTGGGCGATTTTTTAAACTCCACCGATGCTACATTAGCTAACGGAATTTGCGTTCCGTCTGCTGTTGAAATGTATAGTTTTTTGACATCTTCAATACTGTTTCTGTTTTCTTGTTGCAATCTTACTACCAAATCAAAACGTTTTTCGCCCTCATAAACCAAACCTGCACTTTGCCCTGCGAATGCTGTATTAATCACATTATTTACATCTTCAATATGCAATCCATAACGCGCCAACTGCTCTCGTTTATAGTTAATAACGATTTGCTTGAGTCCACCTACTTTTTCCACATATAAATCGGTTGCACCTTTTACGGTCGGAATGATTTTAGCCAATTTCTTACCATAATTTACCAATTTATTCAAATCCTCACCATAGATTTTCAGCACCACATCTTGCCTTGCTCCTGTCATTAACTCATTGAAACGCATTTGAATAGGCTGTTGAAATCCAAAAGTAACCCCCACCATATGTTTTTCCAACGTATGTTGCATTTTATCGGCTAATTCCTCTTTGGAATCTGCTTTTGTCCATTTATCAGGCTCGGAAAGCAAAATCATAATATCGGATGCTTCCATTGGCATCGGATCGGTCGGAATTTCAGAAGAACCGATTTTCCCAACGACTTCGATTACCTCATCAGGAAATTCTCGCAATAAAACATCAGCGGCTTGAGTGGTTGCCTCTACCGTATAATTGACGCTA
>PDSY01000025.1 GCA_002747105.1 Flavobacteriales bacterium | reverse complement strand
AACAACACAAGGAACTAATTCAGCATTACGCAATGCTTTTGTTGATTTTTTACCTACGCTTTCTCTTTTTGCGCCTTGAATTGTAATAGATTTCATTTTATAAAATATTTAAAATTGTTTTTTATTTCTTTTGAAAAGCCATTAATTGCCTTTCCTTATCATCCATTAAATGATAAATTTATCACTAATCGATTTATGGTTGTGTACCATTTGCATTACATCAGCAAATAATGGGGCGCAAGATAACACTTTTATTTTAGATGACAAATTATTTTTCACTGGAATACTGTCGGTTACGATAACTTCCTCTATTTTTGAGTTTTCGATATTCTCATAAGCCTTACCTGAGAAAACAGCGTGGGAAGCCATTGCTCTTACCGATTTTGCTCCTTTTGCGATGAGGATATCGGCAGCTTTACATAAAGTTCCCGCAGTATCTATCATATCATCTATCAAGATGACATTTTTACCTTTCACTTCACCAATTAAGAACATTTCGTCCACTACATTGGCTTTTTTTCTTTCTTTATAAGCGATAACAACATCGGCGCCTAAATGCCCAGCATAGTTTTTCGCTCTTTTTGCTCCTCCCATATCTGGTGAAGCAATGGTTAAGTTATCTAAGTTTAAAGACTTGATATACTCTACAAAAATTGTAGAGGCATAAAGATGATCAACAGGGATTTCAAAGAAACCTTGGATTTGGTCTGCGTGTAAATCCATCGTCATTATCCTTGTTGCACCAGCTGCAGCTAAAATTTTAGCTACTAATTTAGCCCCTATCGGAGCTCTTGGCTTGTCTTTTCTATCCTGTCTTGCTAATCCATAATAAGGGATAACGACAGTGATATTTTTTGCGGATGCTCTTTTGGCTGCATCTATCATCAATAGGAGTTCCATTAGGTTATCCGACGGTGGAAATGTAGAACCGATTAAGAAAACCCTACCTCCTCTTACAGATTCATCTAATATAGGAGCGAACTCTCCGTCACTAAATTGTTGGAAATTGATTTTCCCTAATGCTTGTCCATAATGTTTAGCGATTTTTTCTGCTAAATCTTTACTTGTTCTTGTAGAAAATAAATAAGTTGGTTGCTGAGCCATAATGATTTTTTATGTTTTGCAAAGATAAAAAAAACTAATCTTATCCAATAGAATCTCCTTTGAATTTTTTAAAAACATAGAAAAACCCCATCAGCCCACTTATCTGTAATTCTCTGAATTTTAGATATAGCGAGATTAAAAATAATTTATAAATACAACTTAAACTTATATGAAAAGATATCCCCAATATTTACTTCAATAATTCACTGAAGGTGTCTCCTTGTCGAATATCTCCCGACCGATACCCTCGCATAAACCAATATTTTCTTTGTTTAGAACTGCCATGCGTAAATGCCTCTTGATTAACATAACCTTGAGAACGTTTCTGAATATTATCATCTCCAACAGCTTCGGCAGCATCCATTGCTGATTCTAAATCTCCAGGCTCTAAAAATCGCTCTCTATTTTCGGTATATTTTGACCATAACCCTGCATAGAAATCGGCTTGTAATTCCGTAGCAACAGAAACTTTATTAACATCTATTTGAGAATACTTCCCGCTTCTTCTAATCTGGTTAGTTTTATCTAAAACACCTAATAAATTTTGTACATGATGGCCCATTTCGTGAGCCATTACATAAGCGATGGAAAACTCGGTGACCTTGGCTCCAAATTTCGTTTGCAACTCCTTAAAGAAAGACATGTCCATATAAACCGTTTCATCTGTTGGGCAATAAAAAGGTCCCATGGCAGATTGAGCTGTCCCACAACCCGATTGTGTAGTGGTTTCAAATAAAACTACTTTTGCAGGTCGGTATCGCATATTATTTTCAGCGAAAATCTTCGTCCATGTTTCTTCGTTTTCGGCGGTAATCATTTGGATAAACTCCCTTACTCGAACTTCATTGGGTGTTAAATCTCTTTGTTCTGTGGGTTGGCTATTTCCTGATAAAGCATTAGAATTCAATAATGCAGATGGGTCGCCACCTAAAAAGAATACTATCGCTGCAATGATGAGCGTTCCTAATCCTCCACCGATTAATGTACCTCCAGCTCGACCTCCTCGACCTCTTCGGTCTTCTACATTCCCACTTCTATCTTCTGTCCATTTCATATTTTATATTTTCTTTGATTATGGTATTATTGGTTTATTGTACAATGATGAATGACTTATTGTACTATGACTTACTACACTATGATTGATTGTGTAATTTATTGATAAATCATTTTACACTTCATCATCCATCATCTAATCATGTATCATTATACAAGAAAATTTTTAAACTCTTCTGAATGCTATCATTTTCAAGGCAGTTACTCCTGCTTCTATTCCTTTGTTTCCGTGTTTACCACCACTTCTAGCAATAGATTGTTCTTTTTTATCATCGGTAAGAACGCAGAAAATCGTAGGGGTATCAGTAAGGATATTACAATCTTTAATCCCTTGAGTTACACCAGAACAAACATAATCAAAATGAGCCGTTTCTCCTCTGATAACATTACCAATAGCGATAATAGCGTCATATTCATTGGTTTTGGCTAATTGCATACACGCAAAGCTCAGTTCAAATGCTCCTGGAATATAAAAAACCTTAATATTTTCTTTTTTTACGCCTTCTTTTTCTAAAACTTCTATCGCTCCATCTCGGAGGTTGAAGGTTACAAAATCGTTCCACTCAGATACAACAATGCCGATGTGAAAATCATCGGCATTAGGTATATTCAGTGGCTTATATTCGGATAAATTTACCGTTGCCATAATTAATTGTATTGATTAATAATTTTTCACCATTTCAATATACGCATCAGACATTCCGTTGTCGTACTCTTCATATTTTTCGTCTATGGTCGTGAAATATTTTTTTGCTTCCGCTTTCTTGTCCATTGCTAAAGCCAACATACCCGCTTTTTTGGTGAAATAATATTGGGTATAAGGGTCATTAGAAGCTTTAATCGCCTTTTCTAACAATTCTACCGCTTCGTTATTTCTCTTCAAATTAGATTTTGCATCTGCCATTGCTCCAAACTTCAATGCCATTAAGGTTTCGTTATCAGAACTGAACTTCTCCAAAAGGTCTATCGTTTCTTGATATTTTCCTTCTTTGAATTTCAAGATAGCAGCATTATAAGCAGACATTTCGGCTGTTGGTGTTCCCGCATATTTTTTAGCAATACCGATGAACCCTGGGTTGGCTTCAGATTTCCCACCAAGTGCTTCCACTTCTTTACCGTCTTTTAAATATTTCTGAGCAACAGTATAAGATTTCATTGCTTCCGTGTTCTTTGGTGCAACAACAAACTGCTGATAACCAAAATACGCCAAAATCCCTAGTACAATAACACCAAATGCTATTGCGATTTTAGAGGCATGCTTTTCAATAAACTTTTCAGACTGTAAAGCCTCTCTGTCTAAATCCTGAAAAAACTCTACGGTTTCTTTTCCTTCTACTTGTTTATGATTCTTTTTACTCATAGTCATTTATAATAATCGACAAATTTAATGGTTTATTTGAAATTATCAAAAAAATTAAACTATAACTTTTAATTAACGATTGAAAATAATCGGTTCAAAAGGATGTAAGTTAATTTATTTCGTTGAATTTCTTTTTCTCTTTACTCCTTGAAAAGCTTTCAAATAAAAAGGCTCAAAGTAAGCAATGTCTTCAAACTCTTGATTTTCAAACTTTTTTACTGCTTTTTTTATTAAATAATTTGCTGATGGATAGACCTTAGGTTGAAATTCCGCCTTGGGCAAATTTAAAATTCCTTGGGCTTTTTCGGCTCCATCTCCTACAAATAAGATTTTCTGATCTTTCAGTTCTTGAAACGAATTTTCATCTAAAACTTTCGGTTGAGTATCTGTTTTCATTTCTCCTGAAACACCATGAAATGTAGCACAATAGACTTCCATTCTCCTTGCATCTATCAACGGAATAACCCAATCAAAACCTTTATTGAGAAAAGGCTCCACCATTGTTTCTAAGGAATTAATGGCGATTAATGGAATATTCAGTCCAAAACAAAAACCTTTTGCCGAAGACGCTCCAATTCTTAATCCCGTATAAGAACCTGGTCCCATTCCTAAACAAACCGCATCAAGGTCTTTCAAACTAATTTCTGCTCCTTCCAATGCCCACTCTATAAAAGTGTGTAAACTTTCGGATTGTTTATAATTTTGAGAAGTTTCTTCGCATAGGCAGAGTAATTCTTCTCCGTCGGAAATGGCAACGGAGCAATTTTTAGAAGAAGTTTCGAGGTGTAAAATTTTCATAAGGCAAAATTAATCATTTATAAGTTGATTTTAGGATAACATTCGTTGTGCCTTTTTCACACCATCAATGAAAATATCAATTTCCTCTAAAGTATTATACACCGCAAAACTCGCCCTTACCGTTCCCGCAATATCGAAATATCGCATAATCGGCTGAGTACAATGATGTCCGGTTCTCACAGCGATTCCCATTTTATCTAAAATCATTCCTGTATCGGAAGCGATTCCACAATTTTCCAAATTAAAAGAAACCACGCCTGTTCTATTGGCTTTTTCTCCATAGACTTCAATTCCTCCTAATGCTAAAAGCTGATTTTGAGTATATTCTAACAATTTATTTTCATGCTCTTGAATAGCCGTATGTCCTATTTCATTCATAAAATCAACCGCTTCTCCAAGGGCAATATTTCCTGCGATATTCGGTGTTCCTGCCTCGAATTTGAAAGGTAATCCTGCGTAAGTAGTTTTTTCGAAACTACAAGTATCTATCATCTCTCCACCACCATGAAAAGGAGCTAATTTTTCCAAAATATTTTCTTTTCCGTACAGTATTCCCGTCCCTGTAGGAGCATACATTTTATGTCCCGAAAACACCAAGAAATCACAGTCCAAATCTTGCACATCTACCTTAAAATGAGGAATAGCCTGTGCCGCATCTACTAGCACCATTGCATTCGATTTCTTACGAATTTGCTTTATCATTGCCCTCACTGGGTTGATGATTCCTAAAGCATTAGAAACATAATTAAAAGAAACGATTTTCGTTTTTTCGCTGAGATTTTGCTCTAAAAAATCCAATTGTAAAACGCCTTGTTTGTCTATTGGGATTACTTTTAACTTGGCACCTGTTCTTTCACAAAGCATCTGCCAAGGCACAATATTCGAGTGATGTTCGAGATAAGAAATAATAATTTCATCATCTTTTTGAATCAAGTGAGCATTTGAAATAGCATAGGCAATTTCGTTGATAGATTCCGTTGTTCCTTTAGTGAAAATCACTTCATTATCTTTTTCGGCGTTAATGAAGTTTTGCACCTTTTTTCTTGCCTCTTCCATTGCAATTGTCGCTTCTTGACTAAGCGTGTGAATACCACGATGAACATTAGCATTATATTTTTCGTAATATTTTTTTATTGCCTCAATAACGCGAATTGGTTTTTGGGAAGTAGCAGCATTGTCTAAATAAACCAAAGGTTGAGCATTCACTTTTTCTTGAAGTATAGGAAATTGTTTTCTTATTTGATGTAAGTCCAACATAATAGCATATTAATTTTTGTCAAAGGTAAATAAAATCTGATAATTAAAGACCTTCACGAGGTTTTACGATACATTATCAGGTGATTTCATTATTGGGTACACTTTATCACCTTGCAGAGAGTCTTAAAAAAACAAAAGAGTAACCATTTCTGATTACTCTTTATTTAGTAGCGGGAGCAGGACTTTCTTACCGTATTCCCGAAAATCTATAAAACTGATAAACAATATTTTACGATTATTGAAAATAAAGAAATGGC
>PDSY01000002.1 GCA_002747105.1 Flavobacteriales bacterium | reverse complement strand
CTGAATAAAACTTTCTTAGAAATTGTAATGGCTCCTGATTTTGATGCTGATGCCATTGAGGTATTGAAAAAGAAAAAGAATTTAAGAATTATTAAAATTAAAAATGCTGTTTCTGACACGCAAACTTGGGTGAAAGTAGATGGCGGATTATTAATTCAGAATACGGATAATCAGTTTTCGGAAGATATTAAGGTTGTTACGGAAATTCAGCCAACCGATGAACAAGAGAAAGCCTTATTATTTTCTCAAAGAGTGGTGAAATATGTGAAATCTAACGCTATTGTTGTTTCTAATGGAAAACAAGCTTTAGGAATTGGCGGTGGTCAAGTGAATAGAATTTGGGCAACGGAACAAGCAATCACGAGAGCTAAAGAGAAATTTGATGGTGATTTGGTATTAGCATCAGATGCGTTTTTCCCATTTAGAGATGTGGTAGACACTTGTGCAGAGGAAGGAATCAAGGCGATTATCCAACCGGGAGGAAGTATGAGAGATGAGGAAAGCATTAAAGCGTGTAATGAGCATAAAATTCCAATGATTTTCACAGGAATGCGTCATTTTTTACATTAATTTAGTAGTTTTATAAAATTAAAAATCGTAAATTTGTTACATTAAATCATAATAATAATGAGAGTATTAATTATAGGAAACGGTGGTAGAGAAGCCGCTATTGCTAAAAAGTTATCAGAAGATAGTAGAATTTCGGAAATGTTTTTTGCGAAAGGGAATGCAACAACTGAAAAGTTGGGTGAGAATGTTTATATCACCGAAATTCCAGAATTGGTAAAATTTGCTAAAAAAGAAGCAATAGATTTAACCATCGTAGGTCCAGAAGCACCATTAGTGGAAGGAATTGTAGATGAATTCGAGAAAGAAGGATTGAGGATTTTTGGTCCAGGTAAGAAGATTGCTCGTTTGGAAGGAAGTAAAGCTTATGCGAAGAGATTTATGCAAGAGTTTGGTGTAAAAACAGCAAATTCTCAGGTGTTCACTTCGTATGTAGACGCAAAGGCATTTATTGAAAAGCAAACTCAATTTCCAATGGTCATTAAAGCATCTGGGTTAGCAGCAGGAAAAGGGGTGGTGATAGCAGAGGATGAAAATGTTGCACTAACGACCATTCACGAGTTTATGATTGACAAAATCTATGGAGATGCAGGAATAGAGGTAGTCATTGAAGATTATTTACAAGGTTTTGAGGCTTCAATTATTGCATTTGCAAACGGAAAAGATTTCTTCCCTTGTATTTCTGTGAAAGATTATAAGAAAGTAGGTGAAGGCGACAGAGGTGCTAATACAGGTGGTATGGGAACGGTTGCACCAAGTCCACAATTTACCGATGCTCATTTTGAAGATTTTAAAAAGAATATTTTAGAACCAACATTAAATGGTTTAAAGGATAATTATTTAATGTTCAAAGGATTTATTTTCTTTGGATTGATGATTACGGAAAATGGTTGTTATTTATTAGAATATAATATGCGTTCAGGAGACCCTGAAACACAGGTTTTAATGGAACTATTGGATAGTAATTTATTAGATGTGATTGATAATTGTATCGAAGGAAAAGACATCGACTTGAAATTCAGAGATGAAAAGGCAGTTTGTTTAGTAATGGCATCAGGAGGTTATCCAGGGAATTATGATATTGGTTTTGAAATTAAAAATTTAGACAAAGTAAGTAGCAGTACTGTTTTATTAGCAGGAGCGAAATACAAAGGCGACGATATTGTTACTAATGGCGGAAGAGTTGTCAATTTGGTAGCTACAGGAAAAACTTATGAAGAAGCTCGTGATAAAGTCTATCAAGATGCTTTAACGATAAAATTTGACTACGCTTTTTATAGAGAGGATATAGCGAAGTTTTAATATGAAAAAAGGTTACGAAGTTATAAAGTTATGAAATTACAGAATAATGATGTTTTTTCATAACCTTGTAACTTCATAACCTTATAACTTAAAAAAAAGAATGCACAACGGAATTATTATATTAGATTTTGGTTCGCAGTACAATCAGTTGATTGGTAGGCGAATCAGGGAAATGGAGGTATATTCGGAGATTATTCCCTTTAATACGCCAATAGAAGAAATTAAGAAAAAACAACCTGCAGGAATCATTCTTTCGGGAGGTCCGAGTTCAGTAAATGCCAAGGATGCACATTTGGTAGAAAAAGAACTATTTGACCTTGGAATTCCTGTTTTGGGAATTTGCTATGGAATGCAACTGACCGCTCATTTATTGGGTGGAAAAGTAGCTAAAGGCGAGAAAGGAGAATATGGAAAGGCAGAATTGGATATTTTAAGAAGTAATCCGCTATTTCACGATGTTCCTAAAACTTCTACGGTATGGATGAGTCATTTTGATGAGGTGGAAACAGCACCAGAAGGATTCGAAATTTCAGCGAGAAGTGGCGTAATTGCAGGAATGGCAAACGAAGAAAAAAATATTTATACCCTACAATTTCATCCAGAAGTTTCCCACACAGAATTTGGTGCTAAAATGTTAGAAAACTTTGTTTTCAATATTTGTAGAGCAGAAAAGAATTGGAAACTGACGGGTTATATCGATAGAACGATTCAAGAAATCAGAAAGCAAGTAGGTGATGGAAAAGTGATTTTAGGACTTTCGGGAGGAGTGGATTCTTCTGTGGCGGCAGTTTTAATTCATAAAGCCATTGGCGACCAACTGACTTGTATTTTTGTAGATACAGGTCTGCTTAGAAAAGATGAAGGTAAAAAAGTAATGGAAAATTACGGTGAGCATTTCCATATGAATATCAAAATGGTAGATGCTTCCGAAAGGTTTTTATCGAAACTAAAAGGCGTTTCTGATCCAGAAGAGAAAAGAAAAATCATTGGGAACGAGTTTGTGGCTGTTTTCGATGAAGAATCTCATAAATTTGATAATGCTAAATTTTTAGCCCAAGGAACTATTTACCCTGATGTTATTGAATCTCAATCGGTAAAAGGACCTTCGGCGGTGATAAAGTCTCATCATAATGTAGGAGGATTGCCAGAGGAAATGGACTTTGAACTAGTTGAGCCATTGAGAGAATTATTCAAAGATGAAGTAAGACAAGTGGGAGAGGAGTTAGGTATTCCACATCATTTGGTACATCGTCATCCGTTTCCAGGTCCAGGTTTAGGAATTAGAATTTTAGGTGAGGTAGATGATGAAAAAGTAAGAATTTTACAAGAGGCAGATGATATTTTTATTGAGGAATTGTATAAAAACGATTTATATGAAAAGGTATCTCAGGCTTTTGTAGTACTACTTCCAGTGAAATCTGTTGGAGTAATGGGAGATGAGCGAACTTACGAATATACCGCAGT
The DNA here is from genome assembly GCA_002747105.1 of Flavobacteriales bacterium. Lineage (GTDB taxonomy): Bacteria > Bacteroidota > Bacteroidia > Flavobacteriales > Weeksellaceae. The sequence continues at coordinate 32,455 of PDSY01000002.1, read as the reverse complement.
GGTTCGTTCGGCAAATACCATTGATTTTATGACGGCAACTTGGAGTAAATTGCCTTATGAGTTTTTAGAAACAGTATCGAATAGAATTATCAACGAAGTGAAAGGAATTAACCGTGTCGCTTACGATATTTCAAGCAAACCACCTGCAACGATAGAGTGGGAATAAAATAATCGAAAACCTGACTGAAAAGTTGGTTTTTTGTTTTTTAGATTGAATAATAAAAAATGCCGTTCCCTTGATGTAACGGCATTTTATTTTTTTAGTTAGAGTAATTCATTAACTCTTTTTTGTCTGCATTGTAAAGTCTAAATTCCAAATACTTAAAGGAGTCTCTTGGGACAATGGTCACCCATTTTTTGTGTTTTAAAAACCATTTCATTCTAATGCTTCCCAATCCTTTGGTAAGGTAAGCTTCTACAAAGGGATGAACATGGAGGTACAATCTTCCTTTTTCTTTTTTGATGATATTTTTAATGGCTTCTTCCATTCTTTCTATCACAACGATAGGAGCGAGAATTTCTCCGTCTTTGTTAGGGTTATCTTCTCGTGTTTTAATTTGTTTTTCCGAACGATTTCTTTGTCGAGTTACTTGGATTAATCCAAACTTACTCGGTGGCAAAATCTTGTGTCTTGATTTGTCTCTTTTCATCTCTTCACGGAAGTGCGTGTAGAGTTCTTTTCTGTGTTCTGCCTCTCGCATATCGATGAAATCTACTACGATGATGCCTCCCATATCTCGCAATCTTAACTGACGAGCAATTTCTGTGGCGGCCATTTTATTGACATGTAAAGCATGTTCTTTGTTAGATTTTGCTGAGGAAATATTAGGTCCCGAATTAACATCGATGACATGGAGTGCTTCTGTGTGTTCTATTACAAGGTAAGCACCTTTGGATTTTGGAATATTTACATGCTTTCCAAAACTCTGTTTGAGCTGTTTTTCTACATTATAATACTCTAATAATGGAATATGAGAGTCATAAAATTGAACTATTTTTTTTCTTTCAGGGGCAATAACTTCCAGATAGTTTTGCATATCCTGAACCATTTGTTCATCATCACAAATGATGCTCACAAAATCAGCATTGAAGTTATCTCTTAATATCGAAGAGGCTTTATCTTGTTCGGATAATATTTTGTTTGGAAGGTCACCTTTTTGAATATTGGAAAAAGTTTTTTTCCATTTTTGAACAAGCTGATCCACATCACTGTGTAATTCAGCGACTTTTTTGTTTTCTGCTACCGTTCTGATAATGGCACCAAAACCTTCTGGTTTTATACTTTCAATAAGGTTTTTAAGTCTTGTTCGTTCTTCTTCGTTTCTTATCTTTTTAGAAACAGAAACCTTATTATCAAAAGGAATGAGAACGATGAAACGACCTGTAAGAGAAATCTGAGTAGAAATTCTAGGTCCTTTTGTAGAGATAGGTTCTTTGGTAATTTGTAAGAGTATTGTGTCGTTTTTAGCTAAAACTTTATCGATCTTACCATGTTTATCGATAGTATTTTCTTTTTTAAAACCTTTTAGCACAGACGAATTTTGTTTTTTCGCTAAAGTTTCTTTTAAAAATTTTTTATAAGTCAAAAACTGGGGACCTAAATCCTGATAATGTAAAAAAGCATCTTTTTTGTAACCAATATTTACAAATGCTGCATTAAGATTAGGTGCCAATTTTTTCACTTTACCTACAAACAAATCTCCAACTACAAAGTCCGTTTTTTCTTCCTCTTCGTGAAGTTCACAAAGTCTTCCATCTTCTAATAGTGCAATTTTAGTAAGCTCATCTTCATACGAAATTATCATTTCTTTCTTCATATCATTGGCTTTTTTTATTATAAACAAATATAGCTGGCGTTAATGTAAAAACTATAGCCAACTATATTAATTATTTTGCTAAAAAGAGGAATTATTTTTTCTTATGTCTATTCGCTCTTCTTCTTTTTTTTCTTTTGTGAGTAGCTACCTTGTGTCTCTTTCTTTTCTTTCCGCTTGGCATAATTTTTTATTTTTTTTAATTAATGTTAATTATTTTACTTTCACTTTCGTCTTCACTTTTTCCACAAAAGTTTTAGAAGGTTTAAATGCAGGAATATTGTGTGCAGGAATCTCTATTGCAATATTTTTAGAAATATTCCTTCCTGTTTTTGCTGCTCTTTCTTTAATAATAAAAGAACCAAAACCTCTTAGATACACATTCTCTCCACTATAAAGTGAGTTTTTCACTTCATGCATAAATGCTTCTACCACTTTTTGTGTTTCTAACTTTTCTGTTCCTAACTTGTTAGAAATAGTGTTTACCAATTCTGCTTTTGTCATTTTGAATTTTATTTTTAACTTTGGAGTGCAAATATAAGATTAATTTTTGAAAAAAAACAAACAAAACCCTGATTTTCTTAACTTTGGTATTCAATTATTAGATTGGTATAGTGTCAATGGTCGAGATTTACCTTTTAGGAAAACCAAAAATCCTTATAAAATATGGATTTGTGAAATTGTTTTTCAGCAAACGAGGATTCAGCAAGGATTAGAGCATTATAATAAATTTATCCTTCGTTTTCCAAGGGTGGAAGATTTAGCCAATGCTCATGTGGACGAGGTTTTGCTCTATTGGAAAGGATTGGGATATTATTCTCGAGCGATTAATTTACATAAAGCGGCTCAACAAATCATCAATGATTTTAATGGCGTTTTCCCCAATACTTATGAAGATATCATCCAACTGAAAGGAGTTGGGAAATATACGGCTTCGGCGATTGCGAGTATTTGTTTTAATGAAAATCGTCCTGCGATAGATGGTAATTTTTATCGGATTTTAAGTCGGTTTTTTGGAGATGATTTTGATATTTCCAATACCAAAGCATTTGAGTACTTTTCAAATTTAGCATTCAGAATAATGCCCGAAAATAAGGCGGGAGATTTCAATCAAGCAATCATGGATATTGGCTCAGAAATTTGTAAACCTAAAAATCCTTTATGTGATATTTGTCCTATTAGTAAAGGTTGTATAGCTTTTCAGACTGGGAAAACTACTCAATTTCCTGTTAAGATTAAAAAAGTAAAAGTCAAACACCAAAAATTAGATTATTATTATCTTTATTATCAAGATTATTTTTTGATAAGGCAGAGAGATAATCGTTCGATTTGGAAAAGGTTGTACGAATTTTCCACTTTGATGCCCCAAAATACAGATTTGAATATCATTGAAGAGCAAAAAGTGAATCATATTCTAACCCATATTAAAATGGAAATTTCTTTTTTTAGTGTTGAAATTTCATCATTAGATTTATTAAAAAATATTGCCCAAGAGCATGATTTGGAGTTGATACATTTCGACGATTTTGAACAAAAGTCTTTTCCCAAACCGATAGAAAGTTTTTTAAAGTCGAAAATAAAATGTTGATTCTTGGCTCTAAACTAAACTTTTGTATATTTGCGAGATGTTAAAAAATATAAGCTTTATTTTTGTTGTATTGATGCTTTTCTCTTGTGGCAAAGACACGATGCCTAAACCTAAAGGAGAATTGCGTTTGGAATATCCTCAGCCTAAATATCAAGTTTTTGATGATGCTTGTCATTATCAGTTTGAATATTCTACATTAGCGAAAGTTTTTCCGTCTAAGAAAAATGAGTGTTGGTTTAATTTGATTTATCCCCAAATGAAAGGGAAAGTTTTTATCACCTATTATCCTATTAAAAATAACCTTACCGAACATATTAAGGAGGCAGAAAAGATGGTGTATAAGCACACCATAAAAGCTTCCTCTATCGAAACTAAGGTTTTTGAATACCCTGAGCATAAAGCATATGGTAATTTTTATGAATTAAAGGGACAAAGTGCTTCTAATATTCAGTTTTTTGTAACTGATAGTACCAAGCATTTTGTAACGGCAAGTTTGTATTTTAATTCTCGCCCAAAACCTGACTCTATAGCACCAGCGGTGCGTTATGTGAAAAAAGATTTAAAGCATTTAATCGAAACTTTTCAGTGGAAATAAAATAATGAAGCAATATAATAATGTAACAGTTTAACAATAAAGCAATTTAACAATATCAACAACTCAACAATATTAACAACTCAACAACTTAACAACAAAATAAAATGAAATTATTAATCGTAGGAAGTGTAGCATTTGATGCGATAGAAACACCGTTTGGAAAAACGGATAAAATATTAGGAGGAGCGGGAACTTATATTGGTTTGGCATCTTCGGTGATGAATGTAGAATCAGGGATTGTTTCTGTAGTGGGCGGAGATTTCTTGAAGGAAGATTTGGAGATGATGCAAAAACGAAACATCAATATTGATGGAATAGAAGTTATTGAAGACGGAAAAACTTTCTTTTGGAGTGGAAAATATCACCACGATTTGAATATGAGAGATACTTTGGTAACGGAAGTGAATGTGTTGGAAAGTTTTGATCCAAAAGTTCCTCAAAGTATGGAAGATGCAGAAGTTTTATTATTGGGAAATTTACATCCAGCGGTTCAGATGTCTGTATTAGAAAAAATGCCTCAAAGACCGAAAATGGTGGTTTTGGATACGATGAATTTTTGGATGGATACAGCATTGGATTTATTAAAACAAGTGATTGCCAAAACCGATGTAATCACCATTAATGATGAGGAAGCAAGACAACTTTCAGGTGAGTATTCTTTGGTGAAAGCAGCACAAGAAATCCATAAAATGGGACCAAAATATGTGATTATCAAGAAAGGCGAACATGGAGCATTATTGTTTCAAGACGGTAATATTTTTGCCGTTCCAGCGTTGCCATTGGAAGAGGTATTTGACCCAACAGGGGCAGGAGATACCTTTGCAGGAGGTTTTGTATCGTATTTGGTGAAGAAAGAAAAGTTTGATTTTGAAACGATGAAGTCTGCCATTATAGTCGGTTCTGCATTGGCATCATTTACAGTGGAAAAGTTTGGGACAGAACGATTGAAAGAGGTGACTCAGCAGGATTTAGAGGAGAGAGTTCAAGAATTTAAAAAACTAACTACTTTTGAAGTAGAGATTTAGGCTAAGGTTAAGGCTGAGCCTCATAAAATTTTAACAATTAATTATAATAAAAAATAACATTTTATTCAACAAGAGTTTTAAATTTGCAAGATATAATTTAATAGAATGATAAAAAAGATTACGATTTATTTGTCGCTTTGTTTATTTTCGGTAATCAATGCGCAACAGAATAAGGGAGATTTAGTAGATGGTATTGCAGCCGTGGTGGGAAACGAAATTATATTAGAATCCGAAGTTTTGGAAGAGTATAATTTTGCAAAACAACAAAATCCTGCAATTGATAAATGTGAGATTTTTGAAGGTATTTTAAATAAAAAAATATTGATTCACGAAGCCAAGCAAGATACCCTTATTGACCCTCAAACAGAAGCCATTAAAGAACAAGCACTTAGGAAATATAATGGAATTTTATCTCAATTTCCTTCTGAAAGAGAAATGCTGAAGAAGTATAAATTTAGAACGGCTCATCAGATGAAAAAAGTCATTGAAAAAATGGATGCTGAACAGTATTTAATGGGAGAAAAATACAGAATGGTTACAACAGGAGTAGATGTAACGCCTCAGGAAGTTTCGGAATTTTATGATGTGTATCAATTTCAATTGCCACAGGTAAAAGATGAAGTGAAAATAGCGAATATTGCCATTTATCCAGAGCTAACGGAAAGTCATAAGCAGGAACTCATCAATAAATTGAATAAAATAAAAGCCGATATTTTAAATGGTGAAGATTTTGCAAGTCAGGCAAGAATTTATTCCGAAGATCCAGGTTCTGCCGCCAATGGTGGACTGATGAAAAATATTTATAAAGGTCAGATGGTAAAGCCTTTTGAGGCTGCCGCTTTGAATTTACAAGTCGGCGAAATTTCTGAACCTATCGAATCCGAATATGGGTTTCATATCATTAAATTGGAAAGGAAATCGGGGAAGATATACGATGCTAGTCATATTCTGCTAATGGCAGAGCCTACCGAAGGCGAAATAGCAACGGCAAAGGCGAAATTGGACAGTATTAAGACACTGATTAAATTGGATAAAATGTCTTTTAAGAAAGCAGCATACAAATTCTCTGATGATAAAAGCACCAAATATAATGCAGGAATTTTACAAGGTCGAGATGGTTCTGCAAGGGTAGAGAAAGATGCTTTGGGTGCAGATGTCGCTTATCAGATTGCTGGACTTCATAAAGGTGATCTCACCGAAGTTTTTGAAGATGAACTAAACAAAAGAAAAGTAGTAAAATTGATTCGTTTAGAAGAAGAAACACCTGCTCATCAGATGACTTTGAAAAGCGATTATGACAGGGTGAAGAGTTATGCTGTTAAGAAAAAACAAAACGAGTTATTAGAAAAATGGATTGAAACTCGTATCCCTCATATTTTTATTTCGATTGATAAACGTTATAAAAATTGTACTTTTAAAAATAAATGGGGAAAGTAAATCAATTTTACATCAATTTAAAAACTATCTTTTTACGAGATAGTTTTTTTTTGAACAAAAAATCACATAACTGATAAAAATCATACTTCATTTTTATTTGGATTTATTAAAAATAAACATATCTTTGCTGCAAATTTTAAAATAAATATCATTATGAATTTTTCAGTAAAAAAAGCAGTGGTGTTATCCGTTGCATCATTGGCGTTGTTCACTTCTTGTAATAGAAATGATGACCCAGTAAATCCAAACCAAGAGGTAAAGGATTATAAGTTTGAAAGAAATGGAGCATCTTCTGTTTCTTTTGGAGGGCAACATATGAGAATCGATATGCATTCGCAGGTGAAAGCTTATGCAGGTTCTGCGAAATCAACAGATATCACAGCCGATTATCTTATGAAATTAGTTCAAAATCAGGATAATCCATTTGTTATGGATGGGGCATTCTATAATGCATCAGATTTGAACGGAACTACCAAGCAAATTTGGAATAAAGTAAGTGCGTCTGCAACTATGTCTGGACAGCAAGCACAAGTTCAAACTTATTTCCAAGGATTGTTCAATGATTTAGAATATTTAAGTTCTCAAAGAGGTGCAACTGCTTCTAATGGAGTAGCAGGTATGTACGGAAATAGATTGGTAGATGCTCAAGGTATTGAAACAGTACAATTGATGTCTAAAAGTTTAATGGGTGCATTTGAGTTAGACCAAATCATCAACCATTATTTATCAGATGACAAATTGAATGTAGATAATGATCAAATTCCACAAGGTAAAAACTATACTGCAATGGAGCATCATTGGGATGAGGCTTTTGGTTATACAGGACTACCAGCTGACTCAAATGTGGATATTACATCAGGAGATAATAAATCAAAATACAAAAGATTTTGGTCTGGATACATCAGTGCTGTTGATGGAAGTGTAGCAGGAGCAGGTATTAAAAAAGATATTTACAATGCGTTTATCAAAGGAAGACAAGCGATTGTAGATAAAGATTATGCAGAGAGAGATAAGCAAAGAGATAAGATTGTTAAATTAATGGAAAAGGTTTGTTTCATCAGATGTGCTCATTATTTAAGAGAAGGTGCAGATGTTTTGGAAAATCCTAATGCTACAATGGAGCAAAAGGCATCAGCATTCCACGAAATAGCAGAAGGATTAGGATTCTTGTATTCTATTGATTTCACGCCTAAAGGTCAAGCTTTACCAGCAAATCATAAAGGTTCTTTTTATGTGCAAATGATTAGACAAATGGGATTATACAGCCCAGGAATAGCACAAGCATTGAAAATGGGAGCTAATAAAATGGCAGAAATAGGAGGATTTAATTTACAAGATGCTTAATTTTTAGTTAAGTTTTTAGTTTTAATTGAAAAGCGTACTGATATTTTTCGGTACGCTTTTTTTGACAATTCTTGTGTTTTTTGATGAAATTTATTTTATCTTTGTAACCTTAATTAGAATTTATAAAAATTAGAAAAAATGAAAAAAGGTAATATTTTACTATTCATACTGAGTGTCTTGGTTTTATTCTCTTGTACTCGTGAAAAGAAAGGAGATGATGTGCAAGATAGTTTTGATAGAAAAGAAATGACCACTTTTATGGCGGATGATTATATTCTTCCTGCATTTCAAAATTTTAAAACAAAATCAATGGCATTGGACAATAATGTCGATGATTTCTTTGCAACGCCTAATGAGGCTAACTTAACCAAAGTAAGAGCCAGTTTACATCAAGCTTATATTGCTTATCAATATATTGGGTTTTTCCGTTTTGGAAAGGCAGACCATATCAATTATCAGTATAGACTGAACACTTATCCTGTATCTACTTACAATGTAAGAACTTATGCTCAGAATGAAACTTATGATTTTAGATCTCCTGCTCATATTTCAAATGGAGAGATTGCACAAGGTTTACCAGCTATAGATTATATGGTCAATGGCTTTGCTGATGACGATGCAGGAATTATGGCTAAATTTACAACAGATCAATATGCTACTCAATATAAAGCTTATTTGAAAGCCATCATCAATGAAATGATTGAAAGTTCAAATGAAGTTTTAAACGATTGGAATTCAGGGTATAGAGATTCTTTTGTTGAAAATCAATCCAACAATGCAGCGGGAAGTTTGAGCTTAATCGTTAATGCTTTTGTGAGCTATTATGAAAGCGATTTAAGAGCAGGGAAAATCGGTTATCCAGCAGGAGTTTTAACACCGATGTTTTTACCGCAAAATACAGACCCAAAACCACAATGGGTAGAGGCTCGTTATTCAAATCAATACAATAGAGAATATGCTTTGGAAGGTTTAAAAGCAATGAAAAACTTTTTCAATGGAGTCTCTTTTGATGGTACTAAAAATGGAAAGTCTTTAAAACATTATATTGAATATTTAGATGCTAAGCAGACTAATCTTGACCTTGCAAATAAAATCAATACAAATTTTAATAATGCCAAAGACAAAATCAGTGCTTTGGAGCCAAGTTTTGTGAATCAAATGAACACCGATATAATGCCAATGAAAGATGCTTATCAGGCTTTACAATCCAATGTTGTTAACCTGAAAGTAAGTATGCCACAAGTACTGAATGTGAGTATTGCCTATATGGATACTGATGGTGATTAATTAATTCCTTTCAATAATGGCAATTAATTTTAGAAATACTTATACTTCATCTGCTCCATTAGCTACTTACAGAGTAGTTTTTGGGGTAATGATGTTAATAAGTGTTTTTAGATTTTTTTATTACGGTTGGATAGACTCTTTGTATATCCAACCGACTTATTTCTTCTCTTATTACGGTTTTGAATGGGTAAAACCACTGGGAGAATACACTTATTTTTTATTCATTTTGGCAGGGATTTCTGCTATTGGAATTATTTTGGGGAAATATTTCAGACTGAATATCATCCTTTTCTTTTTGTCCTTCACCTATATTCAATTAATGGACAAGACCAATTACCTTAATCATTATTACTTCATCAGTTTGGTGGCGTTTTTAATGATTTTTTTACCGATGAATGTTAATTATTCCCTTGATGCAAGAAATCCTACAATCAGAAAGGGCGAAGTGCCTACTTGGACGATTAATAGTATTAAAATACTGGTGGGTGTAGTTTATTTTTATGCTGGACTTTGCAAACTCAATTCCGATTGGCTAATTGACGCCATGCCACTGAAAATTTGGTTACCTTCCAAACATTATATTCCATTGATTGGCGGACTAATGGACAAGGAGTATATGCCTTATCTGTTCAGTTGGGCGGGAGCGATTTTTGATTTATCAATCCCCTTTTTGTTACTTTCCAAAAAAACGAGAGGTTGGGCTTTTATGGGTGTAGTTGTTTTTCATGTTTTGACTTGGATTTTATTTCCAATCGGGATGTTTCCATTTATTATGATTGGTGGAGCATTCATTTATTTCTCTCCGAAATGGCATGAGAATTTATGGCAAAAAATAGAACTGATTTCCCGATTAAATTTCTCTTATTTTAGGACGGAACATGCTGTTTATCAAGGCTCTATTATTTCGAGGTTTATCGTTACTTTATTACTGATTTTCCACTTGATTTTCCCTTGGCGATATTTATTGTATCCAGGTGAATTGTTTTGGACAGAAGAAGGTTATCGTTTTTCTTGGCGAGTAATGCTGATGGAAAAAACGGGTTATGCCATTTTTAAAATTAAAGACACCAAGACCAATCAAGTTTTTGTAGTGGATAATTTAGATTTTTTAACGCCTACTCAAGAAAAACAAATGGCTTTTCAGCCTGATTTCATTTTGGAGTTTGCTCATTATTTAGCAGATTATTATCAAGAAAATAAGAATGTTCATCAGCCACAAGTTTTTGTGGAAACTTTCGTTGCCTTAAACGGGAGAAGTCCTCAAAAGATGATTGATGAAAAAGTAGATTTAAACAATGAAGAAGACAGTTTTAGACCCAAAAAATGGATTTTACCTTTCAAAGGAAATATTAAAGGTTTGTAAATATTCGGTCTTATTGGCACCGATGTATCTTTCTGCTCAGACAGATTCTCTGAAAACGAAAAACATTTCCGAAGTCATTATTATCAATAATAAAATCAAAGCCTTTGAAACCAGAAGGTTAAAACCTGTAGAGGGAACTTCTATTTTCGCTGCTAAAAAAACAGAGGTGGTTTTAATGGATACTAAAATCATCAATAAAGCACTTAATAACCCTCGTCAAATTTATTCTCAAATTGCAGGAATCAATGTTTTTGATAGCAATGATGGTGGTTTGCAACTCAATGTGGGAGGTCGAGGACTGAATCCTAACCGAACGGCAAACTTCAATACTCGGCAGAATGGCTATGACATTAGTGCTGATGTTTTGGGTTATCCTGAAAGTTATTACACGCCAACAGCAGAGGCGATAGACGAAATTCAGGTGGTAAGAGGTGCGGCATCTTTGCAGTACGGAACGCAGTTTGGAGGGTTATTGAATTTTAAGCTCAAGAAACCGAATCGCCGTAGAAAAATACAATTCACTTCACGAAATACCATTGCTTCTTTTGGTACGCATACTTCTTTTAATTCATTGACAGGAAAGTTGGGAGATTTCTCTTATTATGGATTTTTTAATTATAAAAAAGGAGATGGATTTCAGGAAAACTCGGATTATAAATCACAAAATGGTTATCTCTTTTTCAATTATGACCTTTCCAAAAAGACCAAATTCGGTGTTGAATTTACCAAATTCAAATACTTGGCTCATCAACCAGGTGGATTGACGGATTACCTTTATAACCAAGATCCTTATCAAAGTATCAGAGCGAGAAACTGGTTTAATGTAGATTGGAATTTATGGTCGGTATTTTTTAATCATCAGTTTAATAAAAAACAAAAATTAAGCGTAAAGGCTTTTGGTTTAGATGCGAAAAGGGAAAGTTTGGGCTATCGACCTGCAAGAGTAGGACAACCTGATTATGAGGGAGCAACAAGGGATTTAATCACGGGGAAATTTAGAAATTGGGGCGTGGAAACCAAATTTTTACAACACCTTGGGAAGAAAAAACATACGCTTTTAGTTGGTGCTAAATATTACCGAGCCAATAATACAGGGCGACAAGGAGCTGGTTCAAAAGGTAGCGATGCCGATTTTAATTTTGATGAAGAAAACACCAACTATTATCACCAATCCGATTACACTTATCCGAATCAAAATGTGGCGTTGTTTTCGGAGTTTATCTTCAAGGTGTCTAAAGATTGGTCAATTGTTCCAGGCGTTCGTTGGGAGTATATTGATACCAAGGCGAAAGGTTTTTACAAAAAAATCATTTTGGACAATGCAGGAAATACCATATTTAATGAAACTTACCACGAAGATGAAAAACGCCTGAGAAATTTCTTTATTTTGGGAATAGGAACTTCTTATAAACCTAATCGACAGTTTGAGGCGTATGCCAATCTTTCACAAAATTATCGTTCGGTAACTTTTAGTGATATTCGGATGGTCAATAATGCATTAGTCATTGACCCTGATATTAAAGATGAAACAGGTTACACCGCAGATATTGGTGTAAGAGGAAAATGGAGAAGAGTAATTTCTTATGATATTGGTGTTTATGGGTTGTTTTATAATAATAGAATTGATAATGTTTTTCGCCAAGCAGAGGGCTATTCTGGAGTTCAAAAGGTAAGAACGAATGTGGGAGAGGCAGTTGTTTTCGGTGTAGAATCTTTAATTGATTTCAATTTGAAGAGATTGGTATTGAATAATAATAAAAATTGGCGATGGAATATTTTTGCCAATACAGCCATTACTCATTCGGAATACGTGGAATCCGAAACACCAGGGATTAAAGGAAATAGCGTAGAATTTGTACCTACATTAAACTTAAAAACAGGAATGAGTTTTGGTTATAAAAATCTATTGGGAAGTATTCTATTGACCAAATTATCAGAGCAATATACTTCTGCGACCAATGAGCCTACCAACCCAAAAGATAATACTTGGGGGATTCAGGGAACTATTCCTGCCTATCAGTTGGTAGATTTCGTTACTTCTTACCGACTCAATAAGCATCTAAAAATAGAGGCTGGAGTGTCTAATATCTTCAATGAAGTGTATTTCACGAGAAGGGCAACGGGTTACCCAGGACCTGGGATTATTCCATCTGCTCCAAGAGAATATTTTTTAACCGTAGAGATGAAGTTTTAAATGATCGTAGTTTAAGGTTATAAGAATTACGAGGTTATGGAGGTTAAGGTCAAACAAACGAATTTTCATTAAATATAATATTAACACATTGATAAACAATGGTTTAATCATACACCCCCCGCCACTGCGTGGCACCCCTCTTTTTAGAGGGGAATTAACAAAGCCACTTCGTTTATTGATATGGTAAAGATTAGTATTTCTTTGTTGTACTTTGCATTTTATATTACGCTTTACTTTTTAACACTTTAATATTTCGTGCGTTTGCCCTATTAATCATTGTACAATCAAGTTATTTTATTATTTTTGTGATTCAATTAAGAGAATACGATTTATGAAACCAAGTTTAGCCAAAGGAACAAGAGATTTTGCATCACAAGAAGTGATAAAGAGAAGATATATCAAGGAAGTTTTACAGCGTAATTTTGAGTTATTTGGGTTTGAACCTTTGGAAACGCCAAGCTTTGAGAACCTATCAACCCTCACAGGAAAATATGGAGAAGAGGGCGATAGATTGATTTTTAAGATTTTAAAATCAGGAGATTTTACCAAGAAAACCAAAGATGAAGATTGGCAAAATAAATCTTTTCAGAAACTAACTTCCCAGATTTCAGATAAAGCCTTGCGTTATGATTTAACGGTGCCTTTTGCAAGATTTGTAGCAATGAATCACGGAAAACTGAGTTTACCTTTTAAACGCTATCAAATTCAGCCAGTTTGGAGAGCCGATAGACCACAAAAAGGAAGATTTAGAGAGTTTTATCAGTGCGATGCAGATGTTGTGGGAAGCGAATCGCTTTGGCAAGAAGTGGATTTGGTTCAGTTGTATTTAAAGTCTTTTCAAGACTTGAAAATTGCAGTGAAAGTTCATTTTAATAACCGAAAAATATTATCTGGATTGGCAGAATATGCCGATATTTCTAATCAGTTGATAGATTTTACCGTGGCTTTGGATAAATTGGACAAAGTAGGGAAAGACGGCGTTATCAAGGAGTTGAAAGAGAAACAAATCAGCGATGAAGCGATAGCAAAATTATCTTTTTTATTCGATGGTAAAAGTCAGGAAGAGGTATTAAGCCTTTTAAGAGAGAAGTTTGAAAATTCAGAGATAGGAAAAACAGGTTTGGAAGAATTAGAATTTGTACTTGCTCAGACCAAGGCATTGGGAATTTCCGAAAATTTGGTATTCGATATTACCTTGGCAAGAGGAATCGACTATTATACAGGAGCCATTTTTGAAGTAAAAGCCGATGGCGTAGCAATGGGTTCTATTGGTGGCGGTGGAAGATATAATAATCTTACCGAAGTTTTTGGCGTGAAAAACATCCCAGGAATTGGTATTTCTTTTGGTTTGGATAGGATTTATTTGGTAATGGAAGAACTGAATTTATTCCCTGAAAACACAGAAGTAAAACCTGATTATTTATTCTTTAATTTTGGAGATAGAGAAGCATTGGAGGCATCAAAGCTTATTTTTCAATTACGAAACAAAGGCGTAATGTCGGAGCTTTATCCTGATAATGTAAAACTTAAAAAACAGTTTTCTTACGCCGAGAAAAAAGGCATTGAAAAAGTAGTGTTTATCGGAGATGATGAAATTAATCATCAAACCATTACAATTAAAAATATCGTTACGGGAGAGCAAAAAACCATTGCTCAAACCGAGTTTTTGAGTGAGTAATTCGGTATTGATTATATGACCTAAAGCCTGTTTGATGTAATTTCAAACAGGCTTTTATGATAAAAATCAATAACCATGCTATTGGCTATATGATTTGGAATTACTAATTTAGACGCTCAAAAAAAACGAATAAAATGAGTTTTCCAACAGATTTAGAAATAGCACAAAGTGCTAATATTCAGCACATCAAAGAGATTGCTAAGAAAGTGAATATCAATGAAGAGGATTTAGAATATTATGGTAAATACAAAGCCAAAATCCCATTAAAGTACATTGATGAAGAAAAAATTAAAAAATCAAAACTGATTCTTGTTTCTGCTATCAACCCAACGCCAGCAGGAGAGGGGAAGACTACTGTTTCTGTAGGACTTTGTGATGGATTGAATAAAATTGGTAAAAAAGCAGTAGCCGTATTGAGAGAACCTTCTTTGGGTCCTGTTTTCGGAATTAAAGGTGGTGCCGCAGGTGGTGGTTATGCTCAGGTAATCCCAATGACGGATATTAACCTCCACTTTACAGGAGATTTTTCGGCGATAGAAAAAGCCAATAACTTATTATCAGCATTGATTGATAATAATCTTCAGAATAAAAAGCACAGCCTTAATATCGACCCAAGAACCATCGTTTGGAAAAGGGTAATGGATATGAATGATAGGGCTTTACGAAATATTGTAATTGGATTGGGTGGAAGAACCAATGGTATTCCAAGAGAAGACGGATTCAATATTACACCAGCCAGTGAGGTAATGGCGATTCTTTGTATGAGTAAAGATTTTGAAGATTTAAAAACTCGATTAGGAAATATCTTCGTTGGTTATACCTTTGATAAAAAACCGATTTACGCTCGAGATTTAAAAGCAGAAGGAGCAATGGCAATTCTATTGAAAGATGCTATTAAGCCTAATTTGGTTCAGACTTTAGAAGGAAATCCAGCGATTATTCACGGAGGACCTTTTGCGAATATCGCTCAGGGAACTAATACCATTATCGCTACTAAAACAGGACTTTCGTTAGGAGATTATGTGGTAACAGAAGCAGGTTTCGGAGCCGATTTAGGAGCGGAAAAATTCTTGCATATTAAATGTCATTATGCAGGATTAAAGCCATCTGCATTTGTTTTGGTTACTACCGTTAGAGCCATGAGATACCACGGTGGAGCGAAAAAAGGAGAGTATGAAAACACCAACTTAGAGGCGGTGAAAAAAGGAATCGAAAACCTTAAAAAGCATATCGAAAATGCTATGAAATGGCAATTGAAACCAGTAGTAGCCATTAACCATTTTGCTACCGATTCCGAAGAAGAAATTCAGTTTATTAAAGATGAATGTGCAAAATTAGGCGTGAAAGCTATTTTAGCGGACGAATTTACCCAAGGTGGAGAAGGAATGAAAGAGATTGCCGAAGAGGTAGTAAAAGCAACCGAAGAATATGGTAATGATTATCAACCTTTATATGATGTAAAAAGTAGTGTAGAGGAGAAAATCAATACCATTGCTAAGGAAGTTTATGGTGCTGATGGAGTGGTTTTCAATGCTAAAGCTAAAGCAGGATTGAAAGTGATTAACGATTTAGGACTGAACGAACTACCTGTTTGTATGGCGAAAACACAAAAGTCATTAAGTGATAATGATAAGGTGATAGGAAGACCAACAGGCTTTAAAGTTACGGTAAGAGAATTTGAATTTGCCGCAGGAGCAGGATTTTTAGTACCTATTTTAGGAAATATGATGCGTATGCCAGGATTACCAAGCGTTCCAGCATCGGAAGGTATGAACATTGATAAAGATGGAAATATAACAGGACTGAGCTAAAAATCATATACTGTCAATAATAAATAAAAATGCTTTACGAAAAGTAAGGCATTTTTTATTTTTGGCACGATTTTAGATTTTATTTAACACTAAACAACAATAATGAACTTATTTTCAACTTTTTGAGTTGAAGGGAGTTCTATAAAAAAAATAAATTATGAAAATTTTAAAACAAACAATCTTAGCATCGCTTTTATTGGCTGCAGGTTTTGCTAATGGACAAAAGCACAAAAAGGGAATGAAAAATATGCTCAAAGTAGGCGCCAATGTAGGAATGGTTTTACCTACAAAGAGTAATACAGTAGCTTCTTTAGGGATAGATGTTACTTATCAGTATTTGGTAAATCCTAATTTCGGGTTAGGTTTATCCACAGGTTACACCCATTTTTTTGGAAGAGATAAAAATCAATTTGACAATAATAGTGTAGGGGTTGTTCCTGTATCCGCTTTGATAAGATTTTATCCGAAAAGGTCTGGTTTCTACTTTGGAACGAATATCGGTTATGGATTTCTCACAGGAGATAACCAAATTCTTAAAAAAACAGAGGTTGGTCAACTGAATAAAAATAGACCTGATGGCGGACTTTATGTAAAACCAGAAGTTGGATACCACAATCGTGATTGGAATTTCTCTGTTCATTATCAAAAGGTATTTACGGATAAAAAATACAATTACGAAAAACAAGATTATAATATCGGCTCTTTAGGAATAGGCGTTGCATATAATATTCCATTAGGAAACAAGAAGCGTTTTTAATATAAAACATAAAAGATTAGAAGTAGTGAATGATTCTCAAATTATTCACTACTTTTGCGTTTCGAAGTATTGATGAAAATATGGAAGTAGTATTATCTTTAATGGTCATTGTCCTTTCTTGCTTAATTATCTGGAAGGCAAGTAACGGTTTTGAAATGGCATCAGAATATTTAGGTAGAAACTTAAGTCAAGGAGTAAGAGGAGCAACGATTAATGCCATAGGAAGTTCTATTCCAGAACTATTTACTACCATATTTTTTCTATTGATTTTGCATGATCAAGAAGGCTTTTCAGGTGGAATAGGAACAACCGCAGGAAGTGCCATTTTTAATGCAATGGTCATTCCTGCAATCGTTATTTTAACGGTTATTGCCGTAGGAAAGGTGAAGTTTGTACAGGTGAGTAAAAAGGTAGTCCTTCGAGATGGAATAATGCTTTTGATTTCCGAGGTGGCTTTAATTTACCTTTTAGCCAGTGGCGTATTGTATTGGTGGCATGGTTTAATATTAATGTTAATGTACGGCGTGTATGTTGTGGTGATGTTTTCCACAATGAAAAAAAACATTTCTGAAGAGGAAAATAATGAGGAGGAGGAAGAAACTTCCAATACAGAATATGGTTTTTGGGGTAATTGTATTCGGTTAAACTTAGAGCAATTGATTATCGGAAACCGACCTATTACAAACTCTAAGGCGTGGCTTTTACTTTTGGTTTCCACTTTAGTAGTGGGAATGGCGAGTGCTTTTTTGGTTTTGGCATGTGAGCATTTTGGTAATGTTTTAGATATTCCCATTTATTTCGTAGCAGTCATTTTAGCAGCAGCGGCAACCAGTGTTCCAGATACTATTTTATCGATAAAAGATGCTCAAAAAGGAAATTATGACGATGCCGTTTCTAATGCTTTGGGAAGTAATATTTTTGATATTTGTTTCGCTTTGGGATTCCCGTTATTCATGTATGCTTTGATTTTCAATCCTATTGAAATTAACGGAATGGTACTAGAAAACACCAATGAATTAAGAATTTTACTTCTTATCCTCACTGTGGTAGTCTTTTTCATCTTTTTATTTTCCAAAAAAATGAAAGCCATTCAAAGTATAATGTTATTATTGGTGTATATTTTCTTCGTGATATTCATTTTGGGCAAATCTACTTCCATGGCTTGGGTAGAAGAGGTGTCTTCATTATTGAAAGGGCTAAGTCAATATTTTTAAATGAAATCATTTATCTCAATTTCTCCTGAATATATTTTGCAGTAAGTGAATTTTCACACTTGATAAGTTCCTCTGGCGTTCCTGAAAAAACAATATTTCCACCATTTTTTCCTGCCTCTTTACCAATATCAATAATGTAATCGGCACATTTAATAATATCAGGCTGATGTTCAATAACGATAATAGAATGACCTAATTCTATAAGTGCTTCAAAAGATTTTAATAGCTTTTGAATGTCGTGAAAATGCAATCCTGTGGAAGGTTCATCAAAAATAAATAAAGTTTTTTCCTTTGTATAACCTTTTACTAAAAATGAAGCTAACTTCACCCTTTGTGCCTCACCACCAGAAAGCGTTGAGGAGCTTTGTCCCAGTTCCAAATAACCTAAACCAACATCTTGAAGAGGTTGAAGCTTTTGGACGATTTTCTGTTCTTGATGTTCGGTAAAGAAATCAATCGCTTCGTCTACGGTAAGGTGCAGAATGTCCGAAATATTTTTCTCATTGAATTTCACTTCCAAAATATCTTTCTGAAACCTCGTTCCCTTACAATCTTCGCATTTCAGTTCTATATCTGCCATAAATTGCATGGAAACATTAATAACACCATCACCTTTACAAGTTTCGCACCTTCCTCCATCTACATTGAAAGAAAAGTGTTTAGCCTTATATTTCATCATCTTTGCTAATTTTTGTTTGGCAAAGAGATTACGAATATCATCATAGGCTTTCAGGTAAGTTACTGGGTTAGAACGAGAAGATTTTCCGATAGGATTTTGGTCAATCACTTCGATATTGTGAATAATTTTAGGATTGAATTTCACACTATCATAATCGCCTTTTTTTCCTCCTCTCCCCATTTGGATTTTAATATCTTTCGATAAAACCTCCTTCATCAAGGTTGATTTCCCACTTCCAGAAACGCCTGTAATTACCGTTAAACATTCCAAAGGAATATTGACATCAATATTTTTTAAATTATGTTCTCTCGCTCCTTTTATTTCGATAAATTCCTTGGTTTTCCGTCTTGACTTTGGTACTTCTATTTTCAGTTTCCCTGTCAAATAATCTGCCGTTAAAGTATCGGCATCTTTCAAGTCTTTGTATTCTCCTGCAAAAACCAAATCGCCTCCCAAATATCCTGCTTCTTTTCCGATATCAATGATATAATCTGCCGATTTCATAATATCTTCATCATGTTCCACGACAATAACGGTATTGCCTAAATCTCGGAGGTTTTTCAGTACTTCGATTAAGTTTTCGGTATCACGAGAATGCAGACCAATAGATGGCTCATCTAAAATATAAATAGAACCCACCAAAGAGCTTCCTAAACTCGTTGCTAAATTAATTCGCTGACTTTCCCCACCCGATAATGTGTTGGAAGTTCGGTTGAGGGTCAAATAACCCAAACCAACTTTCAGTAGGAAATCAATACGAGTGCTGATTTCATAAATCAATCTTTTGGCAATCTCTTGCTCGTGAGGAGTGAGTTGTAAATTTTGAATAATCGGTGCTAATTCGTCCAAAGGTAAATTGATTAAATCCTGAATGGCATAACCATCAATTTTCACCCAATGTGTTTCCTTTCTTAACCTCAATCCGTTACAATCATCGCAGGTCGTTTTTCCACGATAACGAGAAAGCATCACTCGGTACTGAATTTTATATAAATTTTCTTCCAACATTCGGAAGAAGTTAGCTAAACAAGGAAAAGATTTTTTACCATTTCCTTTCCATAACAATTCTTTTTGTTCGTCCGTTAATTCAAAATAAGGTTTATGAATAGGGAAGTTTTCCGCTTTTTTAATGAAATTCATTTTCCATTTTTTCATCGAATCGCCCTTCCAAGGCAAAACAGCATCTTCAAAAATGGATAGTCTTTTGTTAGGTATCACCAAATCTTTATCAATGCCAATAACACTTCCGTAACCCTCACAAGTCGGACAAGCTCCATAAGGATTATTAAAACTAAAAAAATGAATATTTGGTTCTAAGAAATCTTGACCATCTAATTCAAATTTATTGGAGAAATTTTGAATTTTTTCCGTGTCTATTTCCTTTAAAGAGCAATAGCCTTGCCCTTCATAAAATGCCATTTGAATAGAATCTGCTAACCTTTGCAAAAAATGTTCATCTTCTTCATAGGCAAATCTATCAATCACCAAATGGATGTCCATTTCTTTTTCTGGAACGAAACCAAAACTTTCTAAGTCTTCGATATTAGCGATATTTCCATTGATTTCTAATCTTGTAAACCCTGAAACTTTGAGTGTTTTTAATAATTCGGAAAAGTTTTCTACTTCAAAATGTAATTTGGCTCTCAACAAAAATGTTTTCCCTTGCGAACTTTGAATAACATCTATCACATCCGAAACCGAATCTTTCTTGACTTCCTGACCAGAAATAGGAGAGAAGGTGCGTCCTATTCTTGCGAATAAAAGTTTAAGGTAATCATAAATTTCTGTCGAAGTTCCTACCGTAGAACGAGGATTTGAGGAAATGACCTTTTGTTGAATGGCAATAGAGGGAGCCAAACCTTTAATATCATCAATTTTCGGTTTTTCTAATCTGCCTAAAAACTGACGAGCATAAGAACTCAGACTTTCCACATATCGTCTTTGTCCTTCGGCGTAAATGGTATCAAATGCCAAAGACGACTTCCCACTTCCCGAAACTCCTGTAATGACCACTAATTTATTTTTAGGAATCACTACATCGATGTTTTTCAAGTTGTTAAGGTGAGCATTTTTTACAAATATTTCTTTTTTGATGTCAATTTCCGAATCTTTCGCCATAGTTTGAATTTCAGCCTACAAAAATACGGAATTTCTATTCAATTTTGTAATATGAAAATTAGATTTTGTGAGTAGAAAGGCTAAAAGGTAAATAACCAGAAAAAAAGCAATGAATAAAGCAAAATATTCTGTCGCTATTCTTTTGGGTATTTCGTTAAGAAAATATTTTCCATAGTCAAAATCGATATGGCAAATAGGTGTCATTTCATAATCATCATCATATTCGATATTAGGGTCTCGGTAATCGTGATTGGAAATTATATAATAATAACTATCCGTACCCTCAAAAAAATCTACATAAAATTCATCATCATTATTTATATGACTTAAATCAAGTAATGTTATAATATCTTGCAAAGTATTTTGCTCTGAAAATTCAAATTTTATAACAAACTGTTGGATATTTTTTTCTTTTATTTCTTTGGTTTTATTTCTGATTAAATTTTGATAAGCATCAAGGTCTTTATTATTAATCGTTTTCGGCAGATGAATGGTTTCGGTGTATTTATAGTTGTGTATTTTGGGACGATGGGAGATAAGCAGACCTTCATCATCACTTAATGAATTTGGTACATTCCCGTAAAAATATCTTTGTATCATTTCTGTTGTAGGAATACCAATATCAACAACTCCGTAAAAAGACTCTTTATAATTTGGTTTGAGATAAACATACACCAAAAAAGGAATAAAAAGCAGACTTAAAATTCCTTTAAAATAAAATATGGGGCGCTGGTGTTTTTTCATCTCTTTACAAATCTACAAAAAATAAAATTGTTGTTTCGGCGTTAAAGGATTATCTTTGTAACTTAAAAATAAGAACTTTTAATTATGAAAAAAATAATTTTGATATTGGGTTTATGTGTTGGTGTGCTCTCTTGTGAGGATAAAAAGGAAAACCAAGTAACTTATGAGGATACAACGATGCTTGCCCAAGATAATAAAACCACTCCCAAAGAAATAGATGCCGACCTTGAGAAAGTAAGAGTAGAATTGGAGTCTTTTCCATCGGTAAAAGTAGATAGAGTAGATGGCGTAATTACCATTACGGGGGATGTATCTGTAACACAAAATCGAAAAATAAAAGAGTATTTACATTATTTAAAGGTAGAATGTAAGAATAATTTGGTAGTGAAATAAGACCTTTTCATTTTGTAATGACAATGAAAAGTAAACTCTTTAATTATTTACCTCTATTTGCATTGTATATTATTCATTTTCAACTTCTTTTATCTAATAAAATTCGGGAAGAATTGAGGTTGGAATTGGGATTGATTAATGTGTTTTTGTCCCCTATCTTAATGATTATAAATACTGTACTTTTGGTACTTTTATTGAGATCATCTCGGTATTCAAACAAGGGAAAATTCGTTTATTTGTTATTGAATTTGCCTATTTATGCTTTGTTTATTGATGGGCTTTTTGCTCTATAAATAGACCATTTCAGAAAAACTTTTAATACATTGATTCAGATGGTAAATAATTTCTTATCTTTGTGCAGAAAATTTAAAAAAAATTTAAATTATAATCGCATTCATACGGAATGCAAAGACAGTAAATATTATGAGTAAACCTCAAGCAATTAGAGAAAAGGTCGTTTTTCAGGACGGCAGAGAAGTAACCATTGAAACAGGGCTTTTAGCAAAACAAGCCGATGGTTCTGTGGTAGTAAAAATGGGTGGAACAATGCTTTTAGCAACCGTAGTGGCTGCAAAAGATGCTAACCCGGGGGTAGATTTTCTACCTTTAACAGTAGATTATAGAGAGAAATTTGGTAGTGCAGGGAGAATTCCTGGAAACTTCTTTCGTAGAGAGGCAAGACCTTCTGACGACGAAGTCTTAACGATGAGATTAGTAGATAGGGTTATTCGTCCTTTATTTCCAAGTGATTTCCACGCAGAAGTTCAGGTGATGATTTCTTTAATCTCTTATGATGAGAAAGAAGCAATGCCAGATTCTTTGGCAGGTTTTGCAGCATCGGCAGCGTTATCCATTACCGATATTCCATTTAATGGACCATTCTCAGAAGTGAGAGTCATTAAAAAAGATGGTGTTTTATCGATTAATCCATCTTGGGAAACTTTAAATAGTGGAGTAGAGTTGGATATGATGGTAGGAGCAACCAAAGATTCTATCGTAATGGTAGAAGGTGAAATGGACGAGATTAGCGAACAAGAAATGATTGAGGCTATTCAGTTTGCTCACACCGAGATTAAAGCACAAGTAGAGGCACAAGAAAAATTAGCTGCTAAGATTGAAAAATCAAAAGTTAAAAGAGAATATTGCCACGAAGAGCATGACGAAGATTTAAAGAAAGAAATTTGGGATTATGCGTATCAGAAATATTATGATATAGCCAAAAGTCCAAGTGCAAAAGAGGAAAGATCAGAAAAATTCTCAGCAGTAGTAGATGAGTTTTTAGAAAGATATTCGGAAGAAGAATTAGAAGAGAAAAAAGACTTGGCTAAGGTTTATTTCCACGATGTTCAGAAAGAGGCTGTTCGCCAATTGGTTTTAAATGAAAATATTCGTTTAGATGGAAGAACCAACAAAGATATTAGACCAATTTGGTGTGAGGTAGATTATTTACCAGCATCTCACGGTTCGTCTGTATTTACAAGAGGGGAAACGCAATCTTTAACAACGGTAACTTTAGGTTCGTTAATGGACGCTAACCGTATAGACTCTGTAATTACTCAGCACGAAGAAAGATTCTATTTACACTATAACTTCCCACCATTCTCAACAGGAGAAGCAAGACCTTTAAGAGGAACTTCAAGAAGGGAAGTAGGACACGGAAATTTAGCCCAAAGAGCATTGAAAGGAATTGTTCCAGAGGATAATCCATATACGATTAGAATTGTTTCTGATATTTTAGAATCCAATGGTTCTTCTTCTATGGCTACGGTTTGTGCAGGAACATTAGCATTAATGGACGCAGGGGTTCAAATTGAAAAACCTGTTTCTGGTATTGCAATGGGATTGATTACCGATAAAGAATCAGACAAATTCACCGTACTTTCTGATATCTTAGGAGATGAAGATCACCTTGGAGATATGGACTTTAAAGTAACGGGAACGGAAGACGGAATTACCGCTTGTCAGATGGATATTAAAGTACAAGGTTTATCTATGGAAATTTTAGAAGGTGCCTTGATGCAAGCGAAAGATGGAAGATTACATATTTTAGGAGAAATGATGAAAACCATCGATACACCAAGAGAAGATGTGAAACCTCACGCTCCGAAAATGGTAATGATGGAAATCCCTAAAGATTTCATTGGTGCAGTGATTGGTCCTGGTGGAAAAATCATTCAGCAGTTACAAAAAGATACAGGAACGGTAGTGACTATCGAAGAGAAGGACGATATAGGACATATTGAAATTTCAGGAACGGATAGAGCGATGATTAACGAAGCCGTGGCTCAGATTAATGAAATTACTTTCGTGCCAGTGATTGGAGAAGTGTACACAGGAACGGTAGTAAAAGTAGTTGATTTCGGTGTATTCTTATCGATTGCTAAAGGAACAGAAGGATTGTTACACATCTCTGAAATGGAATGGACAAGAACCGATAAAGTGCCTTATAATGAAGGTGATAAGATCGAAGTGAAATTTATGGGTTATGATAATCGTAAGAAAATGAAATTATCAAGAAAGGTGCTTCTTCCAAAACCTGAAAGAAAACCAAGACCTAAAAAGGATAATAATAAAGAAGAAAAATAATTCTTTATTTTATAAAATAAATTGCCTGAAAAATTAATTTTCAGGCAATTTTTATTTGAATTCGTTTATATTTTCATCTAAGGCTAAAAACCTTAAACGAGTTTTCCTTCCTATTTTCTTCCTACAGGATTATCAATATCTAAATCCGTTTCTTGAAGGTAAGCATCAATAACTTCAAATGCTTTTTGTTCATCTTTTAAATCTACTTTTAATTTCAAATTTCCTGCCGTAGGAGTAGACATAAAAGACATATAAGAATTCTCAGTTTCAGCTACAATACCAATATTCTTCAATTTAGATTTTATTAATTCTATTTCGGTAGCATTATTGCTTTCAAAAACCACTACTTTTGTCTCTCTTTCCATAATTTGTTTTTTTTAGATTTTTAGAACAAAGAGAAAAGAATAAAGCTATACAATATTACTTTCCTCTTTTTTTTCAAATTAAATTTTCGCTATACAAGCGTCTATTTTATCCAATGCAATCTGAATTTCTTCTTTAGTTACATTCAAATGTGGACGGAATCTCAAAGAGTGCGTTCCACAAGTTAAAATAATCAATCCTTCTTCGTATAATTCGTGTTGCAATTTATCTCTCATTTCACCTGTTGGTAAATCGATAGCACACATTAAACCTCTACCTCTTGGGTTAGAAATAGCATCGTGTTTTACTGCTAATGCTTGTAATCCTTCCAATAGATAGTCTCCTACTACTTTGGCATTTTCCACCATATTTTCTTGCGCTATCACTTCCAAAGTCAGTTTTAGACGCATTACATCGATGAAATTTCCACCAAAAGTAGAGTTGATTCTCGAACTTTCTCTAAATACATTTCTATCTACTTCATCAAATTTCTCTTTATTGGCTAAAACACCACAAACCTGAGCCTTTTTACCAAAAGAGATAATATCAGGTTTCACAGAGAAATGTTCGTGAGCCCACATCTTACCTGTTAATCCTAATCCTGTTTGTACTTCATCAAAGATAAATAATACTTCGTTTTCATCACAAATCTTTCTGATTTCTACGAAAAATTCATCACGGAAATGATTATCTCCACCTTCTGCCTGAATTGGTTCAATGATGATACATGCCACTTCATCAGGATTATTTTTAATAGCTTCTCTAATGCTATTCAAAGCGATTTCTTCTTGCTTTTTAGTCTCTGCTAAATTTTCTTCTGTAATAGGGAAGTTTAATTTAGGATTAACAATTCTTGGCCAATCGAATTTTGGGAAATATTGATATTTCCTTGGGTCTGCAGTATTGGTTAAGCTTAAAGTATAACCACTTCTTCCGTGGAATGCTTGCTTAAAGTGAATACAAATCCCTGCTTCTTTTTCGATTCCTTTGGCGAAATTTTTTCTTGTTTTCCAGTCGAAACAAGCTTTCATTGCATTTTCTACTGCCAAAGCACCTCCAGAAACAAAAAAGGCATATTGCAAATGCTCAGGAATGGCTACTTTTTCGAAAACTTTCATAAACTCTGCATATTCTTCCGAATACACATCTGCCAAAGTTGGTTTATTAATCGCCATTTTCCCTAACCAATCCGAGTTTTTCACAATATAAGGGTGGTTGTATCCGATAGATGCCGATGCAAACATCGAAAACATATCTAACATTTCTTTCCCTGTATTTTTATCGTGAATCCACGAACCATGAGATTTTTCAAAATCCATTACAAAATCAAAACCATCTGCTAAAATATGTCTTGATAAAATTTTCTTTACTTCATTACTCGCCTCTGGGTGCGATTCTATTGAGTCGTTCATATATTTTTTTGTTTTATTATTAAATTAATGTACTAATGTAGCAGTGTAACAATGTAGCAATTTATACCATTGTCACACTTTTACATTGATAAATTGTTATATTTACAAGTCAAACTTAATTCCTTGAGCCAATGGTAATTCGGTTGTGTAATTGATGGTATTGGTTTGTCTTCTCATATAGAATTTCCAAGCATCAGAACCTGATTCTCTTCCTCCACCAGTTTCTTTTTCACCACCAAATGCTCCACCGATTTCTGCTCCCGAAGTTCCGATATTTACATTCGCAATTCCACAATCTGAACCTGCGTGAGATAAGAATAATTCAGCCTGTCTTAAATCTTTCGTCATAATCGCTGAACTTAATCCTTGTGGTACATTGTTTTGTATTTCGATTGCATTTTCTACCTCTCCACTATATTTAATTAAGTATAAGATAGGGGCAAATGTTTCGTGCTGAACGATTTCATAAGTATTTTCCACCTCTGCAATACAAGGTTTCACATAACAACCTGATTCATAACCTTCTCCTTCTAAAACGCCACCTTCTACGATGAAGTTTCCACCCTCAGCTTTACATTTTTCGATAGAGTTTAAGTATTGATTAACAGCATCTTTGTCAATTAATGGACCTACATGATTGGTTTCATCTAATGGATTACCGATTTTCAATTGTCCGTAAGCTTTTACTAATCTTTCTTTTACTTGGTCATAAACAGATTCATGGATAATCAATCTTCTAGTAGAAGTACATCTTTGTCCTGCTGTTCCTACTGCACCAAATACCGCACCGATAATCGACATATCTAAATCTGCATTTTCGGTAATAATAATAGCGTTATTTCCTCCTAATTCAAGGATAGATTTACCAAATCTTTCGGCTACTTTGGCTCCCACCATTCTTCCTACTCTCGTAGAACCTGTGAATGAAATTAAAGGAACATTGGTATCAGCTACTAATTCTTTTCCAATTTCTGCATCACCTACAATCATTCCAGAGATTCCTTCTGGCATATTGTTTTCTTTTAATACTTCTGCGATAATATTCTGACAAGCAATTCCACAAAGTCCTGCTTTTTCAGATGGTTTCCAAACCGTTACATTTCCACAAATCCAAGCCAAAGCGGTATTCCAAGACCAAACGGCTACTGGGAAATTAAATGCCGAAATAATACCTACTACTCCTAATGGGTGGTATTGATCATACATTCTATGTCCTGGTCTTTCTGAGTGCATCGTGAAACCTTGTAATTGTCTTGAAAGCCCAACTGCAAAATCACAAATATCAATCATTTCCTGAACTTCTCCTAAACCTTCTTGCAAAGATTTACCCATTTCATAAGAAACTAATTTCCCTAAATCTTCTTTGTATTCACGAAGTTTCATTCCAAACTGACGCACTAATTCTCCTCTTTTTGGAGCAGGCATTAATCTAAATTCTTTAAAAGCTACTTTTGCTTTTTCCATTACTTGGGCATAATCTGCTTTATTACCCATTTGAATTTTACCGATTAATTTTCCGTTTACAGGTGAATAACTTTCTATGACTTCACCATTAGCAAAGTAACCTTCACCATAAGAAACGCCCTTATTTTCGGCCTTAATACCTAATTTTTTTAGAGAATCTTCAATTCCGAAATTTTTATCGTTTTGACTCATTATATTTTTGTTTTAAATTTGGTCGACAATATACCACATCTTATCCTTATTTCAAAATTTATTTTTGGGATTATTTTAAAAAGTTTTTTTAAATTTGCTTACCTTTATCGAAAATATTAAAGACAAATATTATGAAAATAAATATTGATTTGAAGCAAAGTATTTTAAGCATTGTATTTTTAATGGGAACACTCCTGGTATTCAGTTGTAACGAGTCTAAAGAAAATGGCGAAAAAATAAATAATAATATTGAAAACAATCGTGTAACCACTGCTATAAAAAATGTTAATGCAATAGAATTTAAGAAAATAATCGACAAAGGGAATGTCGTGATACTTGATGTAAGAACCCCTGAGGAAGTAGCACAAGGAAATATAAAAGGAAGTAGTCATATTAATTTTTATGATGAAGATTTCGTGAATAAGATTAATTTAATCAATAAAGAGAAAACAATTTGTGTTTATTGTACATCGGGAGGAAGAAGTACTGATGCTGCTAAAATTTTACAAAAAAATGGTTTCACTAAAATCTATCAACTCAACGGAGGAACAATGGCTTGGGAAAATAGTAAACTCCCTTTGACCAAATCTACTTCGGCAAAAGATGAACATATCCAATCAATGAGTCTTGAAGATTTCAATCAATTATTAAAAACAAATTTACCTGTATTAGTTGATTTTCATACCGTTTGGTGTGCACCTTGTAGAAAAATGGCTCCCGTAATTGATGAAATAGAAAAAGAATACGAAAACAAAGCCATTGTCATTAGAATAGATGCTGATAAAAGCAAAGACATCGCTCAACACTATGATATAAAAGGCGTACCTGTTTTTATGCTTTTCAAAAATGGAGAAATAAAATGGCAACACAAAGGGCTTATCACAAAAGAAGAACTTACCAATCAATTAGATAAATAAGCGAAGTGGTATACATTAAATCCTAAACTGTTCCGCAAAGTCATCAAAAAGAAAAAATATCAAAACAGAAGGAATTGATTGGTTTCAAAAAACAGATAAAGTGCTAACAAGGCACAAAAAAGGAAGCCACCCCTCTGGCTAATTGAAATCAGCATAACGGTGGCATCTACAGTTCAACTTAAGCCCATTACGATACCAAATAAAATACCGCTGTTATCCTAAGTTTTAAGTCTCACTCTCATGAGAGAGTCATTGAAGTGGAATCACTCACACTAATAACGAAATTAGCATAAGGTCTGCATCACAAGACCACTAACGTATTCCTTGTCCGCTGCAGCTTCCTAGCTTAGTTAATTACTCTGAATTTCACTTTAAAACGTCGTAAACAACGAAAGCTATAACTCAGCAAAAACACCACTCACGAAGCAACCTCGAATGTCGGGTTATGTTACACTACAAATATAAAAATATTTTTATATTAATCAAAACTATTTATCTATTTTTTTCTAATTTATCTACTTTTAAATTACTGTTAACTTTTAATCCGCTCAGTTGTTTTTTGTATCCCATCCAAGTAAAGGTTTTTCCTCCTATCCAACGAACTCGTTGATAGGTTTTTATCAATTTTGAACCGACTGCTTCTATTTCTTCTTCATTAATGAATAAAGGTTGGTATTCTTGATCAAAAAGTCCTGATTTTAGGAAAGCGGTATTAGGGGTCATGGCGATGTAATCATTCTTAAAATGAATTGGCATCTTTGCCCTTTGTAAGCGGATATTACGATCATGATGAGTTGTATTCTCCATTTTTACAGGGATAAACGGAATCCAATTGGCAGGTACTGAATTTTGAAAAGTATAAGTGTATTCTGCTCTTTCTTCTTTTTTATTATTTTTTGGTAATATATGCCGTTGATTGGTTTCGTTAATTTTTTCTTCAAGAACCGCAGCAAAATGCTTACCATCTAAAGGAATACCACATCCTTGATTGATGACATTTTCTACTCCCCAAATCATATTCGACATTTCGTCTCTTAAAAATTGAATTTCTTCAATGGGCTGACTTTCCATTCCAGAGTATAATGCAGGAGGATAGAACATTCGTTTATCCGAACTGAATGTATTCGTCAAATATGGATTTGTATGAGATAATGTAAACATTTCCCAATTATTCATAAATCGTTCCTCAGAGCTTGACTCTTTGTCTGAATAAATAACGGTTCTATCCCCAAAAACATTGGTTAATAATACTTTATCTACATCCGTGATGGTGCTAATGTCTAATTCCATTGGTAACATCATCCAATCATTGGCATACATCGTAGCATATTGTAAAATCAAGGCATTGGCATAATGTCTAACTCCTACACCTGTTGATACGCCCATATCAACAGTTCCTTTTTCCAATTCCCATAGTCGTTTTTTCGGCATTCCCGCATAGCGTGCCATTGTAGGAATGAAAGTGAACATTTTTTCGGTATAACTTTCTTCTTTTAGTACTTCTGAAGCGTCTTTAATCCCTTTTTTATTTTCATTCTCAAACGAGAACCATGATACTTTCCCTGAGTCATAATTATCAGCGACCAATTGAGTATCATCTGCTGTAGTACTGACACCAAAACTGTAATTAAGTGCTTCGGGTTTCCAAAACTTATTTTCTTCTAAAAGGTATTTGTTTTCAAACCATTCTGCATATTCACTAAACAACTCCCAAGTCAGTTCGTGCTCTTTAAAAACAGCTTTTTTGGAATTTTGTTTTCGTTTTTTAATATATTCTTTGCACCACTTGTATAATTGATATCCGTCAAAAATACGCTTAGAATAGTGGGCGATATAGTTTTGGGTCTCTTTTTTACAAGCTTCTTTTAACGCTTCTAAATCATCATGAGTATTCTCCTTATTGGTCAATGGAAATTCTGTCAGCAAATCATTTTTTAGACTTTGTCTATTTTTTATGTGCTTATTAAATTGTAACATCGATAAGAAATAATGTGCCGATTCGACCTTTACTTGCCAATCTATTTCTACAGGAAGTGCTTCCACCAAGGGTTCTAAAGGCTTATTTTTTATATCAATATGCTTATTCGGCTGAGCAGTGGAGTAGAGTTTATCGATTTCTGTTTTTTTAGCTTTTAGTTTGGCTAAAATAACACTACCAGCATCATTACCTTGGAACTCTCCAAATTGCCATTGTCGAGCTAACATCCATAAAGGGTCATGGATGGTCATTGCTAAGGCATTGTTGATATTGTCTTCTTGTACATTACGTACATAAGGTTCTATACGATATTTGTAATTAGGGTCTTCTATACTTAAATTTTCATCAACATTTTCGAAAATTTTATGATATAAATTTCTGTTGGGTTCATTTATTCTTGCTCCACGCAGACTTCCTCCTTTTTCACGATAATTCTCTAAAATAGGATTCTTAATTGAATTCATTTTTGTACCAAGGTCAGCATATTCTAATTTATTGGGTCTTTTATATTGTTTTCCCTTCAATAAAATAATTGGTGAAGTACTTTCATTAGATAAGGTATAATAATTTTTCCTTGATTTTAATTCTGTATATAGATTCTCTTTTTTGTCTATATTATTAAAAGTCTCTTCTGAAACATTATCTTCACAGTAATAAATCCAATATCTTTCAAAAGTCCAAGCAGCATGTTCCCCAAATTTAAACTTCATTTTAATGGATATATTTTGCGATAATAAATTATAATAGGTGTAATTGGCATCGTTGGGGAAAATTATTTCTATCGTATCAGTAATCCCTTTTTCAAACCTATCTTCTGTACTATTGGAGGTTCTAAATGTGGTTTCATCTTTCAAATGAGCGGTATAATGCTTACATCTAAAACCTAAGTCATACATTGCCTTATTATTTTTTATTATTGTCTTAATTTTTTTAGTATCAAGAGTACCCTTAAGATCCGTTTCATTTAGAGGAAAAATAACCCCACCATCAATCGTAGAAATAATGAACTCTTTGTCTCCGATATTAATAGATAAAAAAGCAGCTGTACCTCCTTCCTCCTTTGTAGAGGTATGAAATTTAAGAGCGATTGCTTTCAATTTTTTGTCTTCAGTAATATAGCGTTTTTTATATAAAAAAATGGGAGGTTCATAAACATTATTAATTGTTGCACTTGTCTGAAACAATTCGGTCAACTCTTTATAATTTTTCTCTTTAATATTTATTTTTTCAAAATCACCCTGAGTTTCTGATTCGTAATAATATATTTTGCATTTTTCAAATGTCCATTTATCATTTTCTTCCGTCTTCAAACACATTTTGATTGAAATATCGGTTGATAATAAGTCATAATAATATTTATCATCAGGAAAAACTATTTCAACAGTATCTGTGATGCCCCTTTCAAATCTTTCGCTTGTATCTTTATTTGTTGTAAATATTGTATCATTTTTTAAGCTTGAAGTATAATGCGTACATTTAAACTTAGAATTTGCATTTTTTTC
>PDSY01000001.1 GCA_002747105.1 Flavobacteriales bacterium | reverse complement strand
GTTTTAGAAATTTTAGATTTTTGACTTTATTTTTAGCCGAATTTCCGCAGTCTTGAATTTTTATTCATATCATTTTATTATTTCATAGGTATTCATGATGTGCTTCGCAGTTGGCTCTTTTGTTTCAAGACAAAAGAGTGAAGTTTTTATCTTTTTAATTGTTAATCAGTGTTTTAATATGAAATCTGATTTTATTCTGTATTGTTTCGCTTTTCTTTTTCAGAAAATTTAAAAAACCTTATCTTTGTCAAAAATCGTGGAATGTTTGTCATAGGTATTGCCGGTGGAACGGGTTCAGGAAAAACCACTTTGGTGCATCATATTTTGAAAAAACTCAATAGAGAGAGGATTAATATTCTTTCTCAGGATAATTATTATTACGATAATAGTCATTTAACACCAGAGGAAAAAGAGGCTTTTAACTACGACCACCCCAAATCCATAGACTTTGATTTATTAACTCAGCAGGTGAGGAGTCTCAAAAATAACGAGCCAGTACAACAACCTGTTTATAGTTTTATGACGCATTCTCGAACGGGAGAAACCAAAAAGGTCGTACCCAAAGAAGTTTTAATTGTAGAAGGGATTTTGGTACTTTCGCATTCGGAATTATTAAAGGAATTCGATTTAAAAGTATTCGTAGATGCCGATGCAGATGAAAGACTTATTAGGAGAGTGAGGAGAGATACAACTGAAAGAGGACGAGATATAGAGGAGGTGCTCAATCGTTATCAAACCACGTTGAAACCTATGCATAATCAGTTTATCGCACCATCCAGAAACCATGCAGATATTATCGTTCCCAATATGAGAAAAAATGTAGTCGCTATCGATTTATTAACCACCGTAATCACAAATGCTTTGTTATGATCAATAAAATTAAAGAATTTTTAAACCCAGAAACAGAACCAAAAGGTTTTCTAAGGAAGTATGTTTTTAATAAATATACCCTTACCATTTTTGTCTTTTTAATATGGATGGTCTTTTTTGACAGTAATTCTTTTTTGACCATTATGGATTTGAATAAAGAAATCAAGCATTACAAGGAGAAAATTGCCTACTATCAAGGCGAATACGATAAAAACACCAATTTTTATAAAAAACTCATTAAGGATAAAAATGAAAAGGAACGATTTGCTCGGGAAAATTATTTTATGAAAAAAGACAATGAGGAAATCTTTATTTTGGTCGTAGACAGCACAGAGGTTAATGATAAATAAGCATCTTTTAACGAAAGAAGTTCAAGATTATATCAATGCAAATCGTTCTATGGATTTGCATTCTTTGTTATTGAAAAAATCGCCATTTTCTGAACTGAAAATGCAAGAGATTGTTCAGCAAATGAAAGGTAAGCAAGTCGCCGAAAAGAAGTTTCCTTTTTTATTGAAACAGGGCATTGTTTTTCCTCGAAAATTGAGTTTAGAGCAATCGAGCTCTACCCCAACAGCCGAATATAAACAAAGTTTGGCAAGTGGTGAAACAATGGTAGATTTAACTTCAGGTTTTGGAATTGATGCTTATTTTTTAGGTCAAGATTTTAAGGAAGTGAGTTTGGTGGAACGCCAAAAAGAGTTGCTGGAAATTGTACAGCATAATTGGTCGGTTTTAGGTAGGGAAGCTCAATTTATTAATGAAGACTTACAATCTTTTTTGGAGCGAAATCAACAAGAGTTTGATGTGGTTTATCTTGATCCAGCAAGGCGAAACGAACAACAGCGAAAAGTCTTTTTATTGGAAGATTTGTCGCCTAATGTATTGGCTATTCAAAACCAACTTTTACGCATAGGAAAGCAAGTTTTAGTAAAGCTTTCTCCATTGATTGATATTTCGTATTTAATTGATAGTCTTCTGTTTGTAAAAGAAATTCATATTGTAGCCGTCAAAAATGAGGTAAAGGAATTATTGGTGCTAATGGAAAGAGATTTCATAGGACAAGTGAAAGTAAAGTCTGTTAATTTACAAACGAATGAGCCTGATTTCGTTTTTAATAATAATGAACATTATGCGGAAATAACCTATTCTGATGTTTTGGATTATCTCTATATTCCGAACAATGCGGTGTTAAAATCAGGGAACTTTAAGGGAATAGCCGAGAAGTACAATTTATCAAAGTTGCATCCCAATACGCATTTTTATACTTCTGAAAATCAGTTAAATCAATTTTCGGGGCGAATTTTAAAAGTAGAGAAAATCACTGCCAAACAGATTGAAAAGGGAGCTTATTATAATATCATCTCTAAGAATCATCCGTTAAAACCTGCTCAGATTAAAAAAAAATATAACTTAAAAGACGGTGGAAATCGATATTTAATCTTTACACAGTCTAAAAAAGGGAAAATTATTTTAAAATCTTTGTTGTAAGTGAAAAATAAAATATTATATTTGTCCCCAGTTAATAAAAAAATAATAAATTATGAAAAAAGTATTTTTAAGTCTTGCAGTAGCAAGTTTAGCGTTTTCTTGTTGTGATAAGAAAAAAGAGGACTGCAATAAAGATGGAGAAGAAGTAGTAGCAACTACAGGAACAGGAGAAGAGGCGCATGCTGATGGTGTTGAAATGGTAACTTTAGATTTGAACGGTGAGCAATTAAGCGTTGTTAAAGGAGGATTAGAAGAGTCTTTATATACTTTCTTAAGCTCTGATGGTTATAAAAATGCAAAAGACGATGAAGCTTTAAAATCTACTTGGTATGATTTTGACCAAGTAAACTTTAAGATGGGTTCTGCATCTGAGTTGGAAGAAGGTTCTCAGGCACAGATTGGAAACTTAGTGAAAATTTTAAAAGCTTATCCAGATGCTAAAATCAAGATTGGTGGATATACTGATAAAACTGGAAAAGAAGAAGTGAACAAAAAAGTGTCTACAGATAGAGCTAACTTTATCAAAGGAGAACTAGATAAAGCAGGAGTAGGTGCTCAGGTGGTTTCTGCGGAAGGTTATGGAAGTGAGTTTGCTACTGTTGAAGCTGGTGCGTCTGATGAAGAAAGAGCAAAAGATAGAAAAATGTCAGTAAGATTTACAAAGTAAATTTGATTGATAATAAATAATGAAAATGTCTTGTTTATACAAGGCATTTTTTTTAATTTTGGGCGTTAATAAGAATACTAAAATAATCAGAAATGAAAAAAATAATTTTAAGTTTTGCAGTAGCAAGTTTAGTTTTGTCTTGTCAAAAACCAACCAAAGGAGGAAATCACGGTGTTTTAAAATTGGAAGACGGAGTAGAAAGATATGATACGCACGAAAGAAGATACGAAGGCGATCATCAATCAGCTCATCATGCTGGTGGACACGGACACCACGGGGATGCTCATGGAAAAGGACATGGAGATCATGCTCATGGAGACGACCATGCTCACGGGAACGACCACGCTCATGCTCATCATGCAGAGCAAGTAAACCTTGACCTTAATGGAGTAGCACTTCATGCTAATAAAGGTGGATTGGAAGAATCTTTAATCGGATTTTTACATTCTGGAAAGTATGCTAAAGCAACAAACGAAGAATTGAAGAAAAATTGGTATAACTTTGATAATGTGAAGTTTAAAATGGGTTCTTCGAATCAATTAGAAAAAGGTTCTCAGGAGCAGTTGGATAATTTAGCGAAGATTTTAAAGGCGTATCCAGATGCAAAAATTAAAATTGGTGGATATACCGATAAGACAGGAAACGAAGAAGCAAACAAAAAACTTTCTACTAAAAGAGCTGAGTTTATTAAGGCTGAGTTAGGTAAAATGGGTGTAGGTGCTCAGGTTATTTCTGCGGAAGGTTACGGAAGTGAGTTTGCTACCGTTTCTGCTGATGCGTCTGATGAAGAAAGAGCAAAAGATAGAAAAATGGCAGTGAGGTTTACAAAGTAAATTTTTCATTGATACATTAATAATAATAGGAAAATGTCTTGTTTATACAAGGCATTTTTTTTAATTTTGGGAAACAATAAAATTGGATAACGATATAGATATTTCTTTCTTCAAGAAAATGCTTTTACAGGTTAAAGGTGCCCAACAAATTAAGGTAAACCAAGAGGACGAGTTGTTACAGAAAGTGATAAAGAAAAGTAGAGAGCAATTTGAAAAAGGAGAATATCAAGAACTTTCAGAAGGCTTATTAGATAAAATTTTTGATACAAAATGAAAGTGCTATTATAACACCTATCTAATACTATGTATGAGTAAATGTTTTGTAGGTGAAATGATTTGTAACGCAATGTTTTAACGCACATTTGGCTTTCATCCAGCGATAACGAAACGCTGAGTGGGAGATGCGGTTGTTGAAAAATTATAAGGAGTGATTTGTTTTAATTTTTCAACAAAAAAGCACGAAACGGAAGCGTGAGTGGTGCGGAGCAATCGCCTTATGAAAGCCTTGAATTTTTGGTTCTTTTGCTTCAAGGCAAAATGAACAAGAGATAATAAAAAAAATAGGTGTTTTAAATTTATATGAAACATTTATTTGTAAATTGTATAAGAAGTAAATAAAAATAAATTATAAACATAACAAAATGCAAAAAACATTAGATTACATTCAGGAGAATAAACAACGATTCTTAGATGAGCTGTTTGAAATATTAAAAATTCCATCAATTAGTGCAGACCCAGATTATGCAGGAGAAGTCGTGAAATGTGCAGAGGTTTGTGCAGAACATTTAAAGAATGCAGGAGCTGATAATGTGGAAGTTTGCCCAACAAAAGGTTATCCGATTGTTTATGGAGATAAAATAATTGATGAAAAATTACCAACTGTTTTGGTATATGGGCATTATGATGTTCAACCTGCTGATCCATTAGAATTGTGGAATAAACCGCCTTTTGAGCCGTATATCAAAAAAACGGAAATTCACCCAGAAGGAGCGATTTTTGCAAGAGGTTCTGCTGATGATAAAGGGCAGTTTTTTATGCACCTAAAAGCCTTTGAGGCAATGATGAAAACTGATGCTTTACCGTGTAATGTAAAATTCATTATCGAAGGAGAAGAGGAAGTTGGTTCGGTGAGTTTAGGTGATTTTGTGAATGAAAATAAAGATAAATTATCTTGTGATTGTATCTTAATTTCGGATACGAGTTTGTACTCAATGGAACAACCAACCGTTACGACAGGATTGAGAGGTTTGAGTTATGTGGAAGTAGAAGTAGAAGGTCCTAATAGAGATTTACATTCAGGGTTGTATGGTGGAGCAGTGCCTAATCCTATTCACACTTTGAGTAGAATGGTGGCTAAATTAATAGATGAAAACGGACATATTACCATTGATGGTTTTTATGATAATGTAGAGGTAGTTTCTGATGACGATAGAGCTAAAATGAACAAATTGAAAGATAATCCAGAAGAGTTTAAAAATTCCATTGGATTAAGTGGAGTAGAGGGAGAGAAAGGGTATACGACTTTAGAGAGAACCTCTATTCGTCCGACTTTGGATTGTAATGGACTTTGGGGTGGTTACACTGGTGAAGGAGCCAAAACCGTTATTCCATCGAAGGCGTATGCGAAGATTTCAATGCGATTAGTTCCTTATCAAACGCCTGAGGAGATTACAGAAAAATTTACGAAATACTTTAAGAAAATCGCACCTGATAATGTAAAAGTGAAAGTGACGCCTCATCACGGAGGATTGCCTTATGTTTTACAAAGCGATACCAAAGAATTTTTAGCAGCACAAAAAGCAATGGAAACGGCATTTGGAAAAGAGGTTTTACCATTTAGAAGTGGAGGAAGTATCCCAATTACCGCAATGTTTGAGCAAGTTTTAGAGGCTAAATGTGTATTAATGGGATTCGGTTTAGGTTCAGATGCTATTCACTCGCCTAATGAACATTATGGAGTTTCTAATTTCTTTAAAGGAATTGAAAGTATTCCATTGTTCTTTGAAAACTATGCGAAGTAAATTGAGGCTGAGATTGAGGTTAAGGCTGAGATTAAAAGATTGTAAAAGTTAAGGTTACAAGGTTAAGGAGGTTATAAAGTTATATGAAACTTGAATGCTTTGCTAAGGATTTTTTAAATTACCGATTTATAATTATTTATTAAATTATTGTAAATTAGTTATTTAAGTATTTTTTTTATTGATTGAAACAAACTTTTTAGCGAAGTCTTGTAACTTCGTAACCTTATAACTCTGTTTATTTTTACAGATTAAAAATAAATTGTATATTAGCGAAAAATAAATTTTAAACAATAAATATAATGAAAATATTAGTTTGTATCAGTAGTGTTCCAGATACTACTTCAAAAATTAATTTTACGGCAGATAATTCTGCTTTTGACAAAAATGGTATTCAGTGGGTAATCAACCCATTAGATGAGTTTGCTTTAACAAAGGCGATTAAATTACAAGCATCAGGAGCGACTGTAACGGTGGCAAATGTAGGAGATGCAAGTACAGAAGCTGTAATTAGAAAAGCCTTAGCCATAGGTGCTAATGATGCTGTGAGAGTAAATGTAGAGCCAAAAGATAGTTTACAAACGGCTAAAGAATTAGCATCTGTTGTAGAAAATGGAGGTTATGATTTGGTATTATGTGGTAAAGAATCTATTGATTATAATGGAGGTGCAGTTCCTGCAATGTTGGCAGAATTATTAAACAGACCTTTCGTGAATGGTGCTGTGAGTTTAGAAGTGAATGGTTCTGAGGCTACCGTAGCAAGAGAAATCGATGGAGGTAAAGAAACAGTTGCTGTTCAATTACCATTGGTAGTAGCAGGGCAAAAAGGTTTAGTAGATGAAAAGGATTTAATTATTCCTAATATGAGAGGAATTATGTCTGCAAGAAAAAAGCCGTTAAGCGTTGTGGAACCAACTGCTGCTAATAAGGTAGATGCGGTAAGTTTTGAAACTGTACCACCAAGAGCAGAGGTGAAATTAGTTTCTTCGGATAACTTAGATGAATTAGTAAGACTACTTCAAGAGGAAGCAAAAGTAATTTAATCAATAATCACAAAAATTAAGAAAAATGGCAGTATTTGTTTACGCAGAAAATATAAATGGAGAGTATAAGAAAGCCACTTTGGAGGCAGTTGCTTATGCTAAATCAATCGCAGACCAGTCAGGAGATACCGTAACCGCAGTATCTATTAACCCAACCGATGCATCAGATGTATTGTATCAATATGGAGCGTCTAGCGTAGTTAAAGTAAATAACGAGGGTTTAAAATCATTTAATCCAAGTGCTTATGCTAAGGCGATGAGCGAAGTGGTTGATGGACAAGTGGTGGTATTTCCACACACGGCAAACGCTTCTTCTGTTGCTCCAATGATGGCAATTCAGAAGGATTATGCTTTATTGACAAATGTCGTAGCAGCACCTGAAAGCGTGAGTCCTTTCCAAGTAAAAAGAAAGGCGTTTTCTGGAAAAGGATTTATGGTAGCGAAAGCAGAAGGGAGCGTAGTAGTAACCGTTTCTCAAAATGCTTTTGGAGCAAAAGAAAATGCTGTTTCAGGAACAGAAGAAGTGAAAGAAGTAAGTGTATCTAATGATATTATTAAGGTAGTTTCTACGGAGCAATCAACAGGGAAATTAGACTTAAAAGAAGCGGAAATAGTAGTTTCTGCAGGTAGAGGTTTAAAAGGACCTGAGAATTGGGGAATGGTAGAAGAAATGGCAGAGATTTTAGGAGGAGCAACGGCTTGTTCTAAGCCAGTTTCGGATATCGGTTGGAGACCTCATTCTGAACATGTAGGACAAACAGGAAAGGCTATTGCCCCTAATTTGTATATTGCAATTGGTATTTCAGGAGCAATTCAGCACTTAGCTGGAGTGAACTCTTCTAAAACGATTGTAGTAGTCAATAACGACCCAGAAGCACCATTCTTCAAATCGGCAGATTATGGAGTAGTGGGAGATGCCTTTGAAGTAATCCCAGCACTAAATGAAAAACTAAAAGCCGTTAAAGGTTAATAATGTTTTTCATCATGATAACTAAAAATCAACTTCGAAAGAGGTTGATTTTTTTTGATAAGTAATATTTTTAGACTTCCCTGTTTTGTCTTAGTTGCATTGTATTTTTGTAGAGAAATCGCCACGCTCAAAATCGTAGTACAAAAAATAATTTTAATTATCAATGTGCTATGATTTTTTTGTATATTTGTGGGAATTAAAGAAAAAAAAGTATGTAAGAGATAAAAATCAATATAATTATTTAAAAGCGTTTGCTTTTATTGTTAGGTAGAAAAATCGCCAATTTTTATATCCCACGACAATAAATAAGTCTAACGCTCATGCCTTAGGGTGTGGGCAATACTTATTTGTGGGAATGGGCGTGGCGATGCCTTCTATCTGAATAAGTTAAATTGTACCGCACCTTTTTTAATTTTAAACGACCTATAATGGCGTAGTGGTAGTTTATCTTTGCAGAAGAATAATAAAATAAAGGGAGAATTATGCCAAAGATGTTAAATTTAGGAAAGGAATTATTAAGAGTTAATGATGTAAAGGGGATTTTAGAATTCTCTGAAAACGGTGGAAAGACTTGGAATCAAAGGTGTGGAGCGACTTTTAATGGTGTTTTTAAGGATTTAGAAATTCATAAAAACGAATTATTAGCCGTTACCACAAAAGGAGTTTATGTTTCTGAGAATCAAGGGAGGACTTGGAATCAAAGGTATGTATCTAATATATGTGGAGAATTTGAAGTATTACAAGATAATGGTGTGGAATTATTAGCCCAAACATCAAAAGGCTTGTATTGCTCTACTAATAACGGGAAAATTTGGAATAGAAGATAGAAAAAACAATTTAAAAATAATAAATATTATGTCATTTGGAAGAAATCCATTAGGAGAAAGAAAAAAAAGAGAATTTAGAGAAGAGTCAATGCGAATGATGGAGGAGGTAGAACAAGATGGAAGGGAAGCGGAAAAAGAGAATGATGAGATTGCTAAAAAAGCCTTAAAAGCTGGAGGAGGCTGTATGATAATGGCTGTAATTGGTACTATATTATTAGTAGTAGGAATAGGATACTTTATCTTTAAATTATTTGAATAGATGAGAAAACAAATAGAAAAAATTTTAAGTAAAGCTAGTAAAAGCTACAAACAGTTATATTTAAATGATAATGGTGTATTTAAAAATATAAGAGGTTCATCATTATCTCTTCAGGATATCAATATTATTAGAGCAAATTCTGAATATTTTGATGAAAACCAATTATTGGGGGTGTTTTTCCACAAAGTGGCAGAGGAGGGAGATTGGTTTTCAAAACCAAGAACCTATTATTTTAGTTGTTGTATTTATGAAGATGCTATATTTTTATTAGGTGTAGAAGAAACAGAAGGTTGGTCTAAATTAGATAATGCTTTTGACACTATTTTGTTTGATGAATTAGAAAAAGTTGAAATGATGAGAAGTGATATTAAAACAGAAAAAGCAAAAAGTATTTCAATCCCTTTGGCTAATTGTCAAGCTTTTCAAATTTCAAAAAAGAATGAAAGGTTACTTTTTTATTATAAAGAAGAAGGACTATATCAATATGTGAGTTTTCTTTATTTTGGCAAAGTATTACCATATCAATTATTCAACCAAATTATAGATGTTCATCGAAAATCTAAAGAACAAAATAATGAACAACAAGAATTTATTGATAATCGTATTATAGAGTTATCCAACAACAAAGATTATGAAGAATTAAATAATTTTCTTGATGAGTATAAAGAAGAAATTAATCCAATTTATTTTAATTATTATAAAGTTGAAGTATTTTCTATTTTAGGAAATTTAGAGAATGCTAAACTATATTTTAGACAACTAAAGTTATTAGTGTCTGAAGATATTTGCAAAAAATCCAAAAAAGAAAGAGTTGACGTAATATTAAATAAGAAAATAATTACTGAAGAAGATATTTTGAAAGGATTCGGAGAGAATGAAAAAGATGAAAAAAAATATTTTCAGATAGAGAATAATCGTTTAATTCATTTGGCAAAGGCTAATATATATAGACTTAAAAATAAACCATATAATGTTGCTTATAATTTATCCTTGGCAAAAGATTGTTTGAAAGTTTTAAATAAAGATGATTATGAAACAAGGGGTTTGCTACAAGAGGAAATCAAAGATAATTATAATCAGTTTGTACAAAATTTTATAGAAATAGATCCACGAGAAAGACAATTAATAACCGTTGCAAAAACAGATAAAATATTTCAAGGAGATTATATCAAACTTCTAAATATTGATAATTTACCCGCAAATATTCAGTTTCCACTTCATCATCCAAAGCCAGATAAAACTTATATTTGTCATCCATATGATACTAATAAGTATTTAGATGTGGATAGTTATGAAGAGATGCTATTTGCAGATAAGATTGATGAATATTGTTATTTATTACAATGTTTGGGAGCCACAGAGATTATAGTGGAAAACTATTTAGAGCGTAATGAAGACAAAACGAGGACAAAGGCGAGTGATTTTGAAGCAGGGGTGAAATCTCCGCCAATAAAAGGTGTTAAAGCTAAAGGAGGTGTTGAAATTACTAAAGATAATCGTAAAAAACAGATAGAAAAAATAATCCAAAAATATAAGCAACAACAAAAATTTAATCCAACTAAAAAACCATATATCCCAAATGATTTAATATATTTTCATACTGAACCTTCTTGGCAGAGGATAGCAAAACAAAGATTAAATGGAGAGAATTTAATAGAGTTTAGTAAGAATATTTCTACCATTGAGACGGCTATTTTTGAAACGGATGACCTTAAAAAAGTTAATGCTGAAATTGGTGTTGCTTTCAAGATGATTGATATAGGAACAGGAGTGAAGAATAGTAAACATTCTTCGGGTATTAATATTGATAATTCAGAAGAAAAATTGACTATTTATGCTAAATTCAAACCATTAAAGGAATTTGATAGACAACAAAATCCATTACTTAATGAAAAAAAATATTCTACGATTGAAGTAGCAGAAGTAGTTGAAGAACAATCTGACATTTCAGAAAATGAAGAAAAGTATATAGAAGAAATAATATTTATGCTAGAGGATGATGGTCTTATTGATGAAGGAGAAAGAAAAGGATTAGAAATGTTCCGTAAGGAATATGGTATATCGGAAAAAAGAGCAGAAGAATTAGAACAGAAGACTAAGGAAAAAAATTCATTGCTTGGCTTAACAGAAGATGATATAAAATATTTAGATAAGGTAAAAGAGTTTATCACTAATGATAATCGAATTGATGAAAGGGAGAGAAGAATATTAAATAGATTTGCACAATCGTTTGGAGTTTCAGAAAAAAGAGCAATAGAATTGGAGCAAAAAGTAATAAATGAAATGCCTTCTCTCGTATTAACAGAAAACGACAAAAAGTATATTGAAAAAGTAAAAGAGTTTATGGCTCACGAAAATCGAATTGATAAAAGAGAAAGGCGAGTATTAAACCGATTAGCAAGGTTATTTGATATTTCAGAAGAGAAAGCATTGGAACTTGAAAATATGGTTATGAATCCATAGTTAATAACTTATAGTGTGCTAAATAAAATTGAAAATCCCTCTCCAAAACAAAGAGGGATTTTCAAATCTAAACCGCCTTATTTTGTCTTAGTGGTCATTTACCTTTGC
The DNA here is from genome assembly GCA_002747105.1 of Flavobacteriales bacterium. Classification (GTDB taxonomy): domain Bacteria; phylum Bacteroidota; class Bacteroidia; order Flavobacteriales; family Weeksellaceae. The sequence goes on along the minus strand of PDSY01000001.1, from coordinate 24,807 downwards.
AGAAAAAAGAAGAAAATATGAAAAAAATACCTAATTTATTTGATTATGCGACATCGGAATTATCGCAAGATGCCTTTTTAACTTGGTTAATTCATTGGTCGGATAAAGACTTTGAAAAACAAGATAAAGTATTAAATGCTTGTGCAATAGATTTTGTTCAGCAACTTTTAGGAAAAGATGAAAATTTTACTATTGAAAGTATTAAAGTTGGGCGACAATGGAAAAATATTGATGTTTGGGCTTTGGTAAATGACACTTACTTCCTCATTATTGAAGATAAAAAAGGAACGAAAGAACATTCTAATCAACTCAGTAGATATGCGGAAGTTGCAAAAGAATATTATCAAAATTCCGATATTGAAGTGAAGTTGGTGTATTTCAAAATGGAAGAGCAGAGTTCTTATAACGAAGTGGAAAAAGCAAATTATTTTTCATTTACGAGAGCAAAAATGCTTACCTTATTGGAGAGATACATTAATGATATAGAGAATAATATTGTATTAGATTATTATCAAAATTTAAAATCATTAGACCAAAGTTTAAAGGCTTATTTATCATTGCCTTTGGAGAAGTGGGAATGGTATCAGTGGCAAGGTTTTTATACGGAAATTCAGAAAACACTCGGAACAGGAGATTGGGATTATGTTGCCAATAAGTCAGGAGGGTTTTTAGGTTTTTGGTGGCATTGGAAAACGGGAAGTTTTAATGGAACGAAATTTCAGTATTATTTGCAATTAGAACAAGATAAATTGGTTTTTAAATTATATGTAGAAGAGGAGTCGAATAGGAGGGAAGTGAGAGATTTTTATGCCCATAGATTATTGGAAAAAGCCAAAGAATTGAATATTGAATTGACTCAATTTGGTCGCCTTGGAAAGTATATGAGTATTGCGAAACTCAATACAGAATATAGGATAATCAATGAAAAGGGACTTTTAGATTTTTCATTAACGATTGAAAATCTTAAAAAAATAATGAATTTATTGGATAAATTAGAAATAAGTTAATTTAAAGCGACATGTTTTGTCGCTTTTATTTTTTACCTTTGTGGTATAAATTAGAAAAAATGGCAAAGAACGAACAAATATTACGAATTAAACTCATAGAAGAGTTTTTAAGATTAAGAAAAGACAAAGGAGCATCTTACGAAGAGATTGCAGATTATTTGGAGCGAAAATTTGAGGAAAAGGATATTTCGGAGCATTTGAAATTTACCAAAAGAACTTTTTTGAGAGATAAAAAAGCAATTTTGGATATTTCTGGGATAGAAATTTCTTATTCTCGAAAGAATAAAGTGTATTATATCGACAAGGAAGAGTTGGACTTTTATGAGGAGAATATTTTGGATAATGTTTTATTGGTAGAGGCTTATCGAGGTATAAAGAGGACTCAAAATATAATGTTTTTTGAAAATCGAAAAGCCAGAGGTTTATCTCATTTGAATGGTTTGATACATGCTATTACAAATAGAAAAACGGTTTCGTTTACTTACCAAAAATTTGAAACAAGAGAAATTTCTAATAGAGTAGTAGAGCCTTATGCTTTAAAGGAGTTTCATTATCGTTGGTATTTGTTGGCGAGAGAAATCAACCCTAAAAATGATACTTTTTTAATAAAGACTTTTGGATTAGATAGAATTTCTGATTTGGAAATAAAAAATAAGACTTTTAAAAAGGAACAATATGATATTGCGAAGGCATTTGAAAATTCTTTTGGTATTGTAGCACCTAATGGTGTTCAACCTCAAAAAATGGTGTTATCTTTTGATAAGCATCAGGGAAATTATATTAAATCGCTTCCTTTACATCATTCTCAGAAAGTGGTAAAAGAAGATGAAAATCAAGTCGTTATTAGTGTTTTTGTCGTTCCAACGTATGATTTTGAGAGAGAAATTTTATCTTACGGAAGTCGAGTAAGGATTCTTGAACCAACCGATTTTCGTCAGCATATGAAAAAAGAGATACAAAAAATGCTTGAAAATTAAAAGCCGTTAAAGCTTAATAATATTTTTCAGGATGATAACTAAAAATCAACTTCGAAAGAGGTTGATTTTTTTTGATAAGTAAAATGCTATTTTTCTTGTATAACTCAATTTTTTTTATTATCATTGCAAATATAGGGTACAGACTTTATAAAAAATAAAAGTTTTCGTTCTGTAAAATACACTTCGACACTGAGGAAGAAACAGGGAGTGTAATTTTGAAAACTTTGTGTTAAGAGATAGCACATGCCTCAGTTTAATCATTTTTAGTAGTGATTAGACTGAGGCGTGTGCTTTTTTAGTAGAATATTAATTTAAAATAAATCAATTATGAAAAAGACAATGTTAACAATCGGATTAGTAGTTTTAAGCTTGGTAGTAACTTCTTGTAACAGAGATACCGATAATCCACTTACTCCAACAGCGCCTACTACTCCAAATACAGGAACGGGGACAACTACAGGATCAGGAATTAGCACCACTATTCCATTCAATTTAGGAAGTGTTTACACGAATAATTTTAATCGTTACACCAAAGTAACAACGCCTAATGGTGGTAGCATTCATATTGTGGCACAAAGTAATTTAACCAACGAGCAAATCATTAGATGTAGAAGTATTTTGGAACATTATTTAACCAATTATCCAGGTTCGCAATACGGAGCAGATAAATCGGCTGTGGCGAATAAAATGGCAGAAAATAATGCGATTTTATGTTTATTGAATGGTCAAGATGATGGAAATAATTCTGTCGGAAATCAAGTAAGTGGTCAGCCTTTGTATCAAAATGAAATTCAGGTAGAAGGACATTCTTGGTATATGAATCAAGATTATACGCACAGAGATGCCGCTTTTGAGGAAATTTTACATTTCGTTCACGATAATGGTATTGGTATTGATGGAGCGAATACACTACCTGGGGCTGCACCTGCTTATCAAGCTGAAATTAGAGCAGCTCAACAAAACGCATTGTCTAATAATTTATGGGGAATTGGTCAAGATTCTTGGATTCAAGAATTAACGCAAGAGAATAGTTTGAGTCAGGAATATTTCGCCTCGGTGGTCGATAGTTATTACGGACTTTGGGGAGCGTGGACAGAAAGTGCTACACACGGAATGTGGGGAATGTATGTAGGGAAAACAAGAGCAGATATGCAGACTGATGACCCAATGGGCTATGCTTTGATGAATAATAAGTTTTTTCATCCTTATTTAACTTATAATGCTCAGATAAGTGCGAGTTTAAACGGTAATTTTTCATTGAAATTTGATACTTCAAAGCCTTATACACATCATTCAAGATATTTAAAAGATGTTACCCTTTTAGGAACCAATAATAATACTGTTACGGTAAATGAAATGGATAATAAAATTACAGGAAATTCAGGAACAAATACCGTTATTTTCTCTGGTACCTCTACCGAATATACCGTCAATACAGCTAATGATGTTACGACAGTAACCGATAATACAGCCAATAGAGATGGTGTAAATACTTTAACGAAAATCGAAAAATTACAGTTTACAGATACGACCATTAATTTGTAGAAATATAAATATTAAAAAAGTAAATTATTATGAAAAAAATAATTTTAGCATTCGGACTAATGGCGTTAAGCCTCACAGCAACAATATCTTGTAATAGAGATGATAATAAAACCAATGAAATTACCAATCAGGCTCAACGAGACTTTGGTATTTTCAAGGTACTTCAAGATAATAAAACGATTGAAATGAACGGAGATATAAGAACCAGAACCTTAGCCGATTTCAATCAATTAATAGCGAAATTTCCTAATATTGAGAAAATAAATATTAAGAATTGTGGTGGCTCGTTAGATGATGAAACCAATTTGCAACTTTCTTTAAAAGTACACCAAAAAGGCATTGAAATTCATTTAATGGACAATGCAGAAATCGCCTCAGGTGGCGTTGATTTCTTCGTTGCAGGAGTGCGTAGAACAAAAGGGGCAAACACGAAAATTGGGGTTCATGCTTGGGGTGGAGATGGAGATTCTGCAACGGATTATCCTGTTGGACACGCCAATCATTTATCGTATATTAATTATTATGTAGCTGTTGGTTTTACGCAACAACAAGCAGAAGATTTTTATTATTTCACGATTAATGCAGCACCTGCCAATGGTATTCATTGGATGACAGAGGCAGAAATTGCTCAATATCATTTGATTAAGCCTTAAATGAGAAAATAAATTCATCCGTATATTTTTTATTATTCTTTTTAAAAGTTTACTGAAATTATTTTTTGGTAAACTTTTTTTTGTTTTAAACTTAATGACCAATTATTTTTTTTACTTTTGGAACTGAAAATAAAGTGATACAGATGAAAATATTAATGGTTTGTTTGGGGAATATTTGTAGAAGTCCTTTGGCAGAGGGCATAATGAAAGAAAAGATGAAAACCCAATTTGAAGATTTTCAGGTGGATTCTGCAGGAACGATAAGTTTACATCAAGGGAGTTTGCCTGATGCTCGTTCTATTAAAACGGCTTTTCAGCATGGTATTGATATTGAAAATCAGCGTTCTCGACCGATTACTCAAAACGATTTAAAGGATTTCGATTATATTTTCTGTATGGATAAAAATAATTATCGAGATGTGATGGAATTAGCCGAAACGGAAACACAAAAAGCAAAAATTCATTTGTTTTTAGAATTTGCCAATCAGCAAGGAGCAGAAGTTCCTGATCCTTATTATGGAGGAGCGGATGGCTTTGAAAAGGTCTATCAGATGTTGGATAAAGCGGCTGATATTGTGGTCGAAAAATTGAAAACTAATTAAAAAACCGAAAATGTTATTTTTAATCCCAGCATATTTAACCAACGAAACATCTATCGATGCTTTTGCACCGATGATTAAGGAATATATTTTAAAAACGGATTATTTCTTTGTTGAAAACGAAAAGACCGCTAGAAAAGTAGTGAAGTTTTTTTGTCCAGAAAAAAAGCAGTCTGATTTACAATTATTTAGGTTAGATAAACGCTCTACTTATTCGGATTTAAAGGAAGCGCAGGACTTGATGCTGAAAGGACAAGATTTTGGTTTGTTGTCCGAGGCTGGATTGCCTTGTATCGCTGATCCAGGAAATATTATGGTAAAATGGTGTCATCAGAAAGATATTAAAGTGATTCCTATTAATGGACCATCTTCGATTTTGTTGGCTTTGATAGCGAGTGGACTGAACGGTCAGGAGTTTTCTTTTCATGGTTATTTACCAATTGATAAGAGAGAAAAAAAACAAGCGATTATTCGTTTGGAAAAGGAGGTTCAAAAGACAGGATATTCGCAAATTTTTATGGAAACGCCCTACCGAAATAACCGATTAATAGACGATTTGTGTCAGTTTTTATCCCCTGAAACCGAACTTTGTATCGCTTCGAATATCAATCATCCAACAGAGGAATATATCAAAACCAAACCAATTCATTATTGGAAAAAAAATAAACCCGATGTACATAAAATTCCAACGGTTTTTGTATTGGGAGAGTAAGTTAAAACCTAATTTGATAATGATAATTTAGGGTAATAACCAAAACCTAATTCCACTCCAATGGGCTTTATAATTTTCCTCAAAATTTAAAAGTTCTGAACTTTTGGGAAGTTGGTTTTTTGTAGCATATTGGTTGTATTCGGTTTCGGATTGAAATTCAATAAGTTCATCCGTCTTTAAATCAAGAATGAAGAAATTATTTCTAAAATCGTAGAACCAACTTTTAAGATTTCCACATAATTTATCATCAGTTACTTTAAATTGAGTTGTTTCAATATGAATGCCTTCACTCGTTTTATGACTATCTAAATAAGCATATTCCGTCCAGTTCGTATTTTTTAATGTTTTCCAATGCCCAATCGGTATTTTGGGATTATCGCCCAAGCCGTGATTTCCCCAATAAGTAAACGAAAATATTAGTAATAAAAGGTAACAAGTCGCAAACAGATAAGGTCTATATTTTTTCTTTTTTGATTTTAATTGGTTAAGAAACAGATTGGGGTTTACCTTCTGAATGACTATCAAAATAAGCATTATAATAGAATAATATACTAGAGATAATATTCCGATTTTAAATAATTGAAATACAAAGTGAAATAATACTTCCATTATGATTTGACGAAGAATTAAAAAATGTTAATAACCCAAATATACAAAAAACCTAATTATCTAATGCCATTACCAAAATACTTACGGTATTATTTTGTTCAATCAGTTGCCAAGCCAAATTGGATAAGGTCGTTCCTGTGGTGAAAACATCATCGATTAATAAGATATGTTGGTTGCTTACTTTTTGGTCAAAGGAAAAAAGTCCTTGATTCTTTTGCCTACTTATTTTATTCCGCAATGCTTGAGCTTTGGTATTGAAATCTCGTTTGAAAACACAATGATTAAAAGGGATTTCAAAATGTTGAGCTATTTTTTCAGTAAACAAATGCAACTGATTGTATCCTCTTGTTTGTAATCTTTTGGAATGTAGCGGAACACTTACCAAAAGGTCAGGTTTGTTATCTTTAAAATCAATTCGGGGAATCGTCCAATCGGCAATTTTTAAACCCAATTTTGCTCTGCCTTTGTATTTTAGGGCGTGAATAATTTTTCTTGCCAAATTTTGCTCCTTAAAATACATCAATGCAAAGGCTCTTTCAACAGGGAAAAGTAAACTGCATTTATCTCTAAATGAATGATTACCATGATAATCGAAATGCGTGAAGTCAATTTTTGAAAAACACAACTCACAAACGATTTCATCAGGTGGAATGATGGTATTGCAATCTAAACATCGATTAGGAAATAATATGTTCATCAACGAATTAACCATAATTTAGGGTTGATGATAAAAATGATGTGGAAAAGCTTTTTCGGGTTTTTGTTTTAAGATATTGAGTAAAATCCAAGATTTTAAAAAGCCGTAACCGTAAGAAAATAATTGCACAAAAGACGCAATAACGGCGATTGAAGCAATGCTGATATTTTTAGTTTTCATTAATGAATCTGCCCAAATAAGTATTGTATATATTCCGTAAATCATCATTAAAAACCCTCGATGAAAAACCAAATAATCAATGAGTCCTAAAAAATAACCAATCAGAAATAAAGACGGAAAAGCAAAACTGAATTTCACATATTGGGGATGCCTTTGATTGAGAATCGGTCTTGCACAACCGAATTGATAAACTTGTTTGGAGAATTTCCCTAAGTTGGTTCTTCGTTTATGATAAACGCCAATCCCATCAAAAAAGGCAGTTTTAAAACCATTTTCCCAAAGCGTCATGGATAAGTCTGGATCTTCGCCAATTCTCATTTCCGAAAAACCGCCTACTTTTTCAAACGCCGATTTTTTCACGCCCATATTAAAGCTCCTCGGCTGAAATTTAGACATTGTTTTCTTATTTCCTCTTATTCCTCCTGTCGTAAAAATAGAAGTCATGGCGTAAGAAATTGCCTTTTGCATCGTGTTGAAACCTTTATGGGCTTTATCTGCACCACCAAAAGCATCACAATCGGAATTTCGGATATTTTTTTTCACTTGCTGAATATAATCTTTTTCCACAATTACATCGCTATCGAGGAAGATAAGCCAATCGTTTTTGGCTCTTTTGGCTCCGTAATTCCTCGTCAATCCTGCCCCTGAATTTTGTTTTCTAAAAAACTGAATATTTAATTGATTTTCAAATAATTCAACGGTTTTTAGTAACGGGATTTGTGAACCATCATCTACGATAATGACTTCAAAATCTTTATCAGTTTGTCGGCTCAATGAATTTAATAATTCAAAAAGTTCATCTTTTCGGTTATAAATGGCAATGATAATGGAAAGCATATTCAAGTATTTATTTCGCTATTGTGGAAGTTATTAATCTGAAAATCCGACGACTTTGTATTCATTATTTTTGAATACAATAGAAGCTAAAGCACCTTCGCGTCTATTATTTTCTATAATCATTACTTTGGCTTTTATTATACTAATTGGGATACAACGCTCAATGATTTCATCTTTATATTCAAATATTTCTGTAGTATAATAGGGTACTTTTCTTTTTCCCCTATCTTTAAATATTTTATGGTAAAGTGCTTTAAGTTCTGCTCTACTTTTAATTACTTTTTTTCTATCGAATGCAAACGGAACATCGGATACGCTCATTAAACCTTCTACATCTTCTCCTTTAAACATTTCCTCAATCCAGTAATGTAGAACTTTGGTAGATTTTTCAATTTGCGTTTTCGTTAAACTCAAAGTATCATTTTGCGAAAAGCAATACAATGGAGAAAGTGTGAAAAATAAAAATGTGATGAACTTTTTCATAAGATTGATGTTTTATTTATAGGTTTATCAATACAGTGTGTAAAAATACGATAAATAAAGTTAGTAACTATTTATTTCCATATTGCTTCATATATTTCGTGATAAGATTCTAATTCAATAATTTCAAAACCTACTGATTCAAGAAAAAATCTTTTCCCTTCATTTTCTTGACGATTTTCTTTTTTCATCACAAACCATCCTTTATGTTTTCGACGAGGGAAATTCCTGAAATATTTTGCTCTTTCAATTAATAACCATCTAAAAAAAACTTCAGTTTGGTCAAGACCTAAACCAAAAATAAATAAGGATTTATTAAACAAAATATGTAACCAAGTGTCATATCCCTCCCAATGATTTTTATTTTTCCCTTCAAAATGAATATTATTTGGTTCTTTATGAATAAGTCTTCTCGCTCTTTCTACATTGCCCATATATTGGGAAAGCCCAAGTTTTATACTTCTATGGTATTTTAGCATTCCGTTTGGATACCAAACCCCAAATCCGTCAAGAGGATTCTTGAGTACTTTATCACTATAATAACAAGACCAAGGATAAAAGTCAGTGAATTTTTTAGTGCTGATTTTTCTAAATTTTAATCCTAAAGATTGAGGAATTAAATCATCAAAATTAGTGGTTAATATAGGTGCATTTATTTCTTTGATTTTATCTAAAATGATATTTTGAGAATGATCTGGTTTCCAGTTTGACATTTTGGTTTTCACCTCTTTTTGTAATACTGAACTGAAATTATTCCGTTGAGTATTTTGAATTTCTAAAGCATCATAAAACTCCGTAAACGAAATACCAGAAGGAATTGAAGATTTTGTAATGAATGAGTGATTGTCCCATAATTCTAATAATAAATTGCTCCAAGAAATATTATCATTTTTGTAATGTCGGTTAATACCATTTCCTATTACAAATGCTAAGTCATTTGCGTTTTTTTCAAAAATATGTTTAACAGTATTTACACTCCTCATTTATTATTATTTTTGGGCTATAGCATTATTATTTATGTGTAAAAATACGATAATTTTTGAAAAGTAGCATTTACAAATAGGGTTAAATATTATTCATTACTTAACTTTAAAATTTCGCTAATTATTTTATCAGAAATTCTAAAATTGGTTTGTAATAATTTGTCTATGATAGGTTTTACTTTTTCTATTACATTTTCCTGTTTGGCTTTATAAATTACGCCAAGAACTCCTGTTATTTTTAATTGTAATTTTTGAGCTAATTTTCTCGCCTTTAAATCATCTACTAAAACCAAAACATCATCATATTCGGTGGCTAATGCGATAGCACTTGCCTCTCCATAATCCACCTGTGTTTCTAAAAACTTCTGATATTTTTTATCCGAAACAGATTTTACCTCTATCCAACTTGGCAATGGTTCACCAAACTCTTCTGCAACTTCTGGTGTTGTTAATATTTCGCCATAGACTTTTTTAAGGATACTTAACTCTTCTATTTTGTGAAAAAGAATGAGCGTACTTGTATCAGAAATAACAATTCTACGCATTTTTTATATCATTATGTAAATCTTTAACGGATTTACTAAAAACAGATACACCATATTTACCTAAAAGTTCAATAAATGCTCTTTTAGATAAACCTACCATTTGTGCAGCCTGACCTGCTGATAATTTGGCGTCTTCATATAACTTAGTGGCTAAAATCATTGATAAGTCATAATCGTTAAGACCTATATCATTTGGTACATTTATTTGTATCGTTTTCATACTACAATAGGTTTGCTGTTTAGAGCAAATATAATAAAAATATAATTAATTTGTTAAAAATTCTCAACCTTAGCCTCAACCTCAGCCTCAATTTACCCTTTCGTTTTTTTCGTTCCTTCGTACATTTCGTATTGGAGGAATTTGGTTTCTAATTTTCCGTTGTATAGTTTTATTTTTTTTGATGGTCGCAAACCGATTCTCTTCACTGCCGATAAATCAGCGGAAATAAGCCACGCCAAAGTATTAGGATAATTTTGTTTGAAAGTATCACCTATTTTTTTATAAAATGCCTCATCGTTAATTTCTAACCTTTCATCATAAGGCGGATTGAACATTATTAATAAAGGGAAATGCTCTTTTTTAGTCTCAAAGAAATCTTTTTTATGAATTTCTATTACTTCATCTAATTCGGTAAATGCTACATTTTCTCTGGCGATAGAAACTGCCAAGGCATCTTTGTCATAACCGATAATTTTCCCTGAAAACTCTTTGATTTTATTCAGCCTAAATTCTTTAATCTTCGTGAATAAATCTTCATCGTAGTTTCGCCAATTTTGGAAAGCAAACTTTTTTCTAAATAATTGTGCAGGAAGATTCATTGCCAACATTGCGGCCTCTATTAAAAGTGTTCCACTTCCACACATCGGGTCGAGGAAATTTCCTTTTCCGTCCCAACCAGCCATTTGGAGCATTCCACTGGCTAAAACTTCGTTAATCGGTGCTTTAACTTGATTTTGCCTATAACCTCTTTTAAATAAAGGTTCTCCCGAAGAGTTTAAAGAAACCGTTACCCAATCTCTATCAATATGCAAATGAAAAGCAATATCAGGATTTTTGGTATCGATATTGGGTCTTTTGTTGTATTTTTTTCGGAAATAATCGACAATGGCATCTTTCATTTTCAATGACATATAACGAGAATGCGTGAATTTTTCCGAATAAACCGTGGCATCAATCGAAAAAGACTGATGAAGCCCCAAATAATCGTCCCAATTAATTTGAGATAATTTATGGTAAAATTTATATTCGTTAAAGGCCTTAAACTCGTGAATCGGAACCAAAATTTTGAGTGCCGTTCTGAGGGAATAGTTAATTTTATAGAGAAATCCTAAATCGCCCTCGCAATTAACGGCTCTATTTCTGATTTCGACATTTCTCCCACCGAGTTTCTTCACTTCTTCTGCCAAGATTTTTTCAAGACCAAAAAGCGTTTTAATTTGTATTTGTAGATTATTTGTATCCATTGTTTGCAAAATTACATTATTTTTGCAATATGGAATGGTTTAAAACGTGGTTTAACACCTCATACTATCATATTTTATATAAAGATAGAGATTTTAAGGAAGCAGAGGATTTTATTCATTTGTTAGTAAATGATTTAAAAATTCCGAAAAACTCAAAAATTATTGACTTGGCTTGTGGAAAAGGTAGGCATTCGGTGTATCTGAATCAATTAGGATATGATGTTTTAGGCGTTGATTTATCGGAAGAGAGTATTTTGCATAATCAGCAATTTGAAAATGCTTCTTTAAAATTTCGAGTTCACGATATGAGAGATGAACTCAAAGAGCGAAATATAGACGCTGTTTTTAATTTGTTTACCAGTTTTGGATATTTTGAAAATAGCGAGGAGGACGATCAGGTTTTTCAGTCGGTATATCAATCGCTTTCGGCTGATGGTTTTTTTGTATTGGATTTCCTAAATGAGAAATTTGTTAAAAATTCATTGGTGCCACAATCTACTATTGTAAAGGAAGGAATACATTTTGATATTAAAAAACGAATTGAAAATCAGTGTGTGATTAAAGATATTTCGTTTGAAGATAAAGGGGAAAAGCACCATTATTTTGAGAAAGTAAAGTTGCATACTTTGGAGGAAATAGAACGCATTGCCAACAAAAATGGCTTTGAAAGAAAAAAGATTTTTGGAGATTACCAACTGAATGATTTTGAGTTAGAAACTTCTCCGAGATGTATTAATGTATTTGTGAAAAAATGATAATTAGCGTACTTATATTCAGTGTTGTATTGGGTGTTGTATTGGGACGAAATTTTGGTCAGAAGGAAGGTTTGGTCAAAATTTTATTGATTGTCAGTGCTGGATTTTTAATTAGCATTTGCGTCAATGAAATTTTCCCAAAAGTTTATGAACATCACGATTTGAATTTAGGTATTTGGGTAATTGTTGGGGTTTTATTACAAATGATTTTGGAGAATCTTACCAAAGGCTTTGAACACGGACATATTCATCATCATGGAGAGAAAACTATTTTGCCTTTTACGCTAGTGATAGGATTATTTGTTCACGCCTTTATAGAGGGAATTCCTTTGGCGAAAGAGCAGCATTTGTCGCCTTATTTACAAGGGATTTTCTTACATAAATTACCAATTTCTTTCATTTTGGGCGCATTTTTATTTAGGAATAAAAAGTTTTCATCCTTTTCTTCTTGGCTAATTGTTGGTGTTTTTGCTTTGGCATCACCTTTGGCTATATGGGTGGGTCGTTATTTTCCAGCGAATTTTGAGCCTTATATTTTGGCGATTGTCGGTGGTATTTTCTTGCATATTTCCTCGGTGATTATTTTTGAAAGCAATAAAAACCATAATGTCGATTGGCAGAAAATCGGTTGGGTTATTCTGGGAATAGCCTTGGCATTCGTTACGCATTTGTTTCATCATCATTAGTGAAAAATACATAAATGAAGAAATGCTAAAAGTTAAATTTCAAAATAGATGAAAAAGATATTGTTTTATCTCTGGTTATTAGTATTGGCTTTTATGATTTATTGTCTTTTACCGACAAAGTTTTCGTTTACTTCAAACCTAAGAGAAGAAAATCAAGTGTATGGAGAGTTTTTACAAACAACAGGTATTGATTTTTTGGTGATTAAGGAAACGATTCACTCAGGTTTAGTTGATGATGGAGAGAAAATATATCATCTTAATTTGACTGGCAATACGCCAAATTTCACAAAGCATTATGAACAAATAATGTCTAAATGTATATTAAAAGGTAAGATAGTTGGTAAAGAAAAATTAGAGGGTATTGAAGAAGAAGTCTATATTTTTCAAGTTACTGACTACAAACTAACTGACTATATACCAAAAATATGGTCGTCTAATCTATTGTATTTGTTTCTTGTATCAGTTGTTATATTTACAATTTTGTCATTAGTATTTTTATTAACTTGGTTAAAAAAAAGAAATAATAATACTTAAATAAAATCTTACTTTTTAAAATAATCACGATTAGTTTTAGTCTCCAAGAAAAATAATTTTGTACATTTGTTGGTCACTTTAAATGATAAAATCGTGTGAGATTTTAGTGAATAAAAAAACAATAAAAATGATTTTATACTCAAGAAATAGAAGACTAAGAACAAAGTCCGCCATTAGAAGTTTGGTGCAAGAAACGGTATTGACGACTAACGATTTTGTAATGCCCATGTTTGTAATGGAAGGGGAAGGAAAACAAGAGCCTATTCCATCTATGCCAGGGATTTTTAGGAGAAGTTTAGATTTAACAGTAAAGGAATGTAAGGAACTTTTTAGTTTAGGCATCAAGGCTGTTAACCTCTATATGAAAGTATCTGAAAATCTAAAAGATAATAAGGGTACAGAGGCTTGGAACCCTAATGGCTTGATGCAAAATACCATTAAAGCGATTAAAGATGCCGTTCCTGAAATGGTCATTATGCCAGATGTGGCTTTAGATCCTTATTCTATCTACGGGCACGACGGAATTATCACCAATGGAAAGGTGGATAATGATGCTACCAATGAAGCTTTGGTGAAGATGTCGATTTCTCACGCCGAGGCAGGAGCAGATATTTTAGCGCCGAGTGATATGATGGACGGAAGGGTACTTGCTATTAGAACAGGATTGGAGGAAAACGGTTTTAAAGAAGTGGGGATTTTGAGCTACGCTGCCAAATATGCGAGTTCTTATTATGGACCATTTAGAAGTGCTTTGGATTCTGCACCTAAAAAAAATGAAGCTATTCCAAAGGACAAAAAAACTTACCAGATGGATTTCCATAATAGTAGAGAGGCGTTAGATGAGGTATATAAAGATATCGCAGAGGGAGCCGATATTATTATGATAAAACCGGGGTTACCTTATTTGGATATTGTTGCTAAGGTTAGAACAGAGATCGATTTACCAATTGCCGTTTATAATGTTAGTGGTGAGTATGCCATGCTAAAAGCTGCTGTCGAAAAAGGCTGGTTGGATAACGATCAAGCGATTTTGGAGAGTCTTACTTGCATCAAAAGGGCAGGAGCAGATATGATTTTCACTTATGCTGCCAAAGAAGCCGCTTTACTTTTAAATAACTAATAGAATAATGATGCTAAATATACTCAAAGCTCCTTTTTTAAGGGGCTTTGTTGGGTTAAATAAAGTAATCTTCTTTATTAATGCTTTATTGTGCTAAATAATACTAGGGAACTTGAAAAAATCAATGAAACTTTAGTTTTTTTCACCCTTGCACAGCTCAAAAAAAAGCCTTACATTTGTAGGTATTTTATTACGAATAAAAAATTATGAGTCAAAAACAATATTCAGCAGATAGTATTCAATCCTTAGAAGGAATAGAACACGTACGGTTAAGACCGTCAATGTACATTGGAGATGTAGGAACAAGAGGTTTGCACCATTTGGTATATGAGGTAGTCGACAACTCTATTGATGAGGCATTGGCAGGTCATTGTGATACGATTACTGTAACCATTCACGAGGGAAATAGTATTTCTGTTTCCGATAATGGGCGTGGTATTCCTGTAGGAATGCACCAAAAGGAACAGAAATCTGCTTTGGAAGTAGTAATGACAAAAATTGGAGCAGGAGGGAAGTTCGATAAAGATTCTTATAAGGTGTCAGGAGGTCTGCACGGAGTAGGGGTTTCTTGTGTGAATGCACTTTCTACTTCATTGATTGCTACCGTAAATAGAGAAGGTAAAGTTTTCCAACAAAAATATTCACAAGGTAAGGCGATAACACCTGTTGATGAAATAGGAACTTCCGAAAGTACAGGAACAACCGTTTTCTTTCAGCCTGATGATAGTATTTTCAATCATTTAGTATATAGTTATGATACTTTATCAGCGAGGTTAAGAGAATTAGCCTATTTGAATAAAGGGATTAATATTAAAATCACTGATGAAAGAGAAAAGTTAGAAGACGGAACATTCAAAACCGATACTTTTTATTCCGAAGGTGGTCTAAAAGAATTCGTAGAATATCTTGATGGCAACAGAGAAGGAATAATGGAAAAAGTCATCTTTATGGAAGGTGAAAAAGATGATATTCCAGTAGAGGTAGCGATGAGATATAACACTTCATTTAGTGAAAATTTACATTCTTATGTGAATAATATTAATACTCACGAAGGAGGAACTCACCTCACAGGATTTAGAAGGGCATTAACCAGAACTTTGAAAAGGTATGCCGATGAGCAAGGGCTTCCACAAAAAGAAAAAGTAGAAATTACAGGAGATGACTTCCGTGAGGGACTTACTGCCGTAGTTTCTGTGAAAGTAATGGAACCTCAGTTTGAAGGTCAGA
Source organism: Flavobacteriales bacterium (assembly GCA_002747105.1). Lineage (GTDB taxonomy): Bacteria > Bacteroidota > Bacteroidia > Flavobacteriales > Weeksellaceae. The sequence goes on along the minus strand of PDSY01000001.1, from coordinate 9,197 downwards.
CCAAAACAAAATTAGGAAACTCTGAGGTGTCAAGTGCTGTGGATAAGATTGTAAGTGAGATGCTTACGAATTTCTTAGAAGAAAATCCTAATGAGGCGAAACAAATTGTACAAAAAGTAGTTCTTGCAGCCAAAGCACGACAAGCAGCCAAAAAGGCTCGCGAAATGGTACAAAGAAAATCTCCAATGGGAGGTGCAGGATTACCGGGTAAATTGTCTGATTGTGCATCTAAAGATCCAGAAATTTCAGAGATATTCTTAGTGGAGGGAGATTCCGCAGGTGGAACGGCAAAGCAAGGTCGAGATAGACATTTTCAAGCCATTTTACCATTGAGAGGTAAGATTTTGAATGTTGAAAAATCCATGATGCATAAGGTATATGATAATGATGAAATTAAAAATATTTATACCGCATTAGGCGTTTCTGTAGGAACAGAGGAAGATAGCAAAGCCCTTAATTTATCTAAATTGCGTTATCACAAAATCGTGATTATGACCGATGCCGATATTGATGGTTCTCACATTTCTACCTTGATTTTAACTTTCTTCTTCCGATATATGAAAGAATTGATTGAGCAAGGTTATGTATATATCGCTCAGCCACCTTTATACTTATTGAAGAAAGGAAAAAATAAGCGATATGCTTATGATGAGGCAGAAAGAGAGAAGATTACATTAGAGATGTCAAACGAAGGTAAAGGAGTTGAAGTTCAGCGATATAAGGGTCTTGGGGAAATGAACCCAGAGCAACTTTGGGACACGACTTTAAATCCTGAAAATAGAATTTTAAAACAAGTAAATATTGATAATGCAGGAGAGGCAGATAGAGTTTTCTCAATGTTGATGGGCGATGATGTACCACCAAGGAGAGAATTTATCGAGAAAAATGCCATCTATGCGAATATTGATGTGTAATTAAGGCTAAGACTAAGGTTGAGGTTAAGGAATTCTTTAATCTCAACCTCAATCTCAATCTCAACCTCAATGAATAGAACCGTTTTTATTATCAATCCAAATTCTTCTAATGGAAAGCATTTGGAGATGATAGAGGATTTGAAAAAAAAAGTGAAAAATTTGCGTTATTTTATTTCGCAAAGTATAGAAGGTACAGATAAATTTATTGATGAAAATTTTGAAAATACCGATATTTTTGTCGCTATTGGTGGTGATGGAACGATTTCTTCGGTGGCTCAAAAACTGATTAATACCAATAAAATTTTGGGTATTTTTCCTGCGGGTTCGGGAAATGGTTTTGCTAATGAAACGAATTTTAAAAAAGATATTGATGAGCTTCTGACCAAGATTAAGCAAAAGAAAATCAAGGCGATAGATACTTTTATGGTCAATGAGCATTTTTCTATTAATGTTTCTGGAGCAGGGTTTGATGGAGAAGTGGTCAAAGAATTTGAAAAAACAAGTAGAGGTTTAAAAAATTATGTCAAGGTATCTATTCAGACATTTTTTAAATACGAACCGATACGAATTCAGTTTAAAAAAGAAGAATATCAACAATATAACGGACAATATTTAATGTTGAATATCGCCAATACAAGGCAGTTCGGAAACAATGCTTATATCGCACCGATGGCAAGTAAAAGTGATGGTTTGGTAGATTTGGTATTGGTGAAGAAATTTCCTGCTTATTATTCGGCTTTATTTGCCTCGAGAATGTTTACCAAAAGACTGAAAAACGACAAATACACGACTTATTTACAAGTGTCGGAAGTAGATTTTGAAGTCAATACCGAAAATTGGCATATCGATGGAGATTTTAGAAAAATACTTTCTCCAATTCACATAAAAGTTTTACCTAAGAGTTTGAATATTTTGGTTTAAAAAACATCAGCAAATAAACCTTATGGACTTCATAGGTCAAGAGATGAAAAAATATTTTTAGGAAATAAAATTCGTCAATTAGAAAATGTCAAAAACCTTCTTTTAGTTTTGTTGATTGTTATGTAAATAGAATATTCAATATAATAAAAACTGAAAGAGTTGATTTAAGTTATTTAGTTTCTATTTTGAACTTAACTTTAATTAAGTTTTGGTTAAAATATAAAGGAAAAATGCAAGGAAATATTTTTCAAGTAGATATGCAACCTTTAATAAATATTCTTAGCAAATGCTATAATTCCATAAAAATTTACAAGAAGTTAGTGGTAAATTTGTAAGAACTATTCAGCGAAAATTTGAGGAGTTAGAGAAATTACCCAAAAAGTTATAGAATTGGTATTTGTTGTCTTTTGCCGAGTTTGTAAAGGAACTCAAAAAGAAGAAAATAAAACTCTCACTTTCAGAGAAAACCGAGTGGGAAGATTTCTTTTTAGAAATGCAAGAAAAAGCCGCCTGTATCCAAATGCAAATCACACAAACCGACAAACAAATTGATACTACGGTTTATAAATTGTATGGATTGATGGAGGAGGAAATTGGGATTGTTGAGGATTGAAAAAAAAGTAAAAATTGCGAGATTTTGTTAAAATCTCGCAATTTTTATGTATTTTTGTGTTTTAAAACAAATTGTTATGGAAGATGCTCCTAAATATATTGATAAAAAAGAAATTATTTCGTTACTTGTTGAAATTCAAGAAAATGGACTTTTAAAAAAAATTCAGAACGACTACCTTTTTTGGGATAAAGTGAAATATAAATCAAAGTCTTATGTTCCTGAAAAATTATGGAGTGCGATAAAATTACACCGAAGATTAAATGCTAAAAAACTTGATTTTGGAAAGTATTCATTTCAATTTATGGTGACGGATTTTATTCAACAAGCATTACATTTATTTGATATGCACTTTGGAGGAACGCTCGGAAGTAATATCGGAATTGCAGAAACAGATAAAACAAAATACATCATTAGTTCCTTGATTGAAGAATCTATTTCAAGTAGCCAAATGGAGGGTGCAAATACCACACGAAAAAAGGCAAAAGAGATGATTCGTTTGGAGAAAAAGCCAAAAAACAAATCTGACTTAATGATTATGAACAATTATATTACAATGAAACATATTGTTCAGCATAAAGATAAGGATTTAACACCTGAAAATTTGTTGGAAATTCACAAACTTATTACAAATAATACATTGGATAGTAGTCAGGAAGAAGGGGCTTTTAGAAAAAGTGATGATGTTCGTGTGGTAAATTATACACAAGCTGAAATTGTACATATGCCACCACCACAAAAGGAATTAGAAAAACTAATAGAAGATATTTGTTTTTTCTTTAATAATGATACTGAAAAATTTATTCACCCTATCATTAAAGGGTGTATCATCCATTTTATGATAGGCTGGATTCATCCTTTTACTGACGGAAATGGACGAACTGCGAGAGCATTATTTTATTGGTATATGCTTAAAAAAGGATATTGGCTGACAGAATATTTATCCATTTCAAGAATTATAAAAGATACGAAAAATCAATATGAAAAATCTTATTTATATACTGAAAAAGATGAGAATGATTTAAGTTATTTTATCACTTATCATCTTAAAACGATGGAAAAAGCCTATTATTCATTAAAAGATTATATTTATAAAAAGCAAAAAGAAGTTTATCAATCAGGGCGTTTTATGAAAATTCCTGAAATTAATGAACGAACTGCTCAAATTTTAAAATTATTATATGATGATTCCGATAGAGTTTTAAGTATTAAAGATATAGAAAATAGATTTCAGATTTCTAATTATACTGCAAGAATGGATTTGAAAAAATTAGTAGAATTAGGATTTTTAGAAAAAATTCAAGTGAATAAAAAAAGATACAGTTTTATAAAATCTAACGCTTTTGATAAGATAATAAAGAAAACTTTACAATAGTAAAAATCATCTATTCTATTCAAATAACACAATTCCCAACCTTTTTGTGTAGTGCATTTGAGTTTGGTGATACTTGATTGTCATTATCAATTTTATGTATCATTGCAGGATTTGAGCCTAAAATTTTTCGTAAATATAATGACCAAAAAACAAAAATCGCAGTAAACATTTCATTTACTACGATTTACTATAATTTTAGTGATTGTTTCTAATCAAACTTACTTCACTTCTTCGAAGTCTGCATCTTCTACATTATCTCCAGCATCGTTTCCTCCACCTTGTGCTTGCTCTGCACCTGCTTGTGGATTAGCTTCTGCTTGAGCTTTGTACAATTCCTCAGAAGCTGCCATCCACGCTGCATCTAATGCCTCGGTTTTGGTTTTAATCGCTTCCATATCTTTTGCTTCGTAAGCCGTTTTCAATTCTGAGTGAGCCGTTTCAATTGCTGATTTCTTATCTGCTGATAATTTATCTCCAAATTCTTTCAATTGCTTTTCAGTTTGGAAGATTAAACCATCTGCTTTGTTGATAAGGTCTGCTTCTTCTTTTCTTTTAGCATCTGCTGAAGCGTTTTCTTGCGCTTCTTTCTTCATCTTTTCGATTTCTTCATCAGAAAGACCTGAAGAGGCTTGAATTTTAATCGATTGTTCTTTTCCTGTTCCCTTATCTTTCGCTGAAACATGTAATATACCATTTGCATCAATATCAAAAGTTACTTCAATTTGAGGAACTCCTCTTGGTGCTGGTGGAATATCTGTTAATTCAAATCTACCAATTTCCTTATTATCGTTGAACATTGGTCTTTCTCCTTGTCCTACTCTAATCGTTACTGCTGGTTGATTATCCGCTGCGGTAGAGAATACCTCAGATTTTTTAGTTGGGATAGTGGTATTCGCATCAATTAATTTAGTAAATACAGAACCCATTGTTTCAATTCCTAAAGAAAGAGGTGTTACATCTAATAATAATACATCTTTTACATCTCCTGTCAATACTCCTCCTTGGATGGCTGCACCTACGGCAACTACTTCATCTGGATTCACTCCTTTTGATGGCTTTTTACCGAAGAATTTTTCTACTTCTTCTTGGATAATTGGGATTCTTGTAGAACCTCCTACTAAAATCACTTCATCGATATCACTTACAGAAAGTCCTGCATCGTTTAATGCTTTTTTACAAGGCTCCATAGATCTTCTTACTAAATCAGCTGACAATTGCTCAAACTTCGCTCTTGATAAAGTTTTAACCAAGTGTTTAGGACCTGATGCTGTTGCTGTGATATAAGGTAAGTTGATTTCCGTCTGTGGAGATGCAGATAATTCGATTTTTGCTTTTTCTGCTGCTTCTTTCAATCTTTGAAGTGCAATAGGATCAGCTTTTAAATCTACTTGCTCTTCAGCTTTAAACTCTTCTGCTAACCAATTGATGATTACATTATCAAAGTCATCTCCTCCAAGGTGTGTGTCCCCATTGGTAGAAAGTACTTCAAAAACGCCATCTCCAAGATCTAATATAGAGATATCAAAAGTTCCTCCTCCTAAATCATAAACCGCCACTTTTTGTTCTTTGTCACTCTTATCCAATCCATAAGCCAATGCTGCGGCAGTAGGCTCGTTGATGATTCTTTCTACTTTAAGACCTGCAATTTCTCCTGCTTCTTTAGTTGCCTGTCTTTGGGCATCGTTAAAGTATGCAGGAACAGTAATTACGGCTCTCGTCACTTCTTGTCCTAAATAATCTTCTGCTGTTTTCTTCATTTTTTGAAGTGTCATTGCAGAAATTTCTTGAGCGGTATATTCTCTGTCGTCTATTTTTACTTTTACGGCATCGTTTGTACCTGCTACCAATTGATAAGGTACATTTTTATCCTCTGCTGTCAATTTAGAAAACTGACTTCCCATAAATCTCTTGATAGAATAAATGGTTTTTTGTGGATTGGTAACCGCTTGTCTTTTTGCTGGGTCTCCCACCTTTCGCTCTCCATCTTCCGTAAATGCAATGATAGATGGTGTTGTTCTTTTTCCTTCTGCATTTGGGATCACCACTGGGTCTTTCCCTTCCATTACTGCTACACAAGAGTTGGTTGTACCTAAATCAATTCCAATAATTTTACTCATAATATTATTACTTTTTTTAATTTTCACTTTAATTTTCACTTTCTACATCTCCAATTTTATACCATTTTATTTTGTGTGCCAAATTGGCAGGATAGATCAACTTATTGAGCTTTAGTAGGACAAAATATAGGTCTTTGGTTAGAGGATAAAGCAAAATTACTGTATAATAATTGTTAAACTTTCATTGTGATTTATAAACAGGTTGAAGCAATATGTTGTTTTATTTAATCAATTTGAGGTCTTGGTTGTTAATATTTTAAGTGATATACTTAAGAAGTATTTTAGTGGACTAAAAGATTAAATAAAATGATTTATCAATAATAATCCGTATTTTTGCCAGTCAGGAAAATAGGATATGAGCGAAATGCAAGAATATATAGAGATTTTTGGAGCAAGGGAGCATAATTTAAAAAATATTGATGTTAAAATCCCTCGTAATCAGTTGGTTGTTGTTACAGGGCTTTCAGGGAGCGGAAAGTCTTCTTTGGCTTTTGATACTATTTTTGCTGAGGGTCAGAGACGGTATATAGAAACTTTTTCGGCGTATGCTCGTCAGTTTTTAGGAGGTTTAGAAAGACCCGATGTTGATAAAATTGAAGGTTTGTCACCAGTAATCGCCATTGAACAAAAAACCACCAACAAAAATCCTCGTTCTACCGTAGGAACAATTACCGAATTATACGATTTTTTAAGATTATTGTACGCTCGTGTTGCCGATGCGTATTCGGTGCATTCTGGAAAAAAACTGATTAGTTATACAGAAGAACAAATTTTAGAAACCATTCAAAACCAATATGATGGACAAAAGGTAATGCTCCTTGCTCCTGTGATTAAAGCGAGGAAAGGACATTATCACGAGTTATTCGTTCAGATGGCTAAAAAGGGCTACGGACACGCCAGAATTGATGGAGAATTACAAGAAATAGAGTACGATTTAAAACTTGACCGATATAAAACCCATGATATTGATATTGTCATTGATCGTTGGATAGTCGGTGAACCTTCGATGGAAAACCGAATGGCAAAATCCTTAAGGACAGCTCTGGAAATGGGAGAAGGAATTGTGGGAATTCAGGTTTTGGGACAAGATGAAGTGCAGTATTTTTCTAAAAATTTAATGGACGAAGATACAGGAAATGCCTTGGCTTTACCCGAACCTAATACCTTTTCTTTTAATTCGCCAAAGGGAAATTGTAAAAGATGTAAGGGCTTAGGAATGATAAAAAAAGTCAATACAGGTTTATTTGTAGAAAAAACACAATTTCCAATAGAAAAAGCTTTATTGCCACTTCAGGATATTAAATCTAAAAAATGGCTTTCGAATATTTTGGAACAAATTTTCGAGTATTTTGATGAAAAAATGACCACGCCTTTTCAAGATTTATCGCCAAAAATCATCAATGCAATTTATCATGGAATAGAGGTGGAGAAAGTGAAAAAAATGCCTCATGCTGGAATCACCAAAAAAATAAAAATAAAGTTTAAAGGTTTAGTTGCTACCATTGAGCAAATGATTGAGCAAAAGGCTAACTACAATGCCACTTTATTGGAAAGGCATTTTACAAGTGAGGAAGTTTGTCCATCTTGTCATGGAGCGAGGTTACAAGCATCGAGTTTGAGTTTTAAAATTGATGGAAAAAACATTGCGGAGGTCAATGCAATGAGTCTTTCTGAACTCAAAGATTGGTTGATAGAAATTGAAGATAAATTCTCTGATGCTCAATCGATTATTGCAAAAGAAATTTTAAAAGAAATCAAAACTCGGCTTCAGTTTTTATTAGATGTAGGTTTGGATTATTTGAGTTTAAATAGAAGTTCAAAAACACTTTCTGGAGGAGAATCTCAGCGGATTCGTTTGGCTACTCAAATCGGTTCCCAGTTGGTGAATGTCTTATATATTTTGGACGAACCTTCAATTGGTTTGCACCAGCGAGATAACGAAAGACTTATCAGTTCGTTAAAGAATTTACGAGATTTAGGCAATTCGGTTTTGGTGGTGGAACACGATGAAGATATGATTTTGCAATCCGACCATATTATTGACATAGGACCAAGAGCGGGGAAACACGGTGGAGAAATTCTTTGGCAAGGAAGTCCAAAAGCTTTATTGAAAGCAGATACAACAACGGCTCAGTATATTAATGGTCAAAAAGAAATTGCTATTCCTAATCAAAGACGAGCGGGAAATGGAAAACATATACTCTTAAAAGGAGCGAAAGGAAACAACCTCAAAAATGTTGATTTAGATGTTCCTTTGGGAAAATTAGTCGTGGTTACAGGCGTATCGGGAAGTGGGAAATCTTCGCTGATTAACGGTACTTTGTACCCGATTTTAAATCATCATTTTTATAGAGCGGTCAAGAAACCTTTGCCTTATCAATCAATTGAAGGATTAGAAAATATTGATAAAATTGTAGATGTAGATCAAGCGCCTATTGGTAGAACACCGAGGTCGAACCCAGCAACTTATACAGGACTTTATACTGATATTAGAAGTCTTTTTGCCAATTTGCCAGAAAGTAAAATTAGAGGTTACAAAGCAGGGAGATTTTCCTTTAATGTAAAAGGAGGAAGATGCGAAACTTGTCAAGGAGGAGGGCTTAAAGTCATAGAAATGAACTTCTTACCTGATGTTTATGTGCATTGTGAAACTTGTAATGGAAAGCGATTTAACCGAGAAACTTTGGAGGTAAGGTATAAAGGAAAATCTATTTCTGATGTTTTGGAAATGACGATTAACGAGGCGGTGGAGTTTTTCCAACCGATTCCGAAAATTTATAATAAAGTAAAAACCTTACAAGCTGTTGGTTTGGGATATATTGCTTTGGGGCAACCTTCTACAACACTTTCGGGAGGGGAAGCTCAGCGGATAAAACTCGCTACGGAACTATCCAAAAGACAGACAGGTAATACCCTTTATATTTTGGACGAACCTACAACGGGATTGCATTTTGAGGATGTAAAAGTACTCATGGATGCTATTCAGCAGTTGATAGAAAAAGGAAATTCGTTTATTATTATTGAACATAATTTAGATGTAATAAAGCTCGCTGACCATATTATTGATATTGGTGTCGAAGGAGGAATAAATGGTGGTCAAATCGTTGCTGAAGGAACACCTGAGGAAATTATCAAATCTAAAAAAAGCATTACTGCTCAATTTTTGAAAGGAGTGTTGAAAAAGTAAGCACAACTCAATAAAAACCCCGAAAAAAGGACATTTTTTTTCGGGGTTTATTTTTTAAGGTTTATGGAATAGT